>NZ_KV800108.1:0-98158 GCF_001810135.1 Rothia sp. HMSC069D01
TTTTGTTGTCCAAGAAACGGGAGGCAGTTCACAGGAGGCGCCCGCCGGGGCTTCGCTGTGTCCTTTATTCTGTTGCGTCCTCTAGTCTGCTGTGCTTGTGCTCTCAGATTCTTGGAGCTGACCTGTAGCATGGCTTTGCGCGTATGATGGGTGTATGAGCACTAGCCACCCCAATCTGCGTCGCGGGTACACGCTACCCCATGAAGCGGAGGTTCTTCAGATCCTCCGTGACGCTGATGTGCGCCGTGCCCGACTCTTCGGCAGCGCCGCCCGCGGTGAGCTGACCGAAACCAGCGACCTGGATTTTCTGGTGCAGATGCCGGGGATAGCCCCTTTTGACGAGTTCATGCAGATGGTCGACGCTCAGCACCGCATTGAACAGCTGACCGGCCGTAGCGTTGATATGGTCACCCGGTTGCGCCCCCGCATCTATGCGGAGGCAGAACCGGACATGGTGGAGTTGCCGCTATAAGAAGTTGCCTGAGCTGATGAGCGACTTTGAACGAATCATCGACGAGATACAAGAAACCACTTAACTAAAGAGCCCCGGAGGGTGCCTCGAAAAGGAGGCGCCCGCCGGGGCTTCACTGTGCCCTTATATAAGGGAGCGCTAGTGGGCGATACCCGCCTCATACGCCATAATGACCGCCTGCACACGATCACGCGCACCCAACTTCGCCAACACATGCGACACATGCGTCTTCACCGTCGCCTCCGAAAGCACCAGCTCCCGCGTAATCTCCGCATTCGACAAGCCGCGCGCAATCAAACCCAGCACCTCAAACTCACGCGGCGACAACTGCTCAATCAACTCACGATGCGGATAACCCTGCACAGTCTCAAAGCTTGCATGCTCAGCCGGAATAAACGTTGCCTTCGGAAGCTCAGAACCAGCAGCCGGGGGAGTAGCAGGAACAGACTCGGCGGCAGGAACAACAGGAGCGGCAGGTGCGGGGGAGTCCAGCACCGGAATCATGTGCTCCAACAGTCGGCGAGTCGCAGATGGCGCAATCACCGCATCGCCGCGGTGCACCGTACGAATCGCCTCCAGCAGCTGCTCCGGCGGGGTGTCCTTCAACAAGAACCCGCTCGCACCCGCACGCACCGCAGAATACACGTACTCGTCAATGTCGAAGGTCGTGAGCATGATAATGCGCACCCGCTCATCCTCGGAAACTTCACGCTCGCCGTCACGCTCCAGAATACGGCGCGCCGCCTCCAGGCCGTCGCAGTGCGGCATGCGCACATCCATGAGGATGACCTGCGGCGCCTGCCCCTCAGAGACCATGCGGTCAAAAACGTCAATCGCCGCCAGGCCGTCATCAGCTTCCATGACGACCTGCAGGTCCGGCTGGGAGTTGACGAGCATGCTCAAGCCGCCGCGCACTAGGCGCTGGTCGTCAACGAGCATCACGCGGATCGGCTGGGTGGTCTGTGGTGCAGAAGAGTACATAGTTTCAATCCTAGATCACGAGGTAGTAGAGGGCACCGGTATTAGAGGTCGCGGTAGGGCAGCGCCGCCTCAACGAGCCAGCCGCCGTCAGGCTGCAGGCCGTAGGTGAGGGTGCCGTGGTAGAGGGCGATGCGCTCGCTCATGCCGCGCAGACCGTTGCCGCTACCGGGTACAGGGCGGGCAATGTGCTGAGCTGTGGCAGAGGAAACCGGGCCGTTCTGAACCCACAACTGCAGACCGTCCTCGCCCCAGTGAATGGTGACGGTGGTTGCCGCGCCGGGGGAGTGCTTGAGCGCGTTGGTGAGCGCCTCCTGCACGGTGCGGTACGCCGCGAGTTCTGCGCCCTGCGGTAGGGTGCGCGCCATGGTGCCGGTGATTCCGGTGAAGGTGACGGGTAGCCCGGCGCGGCGGCTCTGCTCCACGAGGGCGGGCACATCGTTGAGGGTGGGCACGGGCGCGTAGGCGGTCGCCTCGTCCGTGCGGAGTAGCCCGAGCAGGGAACGCATCTGCGTGAGGGAGTCGCGTGCCGTGTCTGCGATGAGTTCTAGGGTCTGCTCGGCAATATCCGGTTCGCTCTGCTGAGCCTGACCGGACTGCTCAGCCTGTTCAGTTTGCTGCTCTGCCTGCTGTGCCTGTTGTGTTTGCTGGGCGCGGGCGGTGCGTGCGGTGCGGGCGCTCGCGGCGGCGTAGCGTGCCCCGTCTGCCTGGGAAATAATGCTGGAGAGCGAGTGCGCCACAATATCGTGCATTTCACGGGCGATGCGGGTGCGTTCATCCTGTGCGGCGAGGCGGCGTTCCTGTTCCTGTTCGTATTCGAGGCGGCGGGCGCGTTCTTTGAACTCTTCGCTGCGCAGTTCGCGCATGCGGCGGGAGTCGCCGAGGAACCAGAAGACGGTGAAGATGGATCCGCAGAGCACGCCAAACATCAGGGAGATGAAGATGCGGGCGGGTATGTCGTCCCAGTGGTAGAGGAATGAGAGCGAGGCCTGCACGGTGACGGCGAGTGCGCCGACCCAGCCGAGAATGAGGCCGCGGAAGCGGGCGCGGCGGGTCCAATGCCTGCCGATATGGTAGGCGGCGAGGCTGACGGGCGGGTAGCAGGTGATGGCGAGTGAGTCGGGGAAGGGCTCCACGAGGGTGAGGCAGAGCGCCGCGATGACCACGTAGATGCTGCCGTAGGGGAAGCGGTAGCGGAAGTAGAGCGCGGTGGTGCTGCAGAGCGCGGAGATGACCGGGATCCAGCCGTAGCTGTTGACGAAGGCTGCTGAGAGCACGCAACAGAAGAACTGCATGTGCGCAACGACGATGATGTTCATCCAGCTGCGTTTGTCTCTGATATAGTTTTGCACGCGGCTGGAGGCGCTGATTGCGTCGGCGGGTAGGTCGCTGTTTTCTGAGCGGCCGCGGGTATGCGTTACGGCGTGGCCTGATTCGGCTGTCTCTGTGCTGTGCTGTGGGTTCTGCTGGGGTTCGGTGTGCTTGAGGGGCATGTTTCCAGTGTATCGGGGTGGTGGGGCGGGACTGGGAGCCTCTTTCTACTCTCACATGCAGGGATATTTTGTGGGTTTGTGTGTGGGGGTGTGTGCTTGAGTGAGTATGACACGCCAAAAACAGCTATTTTTAGTGACCTTAGTTACTTTTTTGAAAAATATTCCTTCAACTAAAACTTGAGAGTTTGGGGTTGTATGGGCTTCGAATTCGGGTTTAAGAGACCAGTAACTCCCTTAAGCAACCTATTTTGGTTGAAAAACCTTCAACTAAGGCGGAGAGTTTAAGGGAAACCCCCTCATCAAACCATTTTTGGAACCATTGCGGGATAGGTTCTTGATGGGTATAGTTTTAGCCGTACCCGAAATCTGCGCCCGAGGTCTAAGGCCTTACAGAACGAACACCAAGCGTTCTGAAGCGCGTCTCCCTATGTAGGGGAGCGGAGTACAGCATTATGTCGTTATCACCAGAGGTTAGGCGCAAGCCTACTTCACTCACTCGAATCTCATCAGGTGACGTTCTTCGCCGCGCACGACGGCGGGTGATAACTTTTATTCCTCAAAATGACATCACTCTCGAAGGACATACATGTCTACTAACATTTTCTCGCCGCAAGGTTGTCGCTGGCGCAGCATGGGCTGCTCCGGTTGTCGCAGCATCTGCTGCAGTTCCCGCTTTCGCTTCCTCCACTGTTTGTGAGTGGGAAGAGACCGTAGCTTACTCCGCAAACGGCGCCGCATCCGGTGCTAAGGGCACCGCATCCTTCGTCGTTCCCGCACTGGTCGACAAGATCAAGTTCGAGGTCGTCGGTGGCGCTGGTGGTACCAACTACGACGATATGGCAGCAGGTTCCGGTGCAAAGATCACCGGTATCATCGAGGTCAAGCCCGGCCAGACCGTTCAGCTCATCGGCGCAGCCGGTGGTATTGGTAACGGCCCCCTGACTGCAGCTGAGGGTGGTGAGGGCTACGGTAACGGTGGTTCCTCCAACCTGCCCAACCCCATCCCCTCCAGCATCATGCAGCAGGTCAACACTATTTGGCCCGCTAACTCCCCCCTGAAGCGTATTACCTACTCCGCATCCGGTGGTGGCTCCTCCGCTCTGGTCATCAACGGTACCCCCGTTGCAGTCGCAGGTGGCGGTGGTGGCGCTGGCTTCATCAACAACGGTGGCGCTAACAACAACCCCCAGTACATGGAAGCTGGCGCAGTGACTGCTTCTTGGCAGTGGCCCTCCGGCGCAAAGCGCAACGGCAACATCATCTTCGGTTCCACCGGTGGTTCCGCTGACGGTGCATCGGGTTCTGCAGGTCTTGAAGGCTTCGGTATCTACGACGCTGACAACTCTATCCGCGAAACCGTTGAGGCCGGTGAAGGTGGCGCAAACGGTATCGGTGGTAACGGTGGTGCTAAGACCGCTCTGCACACCGGCAAGTCCCCGAACGGTGTTCTGGGCTTCTCCTCCGCCAACAACCAGGAGATTTACCAGTCCTCCAAGTCCGGTAACAATGGTGGCTCCGGCTTCACCGGTGCCGGTGGTGACGGTGTAGCATCCTACTCCTACCTGATCGACAACAACGATCGCACCAAGAAGGAAGAGGGTACCCACAACGGTACCGGTTACGCTCTCGAGTACTCCTCCATCGGCTTCAACTTCAACGGCTACGAGTCCGTCATCTCCGCAGGTGGTGGCGCAGGCTACGGTGGCGGTGGCTCCGGTGCTTCCAGCTCCTCCTCCGCAATCGTTCTGACCCAGAAGTGGAACAACAACCCCAACGGTATCCGCCAGAACGTCTCCTTCGGCCAGCTCGGCGGCGGCGGCGGCGCAGGTGGTTCCTACGTTGCTCCCGGTGTTTCCGGCGGTACCATTACCTCCGCAGGTAACGCTCCGACCGCTCGTAGCGAACGTGGCAACGGCTACGTCAAGGTCACCCTCTGCAAGCGCACCGCGTAATTGCATAGACCTTTAGGGCTCTCACTCTGAGTGAGAACTCGTAACGATATTCCCCGGCTGATAATTCAGCCGGGGAATATTGTTTTAACCGGTAGAGGCTGAACACCACAGAATCCAGAACCCCAGACTTCAGGAGGCGGGTCTGGGTCAAGGCGCTGCCGGGCAGAGACTGGGGGGGGGGTAGCCCAGAGCCCGTCTAGCCCAGAGTCTGAGAACCCGTCCGCACACTCTACCGCCCACCCGCTGCGCGTATTACGGTAGAGGCATGACTGAAGCACGTAGCATCGACCTCGCCGTCATCCCCGGCGACGGCATCGGCCCCGAAATCATTACCGAAGCCCAGCGCATCCTCACCCGCGCCTGCGAGCTCGAAAACATCACCGTAACCCCCACCCACTACAAGCTCGGCGCCGAGCACTGGCTGGAAACCGGTGAAACCCTGCCCGACTCCACCATGGACGCCCTCAAGCAGCACGACGCGATCCTCTTCGGTGCCATCGGTGCAGACCCGCGCAGCGGCAAGATTCCCTCCGGCCTCATCGAACGCGAAATGCTCCTGAAGTTGCGCTTCGCCTTCGACCACTACATCAACCTGCGCCCCTCCCGCCTGTACCCCGGTGCAGTCTCCCCGCTCGCCAACCCCGGCAACATCGACTTCGTCGTCGTGCGTGAAGGCACCGAAGGCCCCTACATCGGCAACGGCGGCGTGATTCGCCAGGGCACCCCCCACGAAATCGCCACCGAAGTCTCCCTCAACACCGCACACGGCGTGGAGCGCCTGGTACGTTACGCCTTCGAGCTGGCATCCACCCGCCGCAAGAAGGTCACCCTCGTACACAAGACCAACGTGCTCACCCACGCAGGTCGCCTCTACAACCGCTACTTCACCGAAATCGCGGCTGAATTCCCCGAGGTTGAGACTGACTACCTGCACATTGACGCGACCACCATCTTCATGGTCACCGACCCCGCCCGCTTCGACGTGATCGTCACCGACAACCTCTTCGGCGACATCATCACCGACCTCGCAGGTGCAGTGACCGGCGGTATCGGCTACGCGGCAAGCGGCAACATCAACGCCGTCGGCGAGTTCCCCTCCATGTTCGAGCCCGTACACGGCTCCGCACCGGACATTGCCCGCCAGAACAAGGCAAACCCCACCGCCGCAATCCTCGCCGGCGCAATGCTGCTGCGCCACCTCGGCCACGACGCCGCCGCAGCCCGCATTGAGGACGCTGTTGAGGCAGATATGCGCGAAAACGGCGCGAGCGTGCGCGGAACCGATCAGGTCGGCGCGGACGTGCTCGCACGCCTCGGTTAATACTTGCCTAATACTTGCCCGGCTATAACTGGCTCGGCTAAAACGTGAACTACGCTAGTGAAGCCCGGAAGGAACGCACCTTCCGGGCTTCACCTGTTCACATCCTGAATGGCAGAAAAGGTGCGCATGCGGCAAACTCATCTTTCCGGTACTCTAAAACAGGTCAGGCACACCCGCCCGGCACCTCGGCGGTGGACACCATCCACCACTAGCTTTGATGCATCCAACTAGCACAGACCGCTAGATGCACCATCTGCCCCGCACGACAACGCGCCCGGCGGCACACACCGGTCCCTCGCCCCGCCGCGAGAACCGCCACTCAAAGAACGCCCACAGAGGCAACTAGACGAAGAGGAACGCAGAACGATGGCAACCGAATTCAGCCACGAAGCAAACCAGTCACCCGCCACCGCCGAACGCCGCGCCGAAATCCTCGCAAACCCCGGCTTCGGCGACTACTTCAGCGACCACATGGTCACCATCGACTGGGAAGGCGACTACAAGACCGGCGGCACCTGGTACGACGCACGAGTTCACCCCTACGGCCCGCTGACCCTCGATCCCGCCTCCGCTGTCTTCCACTACGGCCAGGAAATCTTCGAAGGCGTCAAGGGCTACCGCCACGCTGACGGCTCCGTATGGACCTTCCGCCCCGAAAAGAACGCAGAACGTTTCGCACGCTCCGCACACCGCCTCTCCCTGCCCGAACTGCCCGCAGAACTGTTCGTCGAATCCCTGCGCGAACTCGTCAAGGCAGACGAAGCATGGGTACCCACCGGCGACGGTGAAGCCTTCTACTTCCGCCCCTTCATGATCGCAACCGAGGCGTACCTCGGCGTGCGCCCCGCAAAGCACGTGCAGTACCACGTCATCGGCTCGCCCGCAGGTAACTACTTCGGTACCCCCGAACCCGTAGACATCTGGCTCTCCACCACCTACGCCCGCGCAGGCGAAGGCGGCACCGGTGCGGCAAAGTGCGGCGGCAACTACGCGGCATCGATGATCGCCCAGACCGAAGGCGAAAAGCACGGCTGCAAGCAGGTCATCTTCAAGGACCCGCACCGCGGCGACGCCATCGAAGAGCTCGGCGGCATGAACGTGTTCTTCATCTTCGGCAAGGAAAACAAGATCGTCACCCCCGAACTGACCGGCACCATCCTGGAGGGCGTGACCCGCTCCTCGCTGATTCAGCTCGCCAAGGACCGCGGCATGACCGTCGAAGAGCGCGCAATCACCCTCACCGAATGGCGTGAAGGAGTGGCAAACGGCGACATCACCGAAATCTTCGCCTGCGGCACCGCAGCAGTGGTCGCGCCCATCGGCAAGCTCAAGGCAGAAGACTTCGAAATCCCGGCACCCACCGAGCACTTCGGCGAAATCTCCAAGAGCCTGCGCGAAGAGCTCGTCGGCATTCAGCTCGGCACCGTTGAGGACCGCCACGGCTGGATGACCCGCCTCATCTAAAACGTGAATCTAACGTAACCAGCGAAATCCCCGCAGGATGCGCCCGCACCCGGAACGCGCACCCGCGGGGATTCGCTGTGCCCGGTCAGTGCTGTGCTCAGCGAATATTGCGCGCGGTGTTGATAACGCGAGGATAGGGGAGGGGAGGCGCACCCCGCCGAACCTAATAGCGTTGAACCCCGCGGGGATTCGCTGTGCCCGCTAAAACCTGCCCCGCCAATTCCGCCCGCCGCTCACACCCTCGAAGGCTGGTACCCTAGAAAGTATGCGTATTGCACGATTTACCGTAAATAATGAGCTCCACTTCGGGCTGGTAGAAGGCGACGCAGGCGAAGAAACCCTGCGCGTACTCGCCGGCGACCCCTTCTACTCGGGCATCGAACCGACCGGTACCACCTACCCCATCGACCAGGTGCGCCTGCTCGCCCCGATCATCCCCCGCTCCAAGGTGATTGGAGCGATCGCAAACTGGGCAGGAACCGAGGCGCCCGCCTCCCCGCAGTTCTTCCTCAAGCCCAACACCACCGTGATTGGCCCCGGCGACCCCGTGACCCTGCCCGAGTACTCCGAAGCCGTCAGCGCAGAAGGTGAACTCGCCGTCATTATCGGTCGTATCGCCAAGTCCGTGCCTCTTGAGCGCGTGCACGAAGTCATCTTCGGCTACACCGTAGCCAACGACCTCACCGCCCGCGACCTGCTCGAAGACCGCCAGTGGACCCGCGCCAAGGGTTTCGACGGCTCCACCCCGCTCGGCCCGTGGATCGAAACCGACCTGGACACCGACTCGCTGAACATCACCACCTGGGTTGACGGCGACGTCGTGCAGGAAGGCAACACCTCCGAAATGCACTACTCCGTAGCCGAACAGGTTGCCGCAGCCTCCGAAATCTTCACCCTGCTGCCCGGCGACGTACTGCTCACCGGCACCCCCGCCGGCATCAGCGTACTGCGCGACGGCAACGAAGTAGAGGTCGAAGTCGAAGGCATCGGCTCCCTCGTCACCCGCGTGCGCGACTAAGCAGCCCGCACCCAAAAACGTAACGTACATCCTGAAACACACCGTCAAGGAGACATCATGACCGAATACCACGGTCCCGTACTCAACAGCCCCGCAGACACCCGCGTCCGCTTCTGCCCCTCGCCCACCGGCACCCCGCACGTGGGCATGGTCCGCACCGCCCTCTTCAACTGGGCGTACGCACGCCACACCGGCGGCAAGCTGATTTTCCGCATCGAAGACACCGACGCGGCACGCGACTCCGAAGAGTCGTTCAACCAGGTGCTCGAATCCCTGCACTGGCTCGGCATCAACTGGGACGAAGGCGTTGGCGTCGGTGGTCCCCACGAGCCCTACCGCCAGTCCGAGCGTAAGACCGCAGGCATCTACAACGAGATCTTCGAAAAGCTCGTTGAAGGCGGCTACGTGTACGAAGACTTCTCCACCCCCGACGAGGTGAAGGAACGCCGCAAGGCAGCCGGTCAGGACCCGCAGCTCGGCTACGACAACTACGACCGCAACCTCACCGAAGAGCAGAAGGAAGCCTACCGCGCCGAGGGCCGTAAGCCCGTGTGGCGTCTGCGTATGCCCGACGAGGACATCACCTTCAACGACCTCGTTCGCGGTGAAATCACCTTCAAGGCCGGTACCGTGCCCGACTACGTGGTCGTCCGCTCCAACGGCGACCCGCTGTACCCCTTCGTGAACCCCGTCGACGACGCACTCATGGGCGTCACCCACGTGCTGCGCGGTGAGGACCTGCTCTCCTCCACCCCGCGCCAGATTGCGCTCTACCGCGCGCTCATCGACACCGGCGTGACCAGCTTCATCCCCGAATTTGGTCACCTGCCCTACGTCATGGGCCAGGGCAACAAGAAGCTCTCCAAGCGCGACCCCGAATCGAACCTCTTCCTGCTGCGCGACTCCGGCTTCATCAAGGAAGGCCTGCTGAACTACCTGTCCCTGCTGGGCTGGTCTCTCTCCGCAGACCAGGACGTCTTCAGCATCGACGAGCTCGTCGAGCACTTCGACGTACACGACGTTGTCGCCAACCCCGCACGCTTCGACGTGAAGAAGGCAGAGTCCATCAACGGCGACCACATCCGTGCGCTCGACCCCAAGGACTTCCGCGACCGCCTCATCCCGTACCTGCAGGCTGCAGGCGTACTCGGCGAAACCCTCACCGAGCGCGAAGAGCAGGTCCTCACCGAAGCTGCACCCCTCGTCCAGGAGCGTATGCAGCTGCTCGGCGAAGCACCCGGCCTGCTCGCATTCCTCTTCAAGGCTGACGAAGAAATCAGCACCGCAGACGACGCACGCAAGCAGCTCAAGGAATCCGCACCGCAGGTCCTCGCCGCCGCAATCGAGGCACTCGAGCCCCTCGAGGACTTCACCGCAGCCAACATCGAGGCAGCCCTGCGCGCCGCAATCGTCGACGGCCTGGAAATCAAGCCGCGCCTCGCATTCGGCCCCGTGCGTATCGCAGTGTCCGGTGAGCGCATCTCCCCGCCCCTGTTCGAATCCATGGAAATCCTGGGCAAGGAATCCTCCCTCGCACGCCTGCGCAAGCTTGCCGCTGAACTGAGCTAACCATGAGCCAGCCGAATAACCAATCCATCATCGGCAAGGCGCTGCTCAAGGGCACCCTCATGGCGCTCACCAACGCCTGCATTATCTGGCTGATTCTGTACATCGCCAACATGGACAAGTCCGTCTTGATGGTGGTCGCTGTTGTCGTTGCGGCAGCCTTCGGGTACGTGACCGCCTACTTCGAGGCGCGCGCCGCCCTGAACGCTCAAGAAGCTCAGGCACGGCACGCCCGCGGTGGCGACGTCAGCAGCTCGTCTGACGGCGTAGACACTTCGGATTCTTCGGACTCTTCGCGTGAAGAGGACGACGAAGACGACTTCGTGGACCCGGGCCCCGACCCGGACGCGGGCGACTTCGACGCCGGAAGCTCCAGCAGCTACAGCAGTTCGGACTACAGCAGCTACAGCAGCTCCGACTACTCTGGCGGCGGCGATTCCGGTGGAGGCGACTCTGGCGGTAGCAGCGACTAAGCTCTAGAGAATCCCCTTATCCAGCGGGAATCTGACGACCGAAAGGTCTGAAGGAAACCCGGTGGATAAGGGGATTTTTCATAAATTTGAGAATATTTTTTGTGATGGGTATTTCCTGTAAAACTACTAGTCGGTATCTTTTGCGGAGGTGAATCTGGCTCCATTTTGGGGAGTGTGGCAAGAATTTGGTTTGCGCACCCCGGTAAAGGCTCGTATAGTAGTACCTGTTGTTACGACGAACTGAAAAGTTCAAAGCGAAAACATGCGGTTGTAGCTCAGTTGGTAGAGCACCACCTTGCCAAGGTGGATGTCGCGAGTTCAAGTCTCGTCAACCGCTCCACTCAAGCCCCGAGGTTCGCCTCGGGGCTTTTTCGTTGTCTCTGGGTTTTGCTGTCTCTGGGTTTTTAGTTTTTGGAGGCGTGGGCAGCGGGTCCTGTGATCTTTCCCGAGGTGGTTGCTTGGGCGGGTTGGTCGCCATGATGCTTTGGTTATCTGGTTATCTGACTGCCCGGAGGTAGTACAGGAAAAATCTTCAAAAAAATTTGGGGCTCAAAGCGTGCGGGGGAGGGGATAAAACTACTCTCCAAGTCCCCTCGGAGCTGCTGTGAAGGGTGAAAATCGGCCCTAAAACCCTCTTTTTGAAGAAATTTAAAAAACTTTTTAACCCCAAAAACCCCGGAAACACGCGGAAGTAGCGGGCATAAAACCGTGAATGTGAGGCGTCTCTCCAGATTTCGGCTTGCACGCCTCCAGAAAGACCCGTATAGTTATTACTCGTTCCGGTGAAAAGCCGAAAGGCGAAAAACGGAACGGTAACTCAATAGAGTAATGGGATATGGTGTAATTGGCAACACGAAGGTTTCTGGTTCCTTTGTTCTAGGTTCGAGTCCTGGTATCCCAGCTAACCTCCTAACGGAGGTTGCGGCCCCATCGTATAGCGGCCTAGTACTCCGCCCTCTCACGGCGGCAACACCGGTTCAAATCCGGTTGGGGTCACACTAGGAAAGAAGCTCTCCAGTCGAAAGGCTGGGGAGCTTTTTTGTTTATATATTTATTCGTTAGCTACCTCTTGCTTTGGGGTGCCGCTGTGAGCCTCTCACGGCGCCGCTCCTTACGTCACGGCACTCCGGGGCATGATGAAATCCCTCGCGCGCTCGGCATCATGCACCCTCCGTCACCGTTACAAATCCGGTTGGGGTCACCACTAGGAAAGAAGCTCTCCAGTCGAAAGACTGGGGAGCTTCTTTGTTTATCGGGTAAAAATAAGCCCAGAATCTATAGTGCCGCCGCATACTCATCGAAACACAAGTGGCTTCTCGGCGGGAAGGAAACAGGAAGGAAAAAAGGGGAGCGCAAAATTTGACCTTCACGCCAAGCCTCGGTATAGTCTTATCCGTAAGCGTGATTGGCGCAGTGGTAGCGCGCTTCGTTCACACCGAAGAGGTCACTGGTTCGAACCCAGTATCACGCACCAATAACCCCCGTTTCAAGGAACGGGGGTTTTATTATGCCCACCGGTATTTGTGCCCACAAGCAGTACAAACCCAGCCGCGGACACAACCACCCGAGAATGAGGTACCCCGTGACAACACCCGAACTCGCCGCAGCCACCGACTACGGACGCATGTACGCGCGTAAGCGCGGAGGAGAACCCCTCGTCCCCTCCATCACCACCGTCATCGGGCAGCACGCCAACGACCTCAGCGGCTGGCACGGGTACATGGCAGCCAAAGCCGCCCTCGAAGACCAGCGCGCCTACCGCGCCTCCGGATCCCACGGCCTCAAGTTCGCCATTATCCGCGACGCAGCCAGCGCCTCCGAACGATACCGCGACGCAGCCGCCGCCCGAGGCGACCGCGTCCACAACTACGCCGAAGCCGTCGCCCTGCGCGCCATGGGCCGCGAACACAACCTCGACGAAAGCCGCGAACAGCTCATCCTCAACGGCGAACAGGCCTACGCCGACCGCTTCGACGAATGGTGGGAAGCCTTCAAGCCCCGCCCCCTCGCCGCCGAAGTCACCATCTGGAACGACACCGTCGGCTACGCGGGCACGCTCGACCTCGTCGCAGAAATCGCGGGCCGAACCTGCATTATCGACTACAAAACCAAAGGCACCGACAAACGCGGCCGCGTCAAAGCACTCGACGAGAAAGTCGTCATGCAGCTCGTCGCCGGACTCAAAGCTGAAGAATCCATCGTTGACCCCGACGAAGGCACCTGGGAACCCTGGAAATACGGCGACGCGCCCGTCCTCATGGGCGTGGCACTCGGCGAAACGCAGGTGCTGCCGCAGCAAGCAAACCCCGCCGTGCTCGAACGCAACTGGTACAAGTTCTGCGCCCTGCGCCGCGTCTGGGAATTCGACCGCCAGGTTCAAGAATTTGAAGACCCCGCGCTCATGCCCGTAGTGCCGCCGCCGGTGGCATAGGGGAGTAGACGGCATAGGGGAGAGGCCCCAACAGCCGGGGAGGTGAGGCTCAGCCCTCACCCTGCCGCCTCCACCCCCAGCGCCTCGATTCGTTCTAGATTCGCGCTACTGAATCGGCGACAATAGAACAATAGGCAGAACGGCGCACCTGCTGTGAAGAATGCGCCCGCTGTGAAGAACCCGCTACTGAGAAAACCGCCAGCGCAGTTCTGCCGCCATATTGAAATCCGTAAGCACATTCCCGGCACCCCGCCGGCAAAGGAGAACCATGACCATCCTGAGCATCCGCACCGTAGGCGACCCGGTGCTGCGCAGCGTCTGCGACCCAATCACCGTCTTCGACGACGACCTGGCACGACTTATCGACGACATGCTAGAAACCATGTACGACGTGGGCGGCGTGGGCCTTGCCGGCCCGCAGGTTGGCATCTCCAAGCAGATTTTCACCTTCGGCGGTATTGACGACCGCGAAGGCTACATCATCAACCCTGTGCTTGAAATCGGCGAAGAAGACCAGGAAGGCGGCGAAGGCTGCCTGTCTGTGCCCGGTCAGAAGTCCGCGACCCCGCGTAAGAACTGGGCGCGCGTGACCGGCGTGGACCGCCACGGCGAACCCCTCGTGCTGGAGGGTGAGGGCCTGTTCGCGCGCATGCTGCAGCACGAAACCGACCACCTGCACGGCAAGCTGTTCATCGACCGCCTCGTGGGTGAAGACCGCCAGCGCGTGATGCGTGCCCTGCGCGCCGCAGACTACAACACTGTTGCCGCGAAGACCGTGACCGAGCGTGCAACCCGCGTGGGCGGTGCCTTTGGCGGCGGTGGCGCATTCGGTGCCGGTTCTGCCGGTTCCTCCTTCGGTAGCTTCGGAAAGTAGGCTCACATGCTCAACATCATTTACGCAGGCACCCCCGACGTTGCCGTGCCCCCGCTCGACTACCTGGCGAACTCCGATAAGGTTCGCGTGGTCGGCGTGCTCACCCGCGAAGACGCCCCCGTGGGTCGCAAGCGCGTGCTCACCCCCTCCCCGGTCGCGCAGCGTGCCGAAGAGCTCGGCCTGCCCGTCGTGAAGGCAAACCGCTGGAACGACGAAGCCGCCGCGGCCATCGCCGAACTGAACGCTGACGCAGCCGCCGTGGTCGCCTACGGTGCCCTGCTGCCGCTGCCCGCGCTCGAATCCCTGCGCTACGGCTGGGTCAACCTGCACTTCTCCAAGCTGCCCGCATGGCGCGGCGCCGCCCCCGTGCAGCGCGCCCTCATGGCCGGTGAGCAGGAAATTTTCTCCACCACCTTCCTGCTCGAAGAAGGCCTGGACACCGGCCCCACCTTCGAACAGGAATCCACCCCCGTAGCCGCCGACGACACCGCAGGCACCGTGCTGATGCGCCTCGCAACCAGCGGCGGCGCACTGCTTGAACGCACCTTCGAACGCCTCGAAGCGGGCGAGAACGGCACCGTGCAGGTCGAGGACGAATCGGTCAGCTACGCCTCCAAGATGAGCATTGCTGACGGCCGCCTCACCTGGACCGAACCCGCCGAGCAGATCCTGGCACGCTTCCGTGGCGTGACCCCCGAACCCGGCGCATGGTGCGAACTGGGCGAAAACCGCTTCAAGATCGGTGGTCTGGCGGTTGCCGATGAGCACCTGGTGCAGTCCCTGACCGAGGCGAACGGCGGCCCCCTCGCACCCGGTGCGGTGCGTCTGCACGCGAAGAAGGTACTGGTCGGCACCGGTACCGAACCCCTGATGCTGCTGCAGGTTCAGCCTGCCGGTAAGAAAATGATGGATGCGCCCGCGTGGGCTCGCGGCGCTGGCAAGGACATGGCGGAAGGCCTGGTGGTACTCGCATGAGCAACGAAAAGCGCCCCTACAAGGGAGGACACGGCAAGCCCGGTCACTCCGGTAAGCCCGGCAACGGCAAGTTCGGCCAGGGTAACTCCAATCAGGGCGGCGGCCAGGGTAACGGTCAGGGCGAGGGCGGTGCGAAGCGTAAGCGTCGCCGCCGCTCCGGCGCTGGCAACGGCTCGAGTTCTGGCGTGAGCGAGCAGAACCGCCAGCAGTCCCAGAATTCCCAGCGTACTCAGAACCAGCGTTCGCAGGGCCAGCGCTCCCAGAATCAAAGTTCTCAGGGCCGCCCGCAGAAGTGGGACGACAACTCCCGCAGCGAATCGCGCACCGGCCGCCGTTTTGACGGCCTGACCAGCGTCGAACGCGCCGCACGCCGCGCCAAGACCGAGCACGACGACACCAAACGCGGTGGCGGCGGCACCTCCCAGCGCAATAAGAGCGGCCACGAACGCAACCGCCGCTCCATGTCCGCCCGCGAATTCTCCGCGGTGGCGCCCTCCGCACGCTCGCGTACTGCAGACACCGCACGCGCCACCGTCTTTGAGGTGCTACGCTCCGTGGCGGAATCCGATGCCTACGCGAACCTCGTGCTGCCCAAGGCGATTCGTAGCCACCGCCTCGACCACCGCGACGCAGGCTTCGCCACCGAGCTGACCTACGGCACGCTACGCCACCAGGGCACCTACGACGCAATCCTCAGCCGCTGCGTAGACCGCCCCATCGAGAAGGTCGGCACCACCACCCTGATCGTGCTGCGCATGGGCGTGCACCAGCTGCTGAACATGCGCGTTCCCGCCCACGCGGCACTGAACCAGAGCGTGTCCCTGGCACGCGAAAAGATCGGTGCGGGCCCTGCAAGCTTCATCAACGCGGTGCTGCGCCGCGTCTCCGAGCGCACCCCCGAAGAATGGTACGAACTCATCATCGAGGACGCGAAGGACGACACCGAGCGCATGGCGCTGCTCGCCTCGCACCCCGGCTGGATTGTGCGTTCCATGCGCCAGGCACTCGTCGCACACGGCCGCCCCGCCTCCGAAATTGAGCAGCTGCTTGAAGCGGACAACCTCGCCCCCGTGGTGAACCTGGTTGCGCTGCCCGGCCTGGGTAGCCTCGACGAGGCACGCGAACAGGGCGCCGTCGACGGCGAGCTGGTTGAAGGTTCGGCGCTGTACGCCTCCGGTGACTTGGCACGCCTGGAATCCGTACGTGAAGGCACCGTCCGCGCGCAGGATGCTGGCTCCCAGCTGGTGGCACGCGCGCTCGCCGCAGCACCCCTGGACGGCACCGACACCGCCTGGCTCGACCTGTGCGCAGGCCCCGGCGGTAAGGCGGCGCTCCTCGGCGCACTCGGTATTCAGCGCGGCGCATCCCTGGTCGCCAACGAGGCGGCACCGCACCGCGCGCAGCTCGTGGAATCCTCCATGCGCCCCCTGCCCGAGGACAGCTACACGGTACTCACCGGCGACGGCCGCCAGATTCGCGAGACCCTGCGCAAGAACGCCTCCGACCTGCCCAGATCCATTGAGCCCGGTCAGCTTTTCGACCGCGTGATGGTGGATGTGCCCTGCTCCGGTCTGGGGGCCCTGCGCCGCCGCCCCGAGGCGCGTTGGCGCAAGTCCCCGCGTGATATTGCCGAGCTGTTGCCCCTGCAGCGTCAGCTCCTGGACGCAGCCATTGAGGCGACCCGCCCCGGCGGCGTCATCGCCTACGTGACCTGCTCCCCGCACGCGGCAGAAACCCAGAACATTGTTGCCGAGGTGCTCGAAAGCGGCGCGGTCAGCCTGCTTGATTCCGCCGCCGCACTGCGTGAAGTCGCCCTGCACACCGAAGGCGCGAACGGCGAACCCGTGAGCGTGCTGGCGGGGGAGAAGGACCCCGGCCACACCCCCGAGATCAAGGTCAAGAAGGGTGCGCCGGTCGTGAAGGCTTCGGAGAACCCGACCACCGCACAGCTGTGGCCGCACGTGCACGGAACCGACGCCATGTTCCTCGCCCTGCTGCGTAAGAACTAGCCGCTTCACCGCCTAGCATCATCCGCCATACGGCACGGATTTGAAAGGAACCCCATGGGTATTGCTATTAACCCGTCGATTCTTTCGGCGGATTTCGCGAACCTGCAGCGCGAGCTGGAGCGCATTTCCACCGCAGACGCCGCGCATATTGACGTGATGGACAACCACTTCGTCCCCAACCTCACCTGGGGCCCGCCCGTGGTCAAGCGTCTGCGCGAAATCTCCCCGGTGCCGTTCGACGTGCACCTGATGATTGAGGACGCCGACCGTTGGGCACCCGAATACGCCAGCATGGGCTGCGAATCGGTGACCTTCCACGCGGAGGCGGCTATCGCCCCCATCAAGCTGGCGCGCACCCTGCGTGCTGAGGGCGCGAAGGCTGGCATGGCGCTGCGCCCGGCAACCGCCGTGGAACCCTACCTGGACATGCTCAGCGAACTGGACATGCTGCTAATCATGACCGTGGAACCCGGCTTCGGCGGCCAGGCATTCCTGGATGTGACCCTGCCGAAGATTGCCCGCGCCGCCAAGGCGATTGAGGGCGCGAACCTGCCGGTGACCGTGCAGGTGGACGGCGGCATCACCGAAGAGACCATCCTGCGTGCCGCGGAGGCGGGCGCAACCTGCTTCGTTGCAGGCAGCTCGGTCTACGGTGTGGACGAGGCGCTCGGCGGTCCGGAGGCGGCAATCGCCTCCCTGCGTGCGGCGGCAGCATCGGTCAAGCGTTCCGGCGCCGGTTGCGGTTGCGGCTGCTAGCGGTGCTCGCCGGTAACAGTGCCCAGTCACTCTGATACTGCTGCCCGCGCCCATAAAACCTCATACGCCCCGTTGTGAAGACTGTGCCTCGTCGCGGCTCTTTGCGGCGGGGCGTTTTGCGTGCCAGGCGTTCTCAACCACCGCAGATTTATAGTGAGACGACAGCAGGGGATAGACCCCCGTTTAAGTGACGTAGTGTCAGCAAGACTATGACAAAGCGTGAAATATGTTACCCCGCGCAATTCCGCGGCAAAACCGGGCATTCTGACGGTCAGAGAAGCCAAGCTGAACCCGCCTTGATGTAACACTCAGATATCTGTAAGGTTAGGTATAGTTTAGTCATTTATAGGGGGAACTATGTCTTTCAACCGAACCGAGCTGACCGACACCGAAAACCACGGCGCATCGGGCGTTAACCGCCGCGCCTTCTTTGGCCTGGCGCTCGCCTCCTCGGCAGCTCTCGCCCTCGCAGCATGCAGCAGCGAGACCACCACGACCACCACTTCCGGCGGTTCCACCTCCGGAGGCAACAGCGGCACCCGCACCATCAAGGACATTGATGAGGAGAACGTAGAAGTTCCCGCCAACCCGCAGAAGGTTATCGTCCTCTCTGAACCCACCCTCGATGGCCTGCTCGCCCTCGGCGTGACCCCCGCCGGTTCCGTCTCCGGTCGCGGCCAGTCCGGCGTGCCCAACTACCTCGCCGACCGTGCCAAGGGCGTGCAGATCATCGGCACTGTCGCCCAGGTCAACTACGAGCAGATTGGCAACCTTGATCCCGACCTGATTCTGGTCGACTCCACCGGCGTGGACAAGCGCTCCGAAACCTACGAAACCCTCAAGAAGATCGCCCCCGTGGTCTACTGCGGCTACGCGGGCGGCGACTGGCGCATCAACTTCCGCAACGTCGCTAACGCCATGAACATGGTCGACAAGGGCGAAGAAGTCATCAAGGCATACGAGGCAAGCGCCGCAACGTTGAAGGATCAGCTCGCCCCCAAGTACGGCGACAAGACCTTCTCCATTGTCCGCTGGGCAGGCAACGGCCCCGCCCTGATTCTCAAGGAACTGCCCGCCGGTCAGGTGCTCACCGACCTGGGCCTCAAGCGCCCCGAGGCGCAGGACCGCAACGGCCAGGGCCACTCCGAGCCGGTCTCCCTGGAGAACCTGGCAACCATCGACGCGGACTACATGTTCCTGGGCACCCTCGGCGGCGCAAGCCAGCAGAACCCGAACGCGCAGGGCTCCGCAGGTCTGCAGGGCGCCGAAGAAGCACTGAATAAGGCGAAGGAAACCTCCGGCTTCACCAACCTGAAGGCAGTCAAGGACGACCACGTGATTCTCGTGGACGGCTCCAAGTGGACCTCCACCGGCGGCCCGCTGCTGCTCGAGGGCATTATTGAAGACGTCAAGAAGGCGCTTCCGCTCTAAACGCCCCGCTCTAAATACCCTGTGAAGCAATCACCCGCTGAAGCTTCCGCCACCCTTCCCGCCGCGACCTAAAAACCGCGGCGGGAAGGGGATGCACGACCCACCACACCATCCTCAAGGACCACAATGACCGAAACTCGACCCGTGCGCACCGCAGCCCGCTACGGTGCCGTCGTGGCTCTCGTCGGCGCGCTCATCACCCCCGGAGCAGCGCTGACCGGCACCACTCTCGCATTCGCGGATACCCCCGCCGCCACCCAGCAGGAAGCTAAGGCTGCCGTGACCATCTCTACCGAGAAGTGGCGCGAAGGTAAGCTCGTGCTGCGCGGCACCGGCTTTACCAGCACCGCACCCGGTCGCGGCGCAGTGTTCGCCGTGAAGTTCCTCGACGCCCTGCCGGATGAAGCGCACCAGGCGATTAACCCGATCACCAAGAAGGGCGGCAACTCGCCCGCGAACTTCATGGCAACCGCCAAGGAGGACGGCACCTTCGAGGTTGAGGTGTCCCTGCCGACCCCCGAAAACACCGGTCTGACCGCTGAGCAGCTGAAGAACAAGGGCTGGACCGTGGAGGGTACCAGCCACCGTATTCAGGTGCTTTCCGGTTCCCTGGGTGGTACGGATGCGGACGGTAACACCTACGACCGTCGTGCATCTGTGTCGCAGAATATTACGCTGAGCGACCCGGCTCCGAGCCCGGCACCGACCGCAGAGCCCACCGCAGAGCCCACCGCTGAGCCCAGTGCAACTGCAGAGCCTTCCATGACTGCCGCGCCTACCGCGGAACCGAGCGCAACTGCAGAGCCTTCTGCGACCGCTGAGCCCAGTGCCACTGCAGAGCCGACCCCCGAGCCTACTGTGGAGCCCAGCGCAACTGCTGCTCCCACCCCCGAGCCGAGCGCAACTGCAGATCCTACGAAGCCTGTTGACCCGAAGCCTGCTGACCCCAAGCCCGCGAACCCGGTGAAGGCGAATGTCACCATCTCCACCGAAAAGTGGCGCGAAGGCAAGATTGTGGTGCGCGGTGAAGGCTTCGTAAGTAATGCTCCCGGTCGCGGCGCCATATTTGCGGTCAAATTCCTGGATGCCGTCCCCGATAATGCGCACCAGGCCATTAACCCCCTGACCAAGAAGGGCGGCAACTCGCCCGCAAACTTCATGGCAATCGCCAATGAAGACGGCACCTTCGAGGTTGAGGTTCCCCTGCCCACCACCGAAAACACCGGCTTGAGCGCTGAAGATTTGGCTAAGGCAGGCTGGGCTACCGAAAATTCCGAGCACAACGTGCAGATCCTCTCCGGTTCCCTGGGCGGAGCAGATGAGCAGGGTAAAAACTACGACCGTGGTGTGTCTATTCGACAGAAGATTAAGCTCAGCGACAAGGCTCCGGAGTACGCCCCCATTGACGCACCCGAGCCGGTCAACGCCTCCGAACTGACCGCGGGTAATGGCGTGCAGGTGAGCCGTGACGGTTCCACCGTGACCGTGACCGTGCCGAATGCTGAACCGGGCACTTGGGTGTACGCCGCGACCTACCTCGGCAACTCCCCGCAGACCCTCTACGGCTCCGGCTGGAAGCGTCTGGACGGCAACCGCAGCTTCAGCTACGAAACCAGCGTGAGCATGCCCGCCGCCACCTACCGCGTGGTTGTGCACAACGGCAACCAGGGCGCTGAAAATGCGGTGCTCGGTTTTGCTGACATGACCGTGGAACGCGCTGTTACCCCTCGTCAGGACGTTTCCCGTGATGAGCAGGACGCCACCGACCAGCTGGTTGAAGAGCTGAACGAGAACCCCGCAACCAGCACCTCTACAGCGCCTGTTCCCATGCGTAACGCGGGCGGCCGCATCAGCACCCGCGCCACCGACGTGGACGCATCCCTCGCCGCGCTCTCGCAGAGCACCGCTCCGGTCGTGAACCGTGTGCAGGCTAAGGCGAAGGTTCAGAACGCGCAGAAGTCCCTGGCTACCAGCCTGCAGAAGACCGAAGCCAACGCGAAGAAGGCTGCGAAGGCAGCCGCTGGTTCGCAGGGCTCGCAGAACACGCAGGGCTCCCAGAACTCCGCCGCAGGCACCAAGGCTCAGGGCCCGGTCATTGAGGGTACTGAGCTGACCGGCCTGACCAAGTGGGTGGTCAACAACGCCAACAACCTGCTGCTTTCGGCGGCTGGCCTGGTGGTTTTGGCTGCGGCTCTGATTCTGCGCACCTCCAAGAAGTAAGCTCTCTCAAGAAGTAAGCTCTGACCACACATTCATATCGGCACCGGCTCACGCCCCCCACTCTTGGCCCCGCACCCTTGAACAGGGGCGTGGGCCGGATGCCCCACTAACCACTCGGGTCGCAACCTACTGAACTGCACCGACCTACTGAACTTCACCTACACGAACCCGGTAGCGTTCAGCTTCGACCCCGGTAATTTTGAAAGGACCACCATGCGTGCACCTTTTTCGGGAGCCCCGAAGGCATCCCTGACCTCTAAGGCGCTGACCGCCTGCGCCGCCGCGACCCTGGCGCTTGGCTTGGGCGTTGGCACCGCATCCGCTCTGCCTCCGGGCGGTGCGAAGGCATCCACCCCCGGCACCTCCTCAACCGTTTCCTCCTCCGTGAGTGAGCACGGCGTGATTTCCTTTACCCTAAGCGGCTTCCCCGCGAATGCTGTGGTGTCCGTGAAGGTGGACGACGGCAACCTGTGCCCCTCCGATGCGGCTCAGGGCGCGTGCGTGGTGCACCAGCAGAAGAGCGATGGGAACGGTAACGTCTCCGGTTCCTTCGTTCTGCCGGATGTAGGCCCTGGCACCCACACCCTGCGTTTCCTCGCATCCGGTGAGAAGCGCGACAAGGACGGCAAGTACCTGGGTACCGAGGCGTACAGCAACCGCAGCCCCGAGTTCACCGTGGTGGGTGAGGGCGGTTCGGATAACTCCTCCTCGAACTCTTCGGGTTCTTCCTCGAGCCGTGGCTCTTCCAGCTCGAAGAGCAACGGCGGTTCCTCGAATGGCGGTTCGAACTCTAATAACTCCGACTCTGCAGACGACGCTCAGGGCTCTAACGATTCCAACGAGTCCTCGTCCAATGGCGGCTCGAACGGCTCCTCGAATGGTTCTGCAGGCGGCGCGGCTGAGGCTGAGACCGTCTACACCGATGCTGATGGCAACACCATCACCAAGGAAGAGTACGATCGCCTGAACTCGGAGGCTGATTCTTCCGGTACTACCTCTGGTTCTTCTAATGCTTCCTCTGCGCCTTCTGCTTCGGCAGATGCTCAGAAGAAGAAGGCGACCGCTTCGGCGAGCGCATCTTCTTCGGCTGTTGCGCGCGGTACTGCGTCGAGCCCGAGCGCTTCGGCTTCGGGCGCGGCTAACACCGCATCCACCGTTCAGACCGTGACTTACGGTGCTGCGTTCCCGTGGATTGGCGTGGTGGTTCTGGGCGTAAGCATTGTGGGTGCCGCTGCGCTGCTGCTGACCCGTAAGCGCTAAGACTTAACGTCGGATGCGGGTGGGGGAGTGACCCGCCCGCTCCGGCGTTTCTCTCATTATCTACCGGTGTGCCGGGTGCCCCCTCTTGCGGCGGGGTGCCGGGTGCGCCTCCCCGTTTTCTTGTATCGAGCATAAGGAGCATAGTGGCCCGCACGAGCTCATTGTCCCGAGGTGTTCAGCAGGAGAGTACGTCCCGTCAGGGGTCTGTGATTCAGGGGCAGAAGTTGGGTAAGCGCCTGGCTTTTCTGTTCTTGTTTGCGGTGCTTTTGGCGGGTGCTGTGGCTGCTTCTTTGCTGTTCGGATCGAATAATCTTCCGCCGGATGAGGTTCTGGCTGTTTTTAATGGCACTGCTTCTGAGCAGGCGCAGACGATTGTGATGGAGCAGCGTATTCCGCGTACCCTGGTGGGTCTTGCGGCGGGTGCGGCGTTGGCTGTTGCCGGTTCGCTGATGCAGTCGCTGACCCGTAACCCGTTGGCTGAGCCCGGCCTGATGGGTGTGAATGCCGGTGCTGCGGTGGCTGTGATTGCTTCCGTGGTGGTTTTTGGTGTGATGGGTATTTGGCAGTACATGATTGCTGCGACGATTGGTGGCGCGTTGGCTGCGGTGCTGGTGTACACGCTGGGTCGTGGTCGTGACGGGTCGATTGTGAAGCTTGCGTTGGCGGGTGTGGCGATTTCTGCGGCGCTGTCGGCGATTGCACAGGGCCTGATTTTGGCTGATCAGGATGCGTATAACGAGTTCCGTGTGTGGGTTGCCGGTTCGCTGGAGGGCCGCGGCATGGATATCGCGTCGACGGTGGGCCCGGTGATTGTGCTGGGTGTGCTGGTGGCGTTCTTTGTGGCTCCCGCGATTAATGCTCTGAGCATGGGCGAGGAGGCGGCGACCAGCCTCGGCGTGAGCGTGCGTACGACCCAGAATTTGACGTTGCTGGCGGTGACGGTGCTTGCCGGTGCGGCGACTGCTGCGGTGGGTCCGATTGGTTTTGTGGGTTTGGCGGTGCCGTTTGTGGTGCGTGCCCTACTCGGTAATGATGTGCGCTGGGTGAATTATGGTTCGGCGCTGTTGGGTCCGGTGTGGCTGCTGTGTGCTGACGTGTTGGCGCGTGTGCTGGTGGCTCCGCAGGAGACTCAGGTGGGTATTGTGGCGACTCTTGCCGGTGCCCCGGTGTTCTTGTTCTTGATGACTCGTCGTAAGGTGGAGGCTCTCTAATGTCGAATTCTTCCGCTGTTTCGACGGCGACCGTCACCACTGCAGCTAATCGTTCTGCGCGTCGTAGCGGCCGCGATTTGGGTGGCCGCCCGGTGTTGACTGTGCGCGGTCCGCTGAGTGCTCAGGTGCCGTGGCGTGTGCTGATTTTGAATGTGGCGTTGGTGGTGCTGATTGCGGCGCTGGCGTTTTGGGGCATGTTGCAGGGTGATTATAAGATCGCCCCGGAGAAGCTGATCCCGGCGCTGCTGGGTGAGGGCAAGCAGATTACGGTGACTTTCGCTCAGCAGCGTGCGGCGCGTATTGTGGCGGCGCTTCTGGTGGGTGCGGCGCTTGGTCTCTCGGGTGCGATTTTCCAGGTGATTTCGGGTAATGCCCTGGGTTCGCCGGATATTATCGGCTTCACGAATGGTGCTGCGACCGGTGCGCTGTTGCAGATTATTGTCTTCAATTCCGGCCCCGTTGAGGTTGCTCTGGGTGCTGTGGTTGGTGGCTTGGCGACTTCGGTGCTGGTGTGGCTGTTGACGCGCCGCACGGGCCTGCATGGCTTCCGCTTGGTGCTGGTCGGTATTGGTGTGGGGTCGACCCTGGCGGCGTTCAATGCGCTGCTGGTGGTGCGTGCTTCGCTGACTCAGGCGCAGACCGCGGCGTCCTGGCTTGCCGGTTCGCTCAATGACATCACGTGGGAGCGCACCTACGCGCTGATGGGTCTGCTGCTCGTGGTGACTCCGCTGTTGCTGATGCTGGTCCGCCCGCTGGGCGCGATTCGTTTTGGTGACCAGGTGGCATCCGGTTTGGGTGTGAGCGTGAACGCGTACCGTGTGGCGGCTCTGTTTATCGGTGTGCTTCTGGTTTCGCTGGCGACCGCGACGACCGGCCCGATTGCCTTTGTCGCCCTGGCGGCACCGCACATCGCGAAGACCCTGTCTCGCAGTGGCGGGGTGGGCTTCACCTCCGCGGCACTTATGGGTGCGCTCATGGTGCTCGGCTCTGACCTGATTGGCCGATTCGCTGTTCCCGGACGCATCATTCAGGTGGGCGTAGTGACCGGCGCGATTGGCGGCCTGTACCTGATTTACCTGATTTACCTCGAAAGGAAGAAGAGCTAGTGAACACTAGTGTGACGACCCGCCTTGAAGGCGAGAACATGGTGGTTGCCTACGGTGAGCATACGGTGCTCAACGGGGTAGATTTTCAGGTGCCGGAGGGGGAGCTGACCGTTATCCTGGGCCCGAACGCCTGCGGTAAGTCGACCACCCTGAAGGCTCTTGCCCGCGTGAACCCGCTCAAGAAGGGCGAGGTTCGCCTGGACGGCACCCCGCTGCCGCAGATGAAGTCCCGCGCTATCGCCAAGATCCTGGCGATGCTGCCGCAGACCCCGGAGGCGCCTAGCGGCGTGACCGTGGCGGATGTGGTGGCGCGCGGCCGCTACCCGCACCAGTCGCTGCTGCGTTCCTGGTCTGATGAGGACGAGCGCGCCTGTGTGGAGGCGATGCAGGCGGCGAACGTGCTGGAGCTTGCTGAGCGTCCCATTGAGGCGCTTTCGGGTGGTCAGCGTCAGCGTGTGTGGATTGCCATGACCCTGGCGCAGCAGACCCCGCTGATTCTGCTCGATGAGCCGACCACCTACCTGGACATCACGCACCAGATTGAGGTGCTGAACCTGACGAAGAAATTGCATTCCGAAGGGCGAACGGTAGCCGTGGTGTTGCATGACCTGAACCTTGCTTTCAGGTATGCTACTCATGTTGTGTTAATGAAGCAGGGCCGGATTATCGCTCAGGGTGATCCGCGTGCGATAATTACACCGGAACTTATTCAGGAAGTTTTTGACCTGCAATCGGTCATTATTCCTGATCCGTGCACTGGTACCCCTTTGGTTATTCCGAAGGAGAACCAAACAATTCATATTGCCGCTGACGCTATTTCGGCGGCCCGCGAAAGCGAATAGTTTTCGCCCCTAAGCCGCGTGGGAGTTTGCACCAACCGTCTCAGTACGGGTGGAAAAGTTTGGCATTGCGCCGAGCAGCGAACGTTAGGATCTGAGGGACCCAGGATCCCCTGCGCGTAGGGCGCCTACCCGGTGCTCGCCCGTCTTTGACGCATGAACGGATCCGAGCACTGGGTAGGTTCCATTTTGGGAACCCGTAGATGAGGCACCGAGACTGCCGCATGAGACTTTGAAAGTTGCGACTTGAGAGGTTTGATGCACGGTCTCGGTGCCTCATCTCTTTTAACTTCTGAGCCGGGCTGGGATGAGCTGGTCTGGGCGGGGCTGGGCTGGGTTGCTCTGAGCCGGTCTGGGCGGGGCTGTGCCGGTCTGGGCGGGGCTGCGGCGGCTTCGTGCTTGGGTTTTAGCAGCGTGTGTTCGCTGTCATGAATGTCATCTTTTGGTTCTTTCGTTTTTCCCTTTGGCTGGAGTTTGGGTAAGGGATACCATAGAGTGAGGTAGTAGAGGCTAACTAACAATAATGCGCCTCCTCACCGATTCTCACCGATTGAGTGTTTCCACAGACCAAGGAGGAACCGTTGGGCGAGCACGAACCCACCGCGATCGTTCCCACGCAGAACGCTTCTGAACAAGCTGCTTCCGTGCAGCCGCGTACCGTTGCGCCGGCTGTGCGCCCGGCCCCTCCCAAGATCCCGCGCCCCGTACCGGCACCGCGCGTGGACAGCCCCCTCATCAGCGCCATTATCGCCGATGCGGTCAGCCCCGAAGAGCTGAACGCCCGCATCCTTGAGATCGTCTCCGAAGGCACCCCCATTATCGAGCCGGTGCACCGCGAAGACGGTAGCATCAGTGAGAACGAGCGCATCGTCACCTTCCTGTACCGCAACGAGCAGGCGGAGCAGGTGCTCATGTTCATCAACCGCCTGACCGATGAGAAGAACCTTGACCGTTCCCTTATGGCCCGCATCGAGGGCACTGGCTGGTGGCAGCTGAGCATACAGATGGAAACCACCTGGCGTGCCTCCTACAACTTCTTGCCGGCGCTGCCCGGCGAGCGCCCCGCCTGGTTGGGCGATGACGACCAGGTGCGCCTGCGCGCCGCCCTGGATTCTGGCGAGGGTGACCCGCTGAACCCCGAGACCGTGTGCAACCGCATCGGTCGTTGCATGGGTGTGGTGCAGCTTGAGCACGCGCCGGTGCAGGAGTTCATCCTGACTCAGGAAGAGATTGACGCGCTGCCCGCCCCCGAGTGGATGCAGACCTCTGACGGTCACCAGTACGTGCTTGGCCGCGTGGGTGACCCCGCCCCGGATGCGCCGCTGTTCATCCAGTTCGACGGTGAGATGTGGTTCAGCCAGGGTATGGAGCAGACCCTCAACCGCGCCCATGAGGCGGGCCGTATTCCGGCGATGCACGTGTTCTTCCTGCACTCCGGCGGCCGCGAGAACCGCTGGAAGGAACTGAACGGCGACAATCCGATTGCCGACTACCTGGTGGAGATTGCGTTCCCGCACCTGGAAGCGGTGCACGGCATTAAGACCGACCCGCAGAACATTGTGATTAACGGTCAGTCGCTGGGTGGCCTGTCCTCCCTGCTGGCGGTGCTGAGCCGTCCGGAGGCGTTTGGTGGCGCGATTGCGCAGTCTTCGTCGCTGTGGCAACCGCAGGTCATGGACCGCCTGGACGAGCTGGAGGCGGCGGGCGAGATTGACCGTCTGCGCCACCTGTACCTTGAGATTGAGGTGGGGGAGCAGGAGTGGGTTCTGGTGCCTCCTCACCGTGAGCTGAAGGAGCGCCTGGAAAAGCTGGGCCTGGAGAGAGCGCGCTGCACGACCTTCAACGGCGGTCATGATTATGCGTGCTGGCGCGGTGCGATTGTGCCGACCCTGGAGCGTATTATTGCTGCCAGCCGGGAGGCTGAACGCACTGAGCTGGGCTTTGCAGAGGACCTGCGAGAGGCTGCTTAGGGCTCCCGCACGGTAGAGCACGCCCCGCATGGTGGGCGTGCGGGGTTCCCGTTAGGGTAAACACCGCCGCGCCCGTATCCTAGAGAAGTACAGCCTAAGAGAAGTGCAACACTACCGCGCCGCGAGGGGTACCGAAGGGTACCCGGCGTAGGTTGCGCACCCGCCCTCATTGACGAGATGGCATCACGCTGCGAACACAACGTGAGCGCTATAGAAACCGCAAACGACACAGAAATCGAGAGAAGATGACCGTAGAACGTAGCCCCCTGGCCCCCACGCCGCTCATCCCCGAGTCTTTTGCCTCGAAGTACCGCGAAGCCGGCTACTGGATTGACCAGACCATCCCCGAGTTCCTGCTGGATGCCTGCCGCGCAAAGCCGCACTTCCCGGCGCTGGTGGCGCTTTCGCACGCGCAGCTCGATGAGGACGGCAAGCCCCAGCAGATTCGCCTCTCCTACGGTGAGCTGGAGGCGGCAGGTCGTGCCGCTGCGGCGCGCCTCGTTCAGGCTGGTGTGCAGCCCGGTGACCGCGTGCTGCTGCAGCTGGGTAACACCGCCGAGTACCTGGTGTACCTGCTGGGTATTTTCTGGGCGGCGGCTCTGCCGGTGTTCTGCCTGCCGCAGCACCGCACCACCGAGCTGGTTCACTTTGCGACCCGCACCGACGCTGCGGCGCACGTGTTCTCTTCGCTGACCCCCGGCACCGATTTCACCGCCCTGCACGAGGACGTTGCCGCCGAGCTGCGCAAGAACTCCCTGGAGCCGCCGGTTGCTATTGACGTTGCGGAGCCACTGACCCCGCTGACCGAAGAGGAGCTCGCTGAAGAGTTCGTGCCCGGCGTCATCCAGAACACCGAGAAGACCCGCGCGAGCGAGCAGGTGGCGTTCCTGCAGCTCTCCGGCGGTACGACCGGAATTTCGAAGCTGATTCCTCGCACCCACGCCGCCTACCTGTACTCGGTGCGCGGCTCGGTCGATATCTGCAAGCTGAACAACAACACGACCATGCTCGTGGTGCTGCCCGCCGCGCACAACTTCACGATGAGCTCGCCCGGTATTCTGGGCGTCATGTGCGCCTCCGGCAAGCTGGTGTTCGCGGCGGATCCGTCCCCGCAGACTGCGTTCCACCTCATTGAGATGGAGGGTGTGACCACCTCCGCGCTGGTGCCGCCGCTGGCTCAGGCGTGGGTCGCCTCCGCGGAGAAGCGCGGCGTGTCCCTGCCGTCTCTGCAGACCCTGCAGGTGGGCGGTTCGAAGCTGGCTCCGGCGGTTGCGGGCAAGATTGAGTCGGTGCTCGGCTGCACCGTTCAGCAGGTGTTCGGCATGGCTGAGGGCCTGGTGAACTACACCCGCTCGACCGACCCGATTGAGATGCGTCTGAGGACCCAGGGCTACCCGATCAGCCCCGACGACGAAATCCTGATTGTTGATGATCAGGACCAGCCGGTTAAGCGCGGCGAGAGCGGCCACCTGCTCACCCGCGGCCCGTACACGATTCGCGGCTACTACCTGGAGGAGAACGCGAACCGTTACGGCTTCACCGAGGACGGCTTCTACCGCACCGGCGACATTGTGCGACTGGTCGCAGGCAAGTACCTTGAGGTGACCGGCCGCGCGAAGGACCAGATTAACCGCAACGGCGAGAAGATTGCCGTGGACGAAATCGAAGAGCTGGCGCTGACCCACCCCGATGTTTTTGACGCCGTGGTCCTGGGCATCCCGGATGAGACTGTGGGCGAGCGCGTGGGCCTGGTCATTGTGCCGCAGGAAGGCGCCGACCTGGGCGAAAACCCGCGCCGCACGATGCACGAGTTCTTCACCTCGAAGAAGCTCGCCGACTTCAAGATCCCGGAGCGCGTGCAGGTTCTGCAGGAGCTGCCCACCACGAACGTGGGTAAGATTTCTCGCCGCGAACTGCGCGCCAAGCTTGCCGAAATTTTCGGCTAAACCCTTTGAGCTGATCATTTTCAGCTAAACCGTACGCCCTTATTCCTACCCCTATTGAGGAGAAAAATGTCCGCATTTGAGACCCTGCGCCCCATCATGGAGAAGTACATCGTCGAGCCCGACTCCCTGCAGACCGCTTTTGACGAGCCGACCACCGACCTGTTCTCCCTGGGCATGGATTCTATGGGCGCATTCGCCCTGCTCGACGACCTTGCCGCCGAGGGCGCCGTGATTGAGTTTACCGAGCTGGTGGAGAACCCGACCGTGGAGTTCATCGCCTCCCGCCTGGGCTAAGCGTTACCGCACCCCGAGTGCCCGCCTGCCGCGAATGCAGACGGGTGCCCGGGGTGTTTGCTACTCGCCTCGTTTTTCTGTGCGCCGGTTTTACGCCGTGTTGTGTAGCTGCGTTTGCACTTGTCAGCGAACTTCTGTTAGTGCACTTCTGCCAGCGCGAAACGGCGGGGGAGTAGCCCGACCCTTCACACACACCTCATCCCTAATCCAGATCACTGATCCAGACCTTGAGAGAGGCCACCATGGGCGTAGCTGATACTACCGCACCCGCTAGCTTCGGGACTGCTTCCGACCTTCGCACCGCCGCGACTCACCCCGCATCGCACAGCGCTGACAGCCCCTGGCTGCCGCTGACCACCAATGCACGCGGCATCTATTTTGCCGCCGCAATTGACCCGGAAAACCCCTGCTACAACACCGCGGAGGTTCTGCAATGCCCCGCGGACACCGACCTCACCCTGCTGCGTGAGGCTTTTGAACAGCTCTACCGCGAGAACGAGGGCTTCCGCGTGCGCACCCGCATTGCCGATGGTGCCGCTTCCCAGCAGATTCTGACCGAGGAGGCGTTCCTTGCGGGTATTGACCTGCTCGTAGATGAGGGGGAGCTGGACGGGGGCGAACTGGAAGAGAGCGAACTGAGCGGCACCGCGAAGGCGGGGGAGGAGAACGCCTCTGACCTGCCCGAATCAGCCCTGCCTGACTCTGATTTGCCCGCGCCGGTACGCGCCTGGGCGCAGCGCCTGCTCGCCCAGCCCCTTACCACCGATGAGGGCGTGACCGTGCGCAGCGCAGTGGCGCGTTACGGCGGGTTCCTCTGGGTGTACCATTCCTTCTCCCACGTGGTTGCCGACGGATTCGCGGCGTTCAACGGCCTCTCCCGCGTGGCGGCGATATACCGCGCCCTGTCCGCCGGTCAGCCGGTTCCGGCAACCCGCCGCATGAGCCTGCAGCAGCTGCTCGATGCCGACGATGCCGCCTCCACCGCCCGTGACGAAGACGTCGCCTTCTGGGAGGCGAGCGGCGCCCTGGAGCAGGAAGACACCTCCCTGGCGGGTCGTACCGCCTCCCCGTCAGCGCAGTCTGTGCGCGTGGCGTTCAGCATTGATGTGCCCACCCAGCAGGCCCTGCTGGATGCGGCAAAGCAGCACGCCGTCTCCTGGCCGGTGCTGGCGACCGCGGCCGTCGGCTCGTACCTGGCGCGTGTGGGCGGCTACCCGCAGGCTTCGTTCGGTGTGCCGCAGATGAACCGCATGTTCGCCCGCACCCTGCCGGAGACGACCCGCGCCCTGGGTACGGCGAGCGCGCAGACCGGTTGTACCGCGGTGAACGTGCTGCCGGTGCAGGTTGCGGCGACCGGCCCCATCGCGGAGTCCCTGCACTCGGTGAAGGAGCAGTACGCCCGCAACGCGGAGCATCCGCTGGCTCGTCAGGAAGACCTCGAGCGTACCGCGCGTAATGCACAGTCCAGGCTGTTTGGTGCGCAGATTAACGTGGTGCCCTTTGACGCGGTGCTGCCGCTGGCGGCACCCTCCAAGGGCGGGTCCGGAACCCCGGTACCGACCGCGCGTATTCACAATATCTCTGCCGGTCCCGTTGCTGACGCGACCTTCACCCTGCGCGGCATGCCCGGCCGCGGCAACAGCATCTCCTGCGAGATTGACATGAACCCGGCGCTCTACACCGCCGAGGAGCTGGAGCGCCATGCCGCCCGCCTGAGTGAGTGGCTGCCCGCCTACGCGGCGGAGGCGCAGCGCGAGGGCGCCTCCCTGAACAACCTCGGCTTGGCGACCGAGGCGGAGCTTGCGACCCTGCGCGAGCTGACCGCCCCGGCGCGCACCGAGCACCCGCTGGAGTACAAGACCCTGCTGGATCGTTTCCGTGACGCGGTGGCGGCGCATCCGCAGGCGCTCGCCGTGCTGGATTCCGCCCCCGCGCCCGGCGAGGTGCTCACCCCCGAGTCGGAGCGCGCCTACGCCTTTGACCGCGCCCTCACCTACGCCGAACTGGACGAGCGCGCCCGTGCGCTTGCCGCGCAGCTGCTGAACTGGGGCGTTCGCCCCTCCGACGCAGTGGGTCTGCGTGTGCACCGCGGCGCCGAGCAGTACGTGGCGCTGTACGCCCTGCTGTACGCTGGCGCCACCTACGTTCCGGTGCTTCCGGATCTGCCCGCCGAGCGTGTGGGCGTGATGATGGAGGACGCCGAGTGCTCCCTGCTGCTGCACGGCCCCGGTCTGCACCCGCTGAGTGCGGAGGAGCTGAACCCGCAGGAGCCTGCGCGTCACGCGAACCTGCCGCAGCACACCCTACCGCAGCTGAGCATCGAGGAAGCTGTACAGGCACCCGCCGCCGAGGAGCTTCCGGGCGCAAAAACCGGCCTGGACGAGGACGCTTACGTGCTCTTCACCTCCGGCTCCACGGGCAGGCCTAAGGGCGTTGCCATCAGCCACCGCGCGATTGATAACCGCCTGCGCTGGCAGCAGCACCAGATTCCGGTGGGGGAGGGCGACCGCGTTCTGCACAAGACCCCCATCTCCTTTGACGTGCACGTGTGGGAGCTGTACTGGCCGCTCGCCGAGGGTGCCGCCGTGGTCATTGCCGCCCCGGATGGGCACCGCGACCCCGCCTACCTGGCGCGCGTAATTGCCGAGCAGTCCGTCACGGCGGTGCACTTTGTTCCGACCATGCTGTCGGCGCTGACCTCTTCGCCGGCGGCGCGCCGCATCCTGGCGGAGGCTGGCTTCGGCAGGGAACGAGAGCAGCCCCTGCGCTACGTGGTCTGCTCGGGTGAGGCTCTGCAGAAGGACCAGGTGCAGGCTGCGGGCGAGGTTCTGGGCGTGTACCCGCTGAACCTGTATGGCCCGACCGAGGCGGCGGTGGACGTGACCTTCTGGGAGACTTCCACCGATCCGCACCGCGAGAGCGTGCCCATTGGCGAGCCGGTCTGGAACACCGGCACCCTGATTCTTGACCCGACCGGCCACCCCGTGCCGGTGGGTGTGACGGGTGAACTGCACCTGTCGGGCGTGCAGCTGGCGCGCGGCTACAAGAACAACCCGCAGGCGACCGCGGCGGCTTTCGTGGAGCAGGCTCCTGCCGGTGCGCTCGCACTGCTGAACGGTGAGAGTCAGCGCCTGTACCGTACGGGCGATTTGGCGTGCTGGGAGATTCTTCCCGATGGCCGTGCCGTCATTGGTTACCGCGGCCGCACGGACTATCAGATTAAGGTGCGCGGTCAGCGCCTGGAGCTGGGCGATATTGAGATGGCTCTTGCCGCGGTTGAGGGTGTGAGCGCTTCGGTGGCTCTGCTGTACCGCGGTTTGCGCGAGCCTGCCCTGGCGGCGGTGCTGGAGGTGGGCGATGTGCCCGCCGAGCGTGCCGCGCAGCTGGTGGAGACGGCGCGTGAGCATTGTGCGCAGGTTCTGCCGGATTACATGGTGCCGACCCTGTGGCATACCCTGCCTGCGTTGCCGGTGAGCCCCTCCGGTAAGGCGGATCGCAAGCTGTTGGCGTCCCTGGACCTGACCCCTCAGACTTCCGATGCCGAGGGTCCGCACGGTCTGCTGGAGCATCAGCTGTGCTCGATTATTGCGGGTGTGCTGGGTCGTGAGCGTTTTGGCGTGGACGAGGATTTCTTCGCCTCGGGCGGTCATTCGCTGGCGGCTCTTGAGGTGATTGCCGCGGTTGAGGAGCAGCTGGGTCTGAGCGTGAGCATCGGTGCGCTGTTTGCGCATCCGACCGTGCAGGCTTTGGCGGCGTCCATTGCGGGCGAGCGTGGCGAGGGTGCCGAGTTCGCGCCGGTTCTGCCGCTGCGTGAGCACGTTTTGACTCAGCGCGAACACGTTGTGACTCAGCGTGAGCAGCCCGTTGTCCCCGATACTACCGAGGCCCCCGCGCCGCTGTTTATCCTGCCGCCTGCGGGTGGTTTGGGCTGGTGCTATGCGGGGTACCTTTCGCATCTTCCGGCTCAGCAGGGTGTGTATGCTTTGCAGGCTGAGGCGTTCTCTGACCCGAATGCCGGGTTTGCGTCGAGCCTGCAGGAGCTGGCTGAGGGCTACCTGAAGCTGATTGAGAAGACTCTGGTGGAGCGTTCGTTGCCGCGTCGTTTTGCGTTGATGGGTTGGTCTGTGGGCGGTACTGCCGCGGTGCAGGTGGCGGCCCTGGCGCAGGCTGCGGGTGCGCTGGTTGAGCGCGTCATCCTGTTGGATGCGTATCCTTCGGAGCAATGGCAGGGCGTGCCTGCGCCGGATGAGCAGGAGAGCTTCCGTGCGCTGTTGCGTATGGGCGGTTTGCCGGAGCCTGCCGCCGATGAGCAGCTTGATTTGCCGGGTACGTTGGAGCGTTTGCAGCGGGCGGGTTCGGCGATGGGTTACCTACCGGAGGAGAAGCTGGGCGTGTGCCTGGGTAGTATGCGTGCTTCGGCGGCGTTGATGCGTGGTGCTGAGCAGGCGTTCTTTGAAGGGGACGTGTTGCTGGTGGGTGTGCCGCATGAGGATCAGCCGTACCTGGATGCGGCGGGTTGGGCGGCGCATGCGTCGTCGTTCCGTTCGGTGCTGCTGGAGGGTACGCACCCTGATTTGGTGAATCCGGCGCGTTTGGCGGAGGTGACCGGCCACTTCGCCGGCTAGCCTCACCGACACCCCAATAACTGGAGTAGCCCGGAGGTAATAGTCGTTACCTCCGGGCTACATCGGTTAAAACATGCGGTTGAGTTAAAACACGAATGCCCCCGGTTGATGAATCATCAACCGGGGGCATCGTTTAGCGTCTAACGCAGAACCGAGGTTCTACCGCTAAATGCTTAGTGCTGCTCCAGCTCGGAGTTAGCGTTCACGTTGAGCAGGTCGTACTTAGCGAATGCCTTCGCGGGAACGTCTGCTGCAACCTCGCCGCGCTTTGCCAGCATCTGCAGGGTGCGGACAACAACCGACTCTGCATCGATGTGGAAGAAGCGACGTGCACCCGGGCGGGTGTCTGCGAAGCCGAAGCCGTCAGCACCCAGGGTTGCGAAGTCGTTCGGAACGAACTGGCGGATCTGGTCGGGAACATCCGAAGCGAAGTCGGTGGTCGCGACGATCGGGCCAGCAGCGCCTGCCAGCTTCTGGGTCACGTAAGGAACGCGAGCGGGCTGGTTCGGGTTCAGCAGAGCCTCTTCCTCAGCGGCAATGCCGTCGCGGCGCAGCTCGGTCCACGAGGTGACAGACCAGAGGTCTGCGGAGACGCCCCAGTCCTCAGCCAGCAGCTTCTGAGCCTTCTCAGCCCACGGAACAGCAACGCCGGATGCCAGCAGCTGTGCCTTGGGACCGGAGGTCAGCGGGGACTCGCTGATCTTGTGGATACCCTTGATGATGCCCTCAACGTCAACGTTTGCCGGCTCAGCAGGCTGGTGAATCGGCTCGTTGTACACGGTCAGGTAGTACATGACGTTGTGGTCTTCGTCCTTGGTACCGTACATCTGCTCGATACCGCGCTCCACGATGTGAGCGATCTCGTAGCCGTAAGCCGGGTCGTAGATCTTGAACGCCGGGTTGGTGGACGCCAGAATCGGGGAATGACCGTCGTTGTGCTGCAGACCCTCACCGGACAGGGTGGTACGACCTGCGGTTGCACCGATGACGAAGCCGCGGCACAGCTGGTCGGCAGCAGCCCAGAAGCCGTCGCCGGTGCGCTGGAAGCCGAACATCGAGTAGAAGATGTAAATCGGGATCATCGGCTCGCCGTGGGTGTCGTAGGAGGAGCCCAGTGCGATGAACGCAGCGGTTGCGCCTGCCTCGTTAATACCCACGTGAACAATCTGGCCCTCGGGGGACTCGGTGTAGGTGAGCATGAGCTGGTGGTCAACGGGCACGTAGTTCTGACCGTTGGGGTTGTACAGCTTAGCCGAGGGGAAGAAGGAGTCCATACCGAAGGTACGTGCCTCATCGGGGGTGATGGGAGCGATACGGTGACCGAAGCCCTTCACGCGCATGAGGTCCTTCATCAGGCGGACGAACGCCATGGTGGTAGCAGCGGTCTGCTTGCCGGAGCCCTTCTTGGTCTGTGCGTAGACCTTGGACTCGGGCAGGATAATCTCAGGCTGGGTGTTTGCACGGCCGGGGATGTAACCGCCGAGTTCCTTGCGGCGTGCCTGCATGTACTGCAGTGCCGGGTGGTTTGCCTCGGGCAGGTAGTACGGCGGGTTGTACAGATCCTTCTCCAGCTCCTCGTCGGAGATGGGGATGTTCAGGTGGTCACGGAAGCCCTTCAGTGCTTCCATGGTGAACTTCTTGATCTGGTGGGTGGAGTTACGTGCCTCGAAGTAGGGGCCGAGCTCTGCACCCTTAATGGACTGTGCCAGGATGACGGTGGGCTTGCCCTTGGTCTCCATAGCTTCCTTGTAGGCTGCGTAGAGCTTCTTGTCGTCGTGGCCACCCAGGCGCAGGTTGAAGATCTGCTCGTCGGTCAGGTCTGCAACGAGTTCCTTGGTTTCGGGGTACTTGCCGAAGAAGTGCTCGCGGATGTAGCCACCGTCTTCGCCACGGAAGGTCTGGTAGTCACCGTCGAGGGTCTCGTTCATCAGCTGGATGAGCTTGCCGCTCTTGTCCTTCTTGAGCAGCTCGTCGTAGTCGGAGCCCCACAGGACCTTGATGACGTGCCAGCCTGCGCCGCGGAAGAATGCCTCGAGCTCCTGAACGATCTTGCCGTTACCGCGAACGGGGCCGTCCAGACGCTGCAGGTTGCAGTTGACGACGAAGGTCAGGTTGTCCAGGTGCTCGTTTGCAGCCAGCTGCAGTGCACCACGCGACTCGGGCTCGTCCATCTCGCCGTCGCCCAGGAATGCCCAGACGTGCTGCTCGGAGGTGTCCTTGATCTTGTGGTTGTGCAGGTACTTGTTGAAGGATGCCTGGTGGATAGCGTTCAGGGGGCCCAGACCCATGGAAACGGTCGGGAACTGCCAGAACTCGGGCATGCAACGGGGGTGCGGGTACGAAGGAATACCGTTTGCGCCCTTGGTCTTCTCCTGACGGAAGCCGTCCATCTGGTCTTCGCTCAGGACGCCCTCAACGAATGCGCGGGAGTAGACACCGGGGGAGGAGTGACCCTGGAAGAAGACCTGGTCACCGCCACCGGGGTGGTTACGGCCGCGGAAGAAGTGGTTCTGGCCCATTTCGTAGAGGTCAGCCACACCTGCGAAGGTGGAGATGTGACCGCCAACGCCGATGCCCTTCTTCTGGGCACGCTGAACCATGATTGCTGCGTTCCAACGAATCCATGCACGGTACTGGCGCTCGAGTTCCTCATCACCGGGGTACTCGGGCTGCTGGTCGGCGGGGATGGTGTTGATGTAGTCGGTCTTGACCAGAGTCGGGACCTTAACGCCCTTTGCGCCAGCTTCCTTGAGCAGTGCGCGAAGGATGTACTCTGCACGCTCGGTGCCGTGAGTCTTGATAAGGTCCTCGAGGGACTCGGCCCACTCCTGGGTCTCTTCTACGTCGATGTCCTTGAAGCCATCGAGAAGGGTGCTCAGGGAGTGCTCGTTCGGTACGTTAGCCAAACTAATCCAACCTCTCTTCTGTGCGGTTGTGAGATCGCCCGCCGCGCGTTGTTGCGTTGTCGAACAATCTTTGTGTTTAAGCGCTATAGGTCCGTAAGACCCACATCGCTTCTTATCTCTACTATCTTAGACCTAAAGGTGCCTCTCTTGGTCTCAAATGAGGGTTTTTGTGATGTGGGTTTCGCATTGTGACTATCTGAGTGGGAAAAATACGCATCAAAAGTACTAGTTAGGGTCTTTTTGCACCTAAATGGCGCGGAATGGTGGGGGTGGCGGAATGGTGCGGAACGAAGGGGTGTGACCCATCTGAGGGGAGGGTGTCAACTATGGCTTGGTGTGGCTTGGTGTGGGGTGCAGTGGGAAAAGGAAAAAAATATTGAGACATAGAACACGCTCCGTGGATTTGCATGTCATATCGAAAGTCCGTATAGTTTTTTCTTGTGTTCGCCACTGGGTCGTCAAACGAAACAGTGAGAACTACGGGTCTTTAGCTCAGCTGGTAGAGCGCCACGTTTACACCGTGGATGTCATCGGTTCGATCCCGGTAGGACCCACCGATTACCCCGGTACCGCAAGGTACCGGGGTTTTTCCGTTCTAAGCACTTTCTCCACGCGCTATATTTCTCCAAGAGTGAGAAGGGCGACTCTTCAGAGCATAAAAGTGCACTCCACCTATATATAGCCTGCCCTCAGCGCGTATCCTTATATACATGACTGAAAACAAGAAGGCACAGATTGGTGTCACCGGCCTTGCTGTCATGGGCGCAAACCTCGCCCGCAACCTGGCACGTAACGGCTACACCGTGGCACTGCACAACCGTTCCGTAGAGAAGACCGACGCACTGCTGGCTGAGCACGGCGCAGACGGCGACTTCATCCGCACCGAGTCCCTGCAGGAACTCGTCGACTCCCTCGAGTCTCCCCGCCGCATCCTGATTATGGTCAAGGCGGGCGCACCCGTCGACGCTGTTATCGAGCAGCTCACCCCCATGCTCGATGAGGGCGACATCATTATTGACGGCGGTAACTCCCACTTCCCCGACACCATCCGCCGCGAGCACGCCCTGGCTGAAAAGGGCCTGCACTTCGTGGGCGTTGGCGTCTCCGGCGGTGAAGAGGGCGCTCTCTGGGGCCCCTCCATGATGCCCGGCGGTTCCGCAGAGTCCTACAAGCACCTCGGCCCCATGCTCGAGAAGATTGCAGCGAAGGCACCCCAGGACGGTGCACCCTGCTGCGCATGGATCTCCACCGACGGTGCGGGTCACTTCGTGAAGATGGTCCACAACGGCATCGAGTACGCCGACATGCAGGTGATCGGCGAGGCCTACGACATTCTCCGCTCCGTGGCAGGCATTGAGCCCGCCGAGCAGGCAGAAATCTTCAAGACCTGGAACGAAGGCGACCTGAGCTCCTACCTGATCGAAATCACCGCAGAGGTGCTCGCACAGGTAGACGCAAAGACCGGCAAGCCCCTGGTCGACGTTATCGTTGACGCAGCGGGCCAGAAGGGTACCGGCCTGTGGACCGCTAAGGCTGGCCTGGACCTCGGTTCCCCCGTCTCCGCTATCGCAGAGTCCGTGTTCGCACGCGCCCTCTCCTCCTCTGAGCGTGAGCAGCGCGAGCAGGCACAGCGCGAACTGCCCGCAGGCCTGATTGCAACCACCGGCATCGGTGCAGGTGACCCCGAGTTCGTTGAGGATGTGCGCCGTGCACTCTTCGCATCCAAGCTCGTTGCGTACGCACAGGGCATGGACCTGCTCACCCGCGCAGGCAAGGAATATGGTTGGGACCTGAAGCTGGACACCATCGCATCGCTGTGGCGTGCAGGCTGCATCATCCGCGCCGAGCTGCTGGGCGACATCATGGCTGCCTACGCAGGCGAAGCACCCGCAAACATGCTGCTGGCACCCGCCTTCAAGAACCTCATGGAGGAGCTCGTTCCTTCCTGGCGTCGCGTGGTGGCTAAGGCGACCGCACTGGGCATCCCCGTGCCGGTGTTCGCTTCCGCACTGTCCTACTACGACGGCCTGCGCCGCGACCGCCTGCCCGCATCCCTGATTCAGGGTCAGCGTGACTTCTTCGGTGCACACACCTACGGTCGTATTGACGAAGAGGGCGCCTTCCACACCATGTGGAGCGGTGACCGTTCCGAGGTGAACGCAGCGGACATCCACGTTCACTAAGCTCCCGTAGCTGAATACGTCAAAGCCCGCCTTCGGCTGGATTCTCATCCAGCCGAAGGCGGGCTTTCGTTATATCTTCAATATGTTGTTGCGCGGGGTGCTAAAGAGAAGCGTCCCTAGGGGAAGAACCGTAGGGGAGAGGCGTTGCGGATATTAGCTAGGAGCCTCCAGCCGCGCCTCTACGAGCTCAAAACGCTAACAAGCACTAAATCCACATGGCGGGGTCAATATACTCCACAGCGTCCACCAGCGGCTTCTTCTTCTCCGGGGTACGCGGGCGGTGCTTCGCCGGAATGCCGGTAATAATCGAATCGGCGGGGTGATCGTTGACGACCACGGCGTTCGCACCAATAGCGCTATCGGCACCAATCTCCACCGGACCCAGCACCTTAGCACCGGCACCAATGGTCACACGGTCACCAATAGTGGGGTGACGCTTCACCTTCTCCAGGGAGCGACCGCCCAAGGTCACGCCGTGGTACAGCATCACGTCGTCACCAACCTCAGCGGTCTCACCAATGACAATGCCCATGCCGTGATCAATGAAGAAACGGCGGCCAATGGTCGCGCCGGGGTGAATCTCCACGCCGGTCAGAAAACGCGCAAACTGCGAGAGAGTACGAGCCAGAGCCTTCGTCTCATCCTTCTGCCAGAGCTTATGGGTCAGACGGTGAACCCAAATCGCGTGCATACCCGAATAGTTCAGCGCAATCTCGACAGCGCCGCGCGCAGCAGGATCGTGCTGGCGGACGTTCTCAATATCTTCACGCAGACGCGCAATAAAACTCATGGGTTCCCTTTCCCTCATCGGTCGTGCTCTGTGTATGCGACCTTTCCAAAGGTACCAACAACGGGGCCCTTTCGGCTATTCCCACCGCAATCAGCAATATGATGGACGCACCCGCCCCTATCACTGCTCAACCGCGGCGGATGCACGCGGGACGGTAGAAAAGAACAGCCCGGGACCAACAGGGGAGCGGCGGAACGGTTCAGCTCCTCGCCGTACAGTTCGCAGAGGGCATAGAAACGCCCCGCCTGCCGTGTATGCAACCGGCAGACGGGGCGTAGCACTATAAACCTGACGCCTCCCGATAGCGGGGGCTCAGAAGCTCAATTAGCCGCGGATATCCTCGTACAGAGCGGTAGAGATGTAACGCTCACCGAAGTCGGGAACGATAGCCACAATCAGCTTGTCCTTGTTCTCAGACTTCTTAGCCTCCTCCAGAGCAGCCCACACAGCCGCACCGGAAGAAATACCGCCCAGAATACCTTCCTGGGTAGCCAGCAGGCGGGAGGTGCGCATAGCGTCCTCAGCGCTGACCGGGGTCACGGAATCGTAGATGCCGCGGTCCAGGGTGTCGGGAACGAAGTTAGCGCCCAGGCCCTGAATCTTGTGGGGACCAACGCGACCCTCGGAGAGCAGCGGGGAGTCCTTCGGCTCAACCGCAACAACCTTCACGTTCGGGTTCTGCTCCTTCAGGTACTTACCGGTACCGGAGATGGTGCCGCCGGTGCCAATACCCGCCACGAAGATGTCGACCTTACCGTCGGTTGCTTCCCAAATCTCGGGGCCGGTGGTGTTGTAGTGAATGGTGGGGTTCGCCTCGTTGGAGAACTGGGACGCCAGGATAGCGTTCTCGGTGGTCGCAACGATTTCCTTAGCCTTCTCCACAGCGCCGCGCATACCCTCGGTACCGGGGGTCAACACAATCTGAGCACCGTAAGCGCGCAGCAGCACGCGACGCTCAGCAGACATGGTCTCCGGCATGGTCAGGATGACGCGGTAACCGCGAGCAGCACCCACCATAGCCAGCGCAATACCGGTGTTACCGGAAGTGCCCTCAACAATGGTGCCGCCGGGCTTCAGCGCACCCGACTTCTCAGCAGCGTCAATGATGGCGCGGCCGATACGGTCCTTAACCGAACCAGCGGGGTTATAGAACTCAAGCTTGACCGCTACGTTACCGGGAAGACCTTCGTCCAGTCGGTTCAGCTTAACCAGGGGGGTCTGGCCGGTTGCTTCAACAATGCTGTTGAGAATCTTTGCCATGGTGTGCTCCTTTATGAGCTTGGGGGAGGCCAGCCGCGACGGGGTCTCCGCAATGAATAATCGGTTACGTGGCAACTCTACTACTCGCCGGCGGCAGGTTTAAACCTGCGGTCACAGTTCGTAATAATGCCAGAGAAAAACCTCAGGGAACGAGGTTCAAAAAGAGGGTACAGAAAAGCGCCGCACAAACCCTTTCTCGATAAAGGATGATGAATGTGCGGCGCTCTCTAGAAACATTATGTAGCCCAAAAGACAACCTCTGTATATAAGAGTAGTGGTGAACTCCGTTCACCGCAAGCTGGAGCCACAAATTTTATTGCCATCAATGGAAAAAACAGTAAAAACCGCATCCTGAGACGGCACAACGCTAAAAGCGGGGGAGAAAACCAGCCTCAGAGGACTAGTTGATGTCCATGTGAAGATCCCACTTGTTGTTCAAGTAGCGACCAACAGCCTCACCAAACATCTTCACGTGACGCTTATCAGCCGCCACAGTCTGCTCCTTGCCGTCCTTGAACAGCTTCTCACCTAGATCAACATTCAGAGTCACGGTCCAGTTGTACGCGCCCTGCGCCAGAACCGGCTGCTTAGTACCAATAGTCAAGGTAGCGGTCGGGTTCACGTACCAGGTCTTCTTCTCGTCAATACCTGCCTTAGTGGAATCCGCGTACTTCTTCATCGCCGCCAGGGTCTCCTGGTCGGTGCTGACCTCGTTCATGTAGTGCATATCGCCGGTACGCAGCAGGTACTCAAACGCCGCACCGAAGTACGCCAGAGCCGCCGCGAAGCCAGCCACCGAATTCTGGTGCATAGCCTCCGGAACAATCGGGGAAGGAACATTCTGCGGCGGGTGCTCAGCGTTACCCGGCTGGTACTCGCCGTGATCCTCCATCTTCTCCAGCTTCGCTACGCCACTGTAATCCTTATTGTCGTTAGGCAGCGGAGAGCTCGTCGCAGTAGCCGACGCAGAAGCAGAAGGGGAAGCAGACGCCGAAGCCGACGCAGAAGCGCTCGGCGAGGCGGTAGCAGACTCAGAAGCAGCGGCAGAAGCGCTCTCAGAGCCAGAAGCGGAAGCAGACGCCTCAGAAGTAGCCTTAGAGCCACAAGCCGCCAGCAAAGCCATGGAGCTGACGCCCAGTACACCCAGCGCCGCGCGGCGGGTCAGGTTCTCGGACATAGTGATACCTTTCAGTCAGTCGGTGATTGCAACCAGTTTAGCCGCAAACCCAACAGGATACAGAGTTGAGTGGACGAAGCGTGAGAAGCGCCTCGCAGATAAAAGCGTTATGACGAACTATGACGCCGCGGAAGTGGCGGACGCCTCAGTGGAAGCTTCAGCAGAAGCGGCGGCAGAAGCAGAAGCCGAACCGGATGCCGCGCCAGACGCCGCAGCACTCGCGGTGGATGCGCCTCCCTGGGCGGTACCTCCCTGAACAGTGGCACCGTACGCCACGCTCAGCTCCCACATCTTAGAATCAGCATGGTAGCGGCCGCGGAAATCGCACTCCTGAACCGTCACCTGAGAAGCCGGACCCGCCGCAGAAGCCGTGGCAGAAGCAGTGGGGGATGCCGCGTCAGACACCAGCGCATCCTCAGAAGGCTCAGCAGAAGCGCTCGCGGAGGTAACCACCGGCTGGATCTTGCCCTCAGCCACCGCCTCCGTACCGAAGTCCAGAGTGTACTTGCCCTTAAACAGCAGGTTGCCATCGCTCATAATGGACGGCTGCGCACTCGAAAGCGCATAGGAAGCCGACGGATTCACATACCAGGAACCCTTCTCCACACCCGCAAGAATAGAAGCCGACAGAGCATCCACCTCAGAGCGAGTCTTCGACGACAGCTGAATGCCGGTCGAGAACGCATCCGTGCTACCGGTCTTCACCAGATAATCCATAGCCGCCGCAAAATAAGCAATCGCCTCATGAAAACCCGTCACCGTATTCGCCGACAGAGCATCAGTCACCTTCGGCTTCGGAGCATTACGCGGCGGATGCTCCACCGTACCCTGCTCATAATTCAGCGCACCCTCATAGTGGGTGTACTCCACCAGACCCGAATAGTTCTTACCATCATCACTGTACCCATTCGGGTTAGCGCTCGACTTCGAACCATTCAGGCTACCACCCTGAGAACCTGACTGCTGGCTAGATCCACCCGAACCGCAAGCGCTCAACAGCGCCGCAGAACCGGCAACAGCAGAAACGCCCACACCCAGACGCAGCAGAGAGCGGCGAGAGAAAGACTGAGAAAAAGAAGACATAAGAGAAAAACCTTGAATCCAGGAAAGCTCGTTACTACCAGAGTAAAACAGATCATGCCCTAACCCGAGTGCGAGTTAGGGCATGATGCCTCATCCATCTGAGGGCTTAAAGGTTGTCACCATTAGAATTGCCGCCATTACCGGAGTTGCCGGAATTGCCAGCATTACCGCCGTTAGCGGCACCACCATTAGCGCCACCATTCTGCGGCTGAGCCGAAGCCTGAGCCTCGTACTCATCCTGAATAGTCAAAGTCCAATCATTATCGTGGCGCACACCGGTAATCACCAGACCGCGCTCAGTACGGCGCACCTTCTCGGACATCTCCGCAGGAGCACCGTCAATCACCACGGTCGGACCCAAATCAATCACCAAGTCAAAGGTCCACTGCACGCTCTTTTTCACCAGCGCAGGAACCGCAGTGAACGCAGACATAGTCACCTTCGGCGACACAAACCAATCACGATTCTGCGAGCTCTCATTCGACTCATCCATGAACGAAGAGAACGATGCAACGAACTTCTCATCAGCCTTCGACTCACGCAGCGGAGCCGCATCACCGGTCAATACCAGGTAGTTAATCGCCGCATACACGAACGCAATCGAATCGTACAGACCCTGCACCGAGTTCTCCGTTGCGCTCACCGGGCGCTTCGGGACCGGCACGTTCTGCGCGGGAGCAGACTCGGTCGCCGGAACGAAAGTGCCCTTCTTCTCATAGTTGTCGAAGGTGACCTCGCCGCTAAAGTCAGTGCGTGAAGAGGCAGAGGGGGAAATCTGAGGGGTATCCACGTCAGCGTTCTCGGTGGTGGAGGAAGAGCCACCGCAGGCAACCAGCAGGGCGCTCAACGACACGCCTGCAACGCCCGCACCGGCGTAACGCAGAGCAGAACGGCGGCTGATGCCGGTAGTGGAACTGGGAAGCCCAGAGGTCAAAGGGAAAAGCGCCACGGAGTACCTTTCGAGTGAGAATCTCAGGTGAGAGACGAGTGAGAGTGCGCCTCGACGAGCGGATATCACACGTGGATATCCCTCTAGAGACAGTCCTAAGTATAACGCGCCCCCGCCTTCACACCCGTGTGTACCACCGCTCAAATGAGCGTGATATGCCGCCCATCAGCGAACTTACCGCAGCCAGTGAACTCAGTGGAACCAGCGGGAGCATCGCACCAGATGAGAGTAGCGAAGGAGGGGACGCGTGCATCGTCTATAGGGATTGTCTATAGGGGAGGGGCTACTGGGCGCCCCCGGCGGGAGCAGCATCTGCACCGGCATCACCGGACTGAGTGGCGCCGGGTTCAGGAGCACCGGGAGCTACACTCGGCTGAGCCGTCGCAGCTGCAGGCTGAGTCGCCACGGGCTGCGCGGGAGCGGTAGCCGCAGGCGCCTGGGTAGCGGCAGGCTGAGGAGCCTGAGCTGCGCCACCCTGACCTGCAGAACCCTGACCGGCACCATTCTGGGAGCCGGTGTACTGACGGGAACCGCCCTGGCCGGCACCGCTCTGACCTGCGCCATTCTGGGCGGCACCGTTACCCGAAGTGTTCGCGCCAGTGTGAGCGCCGCCATTAGCCGCCACGGTGCTGTCATCAGTCACCGTCGGGGTATAGGTCGAAGAAGGGTGAGCACGCGGAGTCTGCGTCGGCTTCGGAGTCAACGCGGGATCGTACTGCTGAGGCGCAATTACCAACCAGCGCTTCGCCTCCTCATCGTACTCAGCGTAGAGAGCCTTAATCTCCTGTGCCTCAGTGTCTTCCAGAGGCTTGGTCGTATTGGTCGCCTTCTCAACCTGCATACCGTGCGCCTGAGTTACGGTGCACGCCCACGCATACTTAGTGCCGCGGGTCGTCGGCTGCTTATCGGTCAGACGGAAAGTCCACTCACCATCAACCAGCCAGTTCGTGCCGGGCGCATAGAACGCACGCAGTTTCTCCAGCGCCGCACGGTCGGTAGAGTTCTGAGCCTGAACCACCTGCAGAGCAGGACCGGGGTCACCGGTCATGCGGGCATAGTTCACCGCCGCCGCAAAATACGCGAAGGTGGCGCGCAAACCGCGGGCGTTCTTGTCGTACATGCTCTCATCCTCAATCGGGATGGGCACGGCACTCGCCTTAGAATCAACGCTTGCCGGGCCGGCAGTCGGCTCAATCGTGTAGACCTGACCGGTTTCCGGGTCGGTGCTACTCATCGGAGCTGCGCCATTGCCGGGAATGTACTTGGTCCACTTCAGCTCGCCCGACAGGTTGTCGTAGGCACCCGCAATCGAAGCGGAAGCAGTGGGGGAGGCGGTCGCCTCCGCAGTCTTTTTGGAACCGCAAGCGGCAAGCATAGCGCCCAGGGCGGCGGTGCCCGTAAGCGCAATAAAGTGGCGGCGGCTGTGAATCATAGTGATCCCCTTGAATGTGCTGTGATGCGGAAGTATCGGTGATAAGTGAAGAGCTCACGCTCCAATTCTCAGCCTAACATCACGCCCCTACAGGAGGGCGCGAAGCAGTCACCCGCAGGGCGGGTAGACGCGTATTGAGGCGAAAATGGGCGGACCTCATCTAGCCCCTAGCCTATAGATTTCACGCGTGGCACACAAATAAAAGCCCTCATCCGTGCCTCATATCACCCAATATGACGGGTTCTTTGAGGCACGGATGTAAAGAAGCTTTAGGCTGAGCCTCGAATATAACGAGCCGCCTTAGAAGGGGTGCTCTCATTCGGGGTCGGGTGCGCACTCGGAATATTCGCGGACGGTTCAGCGGTAGCCGCCGGGGTTGCGGTAGCGCTCGGGGAAGACTTCAGATCCTCCAGCATCTGCCAGCCCTCTTTGCCAAAGTAGACGTACGCATCCGCCTTCTGATTGCTGCCGTAGATGCCGGTGAGCTGCTCACGCTGACGGGTTTCATGGTTGAACAGGAACGCGTTCTCGTCCACCTTCAGGGTTGCCTTCCAGCAGTAGACGTCCTGCTCGGTAGCGGGCACCGGCTGCGGGGAGCTCAGGTTAATGCACATGGGGTGGTTGTTCTTAGAGACCAGCCAGCCAATGTTGTAGCGGTAGATATCGCGGTACATCTGCGCCATGTTGCTAAAGTGCTCCTGGCCGGGCAGACCCATGAAAGGGTCGGTATCGCCGGTGAGGAGCATGTAGTTCTGTGCCGCACCCCAGTACTGCAGGAAGGCGTGCAGACCTTCGACGGTGCGCTCTTTAGCTTCCGGGGGCATGGTGGGGCGGGGGACATTGACGGCTCGATGGCTCAGGGTGCTGTTTGAGAAATTTCCGGAACGCTCAAAGAACTGATCCGGCAGAAGAGCCGGTCCGCGACCGTCCAGAGCCGATGCGGGCAGGGGCTCGGCGTACGTAATGCTGCGCGTGGTGGTCGCAGATTTGGTCTGGGAGCTCTGAGGAGCAGCCTTAGTAGGGGAAGGGTTAGCGAGTGGTTGAGGGCGAGAAACTGCGCTGGGGCTGCAAGCGCTTGCGAGTGCGCTCAATGCTGCTCCGGAAGAAAGAGCAAGAAGATGGCGCCGTGACAGCGAACCGAACATACGCAACCTTTCGCAAGAGTAAAGATGGGCAGACAGTATGCGGGTAGCTCGGATGCAGTGAACCTCAACGGCAGTAAATTGTGAATGTAGTTGCGTGAGGGTTCGGTGAGCATTCCCGGTGGGTGTGGCATACCGCGGTGAGTACGGATGCGATACGAAGGGCAGGTCAGAAACCTCCTGGGGATTCGGTGTGGATTATGACCTGCCTGTATGTCGTGCTCAACGATTCTAAGCGTACTTTCAGGTTCAAAATGACCATATCTGCGCTTGAGCGTAAAAAGTTATCAAATCTTAATATTTGCCCGTTTTATGCGGGTTATAAAACGTACCAATGTGTTCGAGATAACCGCAATAAGATGCGCTGTTTTCCCGCGGAAACTTAGGGATTTTCTAATCTTTTCTTCTTGTGAATAAATCATAAATTGGAGTTATTGCACTCTGGGTGCAAGTAGTATCTCAACCCCTTAAGGTTGTCCAAACACCTATCAAAAACAGCCCCTCGCACAGCCGCAGCACCCCCATCCGCACAATCTAGCTACAACGCGACCGCGCCAACGCCCAAACATGGCATGAAGCAGGTGCACCCTATGGGACAATAGCGCTGTGACTACCACCGACTATGCGCAGCTCAAAGTAGCTCGCGAACTGCTCACTCGAATCCCCCTCCCGCTCGACGTAGAAGCCGGCGAAACCCCCGGCACCCCCTACACCGTCACCCACGACGGCACCGCAGAGCACGGCACCGCCACCGCACGCACCCTGCTCGCAGCCATGGCACGACAACTCGACGACTACATCCTGCCGCGCAGCGCCAGCGTCGATAACCCCCTCACCATCGTGGTCGGCGGCTCCACCGGCGCCGGCAAATCCACCCTCGTCAACACCCTGCTCGGCGAACCGCTCACCCAGTCCGGCGCGATTCGACCCACCACCCGCCACCCCGTACTCCTGCACCGCGCAGAAGACGAGGCGGCACTGTCACCCGAACGCTTCCTGCCCACCCTGCCGCGCACCCGCACCTCCGGCATGAACGCCGGATCGCAGGCACTACCGGGCCTTGACCCGAAGATTGCGCGCGCCCTCATTCCTATTACTACCTCGGCGCTACCGCAGGGCATCGCGCTCATTGATGCGCCCGATATCGACTCCGTCTCCGAAGAAAACCGCACCCTCGCCAAGGAACTGCTCTCCGCAGCAGACCTGTGGCTCTTCGTCACCACCGCCAACCGCTACGCCGACGCCGTGCCCTGGGAGCTACTCCACGAGGCTGCCGCGCGCTCCATCGCAATTGCCGTGGTGCTCAACCGCGTGCCCGAAGGCGACGAAGAAGCCATTGAAAACGACCTGCGACGCATGCTCGACGAGGCGGGAATCCACGCCGTGCTGATTCACACCGTCACCGAACAGCCGCGCGATGAAAGCGGCATGCTCGCCCCCGTCAGCCTCGCCCCTCTGACCCTGTGGATCCGCGAACTCGGCGCCGACGCGCCCGCCCGCGCCGCCATTGCCCGGCAAACCCTCGCCGGTGCCGTCGAAACCCTCGCCGGTAACCTGCAGGTGCTCGCCGCCGAACAGGCACGCCAGCAGGCGGCACACCAGTCGCTTGCCACCATCGTCGCCGAAGAATACGAGGACGCGCTGACCACCATCGACGGTGCCCTCTCCGACGGCTCCCTGCTGCGCGGCGAAGTGCTCTCGCGCTGGCACGACTTCGTGGGAACCGGCGACTTCTTCCGCTCCCTCGACAGCACCATCGGTCGCCTGCGTGACCGCGTCGGCTCCGCCCTGCGAGGCCAGCCCGCCGCCGCCCAGAAGGTAGAAGACGCCCTCGAAAGCGGCATCCACGCCGTCGTGCTGGATGCCGCCGCCCGCGCCTCCGAAAACACCCGCACCCGCTGGCGTGCCAGCCGCGCCGGACGCTCCCTGCTGGCGCGCCTTGATGCGCCGCAGGCTGTTTCTGTTGCGCCGCAGACTGTCTCTGCCGCACCCGAACAGAATGCAGAAGCTAAGGGCGAAGTGCAATCCGCCGAGGACATCTTCTCCGCAGCCGTTGCCGAGCAGATTCGCCTCTGGCAGGGTTCCGTCCTCGAAATGATCCGTGAAGAAGGCGCCGACAAGCGCAAACGTGCTCGCTTCCTTTCCCTGGGCGTGAACGCTACCGCCGTGATGCTCATGGTCGCCGCGTTCAGCCTCACCGGCGGCATTACCGGTATTGAAGCGGGTATTGCGGGCGGTAGCGGCGTGGTCGGCACCAAGCTGCTCGAGTCCATCTTCGGTGAAGACGCGGTGCGCCGCATGGCAACCCGCGCCCGCACCGACCTGCTCGAACGCATGGCGGATCTGCTCACCGAGCACGCCCAGCCCTTCACCGCCGTGCTGGAAGAAACCGACCCGCAGGCTGATGCCGAGGACATTCACCGCGCCGCCGAACAGGTACAGGCAATCGCCGCAGAAATGAGCACCCAGAGTCAAACCACACAGCGCCAAGCCGCAGCCCACACTAACGGCACGGTTGCCCGCTAAACCACTCCGGGCAGGCACCCCGCACCACAGACGAAGAAATAACGCACTATGACTACCCCCGAGAAAAAACTCGAGAACGCCGAGCGCAACACCGATCGCAACGCCGAGCGAGGCGCCACCCCCGGCGTGGCGACCTCGCCCTTCGCGCGTTCCGTCGCATCCCTCAAGGAAGCCATTAGCTACGGCGAAGGACGAGTCCCCGAGACCGTACTGCTCGATGCCACCGAAACCCTCGAACGCCTCAGCCAGCGCCGCGAACTCTCCACCGAGCACACCGTCATCGGCTTCTTCGGCGCGACCGGCAGCGGCAAATCCACCCTCTTCAATGCCATCGCCGGGCAGAACATTGCCCTCTCCGCACCCACGCGCCCGACCACCTCCACCGTGCAGGCGGCAATCTGGGAGGCAGAGGGCAGTGAAGAACTGCTCGACTGGCTCGGCATCGACAAGCGCGTTTACCCGCAAACTCAGGCGCTCGCCGCCGAAGGGGAAGCAACCGAGGGTAACGGGGCTGGCGGGGGAGTAGCGGCACCCAACGCCGTCACCGAACCCGCACCAGGACTCTTCAACCGCATCCGCCGCGCAGTAGGCGGACGCGGCGAAATGCGCACCCGCACCGGTGGACTGATCCTGCTGGACATGCCCGACTTCGACTCGGTCACCACCACCAACCGCGACCTCGCCGCCCGCATGATGCGCTACGTGGACGTACTCGTCTGGGTCGTCGACCCCCAAAAATACGCCGACGCCGTCATCCACCGCGACTTCATGGTGCCGCTCGCCGCCTCCGGTGCGCAGGCACTCTGCGTGCTCAACCAGGCGGATAAGCTCGCACCCGCCGAGGTTCCCGCCGTGCTCGCATCCCTCACCCGCCTGCTCCAGGCTGAGGGTACCGAGGCGCACCTGCTCGCCGCACCCATCGCCGTTTCCGCCCGAACCGGTGAGGGCGTGGACGCGCTCCGCGACCTGCTCGCGCAGGTAGCCGCCGCCAAGAGCCTGTCCCTGCAACGAACCGACGCGCAGCTGCACGCCACCGCCTCCCAGCTGCGCACCTACGCCGGGGGAGAGGGCGCCGTTCTCGCTGGAGCCTACGCCCTCGAAGCGGAACAGAAGCTCGTGAAGGCGTGCTACACCTCCAGCCAGGCTGAGCAGGTTTTGCAGGCGGCAACCGCCTCCTACCGCCGCGCCGCGGGACAGCACACCGGCTGGATCCTCACCCGCTGGATGAGCCGTCTGAAAGCTGACCCCCTGCGCCGCCTGCACCTGGGGCATCAGGACGAAACGAAGAGCGCGTCTAAGGCGGAGAAGTCCTCGGGCATGCTCGGCTCCGATAGCGAGAACGCACCCGAGCTGGTGGCATCCTCGCTACCCCCGCTGAGCGCCGCGCAGAAGGCAGGCATGGCAAATGCCGTGCGCCAATACAGCAAGCAGATGGCGGACCGCGTCGAAGACCCGTGGAAGCGCAGCATGAAGGAAGCCGCACTCTCTCGCGAGGCGGAGCTACCCGAACTGCTCGAACGTGACATGATGCGCATCGACTACGGCCTCGGCCGCACCCGCGCCCCCTGGGTCATCTTCAACGCGCTGCAATGGATTGCACTACTGAGCGCCCTGGTAGGCGTCGGCTGGCTGACCCTCATCTCCGGCATGGCGTACCTGCAGATTCAACTGCCGCCCGCCCCGACTCCCGAAGGCTCCCCGGTACCCCTGCCGACCCTGCTTCTGTTGCTGGGTATCCTGCTTGGTATTGCCTCGGCGGGTGTGGGCAGGTTGCTCACCGCCATGGGCTCACGCTACTACGCACGCAAGCTGCGCGGTCGCCTGCAGACCGGCGTGGAGAAGGCGGTGCAGTCCTGCGTGGTCGCCCCGGTGCAGCTGGAAGCTAAGCGCCTCAACTCCTACCGCAAGGCGCTGGACATTTAGCGGCGTATCATCTGAAAAACCGCATCAGGATAAGCTGCATCAGGCTAAGAGTGCATAAAAGAATCCCTCCCTACCTCTCAAACGAAGTGGGGAGGGATTCTTTTCGTGAAAACTATCTAGAACAGAGCCTTAGCTTTCCTCAACATCCGATGCCGAGTGAGAAGCAGAAAGCTCACGCAAACCGTCAGTAATCGCCTGAGCAGCCTTGACGACCAGCTCGGGGTAGTTGCGGTTCGGCTGGCGGGTCATACGATCAATCGGACCCGAGATAGACACAGCCGCAATCACCTTGCCACCGGGAGCACGCACCGGAGCGGACACCGAGGCGGTACCGCGCTCGCGCTCGCCCACGGACTGCGCCCAGCCGATGCGGCGCACAGCCGCGAGCATGGCTGCGCTGAAGTGTGCATCGCGCAGGCCTTCAACAATGCGGTTCTGATCTTCCCAAGCCAGCAGAACCTGGGCGGCGGAGCCTGCCTGCATGGACAGCTGGGTGCCGACCGGAATAGATTCGTGCATGCCGGAGGGGCGGGGGGAGGTGGCTGCGCACACGCGCCAGTCACCCTGGCGGCGGTACAGCTGGGTGGACTCGTCAGCTTCGAGGCTGAGCTTCTGCAGGATCGGGTCTGCCACGGTGATGAGCTCGTCAGCAATGGTTGCGGATGCGAGTTCGGTCAGGCGGGGTCCGAGCATGAAGCGTCCCTGCACGTCGCGGGCTACGAGGCGGTGGTGTGTCAACGCCACGGCGAGGCGGTGTGCGGTGGGGCGCGCCAGACCGGTTGCCTTGACGAGGTCACCCAGAGATACGGGTCCTGCCTCGAGGCAATCAAGAATGAGGGTCGCCTTGTCGAGCACGCCAACGCCGGAGGAGCCGTGGGAGTTTACCTCTACCATCTGCTCGTCGGCGGCCATGTGTTCGGGCGGCTTGACGGGGTCGACAATCGGTGCGTTGTGGTATGTGGATGCGTTGGGGTGACGCATTCCGTGTGCGTTAAAACGTGAAGCGGAAGGAGTCATTCTTATATTCTATCTCAGAATATGAAAGATACCCCGGACTTCGTGGACTCTTTCGGGTGCACAGCTGAAGATGGAATCACCCCCTACGGGATAAATTATGAGTTTTTCATAATAAGTGTTTATGTGTGTTTATGGGTGAAAATGTGTGAAAAAGCCGCAGGAAAATGCGCGCAATCCCGCAAAATTACCCTGGAGTCATAGAGTAAACCCACATAAAAACACTCGCTAGTTCGGGGTGTTTCTGGGCCGTCTCACAGGCTAAGAATTCGTGAAAAAATATGCGACACGCCGCAGGGAAATACCGATTTGAGGGTCCCATCGGGTACATAATCCGCCCCTCAACTCCGCAAACTTGCGGCACGCACCACACCGAACGCATCCACCGTAGGAACGCATCAAGCAGGAGAAAGCATGACTAGCGAACAGAACGCAACCACCGCGGGCACCCGTCCGCGCACCCTGGCAGAAAAAGTCTGGGACGCACACGTCGTCGTCCCCGGTGAAAACGGCAAGCCCGACCTGCTCTACATCGACCTGCAGCTACTGCACGAAGTGACCTCCCCCCAGGCATTCGAAGGCCTGCGCATCGAGAACCGCCCCCTTCGCCGCCTCGACCTGACCATCGCCACCGAGGATCACAACACCCCCACCGACAACATCTTCGGCACCATCGCCGACCTGACCAGCCGCACCCAAATCGAGACTCTGCGCCGCAACGCCAAGGAATTCGGCGTGCGCATCCACTCCCTCGGTGACGAGGAACAGGGCATCGTGCACGTGGTCGGCCCGCAGTTGGGTCTGACCATGCCCGGCATGACCATCGTCTGCGGCGACTCCCACACCTCCACCCACGGTGCGTTCGGCGCTCTCGCGTTCGGCATCGGCACCTCCGAGGTGGAGCACGTCATGGCGACCCAGACCCTGCCCCTGGCACGCTTCAAGACCATGGCAATCAACGTTGAAGGCACCCTCAAGCCCGGCGTGACCGCAAAGGACATCATCCTCGCCGTCATCGCGCAGATCGGTACCGGCGGCGGTCAGGGCTACGTGCTCGAATACCGCGGCTCCGCAATCCGTTCCCTCTCCATGGAGGGCCGCATGACCATGTGCAACATGTCCATCGAGGCGGGCGCACGCGCCGGCATGGTCGCCCCCGACGAGATCACCTTCGAGTACATCAAGGGCCGCCAGCACGCGCCCAAGGGTGAAGAGTGGGACAAGGCAGTCGAGTACTGGAAGAGCCTGCCCACCGACGAAGGCGCCGTCTTCGACAAGGAAATCTTCATCAACGCTGACGAGCTCGAACCCTTCGTCACCTGGGGCACCAACCCCGGTCAGGGTATTCCGCTGAGCCACGCCGTTCCCTCCCCGGACGACTTCGAGGACGAGAACGACAAGGTCGCAGCAGAACGCGCCCTCGAATACATGGATCTGAAGGCCGGCACCCCCATGAAGGAAATCCCCGTGGATGTCGTCTTCCTGGGTTCCTGCACCAACTCCCGCATCGAGGACTTGCGCGCCGCAGCAGACATCGTGCGTGGCCGCACCATCGCCGAGAACGTACGCATGATGGTCGTGCCCGGCTCCCAGAAGGTGCGCGCACAGGCCGAAGAAGAGGGCCTGGACAAGGTCTTCAAGGACTTCGGCGCCGATTGGCGATTCGCCGGCTGCTCCATGTGCCTGGGCATGAACCCCGACCAGCTGGCACCCGGCGAGCGCTGCGCCTCCACCTCGAACCGTAACTTTGAAGGACGCCAGGGCAAGGGCGGCCGCACCCACCTGGTCTCCCCGGTGGTCGCCGCCGCAACCGCCGTGCGCGGTACCCTGTCCGCACCGTCCGACGTTCTGGCGTAATACGCCACCGACGCTATAAAGGAGAGCCATTATGGAACCCATTATTAAGCACACCGGCATTGGCGTGCCGCTGCGTTCTTCGAATGTTGACACCGACCAGATCATCCCCGCCGTCTACCTCAAGCGAGTGACCAAGACTGGCTTTGATGATGCCCTCTTCGCTAACTGGCGTAAGGACCCCGAGTTCATCCTGAACCAGGAGCCCTACAAGCACGGTAGCGTGCTGGTTGCGGGCCCGGACTTCGGTACCGGTTCCTCGCGTGAGCACGCCGTGTGGGCGCTGCGCGACTACGGTTTCAAGGTCGTTATCTCTGCTCGTTTTGCCGATATTTTCCGCGGCAACTCCGGTAAGCAGGGCCTGGTCACCGCACAGGTTGCACAGGACGATATCGAGCTGATTTGGAAGGCGCTGGAGCACGAGCCCGGCACCGAAATCACCGTTGACCTGGAGTCCAAGACCGTAACCGTGGGCGCGCTGGTTGTTCCCTTCGAGATTGACGACTACGTGCGCTGGCGCCTCATGGAGGGCCTGGACGATATCGGTCTGACCCTGCAGAACCTCGAAGCTATTGAAGCGTACGAGGCGAAGCGCCCCTCCTGGATGCCCCGCACTCAGGAGCTCTAAGTAGGGGAACTCTAAGCCGTAGATATATAAAGCTCGAAGGCGGCGACTGATTCAGTCGCCGCCTTCGAGCTTTTCTGTACCCAAAAACCTGGCACACATATGAATGTGCCTCCCCGGAACTTCCGGGGAGGCGTATTTATTCAATACCTAGAGCTTAGGCACCCTCAGTGATGGGGGTGTTCAAGGTTGCGTTCTCGGTGCAGCTGTACAGCGCCGCCGAACCGGGGGAGCGCACACCCGCGGTCGGGTTCGCGTTCTGTGCGGTGGCAAGAGCGAAGTCAGAAACCACCTCGTGGTTAATGTAGCTGCCGCCTGCGCCGCCGCCGCTGCTCAGGGCGCTGAGCGAGTAGATGTTGCCTTCGCCCTCGAACTGCACCTGACGGCCGAAAACGGCCTCGTAGTATGAGCCAACGGTCCAGATGTTCAGGCCTGCGCCGCCGCCGCCGTAGCCGGCGCCACCACCGGATGCTACGGAAGTGAGGGAGAGCTTGCCGTAGGTGTGGGAGAGCAGCGCGCCCGAGCCGCCCTTACCGCGGTAAGAGCCGGTAGCGTCCGCACCGCCGGTTCCCTTTTCCTTATCACTCACGGAGTCGCCCTCGTAGCGGTAGTAGCGCGGGAAATCGTAGGAGTCGAACCAGGATTCGGACATGGGCATGAGCTTTAGCTCGTTGTTCTCGTCGAGGACGCCTGCCAGTGCCTCACCGAGGGTGCCAGCTACGCCGGAGCGACCAGCGGTACCGCCGGTGACCATGAAACGCATGTCGAGGGTCTTATCGTCCTCGTCGAGGGGCTTGAACTCCTGGTAGGGGCTTGCCATGAGCATGCCGCCCTGACCGGTGTTGTCGGTGCCCAGGTCGCCGCCCGCGCTGCCGCCTGCGGTGGTGGATGCATCGCGACCGTCCAGCGCCACGCGCAGTGCCGGGTTCAGCTGATCCTTGGGCTGGGCGTTGAAGAGGCTCTGGTGGGTGGTGAGGGTGCCCAGCTGCGCGCCGCCGCCGCCAGCACCGGCAACGGCTACGACGGTGACTGCGCCGTCGCGGACGAGCTCGACCGCGGAGGAGCCGCCGCCGGACGCGCCGTACACGTAGCCGCTATCGGTGCCTACTACCTGCGCTGCGCCGGTTGCGGTGCTGGAGCCGGTGGAGTCGCCGCCTGCTGCGTAGCCTTCGCCTCCGAGTGCGGGCTGTGCGCCGGCTGCGGAGCCGACGCCGCCGTTACCCGCCCAGACGCGCAGGATGTCGCCGGACTTGACCGCAAGAACACCGCTGAGCTGTGCACCGGCACCGCCGCCAGCCAGGGCCGCGTTCGTGACGTCGGTCAGGTATCGGGGAGTGAAGGAAGATGCGGCACCGCCGGCACCTCCCACGAGGTCGAAGCGTACTCGTCCAACGCCTTCAGGGACGAGCCATTCGGTGTATGCGCCAGCCTTGTCGTCGAAGCCGGTTGCGGTCGGCTTGAGGGTCAGAGCGGGGGAGCAGGTGGGCTCGCCGCTTGCCGCCCATGCAGGGACGGTTGCGCTGGCGAGGATAACGGGAGCACTCCACGCCGCACCCTGTACGAGGCGACGGCGCGAAATGCGTGATGCAGTGTTGTGATGTGTCATATTTGGGGTCCTCCGGTAGTTCGCGGATGCAGCCGCGAAGCGACCTGTGGTTGGTTGCGATGGGCCCTGGTTTTTAGTTGACTTTCGAATATTTACGGTGATGTTGAAGTGAATTTTTGAAGTTAAAGTGAATCAGGAAGCCGAACCGTTTTGGTTGGGTACCATCGCAAAGGTTTATGCAGTGAATGCACGCCACGCGCCCTCCCGTGAGGCTCTGTACTGCGCGGGTGCAAGGTCGGTGCCGGCGCCTATGCCGCAGTGTAGAGCTGATTGGCTCCTCCGTGAGAGCGGAGGCGCCGTTCAGTGGGCACGAGTGTGCACGTTATTGTAGGGGTGAGGTTGCTCTCAAGTTCAAATTCGGACGTTAAAAAGACGAAACTAACGTCAAATTTCGGCGAAGAAACAGAAAATGTTTGCATTAGTGTGAATGTTTGTGTATCTTTTTGTTTTTCTGGCTCTGAATCTGAGGGGGCCAGAGCGGTTTTTCACATACACAACAGAGCAAAATCTCAGTCACGAGTTCCAAAGGTTCTTCAGTGTTTGGAGCACCTTTACGCAGGGCTTAGAATAATGATGAATATATGCGCCCGTTTCGCCCTGCTACCGGCAGGGGCGCGGCACGACAGAACGCGGCGCATCGGCACACTGTTAAAGTTCGGCCTAAACCAGCCGACTCCACAAAGGATTTTTAATGACTGAGAACATCAGCAAGCTTCGCATTGAAGGTGGCACTCCGCTCGTTGGTGAGGTTCACGTTCGAGGCGCCAAGAACCTGGTGCCCAAGGCGATGGTCGCAGCACTGCATGGTTCGACCCCCTCGACCCTGCGTAACGTCCCTGACCTGAGCGATGTCGAAATCGTTACCACCCTCGTGGAGCTGCACGGTGCAAAGGTCGACTATGACCGCGACGCTGGTGTTCTGACTCTCAACCCCGCACAGGATGCAACCACCGCTGCAAAGAACGCAGAGGAGATTCAGCTCTTCGGTGGTAACTCCCGCATCCCGATTCTGATGGTGGGCCCGCTGCTACACACCCTCGGTACCGCACGCATCCCCAACCTGGGTGGTTGCAAGATTGGTGACCGCCCCATCGACTACCATATGGCGGCCCTGCGCAAGTTCGGTGCAGTCGTTGAGAAGGACGATGAAACCGGCACCACCCTGATCGTTCCCGAAGAGGGCCTGAAGGGTGCAGAGATTGTGCTGAACTACCCCTCCGTGGGTGCTACCGAGCAGGTTCTGCTCACCGGTGTGCGCGCTAAGGGTAAGACCGTCCTGCGCAACGCAGCGATTGAGCCCGAGATTATTGACCTGATTGCTGTTCTGCAGAAGATGGGCGCCATCATCTTCATCAATGAGGACCGCACCATCGTCATTGAGGGCGTGGACGAGCTGACCGGCTACGATCACACGTCCCTGCCCGACCGTAACGAGTCCGCTTCCTGGGCTTCTGCAGCTCTGGCTACCGGCGGCGACATTTTCGTGCGCGGCGCAGATCAGAAGGATATGACCGCGTTCCTGAACCAGTTCCGCAAGATGGGTGGCCTGTACGAGGTGACCGCCGAAGGTATCCGCTTCACCCACCCGGCTCAGCACACCCCCGGTGCTCAGCTGAAGCCCATCGTCTTTGAGACCAACGTGCACCCCGGCTTCATGACCGACTGGCAGCAGCCCCTTGTCGTGGCGCTGACCCAGGCTAAGGGCGCATCCATCGTGCACGAGACCGTGTACGAGGAGCGTTTCGGCTTCACCAACGCCCTGAAGCAGATGGGCGCAGATATTGTCGTCATGCGTGATTGCGTGGGCGGCGCACCCTGCCGTTTCGAGGGTAAGGGCTACGGCCACTCCGCTATTATTTCTGGTCCCACCCCGCTGACCGGTGCCGACATTGAGGTTCCGGACCTGCGCGGCGGCTTCTCCCACATCATTGCTGCTCTGGCCGCTAAGGGCACCTCTCACGTGAGTGGTGTTGAGCTGATTGCTCGCGGCTACGAGAACTTTGAGGAGAAGCTCAAGAGCCTGGGTGCCAACTTTGAGGTGCTGGCACGCAAGGCGTCGAAGGCTCCCAAGCCCGATGCGGCAATCGTCGTTGTTGAGCCCGAGGAAGTTGAGGTTCAGGACTAGTGAGCGGACAGCAGGGAAAGCAGGCTCTGCCTGAGATTGAGCCCACCGCCTCCGGCGATGCTCTGTACAAGGTGCTCGGTAACGCTGCGCGCGGGCTGTACATGCTCATCGCACGCGTTGAGATTGCCGGCCGTGAGAACCTGCCCTCCAGCGGCGGGTACATTATCGTGGCAAACCACACCACCGAGCTTGACCCGGTGACCGTGGCTTTCCCTGCTTTCGTTGAGGGCGCCCTGCCGCGCTTCTTGGCGAAGGATTCGCTCTTCCGTGCACCCGTGCTCGGCTACATTATGCGCAAGCTCGCGCATATTCCCGTGGTTCGCGGTTCGGTGGATGCGCGTAAGTCCCTGATTACTGCCCGCAAGATTGTTGAGGCTGGCGGTGCCGTCATAATTTTCCCGGAGGGCACCACCACCCACGATCCGCAACTGTGGCCCATGCAGGCGCGTACCGGTGCGGCTCGTCTGGCTCTTGCGACCGGCGCGCCCGTCTTCCCGGTGGCGCACTGGGGGGATGAGCAGATTCTCGGTTACGTGGATGAGCCTGGCGAGGACGGCCGCATCAAGGAGAAGCGTAAGATTTCGCTGTTCCCGCGCAAGACCGTCCGCGTGAAGGTTGGCAAGGCACTGGATATTGCCTCCCTCGTTGAGGATGCCAGCCCCGATGCTAAGCACACCCGCACCGAACTGGGCGTGGTCACCGACGCCATGCTGGATGCTATTACCGCCGAGCTGGAGCAAATCCGCGGCGAGAAGGCTCCTGAGGGGCGTTGGAATCCGCGCACTAAGCGTCGTGAAGCCCCCGGCACCCCCTCCGGTCCGGTCGGTGGCGCACTCGGCGAACCGGACGAAAAGTAGTATTCCCGCTGGGAATCATATGAGAGCCACCGATAGGTGCCCGACCGGGCGCCTTCGGTGGCTCACCCAAGGACCTCACAAGGAAGAGAGGCTGGTGTTTTCGTGACTTTCTTTGGACGCACCCCCGCAGCAAGCCCTGAATTTACCCCTCCGGCAACCGTACAGTCTATTGCGGTGCTGGGTGCCGGTAGCTGGGGCACCGCTTTCGCTAAGATCGCGGCGGATGCTGCCCGTGAGCGTGGAGATGACACTCGTGTGACCCTCATTGGTCGTGATGAGCAGGTGATGGCTGAGTGCGAGCGCACCCGCGAGAACGCCCGCTATTTTCCGGGAATGAAGCTGCCGGACAACATGCACTTCACGGCGGATGCCCCCGCGGCGCTGACCGGCGCCGATATCGTGGTTCTTGCCCTGCCTGCGCAGGTTCTGCGTTCGCAGTTGCAGAGCTTCGCCCGCTATATTGAGCCGAACGCCATGCTGGTGTCTTTGGCGAAGGGCCTGGAGACCGGTACGGGTCTGCGCATGTCGCAGGTCATTACCGAGGAGCTGGAAGAGGCTATGGCTCTGCGCGGTGCTGATGTGCGCGCGATCGGTCATATTCCGCACCGCGTGTGCGTGCTCTCGGGCCCGAACCTGGCGAAGGAAATCATGGGGGAGGAGCCTACCGCCTCCGTGGTTGCGGCTCGTACCCTGCCGGTGGCTGAGGCTGTTGCTCACGCGATTGCGTGCGGTTACTTCCGCCCGTACACCAACACGGATGTGGTGGGTACCGAAATTGGTGGCCTGGTGAAGAACGTGATTGCCCTCTGCGTGGGTATTTGCGAGGGCCGCAATTACGGCGATAACTCGAAGGCGTCCATTATGACGCGCGGTCTGGCGGAGATTACCCGCCTGGCGGTGGCGTTGGGCGGTGAGGCTGCGACGATGAGCGGTCTTGCCGGTATGGGCGACCTGATTGCGACCTGCTCTTCGCCGCTGTCTCGTAACCACACGGCGGGCCGCCTGCTGGCTCAGGGTGTTACCCCTGACCGCCTGCACGAGCATATGAGCCAGACCGCTGAGTCGATTAAGTCGGCGCCGGTGGTGGCTGAGTTGGCTCGTCGTCACGGCGTGGAGATGCCCATTGTTGAGGCTGTGGTGGCTGTGCTTTCGGGCCGTATTGGCATTGAGGAGTTGGCGCCTCAGCTGCTGGGTCGCCGCCTCAAGCATGAGGGCCACTAAGGTTAAAGCTTTCTGGTGTGCTGGCACCCCTTGATTCGGGTTGTGTGCCAGGACATACTAGAAGAAGATTGAATGTAAACATCCAAGGACGGATACCGTTGCGGAAAACCGGTGCGTGAGAAACGCATCAGTGACCGCGACGGTATTCGTGCGTTAGGATTATTGACGCATTGCCGTTCCACCTTCCGGACCTAAGGGTAGGGGAACATTGACTAGGAGAAATATATGACCGAGAAGAAGACCGTCGCCCTGCTGTGCGGTGGCCGCTCCTCTGAGCACCCGATTTCGCTCATTACCGCTGCCGGCGTTCTGGGCGCTATTGACCGCACCGCCTACGACGTCATCACTATCGGTATTACCCGTGACGGCCGCTGGTACCTGACCGATGAGCAGCAGCTTGCCGAGCTGACTGCTGGCACACGCGGTACCGCAGAGTTCCCCGAGGGGACCCAGCAGGTGTTCCTGCCGATGGGCGCCGGCGATTCCCGCCTGACCCTGGTGGATGCTGAGGGTAACGTTACCCGCACTGCACCGGTAGACGTTGTGTTCCCGCTGCTGCACGGCCCCTTCGGTGAGGACGGCACCGTGCAGGGTCTGCTGGAAATGGCTGACCTGCACTATGTGGGTTGCGGCGTGACCGCATCCGCTGTGGGTATGGATAAGCACTTCATGAAGGTTGCTTTCGAGTCCGCTGGCCTGGAGGTCGGCCCCTACGAGGTTGTCACCAACCGCCAGTGGGAGCACGAGGACCGCGAGCAGATTCTGGAGCGCGTGCTGAAGCTGGGTTTCCCCATGTTCGTGAAGCCGACCCGCGCAGGTTCTTCCTTCGGTATTACCAAGGTGGATTCGGTGGAGGAGCTCGTGCCCGCGATTGAAGAGGCACGCCGCCACGACCCGAAGATCATTATTGAGGCGGGTATTGTGGGCCGCGAAATCGAGTGCGCTGTGCTCGATGGCCACCACGGCGAGATGCCGCGCGCATCCTACCCCGGCGAGATCGAGGTTGTGGACGAGGATCACGGCTTCTATGACTTTGAGGCGAAGTACGTTTCTGAGTCTTCCGCTGTGACCGTGTGCCCGGCGAACCTGCCGCAGGATGTGCAGAATCGTCTGCGTGAGCTGGCTGTGAAGGCGTTCCTGGCGCTGGATGGTGAGGGTCTGTCTCGTGCGGACTTCTTCTACACCGAGGATGGCCGCCTGGTCATCAACGAGGTGAACACCATGCCCGGCTTCACCCCGATTTCGATGTACAAGACCATGTGGGAGAGCACCGGCATTTCCTACACCGACCTGATTAGCGAGCTGCTGACCCTGGCGATGGAACGCCCCCTGGGTCTGCGCTAGTTCTTGAGGTAGCGCTAGTTCTTGGGCGCGCCGTCGTTTTGACTGCGCTCAGTTATTGAATACGTAACGGCGGGGGAGTAGCCCCTGTTGTAAGGCGCCTCGGTGCGGATTCTTGAGGGATTCGCGCCGGGGCGCTTTTTGCGCGGTGGGCAAGTTAATGCCTTTGTGGGAAGGGTAATTGGTACGTATTGAGCTCCAAAAGCTTATGAGAATCGCTCGTTTTTCACTCATGAGAAAAATCACTTATATTCGCCTCGAAGTCGCTTGGATGGTGGAGTGCAAGTTTTAAAGTGGTATTGATAAGGCAAAACGTAATTCTGCTCACAAGTGCATGAAATGATGCTTCTAGGTAATGAAAAGATGTTGTTGATGGTCGTTGCACATCTTGAAGCTCAAAGATTGGTATGAAAGCGCTAAAATGAGTAATGAAGAAAAAGCCGATTCGGTAGAATAGATGAAGGTATATCCAATCTGCCCTAGCGATTGGGTATCTATTCACTCACAACGTATCAGAAAGTCAAGGACAACCTTTGGGAAAACGAAACCGTAAGGTGGTCTCTGCGAGTCTGGCGACAGCACTGGTTGCTTCCGGAAGCCCCTACGTAGCCTCATTTGCTCAAGATGTGCAGGAGGCTGCGTCTCAGGTTCCGCCAAACCCTGTCGGCACCGCAAGCCTAACCCTGGACCCCACCGCAAACGCGGCATCTTCCTCTCAGACGGCAGTACCCACGCTCGCAACCGTGAGCGCATGGCCCACCGCTCAGGGGGACAATAAGACTGACAATGCGCAGGCAGAGCCCATCGCTCAGCCTAGCGCTTCTTCGAGCGCTCAGCCCACTGCTAGTGCCGAGCCTTCCGCAAGTGCTACGCCCAGCCCGGATGCGACTCCTACCCCGAACGCTACCGCGCAGCCTACTGCCGAGCCCACCGCTTCTGCTAGTGCGACTGCAAACCCGAGTGCTACGGCGAGTCCTAGCGTAGAGCCCTCTAAGGATGCGACCGCTGAACCTACCGCTACGCCGACCGTAGCTCCTAGCGCAAGTGCCGAACCGAGTGTTGCTCCTACCGCAACTCCGACGGCTGAGCCGACTGTAGCTCCGACTGCGGAGCCTACGGTCCAGCCGACGGCAGAACCTACTGTTGCTCCCACTCCGGAACCGACCGTTGCGCCCACCGCGGAACCCACCAAGGATGCAACTCCTGAGCCTACTCAGGATCCGACCCCGGAGCCTACTCAGGACCCCACTCCGGAACCGAATCCGGAGCCCACTCCTGAGCCGACCAAGGACGTAACTCCCGAACCGACCCCGGAGCCGACCCAGGACCCCACTCCGGAACCGAATCCGGAGCCGACCCAGGATCCCGTCCCGGTTCCCGAGCCGACTAAGGACGTAACTCCCGAGCCGACCCAGGAGCCCTCTCAGGTTCCAGTTGTTCCGGCCCCGGTTCAGGATCCGACTCAGGAGCCCTCCAAGGAAGCTAAGCAGGAGCCGACCAAGGATGCGGTCATCCCCGTGATTCCGGTAGCTCCGGTAGAGGATAACAAGGACAGCTCGGACTCCAAATCGGTTACCCCGATCGAGACCGAACCTGTTGCTCCGATTCCTCCGGCGAACAACCCGGTGACCGTCCCCGGCAATCGTCAGGAAGTCTCTGGGGAAGATGTCATCATCTCCATTGAGCTTCCGCGACCGGGCAGCTCCTCTGAATCCGCAAGTTCCTCTTCGGGATCTTCGAGCTCTTCACCGAGCAAGGCACCGAGCGACAGGCTTGATGGCGAGGATGACGATCCGTTGCGTTCTGGTGGCACCACCCTCGGACGAATCGCAGCTAATAACGGTTCGAATGACTCCATTCCGGGTGCGGCTGACTGGGTTGCTGGATACCTCTCGCGCAATAAGACAGAGGAGGACCACTCCCACGAGGCAAGCCCCTCGAACTCCTCAAGCTCGGTATCGACTTCGAAGTCGCCTAGCTCCTCCTCCACCTCGGCTAGCGCCAGCCGCTCTGCAAAGAGCGTGGCAAAGGCTGACGGCGCGAATGCCGCCCAGGAGCAGGCCGTGAAGAATGCGGACGCGGACGATTCCGGACTTTCCGGTATTGCACCGCTGATTCTCTTCTCGCTCATCGGTCTGGTGCTGATTGCTCTGGCAATCCGCTACTTCAGCCGCGGAGCATAAGGCGAACATAACGCGTAAGAATACGCGATAATAGAGGATGTGAATCCTCAGACTTTTAGCGAAACGCGGGACAACCCCATGCGAGAGACACCTCTCTCAAAGCTGGGGGAGTCCCGCGTTCTGCGCGCTTTCATGCCGATTATCAACGCCCACAACGAGCAGGTTGCCGCAGCGGCACGCCAGGCGGGGCGCATCGAACCCCTCGAGGTGGGCCCCGGTGACGACTGTGCCGTCCTCGCCGAGCCCGCGCCCGGTCAGCGTACCGTGGTCACCACCGACACTCTCGTTGAGGACCAAGACTTCATGAACCTGTGGCCCGGTGGTATCGCACGGGCGGGTGAGGCCGGTGAGTTCATTCTGGACCCCGCCCGCAGTAGCGGCTACGATGTGGGGCGCAAAGCCGCGACCCAGAACCTCGCCGACGTTGCCGCCATGGGTGCGCGCCCGGCGAGTCTCTTCATCTCACTGAGCCTGCCCGGTAGCACTCCTTACGGCTGGATTGACGGCTTCGCCCACGGCATTGTGGACGGAATCAACGCCTGCGGAGCCACCGAATGTGTGATTGGCGGCGGCGATATTGGCGACTCCACCGAAATGTCGGTGACCGTCACCGCCCTCGGCTACACGGACCGCGCCGTGCTGCGCTCCGGTGCACGCCCCGGCGACACTATCGCCCTGGCGGGGCGTACCGCCTGGTCCGATGCCGGTCTGCGCCTGCTGCTCAACCCGCTCTCCCTGCCCGCCACGGCACTACTGCGCGCCATCGCCGCAGGTCAGGATGCTGAGGCGGCGCTGGGGGCGGTAGCTCAGGCGTGGGCTCAGAAGCAGGCTGAAAAGTCGGGTGAAGACTCAGCCGCTCTTCCTGAAGGACTCATCGAGCTAGCCCTCACCCTCACCCCCGAAGACGCCGCGCATATGCTCGCGGTCTGCGAGCGTGCCGTCGACTCGCAGCACCACCCGGTCAGCCCCATCCCCGCCGGTGAAGTGGCACGCCAGCATAGGGCGAGCTCCATGCTGGATCTTTCCGACGGGCTCGTCAAGGATGCTGGACGAGTTGCCGCCGCCTCCGGGGTGCAGATGCGCCTCGACCGTGCCGCCGTGGATGCGTTCGCCGAGCCGCTGCTACCGTTGGCGCGCCTGCTGCTGGCGATTGGTGAGCGCAACGAGGCGGGGGAGAGCCCCGCATCCCTGGCGCGCACCTTCGTGCTGGTCGGCGGGGAGGACCACGGCCTGCTGGCGACCTTCCCCGGTGAGGTGCCCGAAGAGTTCGTGCCCCTGGGCACCTGCGTTGCGGACGCCCCGGAGCGCGGTCTGAGCGCTGAACTCTACGGTGCCGAGCGCCGCCACAATGCGGTGACCGGCGCGGCGGTGGTTATGGACGGCCGCTCCCTGGACGGCATGGGCTGGGAACACTACGGGGCTTCCGCGTAGGAGCTCCGCCGAGTGTTGCCGAATGTTGCCGAGTGCCGCGAGGCGCGTGCGGTTTATATGTTTAGTCCGTGCTTTCATCCTCCGTGCTTTCATCCCGCGGGATAGGTAGCGGACAATACCGTACATTTAACCGAAATTACCTAGAATAGAAGTACGAAATAGACTGGATTCCGCCCGTGCCGCGGGCGCTGAGAAATCAGTTGGGAACTAACCGGGAAATCAGTCGGGAACTAGCCACAAACTCAGCCGAGAACCGCGCGAAACCGACGAAACTGACGAGGAGGGTAGCGTGAACGCAGAACAGAACCAGCGCACCGAAGAACGCGAGATTTACCGCCGCGCCTGCGTGCGCGCCTACCGCTTCGGTGTAGCGTGGTCAACCGCCGCCCGCACCACCATCGAACGCTACCGCGAGGCGCTCAACGAGCTCAACGGGTTCCCCGTGCCCGATAAGGACACCGGATCCAATATCGCCCACACCCTGCTGACCCTGACCGAAGAGTTTGAGCGGGGCATGGAACAGGTTCTGCCCAGTGAAGTTCTTCCCAGCGAGGTTCTTCCCGCTGGCGAAATTCCCGGCGGGGAGGGCGCCTACATGCCCGAGGCGGCGGGCGCCTCCGAAGAGGAAACCCTTGCTCACCTGTGGATTCAGCTGGGCGGAATCTACGAGCACGCGATTATGCGCGCATCCCGCGTGGCGCGCGGCAACTCGGGGACCCTGCTTTGCGCCTGGGCGCTGGAGGCGGTGCGTAGCTACTGGTTCCTGCCCGGAAACCTCGCCCAGGAGCTCGGTGACGCAGGCGATGAGCTGCCGCTCGTGCGCACCCTGGAAGCAGACTACGAGCGTGTGCTGGCTGGCGGTTCCCTGCCGAAGCACCGCGAAGTGAAGCTGGAGTACGCCCACGCGGAGGCGCGCGCGATGGCGTTCGCGGCTGAGCGTATTCGCGCCAGCGTGGGGGAGCAGATGGTGCCCTCCACGATGCTGTCGGTCATGGTGGAGCTCGCCCGCCTGGACGCACACTATGAAGCATCGCAGGACGCAGAAGCTGCTGACGAGGTGCTGAAAGAGCGTCGACGTGCGCTGATGCGTGCCGCTCTGGAACGTACCGCGCAGTTCCCGCCCTCACCCGAGCTTGCCGGTTTCGTGGATGCCGGCGCGCTCGGCTTCTACCTTGCCGTGGTGCACTCCAACCCGCGTTGGGAGGGTGCGACCCTGCATGAGGCGCAGGTGGAATCCATGCTGCGTGCACCCTCTACCGGTGTGACTTCTGTAGCCGGTTCTGCGGCACGAGTGGGTTCTGAACAGGCGGGCGCTGAACCTGCCGAGCACGCAGAACACGCGGAGCAGAGCGGCTGGGAGCTTATGGGTACGCTGACCTGTGAGCCCCTCGCCCTGGCGCAGTTGCGCCCCGAACTTGAAGCCATGGGCGACAGCCTGCTCATTACGCCCCTGGACATGGCGGCTGGACTCTGGGCGCTGCACGTGCACGTGCTCGACATCGACCCCGCCCGCGAGCTGATTACGGGCTACGGTCAGTGGTCGGATGAGCGTATTTCCTCCCTGGCGGATGGTCGTCACGCCGACCACGCGTGCGGCGCGGAGGGCGGCGCATGAGCCCCGCCCGACGTTCCGTGAACCCACAGCAGGAAGCCCTAGACTTGGGGCTTCCCGAGCCTGTTCCGGTCAAAACTAAGCCGACAAATACTAAGCCCGCGAAAGCTGAGGCAGCGCAGGATGAGCCCGTAGATTCAACGGTTGTGGAGCCTGCCCGTGCCGGTTCTGCGACCCGTGCTGATTCTACGACCCGAGCTCGGCAACGGAAAAAGGATGCGCCGCTACTGAGCGATGAACAGCTCCGCACCACCGCCGAGCTGACCGTGCGCGATCTTGCCGCCTACGCTCGAGGCGAGGTGAGTCGCGCCGAGCTGAGCGAACGCGCGGCACAGCGCGCCAGCACCCCCTACCGTAAGGCACTCAAGACGCTCAAGCATTCGCTGGGTCCCGCCGCGCACACCATGACCGACGACGCTCTCTACGAGCTGGTCGATATCGCGTTGGCGGCGCGGCAGGCAACTCAGGCGGAGGAACCGGCTCGGAAAGCACCCGCCCGGAAGAAGCCAACTCAGAAGAGAGCAGTTCAGAAGGAACCTGCACAGAAGGCACCTGCTCAGAACGAACCGAGCCCGCAGCAGAGCGAAACTGCCGCGCGGGCAGCTTCGGCGCGCCCGCAGAAGGTAACGAAAGCGAGCGAAGGAATCGAGCAGAAGCCTGCGCTGAAGAAGAGCGCGCCCGAGGTAGAAGCTGAAAAGCCTGCACCCAAAAAGGCTGTAGTGAAGAAGACTGCGCCCGCAGAGAAAGCTCCCGCTTCCAAGGCCTCGGCATCGAAAACCCCGGCAAAGCCGAAAACCCCGGCAAAGCCGAAAACCCCCTCCAAGAAGGCAACGCCTGCGCAAAAAACTACGCCGAGGAAAGCTACCGCCCAGAAAGCTTCCGCGAAGAAGGCAACTCCTGAGAAGGTTACGGCTGAGAAGCCCGCATCAGCTGCCGCGGAGGCTAAAAGCCGTGCCCTGGCGCGCTACGCCTCCGAGGACCGCATCGAAAACGCGCCGCTCAAAAAGTACCTGCCCGCGCCCAGCGCCAAGGCAATCGCTACGCACCTGGACCTGCACACCGTCGGGGAGATGCTCGAATACTTCCCGCGCAAATACCTGCCGCGCGGTGAGCTCAGCTCCTTCGCCGAACTCGTTGAGGGCCAGGACGTTACCATCATTGCCCGCGTGGTGCACGTGAGCACCCGAACCATGGCGGCACGGCGCGGCAAAATCACGGAAGTGACCATCACCGACCGGCTTTCCGACGCCACCGGGCAGGATGCACCCGCCGGTTTTGATGGCCCTGTATCCGTGGTGCCCGGGCGCGCTAACCGCCCCGGCGCATCCGGCGCATCCAGCGTATCCAGAGTATCCGGCGTGCCCGCGCAGAGCTGGCAGGCAACCGGGATGCACAACCCGCGCATTAACGCGCTCGCTAACTCCACACAGAACCCAGGTGCCCAGATTCCCCGCGCTCAAAACCCCGCGGCTCAGAACCCCGCACAGGGCAGGGGAGCGCAGCCCGCCTCCTATAGCGGCTACGCAGACAGCTACGGCCAGGATTCGTTCGCGCAGGGAGGCCTCTTTGGCGTGCCTGCGCCCAGCATGACGAACCCCGGTGCGCTCATCGGCTCGCAGATGAAGCTTTCCTTCTTCAACGCCTGGACCGCCGCCCGCGAAATCCGCGAGGGTGAAACCATGATGTTCTCCGGCAGGGTTGGCATCTACCGCGGCGAATACACTCTCACCAACCCGCACTACGCCCTGCTCTCGAAGGACGCCTCCGGCGCGGACGTCACCGACGCCGCCACCGCCCCCGTGCCCGTCTACCGCGCCCCCGTGAAGCTGCCCACCGACCGCATCAGCGGCTACATGGCGCAGCTGCTCGAAAAGGTTCCGCTCAAAGAACTTGAAGACCCGGTACCCTACACGATTCGTCGCGCCCGCAAGGTACCGTCGCTGGAGTGGACGTACCGCGCCCTGCACACCCCCGACTCTGAGGACACTTGGCGTGCCGCGCAGGCACAGATGCGTTACCGTGAGGCGTTCGTACTGCAGAGCGCGCTCGCCCGCCTGCATTCGGTGCGTGCCGCGCACCTGACCCAGCCGCGCCCCGCCGTGGAGGGCGGCCTCGCCGATCGGTTGCTTCAGGTTCTGCCCTACGAGCTGACCGAAGGGCAGCAGAAGGTGGGCGCTGAGATTGCCGCGGATTTGTCGAGTGAATCTCCCATGAACCGCCTGCTGCAAGGTGATGTGGGTTCCGGTAAGACCGTGGTGGCTCTGCGCGCCATGCTGCAGGTTGCCGATGCGTGCGGCCAGTCCGCGATGCTCGCCCCGACCGAGGTGCTTGCCGAGCAGCATTTGCGTTCGGTGCTGGACATTCTGGGGGATATAGCGGCGCCCGAAGACTCTGACGATTCTTCCGCCGGTTCTGCCGAGGGAATCCCCGCGGGGAGCGAGGAGGAACCCGACCGTGTGCGTGTGCGCCTGCTGACCGCCTCCATGGGTACCCGCGCCAAGCGCAAGGTACTGCAGGAGCTCGCCGACGGCACCGCCCAGATTGTGATTGGCACCCACGCCCTGCTTTCCGATGAGGTGAGCTTCCATGATTTGGGTCTGGTCGTCGTGGACGAGCAGCACCGCTTCGGCGTGGAGCAGCGCGACGGCCTGCGCGGCACCGACGGCGCCCTGCCGCACCGCCTGGTCATGACCGCAACGCCCATTCCGCGTACCGTCGCCATGACCGTGTTCGGTGACCTGGACGTGTCCGTGCTCGACACCCTGCCCGCGGGCCGCCAGAAAATCTCAACGCACGTGGTGCCCCTCGCCGAGAAGCCCGCCTGGGCGTCCCGGCTGTGGAGGCGCGCCCGCGAAGAAATCGACGCGGGCCACCAGGTGTATGTTGTTGTACCCAAAATCGGGGAGGATGGCGACAGCCTGGAGGAAGGCGCCGCGTTCTTTGGCGCATCCAGCCTGAACGGTGCTGGAACTGGCGCGGGCAACTCAGCCCAGGGCTATTTCGGTCAGGGCGGTAGCGCGAGTAGCGACGGCAAGGTTCAGCTGACCTCGGTCGCCTCCATGTACTCCTACCTGAGCACTGAGGACGCCCTCGTCGGCGTGCGTATCGGTACCCTGCATGGCCGCATGGACCCGGCGGAGAAGACCGCCGTCATGACCGCTTTCGAGCGCGGAGAGATTGACCTGCTCATCAGCACCACCGTCATTGAGGTGGGCGTGAACGTCCCGAACGCCACGCTCATGATTATCATGGACGCCGACCGCTTCGGCATCTCGGGCCTGCACCAGCTGCGAGGTCGTGTGGGCCGCGGCGGCTACGCGGGCACCTGTCTGCTGGTGACCCGCCAGGAGGAGGGCGGCGTGTCCCGCGAGCGCTTGGATGCGGTCGCCTCCACCACGGACGGCTTTGAGCTTTCCCGCATTGACCTGGCGCAGCGCCGCGAGGGTGATATTCTGGGTGCTGCACAATCGGGTTCGAAGAGCACCCTGCGGTTCCTGCGGGCGCTCGCCGATGCCGACATTATTGAGCGTGCCCGCGAGGATGCCCGCTCGGTGGTGGAGAAGGACCCGACGCTGGCTAAGCATCCGTCTTTGGCGCGTACGATTGACCGTGCTCTGGACGCTGACCGTGAGGCGTTCCTCGGCAGGGGATAAGCGCCCAACGGGGCAGAACGCTCTGCCCGCTCCGCCCATCAACCAGCCTTGCCCACCACTCGCTGAAACCGTGACGTCAACACACCGCACTAGTTAAGAGGAGAGACCTATGAGCCGTATTATTTCCGGTGCCGCCGGAGGCGTTCGCCTTGCCTCGGTTCCGGGGGATAATACTCGCCCGACCACCGACCGGGTGAAGGAATCCCTCTTCTCCAAGCTAGAGAGCTACGACATTATTCGTGGCGCCCGCGTGCTGGACGCCTTTGGCGGCTCGGGCGCGCTGGGCTGCGAAGCGCTCTCTCGCGGTGCCGCATCCGTGACTTTGCTGGACACGTACCCGAAGGCTGTTGCGGTGATTCGCAAGAACGTTGCCGCGGTGGAGAAAGCAATGGGTCGCACCGGTTCTTCTGGCGCTACCGGTTCTGCGGCGCGCGTGCAGCAGTCTCAGGCGCTGACCTACGTGAAGTCCGCCTCCGGTCCGTGGGACCTGGTGTTTGTTGACCCGCCCTACGCCATGCCGAATGAGCAGGTCAGCGAGCTGCTGGAGGCGCTCACCCCCAAGCTCGCCGAGGGCGCCGTGGTCGTAGTGGAGCGTTCTTCGCGCGACCCCGAGCCGGTGTGGGGCGAGGGCCTGTACTGTTTTTCGACCCGTCAGCACGGTGAGACGGTTCTCTACTATGTGGAGCCTGACGAGGTGGAAGAGCAAGCAGGCGACGAGTTCGGCAACGAATCCGGCGAGGACGCTGAAGAGCTCGCTGCCTAAGATTGCTACCTAAGATTGCCGCCGCAGCTTGCTGCCTCAGCCTGTGCTCGCCCGCATGCCACTAACCCGCATCCTAAATTCGCCCGTATCTACTCATTCCAACGTCTGATATTTATTCGTGAAGGGACCGCCATGATTGCCCTCTGCCCCGGCTCTTTTGACCCCGTGCACCACGGCCACCTGGAAATCATTGCCCGCGCCGCTCAGCTCTTTGACAAGGTGATCGTGGGCGTGGCGCACAATAGCTCCAAGAAGTACCGTTTCTCCCTGGAGGAGCGCGTGCAGCTGGTGCGTGAGTCCCTGCAGGAGCTCGGCATTGAGGGCGTGAGCGTGGAGCCGATTCCGCCAGGCGTGCTGCTTGCCGAGTACGCGGCGGAGCGCGGCGCGAAGGTGCTGGTGAAGGGTCTGCGTTCTGCGACGGACTACAGCTATGAGGCTCCGATGGCGAGCATGAACCGTCACCTGGCGCAGGTTGAGACGGTGTTCTTGGCGGGTGAGGACCGCTACGGTGCGGTGTCGTCCACGATTATTCGTGAGGTGGCGTCGCTGGGTGGTGACGTGACTCCCTTCGTGCCGGAGGCGGTCGCCCGCGCCCTGAAGAGCGCCTAGGAAAACGCCTCATCAACCCGGGCGCACGCCACCGGGCGCGCACCCATCCGACACGCCCGACATGACCACCGGCAGGGCTCCGGCAGAATAACTCGCACCGCCGACCGGGCGCTTAAGTCCCCCAGTAGTAGCCCCGACCGACCGATTAAATGCCGCGCGGCGCCTCCTTAAGGGGATATTTAAGAGGTGAGCGCCACTTAAAGAGATTTAAAAGGCGCTTAATCTTGATTAACGGTGCGAATGACCCCTAGAATGGGACTTTGGTTTATACATTTCGTAAGGAGAAACGCCATTTCACGTGCAGACGCATCGCCGCTGGTTGTATCAGTCACTAACCTGATTCACCGCCCCGGCACCATGGAAACTCTCACTGAGGTTCTGCCCGCACCGGCAGACCTGGGTAACGCGCTCATCGGCGTGGAAGAGGGTTCGGATATTGACCTCGATATTCGTATGGAGTCTGTTGTTGATGGTATCCTAGTTACCGGCTCCGTCGTTGTGGATGTACACGGCGAGTGTAGCCTCTGCTTGGATCCGATTGATTACGAGATGTCGGCCAATATTCAAGAGCTTTTCGTCTTTGAGAAGGCCCCGGCTGGCGGCCCCGAAGACGAAGTAGATGAGCAGTACGCCGTTGAGGATGATTCCATCGACCTTGAACCGGCTCTGCGGGACGCAGTAATCCTTCAACTGCCGTTCCAGCCTGTTTGTAGGGACACCTGCCAGGGTCTGTGCGCCGATTGCGGTGCGCGCCTGGAGGATGACCCCGGGCATCATCACGAGGTGTTGGATCCGCGCTGGTCGGCCCTACAGGGCCTGCTCGGTGCAGATACCGAAAACTAAATTGTTGTTACTAGAGATTGTGAGATAGCTGTGGCTGTTCCCAAGCGCAAGATGTCCCGCGCTAACACCCGCGCACGCCGTTCCCAGTGGAAGGCATCCGTGCCCCAGCTGGTTAAGACCGTTGAAAACGGTCGCGTGACCTACAGCCTGCCCCACCAGGCAAAGGTTGTAACCGACGCTGCAGGCAACGCCCTGTTCCTGGAGTACAAGGGCCGTAAGGTTGCAGACGCCTAAGAAGCGGTGAATCCTTATGACTGAATTTCCTAGTGTTGATACTAGGGAGTTGCGTAAACGTCTCGGAGTCGATATCGACGCCGAGACGTTTTTGCTATCCCTAACCCACCGCTCCTACGCCTTCGAGAACCCCGGAGTGGAGCATAATGAGCGCCTGGAGTTCCTGGGCGATTCGGTGCTTTCCCTGGCGATCGCTGAAGAAGTGTACCGACGCTACCCCGACCTGCCCGAGGGTGAGCTCGTGAAGCTGCACCACGTGGTGGTGTCTACGGTGGCGTTGGCGAAGGTGGCACGCGACCTGGATCTGGGCAGGTACATCCTGCTCGGTAAGGGCGAGATTCACACCGGCGGCGCCGATAAGGACTCAATCCTTGCCGACACCATGGAGGCGATTTTCGGCCTGACCTACCTGGAGTGCGGTCGCGAGGCGGCTCGTGACCTGGTGTTGCGCCTGATTGCGCCGCTGCTCGACGATGAGAAGGTCCTGAACTCTGGACGCGACTGGAAGACCGAGCTGCTGAACCTTGCCACCGCTCGCGGTTGGGGAGACGTGCGCTACGAGGTCACCGGCGAGGGCCCCGATCACGCGCGCGTGTACACTGCGGTCGCTATTGTGGCGAACCAGCAGGCCGGCACCGGTGTGGGTCCGAGCAAGAAGGAGGCGGAGCGCCTTGCCGCTGAGCAGGCGTACCGCGTTCTGGTTTAGGCTCATTCAAGCATCCTGCAGGTCTGTTAGCTCTGCGGGCTCTTGATTCTGCAGCCCCGCTGATTGGAGAGATTCATGCCCGAACTGCCCGAGGTGGAAACCGTTCGCGCAGGTCTAGCCGAGCACTCGGTGGGTCGGCCCGTGCGGGCGGTGCGCGTGGTCGATGCCCGTTCACTCCGCAGGCACCTGCCCGGTCCCGCCCACTTTGAGGCGGCACTCACCGGCAGGGCGCTGCGCGGCGCCTACCGCCGCGGCAAGTACCTGTGGCTGACCCTGAGCGAGGCGGACGGCACGCTTGCCGACGAGGCGCTCGTGGTGCATCTGGGCATGAGCGGTCAGCTGCTCGTGCGCGATGAGCCGGGCGGCGATTCCGGCAGTGACTCGGGCGGCGACTCGGGTAATGAATCTGAGGCTCGCGCGGCCTTTGATGAGCAGCCGCGGCACCTGCGCGTGGCGCTAGAACTAGGACCGGCGGGAGCTACCGGTAGCATGGTGAGCGCCAACCGGGCGAGCACCGGGCAGCGGTTGCTCTTCGTGGATCAGCGCATCTTCGGCGGCATGTTCCTCAGCCCGCTGGTATCGGACGCACCCGCAGCGGTTGCAGCGAATAAAGCAGCGCCCGATGAAATGGGGCAGAGCGAAGTACCCGAACGTTTTCTGGTCCCCGAGGCGGTCAAGCACATTGCCCGCGACCCGCTGGATGAATTCTTCGACCCCGCGGCGGTGCGCCGCAAGTTCCTGCGCACCTCCAGCGGCATTAAGAAGGTGTTGCTGGACCAGTCAGTAATCTCCGGCGTGGGCAATATCTACGCCGACGAGGCGCTGTGGCGCGCGCGGTTGCACTACGCGAAGCCCGCACGCACCCTTAGCGCCGCTCAAACCCGCGAACTGCTGGAGGCGGTCACCCAGGTGCTACGCGAGTCCCTGGCGGCGGGCGGCACAAGTTTCGATGCCCTGTACGTGAACGTGCTGGGCGAGTCGGGCTACTTTGAGCGCTCGCTGAACGCCTATGGTCGTGCCGGGGAGCCCTGCCTTCGTTGCGCGGAGGCGGGCCGCACAACCCTGATGGTGCGCGAGCCGTTCCAGAACCGTTCGTCCTACCGTTGCCCTCACTGCCAGCGGGCACCACGTTCTCGCTAGGTAAAGGCTCACGCTAGATATGCGAATGACGGTGTAGCCACGTTCCTCCCACGCGGGGGATGTAGCTACGCCGTCATTCGTTTGAACCTCAGCTGTATAAACGGGGGGCGAGGGAGTCAACCCGAAAGCCACCCCGACAAGAAGCAACTGGCGGCTGTACCTATCGCCTGCACCTAGCGGCTGTACCTGTCCCCGTAGAACAAGCCCAGACGCTCGTAGCCCTCCTCAATCGACACGGCGGGCTCCCACTGCAGCAGCTCGCGGGTGCGGCGCTGATCGAACCAGTGTGCCGTCGAGAGCTGCTCGGCAAGGAACTCCGTCATGGGCGGCTCATCGCCGGCCGTCACGTTCTTCGGCAGACGCTCCCACACGCGCTCGATTACGCGCCCGGCCAGGGCCGCAACCTTCGCCGACACCGAGAAGCGCGGGGCGGGAACGCCGACCGCCTCACAGAAACCGCCGAGTAGCTCAGAGATAGTGCGCGGCTGGCCGTTCGTGACCACCAGCGCCCGGCCCGCAAAAGCGTCGAGGCGCTGATAGCCGCGCACCACGGCATCCGCGGCGTTATCAATGTAGAGCGTATCAATCAGACCCGTACCGCCGGATAGTAGCGGCAGGCGGCCCGCGGCGGAACGCTCCAGAATACGCTCGACCAGCTGGGTATCGCCCGGCCCCCACATCAGGTGCGGACGCAACGCACCCACACGCAAAACCCCACCGCCGGGCAGGGGAGTGCCGTTCGCCTCCAACGCGAGCAGCTCAGCGGCAGCCTTCGAACGCGCATAGTTACCGCGCGCATGCTCCGGGGACGCCACGCCGGCACCGTCACCCACAATCGCCGCGCCGGCATGGGCAACCGACGGCGAGGAAATGTACAGGAACGAAGACACCGAATGGTTCAGCGCCGCCTGTAGCAGGGTGCGGGTGCCCTCAATGTTGATGCGCTCATAATCAGCCCACTCGCCGCTGACCGAAACCTTCGCCGCGGCATGCACCACGCCGTTCACGCCGGTCATCGCCAAATCAACAGCCTGCGCGTTCGTAATATCGCCGCGCACCTGCTCAAAACGGAGGCGAATCGAATCGGGCAGCAGAGCCGCAATACCCGAATCGCCACGCTGAAAAACGCGCACATCATAGCCGGCACGCAACAACGCCAGCACGCTCTCACGACCCAGCAGGCCGCTCGCACCGGTAAAGAGGATGCGCTCGCCAATACGCGGCGCAAAATCAGGCTCCTCAATCGGGCGCAGCGAACGCGGGGCAGGGTCGGTGTATCGCGCCGCCAGCGGCTGCGCTGGCTTGCGGAACCGAGCCGTCGGGGAAATCACCGCATGCGCAGTCGACAGGCGGTGTCCAGACAAGCGGGACGCAGACAGGCGGGGTGCGGGCTCGTGGGAAGAGGACTCACGCGAAGAATGAGGGGACATCATACTCCTTAGACTTAGGGATCCGGCAGGCGCTTACGCCCCCGCAAGGACCTTCGACGCCCACTCACCCAGGGCGGGGCGGTCAATCTTCGAATTATGGCGAATATCGGTCGGATGCTCGTGCACCACCAGCACCGCGGCAAGTTCCACGTCGGTATCCTCGGCAACCTTCTGACGCACCAGCTGCGACAGCTCGAAGGGCGCCACACCCTCCGCAATGGGGAAGCGGCGAGCGCCGGGCACGCGATCGAGCAGGGCACGCTTGAGACCCGATGCCGACTGGCGCGCCTCCAACGCGGCAGTATTCGCGGACGCCTCAATGACCAGCACCGGTGCCGCAGTACCGGCAGGACCCACCGCCACCAGGGCGGCGCGGCGCACCTCGGGCAGGGACTCGGCGGACTGCTCAGCCGCAACCGGGGTCAGTACGCCCTGCGAAGTCAGCAGCACGTGCGCGAGGCGACCCTCAACCCACAGGCGACCCGAAGCGTCCAGGTGCCCGACGTCACCGGTATGATGCCAACCCGGAGTGCTAATGGACTGCTCCTCAGTCACCCACAGGGTGTCGTAGCGGTCCTTCACATGCGGCGCCGACACCAGAATTTCACCGGTCACACCCGGCTCATGGGTTAGCTCATCCGCGACCGAACCGTCCTGCAGCAGCGGCGCAATAGCCACCGCCGCACCGTACACCGCGAAACCAACGCACACGCCATCACGGGCGAACGGGTCAAGCACCTCACCGGCAGCATTCGGGGTGCCCTCAGCAATCGCCTGGCGAATCATCTCGAAAGACACATCGGTCACCGGCAGACCCTCGGTCATGCCGTACGGGGTGTGCAGGGAGGCGTTCGGCACGAGTGCGGAGAGCGCCTCCAGTAGCGGCACGGGAATCGGCGCGCCAGCACTCAGCACGGTCTGAACCTTAGCCAACGCCGCACGCTGCTCAGCGTTCAGCTCATCGGCAGTCGCCACCACATTCACCAGGGCGGCGGGGGAAGCAAACACGACCGACGCATCAATAGCCGCCGCAGCCGACGCCAATGCCGAAGCCGTCAAGGTCTTCGGGCGGGTCACATCCATCGTCGGGGTCACGCTGGTAGCACCCAGTGCCGGGCCCAACAGTGCAAACGGCGCGAAGCCAGCCACCAGGCCGCTACCGGGCGCAAAACCGTACGTATTCGCAATGGCATCGCGCATACCCGCCAGTTGACGCTGCGTGTACACCACACCCTTAGCCGGGCCGGTCGAACCGGAGGTGTACAGCACCGCCGCATCAGCATCCGGCACGGGGGAGGGGAACTCCACCACGGTCGGGGTGGGCACGGGAGCACCCGGAGTACCGTCAGCGGCGGGCGCGGTAAACACCGAACCGGCAACGCCCAACAGCTTCTCCTGCACCGAACCCAGCGGCTCCACAGAAATACGCACACCCGGCCACAGCAGGGTACGGGCGGCACTGAGCGCGGCGGGAATACCCACCAGGAAGCTCGGGTTAGCGCCCTTCAATGCGCGAGTCAGACCCGGAATACCCAGGCCGGTATCAGCCACCACAATGACAGCGCCCAGCTTCATGCAGGCGTAAATCAGGGTGGTCAGGCGGGCACCTGGAGGCACCATCAGGTTCACGCGGTCGCCCGGACGCACACCCAGGGCGTGCAGGCGGGTCGCGGCGGCGTTGACCTGCTGGTTCAGCTCAGCCCAGGTCAGGGTTACAGACACGGAGGTGCCGTCGCCCTTGGGGTCCATGTCCACCACGGCGGTGGAGGCGTCATCGGCGCGTTCGGTGAGGGCTGCGAGCATGGGTCGGAACGCCGCGGGAACAGCGCCCTCAGCACCCTCAGCGGCGGTGCCCTCAGCAGTAGCGCCCTCGCCGGTCGTCAGACCGTGGCGGCGTGCGCGAGCGGCACGATGCTCCGCCTCAACGTTGTGCGGGGGCACCAGAGCGCCATCCTCCCTTGTGCCGAAAGTCTGCGCAAGCCACGAAATCATGGGGGAGGCAATATCGTAATCCTCAATGACCAGGTGCGAGGCCTTCTCGTAGCGGTGCACCTTCGCCTGCGGCATGCGCTCCATCAGGTCGAACAGGTAGCGGCGCTGGAACACCGGGTCCTTCGTACCCCACTGGAAGAACGCGGGCACATCCAGGTCACGAATCTGCTCGGCAATACGCTGCATCGGAGCGTAGGAGGGGATATCAGTACCGGTCGGAATATCACCCACAAAATTACGCACACCCTCACGCCACGCCGAATGAGTGTACGGCGCACGGTACGTACGGTAAATCGCCTCGTTCAGAGGGCTCGGGTACAGGCGCTTAGGCTGCTTGCCCACCGGCTGCGGCAGGGCACCATCAAGCGCCCCGGCACCGGCAGAACCCGGCGCAGGCAGGCGACCCTCATTCTGAGCCAAACCCAAGGTCACATCAATAAATGCGGTCGAATCGTGAGTACCCCACTCGTGCACTCCCAACGCCAGGCGCAGGGCGGCAGGGATATTCTCAATGCCGTCATGGTAGACCGCGGTGTTCGTCAGCATCACGCCCGAAAGAATCTCGCGATGCTCCAGCGCCCAACCGAAGGACACCAGCCCACCCCAGTCGTGAGCGAGGGTCACGACCGGCTTATCGGTCTCATCCAGACCGAGTGCCTTCGTGAAATCACCCAGGTCAGCAATACGGTCGGTCAGGGAGCGGCGCTCACCCTCCAAATCCAGGTGGGTGCGCTCCGAATAACCCATATCAATCTGATCAACCGCAACCACACGCCACGGGGCGCGCTCATTCACGCCCGCATCCAGCACGGTACGCCACAGGTACGACCAGGTCGGGTTACCGTGCACGCACAGGATCGTGCCAATCGGCTCCAAACCCTGCTCGACCAGCACCGGAAGGTTATCCAGGTAGTGCCAGCGGCGCGCGCCAGCCTGCTGCGCCCGCTGCTCAATGGGGGCGGTGGTGGGCACCTCCAGAAGGTGGGAGTAGCGCGGGTTCACGCCCGCCCATTCCTCCGGGTTATACGGGGGCTGAGCCTTAGGGAAGTTCAAATGGCGCATGCTGGGAATCCTTCCGGATCGAATCGGTGAATGTCTACCGCACAGAGGTTAAGGGCTGCCGGCTAAGGGCTGCTGGCTAACGGGTTACCACTGAATCTCAAGCAGGGCAGTGTTCAGGCCAGAACCCACACCCATGCACAGAATACGGTCGCCCTTCGTGTAGGTCGGCGCGCACTCGGCGAGAGTCATCGGCAGAGCCGCCGCAGCCACATTGCCCCACTTCGGGAAGGTCAAGGGGATGCGCTCACGCTCAATACCGACCGCCTCAATAATGGCGTTTGTGTGGGCGTTAGAAATCTGATGGGTCACGTAGGAGGTCATATCGTTCCACTCCCAGCCGTCCTGATGCGCCTGCTCCCACGCCTGCGCCACCAGCTCCAGACCGTGCTTGAGCAGGCCCTCAGCGTCAGTGTTCATGCCCTGATCCGCCTCGCCACCGATGCACAGGTTACGGTGCTCAGTGCCCGCGCGGGACACCGAACCGACGATGCGGTGACCCTCCGGGTGGCGGTCAGCACGGCCAATCACAGCCGCCGCCGCGCCCGAACCGAGGGTCAGGGTCGCAAACTGAGCCAGCACATCCTCGCGGGTCGAATCGGGGTTGTTCAGGATGCGCACCGCGGTACGGTGCCACGGGGAGGGGTCCTCGCCAGCGACAATCAGAGCGTAGTCGATAGCGCCCGCATCAATCATGGTGGAGGCGACAGTCATCGCGTTCACAAAGCCCAGGCAGGCGTTCGTAATATCGAAGTTCAGGGCGTGACGCGGCAGCTCCAGACGGTCGTGCACACCCACCGAAACGGCGGGCTCAAAGTTATCGCGAGTCACCGAAGCGTTAATCAGCAGGCCAATCTGGGAGCGGTCAATACCCGCCTGCTCGATAGCCTTCTCGGCTGCGGCAACAACGCCGTCCTCGAAGGTCTGGCCCTCAGCCCAACCGCGGCGAGTGCTAATACCGGCAAGACGCTCCAGCAGGCCCTTCGGCATGCGCAGACGCTTGTAGGTTTGGGCCAGCTGCTCATCGAAGTAGTCGCTCGTGACGACCTCCGGAGGCAGCTCATGGGTAATAGACAGCAGAGCTGCGTTAGCGTGGCGAATGTCAGAGTTTGTGCCGACCTTATCGGCGGATGCATTCATCAATGGTGTGGCCCTTGTAAATAGAAGTCAGTGGGATACAAAGACGGCGGGGATGCGCACAGCGGCCCCGCAGAATTCGTGATGCTCATTCCAATCTACCGCACCGACCGGGCGAACCCGTATCCGTAGACCCAATATGAACGCGCCCGTTCACCCCGCGCGTAAGATGATGCAGAATGAGGAACTTTGAACCCCCTTCACCCCGTGCACGTTCACGCCGCCCGCCCGCCGCACCGCGTACACTAGAGGGATGCCGCCACGCACCACAGAACGTGCCCGGCACACACCAGTTCTTCTGCAGAAAGGCCCCTTGTGCACCTGATGTCGCTGACCCTGCGCGGGTTCAAGTCTTTCGCCTCCGCAACCACTTTTGAGTTCACCCCCGGCATTAACGCGGTGGTCGGCCCCAACGGCTCCGGCAAGTCCAACGTGCTGGATGCGCTCGCCTGGGTCATGGGTGAGCAGGGCGCTAAGAGCCTGCGCGGCGGCAGCATGAAGGACGTTATCTTCGCGGGCTCCGGTGAGGCTGGTTCGGGCGACGGCGCCCAGCGTGCACCCCTGGGCCGCGCCAAAGTCACCCTGACTTTCGATAATTCTGATGGCACCCTCAGCATTCCCGCTGATCGGGTGCAGATTTCGCGCACCATGTTCCGCTCCGGCGGCAGCGAGTACGAGATTAACGGCTCCCCGGCGCGCCTTGCCGACATTCAGGACCTGCTCTCGGAGGCGGGTCTGGGTCAGCAGATGCACGTGCTCGTCGGCCAGGGTCAGCTGGATGCGGTCCTGCACGCCACCGCGCAGCAGCGCCGCGACATGATCGAGCAGGCGGCGGGCGTGGTCAAGTACCGCCGCCGCCAGGAGAAGACCAGCCGCAAGCTGGAGTCTGTGGCATCGAACGTTACCCGCCTGAGCGACCTGGTTGCCGAGCTGGATTCGCAGTTGCAGCCGCTGAGCGAGCAGGCAGAATCCGCCGCGACCGCGCGCCAGCTGCAGGCGCGCATCCGCCAGCTGGAGGCGGTGCTTTTGACCCGTCAGCTGGGTATTCTGCAGGCTGAGCAGACGCAGGCTCTCGCCTCCGAGGCGGAAGGTACCCGCCGCGCCGAAGCCCTGAAAGAACAGCTGGAGGCGGCGCGTGCCGCATCCGCGAAGCATCAGCAGGAGCAGAACCGCCTGAACGCCGAGGTCACCGCCTGTCAGAAGGCCGTGTCGACCCTGCGCGAGTCCGCCGCGCGCGTGCGCACCGTGCAGTCCATCGCCGCCGAGCGCGTGCGCACCTACCGCGTGGAACTGACCGAGGCAACCGCCGCCGCCCGCGCCGGATACGAACGCGCCCTGGAACTGCTGGAGGAGCGCCGCGAAGAGGCAGAGCGCGCGGTGGAAAGCTACGCCAGCTTTGAGGAACGCTACGATGCGGCGCTGAAGAATGTTGAGAAGGCGGCGTCCGAGGTGGCGCAGACTGAGCGCGCCTCGGGTGAGGCGGCGCAGTCTCGTGCCCGCGCGCAGGCCCGGCTGAATGCCGCCCGCGCCGCTGCGGTGGAGGCGACCCGCGCCTACGCGGCGGCGGCAGAGCGTGCCGCAACCCTGCGTGAGGCGCTGGGCCAGAGCCTGGGAGAGGCGCCCGCCGAACTGGACACTGAATCTGCTGAGGCGGTGTTCGACCCCGAGACCGGCGAGCTCGTGGAGCCTTCGAGTGAGGCAGAGGGCGCGAGCCTGCTGCGCGTGCTGGATGCCGTGCAGATTGACCCCGAGTACGCGCGTGCGGCGTCTGCGGCGCTGACCTCGCTGGCGACCGCAGTGTTGAGCGTGCCGGTTGAGGGCGCCGAGGTGTCGCAGCTGCGTGGTGATCAGGGTGATGAAAGCAGTGAATCTGCCGCGAAGGAACTTTCAACAGAACTGCCCGAAACCACCCTGCCCGAACCCTGCGCCACCGAGCTGCGTGAGCTGGGTATCCGCCCCGCAACCGAGATGATTGAACCGCTCAGCGAGGATGCCGCCGCACTCGCCGGCATCGACGAGCACGCCCTGGCGCGCGTCACCGCGGCGCTGAGTGAGCGCCTGGCGGGCGTGCTGTTCGCGCCGGATGCCGCCTCCGCAGAGCAAGCCCTGCACCTGCTCGCAGAGAATACCCTCGCAGGTCAGCGCACTATCTGGCGTATTTTTGACCCCGCAGGCACCGAACACACCCGCTACAGCCTGCTCTACCCGGCTGAGGGCGCCAGCCCCCTGGAACTCGCCGCCGCATACCGCGCCGCCTCCCAGGTCGTGACCCGCACCCGCACCGAACTAGACGAAGCCGAGCAGGCCGTTCAGCAGGCTCAGACCGCGGCAGAATCGGCGGTCGAAGCAGAACGCGAGGCAGCGAAGGCGGCGGGCGTGGCGAGCGCCGAGCATGCCCGCGCCCGCGCCCAGGCGGAGTCCCTGGAAGCATCCGCGCAGAATATTCAGAATGAGCGCGCCCGCCTGAACGAGCGCCTCACCGCCGCGGAGGAATCCGTAGCCGAAGCGCGCACCGCCTACGAGTCGGCGCGCACCCGCGAGGATTCCTACCTGGCGGGCACGGGGGAGCAGGCTCCCGCGGCGACAATTGAGCGCCGCGCCCAGCGTCTGGGTGAGGTGCTTGCCGAGCAGGTGAGCGAGCGTGAGCAGCAGCTGCACGAGCTGAGCGGCGCCCTGAAGAACGCCCAGGAGGGCCTGACCAGCACGAACGATGAGGTGCAGGATTTGCAGGCGGCGCACGCGGCGGCACTGACCCTGCTGGCGCGCACCCAGACGGAGGCGGCGCGCGTACAGGAGCGTGTGCAGGCGCTGGCTGAGCGTGCCCGCCTGGTGACCGGTTTGACCTTGGAGCAGCTGGAGGAGGAGTACTCCGAGCAGCTGCCGGTTGACGTGCCCGCAGATGAGGCGTCCGAAAACGACGCCTCCGAAAATGCTGCTACCGAAACGGCATCAGAGGCCACCGAAGCCTCCACCGAGAGCGTCCGCGCTCGCCTCAAGGCAACCCGCGCCGAACTGGAGGCGCTGGGCGCCATTAACCCCCTGGCGCTGGAGGAGTACGAGGCGCTGTCCGAACGCCACGCCTACCTGAACCAGCAGATTGAGGATTTGAAGGCGACCCGCCGCGACCTGAACACGGTCATGGACGAGGTCAGCAGCCACATTGCGGAGGTGTTCACCGCCGCGATGGAGGACATTAACACCCACTACCGCCGCATCTTTGAGACCCTGTTCCCGGGAGGCGAGGGCCACCTGGAGCTGGACGACCCCTCCGATCCGTTGAACTCGGGTGTGGAGATTCACGCGCGCCCGGCGGGTAAGAAGGTCAAGCGCCTGTCGCTGCTGTCCGGCGGTGAGCGTTCGCTCGCGTCGCTGGCGTTGCTGATTGCGATTTATATGTCTCGCCCGTCGCCGTTCTACGCCCTGGATGAGGTTGAGGCGGCGCTAGATGACCGCAACCTCTCGCGCCTGCTGCAGGTGATTGGTGAGCTGGGGGAGCGTTCGCAGCTGATTGTGGTGACGCATCAGAAGCGCACGATGCAGATTGCGGAGACCCTGTACGGGGTGTCGATGCGCGGTGGCGTGTCGACGGTGCTTTCTCAGCAGATGGAGGAGCTGCGCGAGCTGCTGTAGTCCGCCGCGCTTGCCAGACCCTGCCCGACCCGGCCAGACCCAGCCGAGCGCCCCTGCCTCGCCGCTTCTTCCCAGCGTTTAAACCTTCCCATGCGAGCCGCCCATACCCGCGGATACACCCGCCCTGGCGAACGTCACATGTCCTAGGAATGGTCATGTGCACCCCGGGGTATTGTTCACCGCCTGCGCCCGGGTACTATAGGGGGATATGTGCGAACACCGTCCACCTATTCGCGGTTGGCGTGGTGTTTCGCTGTGATCAGGCCTGATGCCCCGCCCTACCCGCGGCGCGCGTCCGGCGGCAACCATCCAGGGAAGGAATAGTGATGAGCGAGAACCTGGCAGAAGCTTTCCTCAACGGCGAGTCGTTGAAGAATGCCCCCGGCCCCTATTTTGGTGAGTACGGCGGGCGGTGGATGCCCGAGTCGCTGATTGCCGCCATGGATGAGCTGGAGGCGACCTTTAACGAGGCGAAGAACGACCCCGAGTTCATTGCTGAGTTCCAGCGTCTTTCTGCTGAGTATTCGAACCGTCCGTCGCTGCTGACTGAGGTTCCGAAGTTCTCTGAGCATGCTGGTGCGCGTGTGTTCCTCAAGCGTGAGGACCTGAACCACACGGGTAGCCACAAGATTAATAACGTGATTGGTCAGGCTCTGCTGGCTAAGCGTATGGGCAAGACCCGTCTGATTGCTGAGACCGGTGCGGGTCAGCACGGTGTTGCGACTGCGACTGCGGCTGCGCTGTTTGGCATGGAGTGCGTGGTCTACATGGGTGAGGAAGACACTGAGCGTCAGTCGCTGAACGTGGCTCGTATGCAGTTGCTGGGCGCGAAGGTGATTGCGGTTCAGAACGGTTCCCGCACCCTCAAGGACGCCATTAATGAGGCGCTGCGCGACTGGGTTGCGAACGTTGAGAACACCCACTACCTGCTGGGTACCGCCGCGGGTGCGCACCCGTTCCCTGCGATGGTGCGTTTCTTCCACGACGCTATTGGTTCTGAGGCGCGCGAGCAGATTCTTGCTGAGACTGGCCGCCTGCCCGATGGTATTGCTGCCTGCGTGGGTGGCGGTTCGAACGCGATTGGTCTGTTCCACGCGTTCTTGGACGATTCGTCGGTTGAGATTTACGGTTTTGAGGCTGGCGGCGACGGCGTGGAGACCGGCCGTCACGCGGCGACCATTACTCTGGGCCGCCCGGGCATGCTGCACGGCGCGATGACCTACCTGATGCAAGATGAGGACGGCCAGACCATTGAGTCCCATTCGATTTCTGCTGGTCTGGATTACCCGGGCGTGGGTCCGGAGCACTCCTACCTGTCCGATATTGGTCGCGTGACCTACGAGCCGGTGACTGACACCGAGGCGATGGACGCTCTGCGTCTGCTCTGCCGCACCGAGGGTATTATTCCGGCGATTGAGTCCTCGCACGCTCTGGCGGGCGCGTTGCGCGTGTGCCAGCGTTGGGCTGCTGAGGATCCGGAGGCGGCACGCGAGAAGACGATGATTGTCTGCCTGTCGGGCCGCGGCGATAAGGACATGGAGACCGCGCTGAAGTGGTTCGGCCTGGGTAAGGCGATTCCGTCCTCGACCCTGATGACCGGTAATAAGGAAGCTGCCGCATCCGCTGCACAGAACGCACAGGCTGAAAGTGAGGCTAAGTAATGAGCTACCAGGACGCTATTTCTCAGGCGGCACCCTTTGAGGTGCTGGACGGTACGTTCCCGACTGCTAACCCCGATTCGCCGCTGGCGGCTCGCCTGGCTGAGTGTGAGAAGCAGGGGCGTGCGGCGCTGATTGGCTACCTGCCGGTGGGCTTCCCGACCCTGGACGAGTCGATTGACGCGGCGATTGCTTTGGGCAATAACGGCGCGGACATTATTGAGCTGGGCGTGCCTTATTCTGATCCGGTCATGGATGGCCCGGTGATTCAGAAGGCGACCGGCGTGGCGCTGGAGAACGGTTTCAAGCTTCCTCAGCTCTTTGAGGCTGTCCGCCGCATTACCGAGGCGACCGACGCGGTGGTTGTCGTGATGACGTACTGGAACCCGGTTCTGGCGTACGGTGTGAAGAATTTTGCGCGTGATTTGGCTGCAGCCGGTGGCGCGGGCATGATCACCCCGGACCTGGTGCCTGATGAGGCGTCGGCGTGGTTTGAGGCTTCTGATGAGTACGGTCTGGACCGTATTTTCTTGGCTGCTCTGTCTTCGTCGCCGGAGCGCCTGGCGACCATCGCGAAGGCGTCGAGCGGCTTCGTGTACGCCGTATCCGTGATGGGCGTGACCGGTGCCCGCACCTCCGTGTCGGAGGCGGCACGCACCCTGGTTGCGGACATTAAGGCTGCCGGTGCGCCTCGTGCGTGCGTGGGCCTGGGCGTTTCGACTCGTGCCCACGTTGAGGAGATTGGCGAGTATGCGGATGGCGTGATTGTCGGTACCGCGCTGGTGAAGGCTTTGGCTTCTGGCGGTGTTGAGGCGGTGGCTAAGCTGACCCGTGAGCTGGCGGGGCGTGAAGGCTAATGTCTGATGTGCTGTCGCTGGCGAGCGCGCCGGTAGCTAACGTGCTGGCTTCGATTCCCTCTCCGAGCGTTTCGTACCTGCAGCTGGGCCCGTTCCGTGTGCATTTCTATGCCCTGTGTATTCTGGCGGGTATGGCGGTGTGCTTGTGGCTGGGTTCTCGCCGTTGGAAGGCGGCGGGTGGTACCCCTGAGCGCGTTTTTGACGTGGCGATGTGGGCTATTCCGGCGGGCATTATTGGTGCCCGCGCCTACCATGTGCTGATTACTGACCCGGGTAGCTATTTCGGTCCGAATGTTGCTGATCCGTGGGCTTTCCTGAAGATTTGGGAGGGCGGCATCGGCATTATGGGTGCCGTGTCGGTTGGTGCGTTGGGCGCCTGGTATGGTTGCCGCCGCTACGGGATGAATTTCCCCGCTTTTGCGGATGCGGTAGCGCCGGGTATTCTGCTGGCTCAGGCATTTGGCCGCTGGGGTAACTGGTTCAACCAGGAGCTGTTCGGCAAGCCGACGACTCTGCCGTGGGGCTTGGAGATTAGCGCCTCGAGCGGTAATTTCCCGACCCAGTATCCGGCGGGTACGCTGTTCCATCCGACGTTCCTGTACGAGTCGCTGTGGAACCTGCTGGGTGTGGCGTTGCTACTGTGGCTGGGCCGTAAGGGCGTGCTGAAGCTGGGGCAGACCCTGTGGCTGTACGTGTTCTACTACGGTGTGGGTCGCCTCTTCATTGAGATGTTCTTGCGTATTGATACCTCGGAGATGCTCTGGGGCGTTCGTATTCACGTGTGGACTGCTCTGTTGCTGGTTCTGCTGGGTGCTGCTGGTTTTGTGGTGGCTGGTCGTCGTGCGGCGGCGAAGGCTGCTGCAGGTATTGAGCCGGCTCCGGCGGAGTTCGCTCCGAAGCCTGCCGCAGATGAGTCTGCAGAGGACGCTGAGGAGAAGGCAACCGAGAAGGCATCCAAGAAGGCAGAGTCCGCCGAGGATTCTGACTCTTCTGAGTCTTCGACGAAGGGCTCCTAGCTTTCATCTACTGGCTTTCGTCTTCTAGCTCCGTCTAAATTTCATAGAAAAACCGCCGGATGGGGGAGTGCCCCCATCCGGCGGTTTTTTGTGCCCGCTATTTGTGCTTGCTGTCTGCTTCTTGCTGGTGGATGTTCTCATGGTGGCATGTGCCGGTGCCCTGTACGGATTTGGGCTGTTGAGAAGGCATAATAGAGGTATTGCGTGTGGCGGGCACCCGCGTAAGGGGCATGAGGCTCCGCGTAAGGAGTATGAGGCTCTTCGAATGGTGAAGCCCGTCGCGTCTGCGTTTAGAAACACCCACTCAACGTACAGGATTTTTATCGTGAGCTCTTCTGCCGGCGATTCTTCGCGCCCCGTTTCTCCTTCTTCTCGCCCTGGTCTGTCTCGCCGCCGCCTGGTGGCTGGTGCGGCGTGGGCTGCCCCGGTTGTTGTGGCGTCGTCGGTGATTCCGGCGTATGCGGCTTCTGATGAGGAAGGCGAGTGCACCGGCCCTTACGAGGATTCGACGATGATCACTGCCGGTGACGGCGTGAAGAAGGTTGCCGTGCTGACGGTTCCTGCGGGCGCTAAGCGTATGCGTTTTACTGCTGTGGGCGGTGCTGGCGGCACGAACTACACTGTGGCTGATGCCGGTTCCGGCGCGATGGTGGAGGGTTCTATGGCTGTGCGTGGCGGCCAGACTATTACTCTGACTGCCGGTTCGGGCGGTATCGGTAATGGTGAGCTGAAGCCCGCTGAGGGTGGCGACGGCTACGGTGTGGGCGGCTCCTCGAAGGCTTCTTCGCCGGTTCCCGCGAACGTTGTTTCTGCGATTAATGATTTGACCCGCATTTCTGGTGGTGTGACCGGTCGCGGCGGCATGAGCGCTGTGCTGTATTCGGCGTCCGGCGGTGGTTCGTCCGCTATTGAGGTGGATGGTGTGCCGATGATTGTTGCCGGCGGCGGTGGCGGTGCTGGCGTTCTGGCGTCGTATGCGACGGTTCTGCCGAATCCCGCGAATGCGGGTGCTGTGCGCCCGACCGCGCACTATTCGCTTGATAGCTCCGGTGGCGAGCACCAGTTCAGCACCGGTGGTGGCGCTGGTTCGGGTGACGGCGACGGTTCGCCCGGTTTTGTTGGTTTCACCTCGTACGAGGCGCAGTCTAAGCCGATTCTGACGGTGAACCCGGGTTCGGGTGCTGCCGGTGGTGTTGGCGGTGCTGGCGGTGAGAAGCTGGACCCGCCGACTGCTGACGGCCCGGTGATTGGTTTTTCGAGTACCTCCACTCAGAAGCTGGTGAGCACTGCGACTGCCGGTGCGGCGGGTGCGAGCGGTTTCCGCGCGAAGGGCGCCGATGGTGTGGCGAGCTATTCGTACCAGTGGGATCAGACCCCGGAGGGTGCCGATAACCGCCCGTCGAACGCTGGTGAGCTGTTTAATGGCTACCAGTCGGTGGTTTCTGGAGGCGGTGGCGCCGGTTATGGCGGCGGCGGCTCGGGTGCTGCGTTGAGTGTTTCGGCTCGTGTGGTGTCACAGAAGTGGAATAACGATTCGGCTCGTGCCCGCTATGCGGTGGGTTCGGTACAGCTGGCTGGCGGTGGCGCTGGCGGTGGTACGTTCATGGATTCTACGGTGCGCATCATGGATCTGGGTTGGGCGTTGAACGCTCCGAACGGTCCGGGTGAGCGCGGCGCCGGCTATATTGAGGTTGCTTTCTGCTTCTAGGCAGCTAAGTCTCATCGGCTAAGAGTTCCTATGTGCCTGTAGGAATCGTATAGGTGTAGATTGAACCCTTTCTTTAGGGTGGTATGCGCCTCAAACTTAATATTTAAATTTTTTTATGAATGCCCCCAGGCCGCTGGTTTGGGAGGCATTCTCATCTTCTGTGTCGGTTCGTCATAGAGTCATATCAACCTTTAGCGGTTTTTAGCGGTTTAGCGCATTGATTGAAATAGATCTTATCGAAAGCTCATCCTCGCTCGCGTGCCGACCCCTAAATAACCCCTCTGTCATATTCGGGGGTAAACCTTTAGACTGGCAGCTCATCATTGTACTGTGGAAATGTAAAGAATATGCGCACCCACCCCGCTAGGTTGCAAAGCGTAGATTGCAGCTTGCGGTTTGCAGCTTGCGGCTTGAGTGTGGCTACCAATGACAAAGGAGTTTAGATCATGTGCAAGGAAACCATGAAGGCTGTTGTTGTCCCTGAGAAGGTTGACGGTTCGGTTGTTGTCCGTGAGGTCCCCGTTCCGGAGGTTGGTCACGGCCAGGCGCTCGTGAAGATTGAGTACTCGGGCGTGTGCCACACTGACCTGCACGTGGCTGCCGGTGATTTCGGTGAGCTTCCGGGCCGTATTCTGGGCCACGAGGGCGTTGGTCGTGTCGTCAAGGTCGGCGAGGGCGTCGAGTCCCTGAAGGAAGGCGACCGCGTGTCGGTGGCTTGGTTCTTTGAGGGCTGCGGCCACTGCGAGTACTGCACCTCGGGTCGTGAGACCCTGTGCCGTTCGGTCAAGAACGCCGGCTACACCGTCGACGGCGCCATGAGCGAGTACACCCTGGTGCCCGCTGATTATGCTGTGAAGGTTCCCGAGGGCCTTGACCCGGCGCAGGCTAGCTCCATTACCTGCGCTGGTGTGACCACCTACAAGGCAACCAAGGAGTCGCTGGTTCGCCCGGGTCAGTGGCTGGTCGCTTACGGCGCTGGCGGTCTGGGCAACCTGGCTGTTCAGTACGCTAAGAAGGTTTTCGGTGCCAAGGTTATCGCTGTTGATATCAACGACGACAAGCTGGCTCTGGCTCGTAAGGTCGGTGCTGATCACGTCATCAACGGCCGTGAGGTTGAGGACGTTCCGGCTCGTATTCGCGAGCTGACCGGCGGCGGCGCTCACGCTGCTGTGGTGACCGCTGTGTCGAAGGTTGCGTTCAACCAGGCTATCGAGTCGGTTCGTGCGGGCGGTTCCGTGGTGGCTGTTGGTCTGCCTTCGGAGATGATGGAGCTGTCCATTGTGAAGATCGTTCTGGACGGTATCCGCGTGGTGGGTTCCCTGGTGGGCACCCGTCAGGATTTGGCGGAGGCGTTCCAGTTCGGTGCTGACGGCCTCGTGGTTCCGGTGGTTCAGCTGCGTGAGGTTGACGAGGCACCGGCTGTCTTCGAGGAAATGACTGCTGGTAAGATTACCGGCCGTATGGTTCTGGACTTCGCTAGCCTCTAAGCTGGCGGATGGTTCGAGGCGCCCGGTAGGGCCTCAAGGTCTCACTCGACTGGGGTCTTGCCGGTAGTTTCGATGGTTATAGCGCCTAGGGCGCATCCCGTGTGGCGGGGGAGTATGGGTACTCTTTCTGCTGTGCATACGACGCGGGGTGCGCCTTAGTGTTTTTAATGCGGTGTTGCAGAGTTGCCGAGTTTTTGAGAGCCGTTATCGTATGGAGCCGAATTCCTCTGTGAGTACTAGGCACCTAAACGTAATATATCCAGAAATTTATTTTTGAAATATTCGGGGAATATCTCAAAATTCTCACTAAATTAGTTCAATAGAGTATCTTGTTTGACATCTATAGGCCTCAAAATGCATACTTGTATTGTAAACATTCAACCACTGGTTGAGGCGTAATATTTGCCGAAGAGATAGGTTTCGAACGCCCCTGCACATACCCTTGAAGTAACGGTATATGACGTCTGAAGGTTTCGGCCCTCCTAGATATCGATTCCTTCTCCCGGAACGCCATACCCGGGTGAATATCAGCATCTTCGTACCGTGCCGTTATTCACCATTGAGTCCTTAATTCCGGCCAGGCGCCCCTTTAGACACCTTCGGATTGAGGTCTCACCAACGATTAGTGTGGGCCCCACGGACATAGTCAATGGGGACTATGTCCGCCACACTAATCCGGGGCTTTTAGGACACTGCATGACTTCGAGGCGGCACACCCGCCACGCCATAAATTTACCTGCCGGCACGGGTAACATAGCCGGGTTCTCTACTCACTCGGTAACCCACCCGCTGCAGAACGCATCTTGATTTTTGTGTTGTTCAGAAGATACGTCCTGTAGCAAAAGAACGAGGGGCACCTCTGCCAGGTGCCCCTCGTTTTTATATGCGCGTTGCAGTGTTTATTAGCTGCCGCGCCGTTGAGTAAATGCCACGCTCTTAGTAGATACCGCGCCGCGCGGTCCAGCGGATCGTGCCGCGCTCAAAGTCCATGTAGTACACGCCGTTCACGTAGGATTCGTCGCCGCGTGCCGCACCGTAACGGGCGCTATTCTTCTCCCAATGCTTGAAAATCGCGCCGTTACCGTTGGTTTCGTACGCACCGTACGCATCCGACCAGAGCAGTACCTTACCCGAGGCGAACTGAATCTGAGCACCCGTGGAGGTAACAATCTCGTCGGTCACCGGTGCACCCCAGGCTCCGCGGTGCTGCAGGAAGCGGTGGTAGAACGCGCCGCCGGTGTGCAGGCGGTGGGTGCCGGTCTGTGCGGACCACACGTAGGTGGTGTTGCCGGTGAATTCCTGTTTGATGAGGCCGTTGCCCAGGTTCTGCTCGTCGGTGGTGGGCACGCCCCTCATGCCAGCTGCACGCCAGGTCGCGTAGATGGAGCCGCGCTCATTGATGATGTGGGTGCCGGTAGCGGCAGACCAGTAGGCGCCCTCACCGTTAGCGAAGGAGACTGCGATGGTCTCGGAGCGGGTTTCCTCGTCGGTGGTCAGGCCGCGGAATCGTGCCACGTCCGAGCGGAACTTATGATCCAGGCCGCCGTTGGTGACCAGCCAGTGCGAACCGTGAGAGTTCGTCCAGTAGATGGTCTTGCCGTTGGTGAACTTCTGCGCATACACGCCGTTGGTCAGGGTGTACTCGGTACCGATCGGGTCGCCGTAGAAGGAGCGGTTCTTATTCCAGAAGTTACCGATGCCGGTGCGAATATCAATGGAACCGGTCGCGGTGGTCACCACGTTAGAATCCTGTGCCGCACGGTCTTTTGCCGCACGGTCTTCCACAGCGCGGTCCTGGCCGTTCGACCAGTTGCGGTGCACAGCCTTCGGGTTCTTCGCCAGAACCTTCAGATCGTTCACGGTGCCGGGGAAGAAGTTCGAGTCACCCACGAACGGGCCCGAATCGGTGAACTGCCAAATGTCGTAGCCGCTCCAACCCGCCGGAATCGCACCGACCACGGTCGAGTAGCTTGCCAGGTGCAGTGGCAGAACGCCGAACTGCTGCGAACCCACGCACTGCGACCACCAGGAGGTTGCGGTGTACACCATCGGGTCGCGACCGGTCAGCGAACGGTAGGTGTCCACGAAGTCGCGGGTCCAGGCGGTCAGCTGTGCCGGGGTCATGTTGAAGCAGGTGTTGCCGTAGGCGGGGTAGGGGTTGAACTCGATGTCCAGCAGGCCGGGCAGGGTCTTGCCGTCGGCAGTCCACGCGCCACCATTCTGCACGAAGTAGCGTGCCTGATCGGCACCCGAGGAGGTGCGGGGGTTTGCGAAGTGGTAGGCGCCACGCACCATGCCGACCTGTGCCGAACCGTTGTACTGCTGACCGAAGTAGGGGTTGGTGTAGTAGGTGCCCTCGGTTGCCTTCACGTAGGCGAAGCGGGAACCTGCGGCGTAGGCGCTCGCCCAGTCCACGTTCTGCTGGTGCGAGGAGACGTCCATACCGAGGGTGCCGCCGGAGGGGGTCCATGCGGAGCGGCCCTGTGCCAGCGCTTGACCGGGTGCCAGTGCCTGACCGGCTGCCGGAGCTCGACCAGCTCCCAGACCCTGCGCGGAGCTCTGGGTCGCGGAAATACCGCTCAGGGTTGCGGTAGAAGCGGGGGAGATGGCACCGGTGCGTGCATTGGCTGTGCCCAGGCGTTCGCGCTCGCCCGCACCCATGGCGGGGTTGGAGCGTTCGACCAGGGATGCATCCGGGGCGGGGGCGTAGGTGAGCTCCTCGTAGGATGCGTTGGGGTTGACCTCTGCGGCTACGCTCGCGCTGGGGGCGGCGAAGGCTGCGGGAACGGAGGTGAGGGATGCGGCGACCAGGGTGACTGCGGACGCCATGATGGAGCGGGCTGCCGCGGAGCGTGCGGCAGTCTGGAGTTTCTTCATAGATTTTGCCTGTGTTTGAGAGGTGGATGTGTCGATGTGGCCCTGTGTGGGGGCTTCTGACACGAGTGAATATGTGGGGTAGTTGAAGTGATGTGTGTCGGTCGCCGGGTATGTCATGCGGCTGACACAGCTAACAGCGTACGGTACCTGCACCGATGTGCGCAATGATTTGGGGTGTCATTCTGGCGGCATATCTTTCGCAGAGTGCACAGTAACCTGGAATCTTTGGGGTGCCTGTTTTACTTTGTGGCTTGTCGGTGCATTTATTGGCTCAAATTTTTGTGAAGAATTTTAGGCACGCGACACGTTGCTGCGTTGCACATTTCACTGTGTGGACCGCGCTATTGGGTTGCCTGCCTGTCGAGGTGTCTAGCGGGGTGTCGAGCGCGGTGTGATCGGACTGAGGGAATACCTCTTGGGGCATAAAGGAAGGGGGTGGGCCGCACACACAAAGACCCACCCCCTCAGTATCCGGCTACTGTTGGGGTGCGGCCTCGCACCTAGCATCCGGAGTTACATGGCCGATGCAGGAGAGATGAAGAGTCATCGACCACGTATATGGTGCCTGTTGGCACGTTTTTCTCGGCTCTTCCCGCCCGCTCTTTCAGGTTCTGGTGTCCGGCTGAAAGAGACGGGTGGGAAGAGGCGAAAGCTTGTGTTTCCCGAAAGGCTTAGAGGAACTTTGCGATGTCCTCAATCAGCGGCTTGAGGGTCTCGCGATCGATGTACTCAGCCTTGCCGGTCTTGTAGCATTCGAGCATCTGCTTGATGCCCTCGTTGGGGTTCGGGTTCGCCATGAGCCATGCGCGCACCGGGCCCTTCAGGGCGGTCTTGTGAGCCAGCGAAATCTTGTCGAAGTCGATGCCGCCACGCAGGTGGTAGACGGGGCGACCTTCGGTCAGTTCGGGGGTGTAGCTCTTGGCGACGGCCTTGTCCAGCAGCTTCTTCGAGTACTCACCGGTGAAGGAGACGGTGAAGAAGGCGGTGCGGTTCTTCTTGGGTGCAATGATCGGCAGAATCTTCTTGCGAAGTGCCGGTGCGCCGTTGAGGAATCCACCGTAGTCGCTGCCGGCAATGACGAAAGCATCGAATGTCTCTGCCTGCTCGGGGGTGACCTTGGAGGCGGGGACAGTCTCAACTTCGGGAGCCTGCGGGAGCGCACGCAGATCTTCTGCCAGCCAGGTGGCGTACTGTTCGGTGTAGCCGTAGGTGGAGCCGAAGATAATCAGCACGCGAGTAGTCATCTGTGAACCTTCCAGATATATTTCGCATTTCAAATACTAATTATGGGTTCCAATATAGGCTAGGCGCGCGAAAATGTGAAATCGCCTAGCTCTTGGATGCCCTATCTATCTTCTCATAGCCCACTCTGAGTGTCTCTAAGTTTTTGTAATATGCTCGAACGTTCTCGAGTGTGACTAAATATTGCGCAGTAGGGGCTAAGTATGGGTAAAAAGTACCCTAATCTACTTTCCGGGCGAGTTGGAGGTGGTGGGGGTAAAAATTGGATTCTTGGGATGCGATTGATGGGGAGAAGTTGTACTCAAAATGCGACCTGAAACACTATTCTTCTGACTGAAAGGGGCGGGAGAAGCATACCCAAATGACACTAAAACCCCTATAATTAGATAAGAAACCCACGCATCCGGCACGTGGCTACATGTTGGAGCACGTGGGAATAATTGGGAATTTGACGTTAGTCTTCCCCGGAAAATCAGTGTGAGCCCTCAGGGGCCACATGAAACAACACACAAAGGTTAGGTACATGAGGCGCGCAAAAATCGTTGCAACCATCGGTCCGGCAATCGAATCCCCCGAGAAGATCTCCGAGGCAATCAAGGCTGGCCTGAACGTCGCCCGTCTAAACATGAGCCACGGTGACCACGCCGAGCACCAGGCACGCTACGACACCATCCGTGACCAGTCTGCAAAGCTCGGTAAGGACGTTGCTATCCTCGCCGACCTGCAGGGCCCCAAGATTCGCCTCGAGCGTTTCGCAAACGGCAAGGAATACCTTGAGCCCGGCGCAGACTTCACCATCACCTCCGAAGACGTTGAAGGTACCGCAGAAATCTGTGGCACCACCTACAAGGGTCTGCCCGGCGACGTAAAGCTCGGTGACAAGCTCCTGCTCGACGATGGCAAGATCCGCCTCGAAGCTATTGAGGTAACTCCCACCCGCGTTCGCACCCGCGTGGTCGTCGGTGGTCCCATCTCCAACAACAAGGGCATCAACCTGCCCGGCGCAGCAGTCTCCCTGCCCGCACTGACCGAGAAGGACGCAAACGACCTGCGCTTCGCACTGAAGATGGGTGCAGACATCATTGCACTCTCCTTCGTCCGTACCGGCGCAGACGTTGACCCCGTCCACAAGATCATGGACGAAGAGGGTATCCGCGTACCCGTCATCGCCAAGATCGAGAAGCCCCAGGCAGTTGAGAACCTGCAGGACATCATCGACAAGTTCGACGGCATCATGGTCGCTCGTGGTGACCTCGGTGTTGAGCTGCCCTTCTCCGAGGTTCCCCTCGTCCAGAAGAAGGCAATCGACATGGCACGCCGCTGGGCAAAGCCCGTCATCGTGGCAACCCAGGTGCTCGAGTCCATGACCGACAACCCCGTCCCCACCCGTGCAGAGGTTTCTGACTGCGCTAACGCAATCCTCGACGGCGCAGACGCAGTGATGCTCTCCGGTGAGACCTCGGTCGGTAAGTACCCGATCCTGACCCTGCAGGCTATGGCTGCAATCGTCAAGGACACCGAAAAGGGCGGTCTGTACCGCGTGCCCGAGCTGGACCGCAAGCCCCGCACCCGCGGTGGCGCAATCACCCGCGCAGCTGTGAACATTGCTGACCAGCTGGATGCAAAGCTCATCGTTACTTTCACCCAGTCCGGTGACTCCGCACGTCGTCTGGCACGTCTGCGTCCCGAGACCCCGATTGTCGCGTTCACCACCAGCTCGAAGGTTCGCTCCTTCCTGTCCATGCTGTGGGGCGTTGAGGCTGAGCAGGTTGAGATGATTACCGATCAGGAAGGTCTGTTCCACTTCGTGGACGAGTACCTGCTGAAGAACGGTCTGGCAGAAGCTGGCGACCTGGTCGTCGTTGCTGCCGGTGCTCCCGCAGGCCGCGCAGGTACCACCAACATGGTTCAGGTACACCGCGTCTACGGTGCTGAGGGCGAGCGCGAGGCTCTGCGTCCTTACGAGGAGAACGAGGTCAAGCGCTAAGCCGTTTACCAATCTTTCCGATGCGTAGCTGAGGGTAATCCTTCGCCTGTACGCCCGGTATATAGAACCGCCGCCCGGTCGTGAACTCTCACGGCCGGGCGGCGGTTTCTTGTGCCTTTATTGTTGCCGCATCCGATGCGCGGGTGGGGTACAAAGGGTATAGAAGCGGATACAGAAAAGCGGCGGGAAAGCTTCAAACTTTCCCG
>NZ_KV800108.1:98258-194604 GCF_001810135.1 Rothia sp. HMSC069D01
GGCGGGAAAGCTTCAAACTTTCCCGCCGCTTTTGCGTTGGTGCCCGAGGTGGGACTCGAACCCACACTCCGAAGAACCTGATTTTGAGTCAGGCGCGTCTGCCAATTCCGCCACTCGGGCGTATCACGCATTTGTGCGTAACACCTTTAGAATTCTAACCCAGGCTGTCTAGAAAATCTAATCTATCTGACGTGTTGAGCAGGCTGAGGCGGGGTGCGGAACATCTACTGAGGGTTTCTGCTGTGCCTCTATGAGGGGGTAAGTCTGGAACCTGCCGCGCATTTGCTGAGGGGCGCGGGAGGGGACGTTGAGTATAAATCCTGGGCGTAAATCCTGAGCTCAGGGTGAACCGGCGCCACTTATCCACAGGTGGAGGCGGGAGAGAAAGCGCGCATCCTGTATCCTTAAAGACTGACTAACCATCCCCGTTCGCCTTCGCGGCTGGGGGCCACCTCAACGTTAAGAAAGTGATCACGGCTCGTGTTCAATTCTCTCTCCGACCGCTTGACGGCAACTTTTAAGAACCTGCGCGGCAAGGGCCGCCTCTCCGAGGCAGACATTGATGCAACCGTCCGCGAAATCCGCCGCGCCCTGCTCGACGCTGACGTCGCCGTCCCCGTGGTCCGCGAATTTACCGCCCACGTGAAGGAACGCGCTCTCGGTGCGGAAGTTTCCGAGGCGCTGAACCCCTCCCAGCAGATCGTCAAGATCGTGAACGAGGAGCTGGTGAGCATCCTCGGCGGTTCGACCCGCCGCATCAACATGGCGAAGAGCGGCCCGACCATCATCATGCTGGCGGGTCTGCAGGGTGCCGGTAAGACCACCCTGGCTGGCAAGCTGGCTCACTGGCTCAAGGGCCAGGGCCACACCCCGATGCTGATCGCATCCGACCTGCAGCGCCCCAACGCGGTGACCCAGCTGAAGGTCGTTGGTGAGCGCGCGGGCGTGCCCGTGTACGCGCCGCACCCCGGTGTGACCAGCGAGTTTGACGTGCCCACCGGCGATCCCGTGCAGGTGGCGCGTGACGGTGTGGCTGAGGCTCGCGCTAAGCTGCACGACGTGGTGATTGTCGATACCGCGGGTCGTCTGGGTGTTGACGCTGAGCTCATGCAGCAGGCACGTAACATTCGTGACGCTATTGAGCCGCACGAAGTTCTGTTCGTCATCGATGCGATGATCGGTCAGGACGCCGTGAACACCGCTAACGCCTTCAACGAGGGTGTGGACTTCACCGGTGTGGTCCTGTCTAAGCTTGATGGTGACGCCCGCGGTGGTGCGGCGCTGTCGGTGGCTTCGGTGACCGGCAAGCCGATTATGTTCGCGTCCACCGGTGAGAACGTCACTGACTTTGAACAGTTCCACCCGGACCGTATGGCGAGCCGCATCCTGGATATGGGTGACATCCTGACTCTGATTGAGCAGGCTGAAGCTCAGTGGGATAAGGCTGAAGCCGATCGCATGGCGAAGAAGTTCATCGATCAGGAAGACTTCACGTTTGAGGACTTCCTGGCTCAGATGCAGCAGATTCGTAAGCTCGGTTCCATGAAGAAGTTGCTCATGATGATGCCCGGTGCGGCTCAGATGCGTCAGCAGCTTGAGGCTTTTGATGAGCGCGAGATTGACCGCGTGGAGGCGATTGTTCGCTCCATGACCCCGCACGAGCGTGTGGCTCCGCGCATCATTAACGGTTCTCGCCGTGCCCGTATTGCTAAGGGTGCGGGTGTGACCGTGTCTGAGGTGAACCAGCTGATGGAGCGTTTCGCTCAGGCTCAGAAGATGATGAAGAAGCTCGCTTCGGGCAAGATGCCCGGCATGCCCGGTGGTATGCAGATGCCCGGTATGGCGGCTGCGGCGGGTGGCGCTCGTAAGAACGCGAAGGGCAACAAGAAGAAGAAGGCTCGCTCCGGCAACCCGCAGAAGCGTGCGGCGCAGGAGGCGGCAGCAGCTAAGGCGCAGCAGGCTCGCGCCGGTGCTGCATTCGGTCAGCAGGCTCAGAACCAGGAGATGGATCTGTCCAGCATGAACCTGCCGAAGGGCTTCGAGAAGTTCCTGCAGTAAGAGCAAATATAAGCCCCTAAAGGGGTGGTACGGGTGCGCACGTGGTGACGGGGCGCACCCGTACCGGTATGGTGCCCGGTTTGGGCATGTAAACGGGTGTGTGAAGGGAAGGTATCAATGGCTCAGAACGAGCAGAATTGGGATCGAGAGAACGCGGATAATCAGCTGAATGAGCAGGTTGCGCCGTGGTCTCAGCGCGCCTTCGCTGATGATGCTGTAGAGGACCCCGCCGGTGAATCTGCTACCGAATCTGCAGACGAGTCTGTAGCTGAGGAGGGCTCGCTGGGCTTCTCCGATGCTCCCGCAGAGGATAGCGACGACGACCTTTCGGGCGACTTTGCGGACGATTTTGCGGACGGCTTCGATAATGATTCGAGCAGCCTTCCCGGGTACATCCCCGTCTGGGCGCGTATCGCCCTCGAGTACGGGGAGCACTCCGCCGAACTGGCGGGCGACCTCGTCTACTCCAGCGAGAGTGACGACCCCGCCGTTGACGACGTTGCCGCAACCATCCTGAACCTCATTCGTGAAGCCCGCAGCATGCACGATGAGGTGAAGGCGGAAGACCCCGATAAGCAGCGCGCCTGGAACGACCGCACGAAGGTCGACCGCCTCGCTGCAGCCCTTGAGAACGAAGAGTGGACCGTCGATAAGCTCACCGGCATGTGGGATGAGGCCCCCGCACCTGCCGGAACCGGCGAATCGGATAGCCCCGAGTACCTGCGCGCCCAGGACGAGGAGCGCACCGCCGAGAAGCAGCGCAATGAGCGCATCGAGCAGACCATGGAGCTGGAGGAGAAGATTCAGCGCCGCCGCATCATGGCTCGTTCCACTACCGATGAGGAGCTGATTGCCGCCCTCATTGAGGCGACCGCCGCCTCCCCAGAGCTGATTGCCTACGAGATGGGTGAGCATCAGGTGCAGCTCTACGTGCTGTGCGCCGTGGACGATGAGGGCTACATGAACGTGCTGGAGGTCGCTGACGGTCACCTGCACGTGGGTACTCCCGTTGAGGATTACGTGGCGCAGCTGGTGGATCAGCTACCGGTTACCGGTGCCGCCCTTGAGGGCGAGGCTACCGTGTGGGAGGAGCTGCCCAATGGACAGGGTGAGCTGGAGTTCCTGGTGGACGGCGACGCCGCCATGCTCGTTGACCTGCCCATTGACATGATTACCGGGCTTCTTTTGGCGTACCTTCCTGCCGGTACTCGGCAGGTTGTTGCCGCGCCGGCGGGGGAGTGGACCCTCATTTCTGCCGACCCGGTGGACCTGATGGCGCTACTGGGCCTGCTGAACTGCAACGCCCTGATTGCTGAGGGCAACGCGAACCAGCAGCACCTGGTGGTCTATGAGGAGCCCGCCCGCGAACCCTACTCGGATGAGGAGTGGTACCTGGAGGCGTTCGGCGAACCCTACGAGAACATCGTGGAGGAGTTCACCTGGCAGCGCGTGCCTAAGCGCCTGAACCGTGCCCTCAGCCGTGAGGAAGTCGCACGTTTTGGCGGCGTGTTGGAGGATCTGCTCTCAGAGCTTCCCGGTAGCGCCCCGGAGCTTTCGGGTTCGAAGATTTTCGGTTCCGATGAGGATGAAATCGAGCAGGGCATCGCTAATGTCATGGCGATGTTTGGGGTGGAAGCTGATTCCATTACCGGTCGCCGCCTGAATGCGTACCTGCGCGATACGAGCAACACCCTGGCGCTGGAGTCGGTGCTGCAGCTGCTGGATGTTCCTACGGAGCTGGCGCTGGTTCCGACCACCGGTTTTGATGTGGCGTCGATTAGTACGGCGCGCATCTTCGGCAACGAGGATGAGGGCTTCGCGCAGCCTGCAGATGCGGCTGATTCGGCTGATGAGATGCAGACTTCTGAAGCTTTGGACGTTACCTTCCCGCTGGATAACTCCGTTGCCGAGGCTACCTTCTCTGAGAACACTTTCCCTGAGAACAGCTCTGCAGAGGAGGATGCATTTGAGGATGAATCCTTTGAAGATGACGAGGAGATTGAGCCCTATCCGGGTAATTTCCCCTCGCCCATGGAGCGTAGCTACCGACTGGTTGCGACCGGTCGCCGCGTGACCCTCGCCGAGTGGATGGATGCCATTAGCGAAGGTCATATTCCCTTCGAGTACACTCATATGTCTTTCCCGGAAGACACTCTTGATGAGGAAGAAGACTTCCTGGACGCTGAGGCGTTTGACGACTTCGAGGGTCCCTACGAACAGGACCGTGATTCCGATAAGGACGACGCGAACCGGCCTACGGGTGGCAGGAATTTCACCCCGGAGGAAGAAGAAGCTATTCTTGCGCATTTGAGGGCTGCCCTCGCACCGCACTCCGCCAAGTCCGCAACAGAACAGCCTGCTGTCTCACAGTCCGAGGCGACCCCGGTTGAGGACGCGCCTTCTGATGCCGCGGGATCTGATGATGCACCGTCTGAGAACGCATCTGCTGAAGATGTTCCGTCTCAGGCAACGCAGGCATCCCCCTCCGCGTGGTCTGTCTCGAAGAAGCCTGCCTCGAAAAAGCGCCTGACTCCGGAGCAGATTCGTGCGAAGACCCGCCGCGTGGGTCTGGTCCTGGGTGCGGATGTGACGGCTCAAAGCGCTATTGCCCTGACCCTGGCGAATGTGGCGCGCCGCCGCCGTGCGCAGGGTAAGGCGAGCCGTAAGTTCTCGGTGGCTGCCGCACTCTTTGCGCTGAATGCCACGGTTGAGACGGCTCTGATTCCGACGATTCTGCATTCTTTCGACGAGATGCAGCGGAAGAAGCATGCCCGCCCGGTGGCGGATGCTGAGCTGGTGCATCCGGGCGACACCGCAGGGGAGCAGCCCTCGACCAAGAAGCGTACTCTGATTGATGACCTACGTGAGGGCCACTACCGCACGGTGGAGGATGCCGCCCCGTCCATGGAGCAGGCACCCTCTGGACTGCGTGAGCGTGCCCTGGGTATAGTGCGTAGCATCAGGCAGCGCGCTGCGAAGAAAACCGACCGCTAAAGGAAAGAAGCCATGAAGGATTCCTATCTGAGCGATGAAGAGCTGAAGGCTTTTATCGCCACCTTGCCCACGCGCCGTTTGGCGGCGGGCGCGCTGATTCGTAATGAGCGCGGCGAGATGCTGCTGGTGAAGCCGAACTATAAGGACGGCTGGATTCTTCCCGGCGGCACCGTGGAGGCTGGCGAGGCTCCCAAGCCCGGTTGCGAGCGCGAGATTGTGGAGGAGCTGGGCCTGGATGTGAAGCTGGGCCGCGTGCTGCTGATTTTCCACGGCTTGTCGCTGGGCGTGTGGGGCGATTCGACCTACTACATGTATGACGGCGGCGTGATTGCGGCGGATACGAAGATTACCCTGCAGGATGCTGAGCTGGTGACCTACGAGTGGGTTGCTCCGGAGAACCTGGAAGGCTACGTACGTCCGTCGATGGTGGAGCGTCTGCGTGAGTGCTACCGCGCCCTGGAGACGGGGGAGACTCTGGAGATGAGCAACCTCGACTCCTAACAACCTCGCCTAGCGGCGGCTACGCTGCGGCTCGCCGGGCGTAGCTATCTGAACCGAGTAACAGCCCAGTGGCCGGGCGCATCACGGGCGCAGAACACTGTTACAGAACGCTGTTTAAAAGTGATGTTCGGTGCCTTGGGCAATTATTTTTCCGTGTCGCTAGCTTAAAATCTTGGGCTCTGATACCCTAGCTGAGTACCCGGCGACGCGCGACCCCTCTCTTCGCGCGCCGTTGTGTCCATAGAGGCGCCGTGAATGGCCCGCCCCACGGGTGCTGAACCGTGTGCCTCGCACCAAATTATGAAACAGGAGTAACCACTAAAGTGGCTGTTAAGATTCGTCTCAAGCGTATGGGTAAGATCCGCGATCCTCGTTACCGCGTCGTGATCGCTGATTCGCGCGTCAAGCGCGACGGTAAGACCATCGAAGAGATCGGTATTTACCACCCGACCGAGCACCCCTCGCGTATCGAGATCAACTCTGAGCGTGCTCAGTACTGGCTCTCCGTCGGCGCACAGCCGACCGAGCAGGTTCTGGCTCTGCTGAAGCTCTCGGGTGACTGGGCTGCATTCAAGGGCGAGAAGGCAGAGTCCAAGGTTCTGCCCGTCGAGGCTAAGGCTGAGTTCGTTGTTCCCGAAAAGGGTTCCGTGATCCTGCCCGAGGCTATCACCCCCAAGGCTGAGAAGGCTGAAGAGGCTGCTGAGGAAGCAGCACCCGAGGCTGAGGCTGAGGAAGCAGCTGAGTAATTATGTTGGCTGACGCACTCGAACACCTGGTTCGAGGGATTGTCGATCGTCCGGAGGACGTGAAGGTGCGCCTGCGCACTCAGCGTCACCGTGAAACCCTTGAGGTTCGCGTGCATCCGGATGACCTGGGCCGAGTTATCGGCAGGTCTGGTCGTACCGCCAAGAGCATCCGTCTGGTGATGGACGCTATTTCTGATGGCGAGCCGATGCGTATCGACATTATCGACACCGACAAAAAGCGACGCTAGCTCGTAAACGCTTGAAGCCCCCGCTCCCGGAATTTTTCCGGAAGGCGGGGGCTTTCTCGCGTACCTGGGTCCCGGTGATAGTTCGGGCGGCAGAATGCGCCCGTCCTAAGTGCCCGGTAGAATAGTGGGAGCCGTGCACGTGCACGGCGTAGGTTTTTAGCTTGTATCCAGCGGAGGAAAATTATGCAGGTTGTGGTGGCTCGTATCGGTAAGCCTCACGGTATTCGTGGTGAGGTGACGGTTCAGCTCTTTACTGATGCCCCGCAGGAGCGTTTTGCCCGCGGTGAGGTGCTCGGTATCGAGAATTTCAAGCCCGGCTCTGCTGCCGCTTCTGTGGCGCCCACCGGTGAGCTGACGGTTGCCGGTGCCCGCTGGAACAAGAAGATTCTGGTGGTCCGTTTTGATGAGGTGACTACCCGCAACCAGGCTGAGGAGCTGCGCGGTAGCCGCCTGGTCTACGAGGTTCCCGAGGATGAGGGCGATGAAGAGGGCTTCTACGAGCAGGAGCTGGTGACCCTGCCCGTGTACCTGCTGGCGGATGTTCCCGAGGGTGAGAGCCCCGTGGATAATCCGGCTGTGGGTAAGCCGCTGGGTAAGGTGACCGGTCTGCAGACCATGCCGGTGCAGGATTTGCTGCTGATTAAGCTGGCTCGTTCGCCGCGTCTTGCATCCGGTGCGGGTGAAGAGATCATGATTCCTTTTGTTGAGGAGATCGTGCCCGAGGTGGTTCCCTCGACCGAGGATGAGCCCGGCTTTGTGCTACTGACCCCTCCGGCGGGTTTGATTGACCTGGTCGAGGACGCTGAGCAGGATTCTGCGCAGGCGACCGAGCAGGCGGGGGAGTAGTCCGTGCGCTACGATGTGGTCACGATTTTCCCCGAGTACCTGGAGCCGCTGAAGCTGTCTCTGCTAGGTAAGGCGCGCGAGAAGGGCCTGGTGGACCTGCACCTGCACGATCTGCGTGAGTACACCTTTGACCGTCACCGTACGGTGGATGACACCCCGTATGGCGGTGGCGCGGGCATGGTGATGAAGGCGGAGCCGTGGGGTTTGGCGCTGGATGAGGTGCTTGCCGCCTCCCCGCTAAACGCCGCTACCGAAGATGCGTCTGAGGGTGCCGAGTCTGAGGGCACTGGGCCCGCCGAACCCGCCGCTGATACCCGCCCGCTGCTGATTGTCCCGTCCCCGGCGGGTGCCGTTTTCGATCAGGCGATGGCGTACAAGCTGGCGGAGGAGAAGCATATTGTCTTCGCTCCGGCGCGCTACGAGGGCATTGATGAGCGTGTGCTGGACTGGGCGCAGGAGAGCTTCCGCGTGATGCCCGTATCCCTGGGCGATTACGTGCTCTACGGTGGCGAGGTTGCGGTCATGGCGATGATTGAGGCTATCACCCGCCTGATTCCGGGCGCGATGGGTAACCCCGCCTCCCTGGAGGAGGAGTCGCATACGGGCGGTCTGCTGGAGTATCCGGTGTACACGAAGCCCGCGGTGTGGCGTGAGCGTGAGGTGCCGGAGGTGCTGCTGTCGGGTAATCACGGTGCGATTGCGCGTTGGCGTCGTGACCGTCAGATTGAGCGCACCCTTGAGCGCCGCCCGGACCTGTTGGAGGCGTACCCGGTGGAGCAGTGGGATAAGAAGGACCGCCGTTTCTTGGCTGAGCGCGGGGTGCATTTTGCGAACCCGGCGAAGGCGGCTCAGAAGAAGGCGAAGAAGAGCCCCGCAACTCCTGCCGATACCGCCCAGCCCGAGGCAAATTCCTAGGCCTCGAATAGGCGCTCGCGAGCGCCTCGTAATCCTCTGAATGGGGGTTAGCGTCATATATCTGTTAGTTGGCGCTAACCTCTATTTTTTGTGCCCGTGAACCGTTATTCTGAGGTTAACCTCGCTAAGAACATAGCTCATCTATAGCTGATGCGAGGTTGTAGCACGCTTTCATCGTTGAAAGCACGTACTCAACAGAAGGAGGACACATGTCCGTTGTTAAGGTTCACCGTCTTGCTGTCGTTGGCGACAATCGTGCTGAGCTGGAGAAGCGCTTTGCCGCTGCCCGCCACATTGCTGACTCTTTCCCCGGCTTTGAGGGTTTTGAGCTGTGGCGCCCCCTGGATGAGGGCGGCGACTATTTCGTGGTGACCCGCTGGGTTGATGAGGCAAGCCACGATGCGTACGCGGCAGCTCGTCGTGAGCGTGACCCGAACACTGTTGTCTCGCACGCTGATGGCACCATGAGCTTCGAGAAGGTGGAATTCGACGACTAACATCTGTGTTTGTCTGCGTCTGACCGGATTTACGGTTGAAGCCCATGTGAGATGAAGAATTTATCTCATATAGTGAGGGGTCGCGCTGACTTTTCTGAATATTGCTTTAAGTGGGTATTAGCCCATGTGGAGGCGATATAAGGGAGGGTCGGCGCGGCCCCTCCTTGATTTTTCGGGGCATAAAATCTGCAGGTATTTCGTGGTGGTTGGATATGTGGGTTCGGTGCTATAAAACACCTGAATTGTGGTCAATAAATACCCTCTATATCCTTCAATCCGAAAGTGACACTTTAATGCAAAAAGGTTATTATTGTTCCCGAGAGCACACTTCGTCCGTGCCGGTAGTTCGGGCGAAGACGGCGATCCCCTCTCAGCTGCATCGCATGACGTAGCTGAGTCACTCAAGGGAAATATTCAGCGCACCCAGGTCAGCGCCTCCTCTGCATAGGAGGTTTGGCAAGGGTGCCGACTCAACTATCACGTATTCACACAAGTGGTGCATGGTGCGGAACCCCGCAATATATGGGATGGGAGCTTGGTGGTTCGAGCGTTCATCGTGGTTGATGACCCTCCTTATCGCGGACAGGAAAGTGCTTTGCTTAGCGGGTGGGCAATTCGGTGGTCCGGACCGAAGCTCACCCGCTCCGCTGTTTAAAAGATTCCTTCAGGCCGTAACGCTTTTCGGCTAGTGCTTTTCGGGTACCGGGCGCTCGCGGAACTCGATTGGCCGCTTCGCCTTGGGCAGCGAGTACATGACGCGCAGGTACGCATCCTCCACCAGCTCTTCTAGTACCCGCTCGGTTATGCCTTCGCCGGCGCCCACGGAAATCCAGTGCCGCTTATTCATGTGCCATGCCGGAATGATGCTCGGGTAGATGCGCTGTAGCACCTCGGATTCTTCCGGGTCGGTCTTCAGGTTCACAATGGGGTAGCCGATACCCTCCGTGTACATGGCGAACATCTTGCCGCCCACCCGGTAGACCGTGTGCTCGGGCCCGAACGGCTGATCGCGCGTTGCCAGCGGCATGGCGAGCGCGAGGCGGTCAACGGCATCTGCGAGGTCTTCGGGTGCCAGAAGTTTGGGGGAGGGGCTTGTGCTCATAGCTTCGATTCTATCCGGTTGTTGGTGGTTCTACAGCGTTGATACCTAAGGGCTGATACAAAAATTGGGGTGCATGCAATGGTTCGCATACACCCCAGAAATTTTTAGCGCTCTACTTATTCATGAGCTTGTGGTCAATTCCCTCGCGGGTAAAGGCCTGAATCGTATCCTGCAAGTCTTCACCCAGGTGGCCCCAGGAATCAGTGTGAGCAATGTACACCCGCTGGGCGCCCAGAAGCTTTGCTGCCTTTGCGGTATTCTCGGCGGTCATGGTTACGCTGAGCTCGGGTCCGAGGGGGCGTGCTGCACCCGCAAAAAGGATAGCGTCATCAACGGGCGCAATGCGCTGAGTAATTTCCTCTACAACGTGAAGTTCGGAGTTGTCGCCAGAAATGTAAACAGTCGGTTCTCCTGCGGCCTGCAGGAGGAAGCCAATAACGGGGCCGGTTACCTCCTGAATTTCGGGGATGTTCGGGCCGTGAAGTGCAGGCATTGCGGTGACGGTAACTTCAGCAGAATCCTTTGCCACGATGAAAGTATTCCAGGGAGCCAGTCCGATGACATTGGTGAGGCCTTCTGCCTGAAGGTTCTTTTCGCCGTCTTCGGTAGTGATGACGTGGCCGACCTTGGGGAGGAGGGCGCGGCCGCTGGTGTCGAGGTTGTCGGGGTGGGTGTCGTGCGAGAGCAGGACTGCATCGATGGGGAGAACCGATTCGGGGGTGATGGGGGCGCCGGCAGTCTTCTTGAGAACGGTAATGCCCATGTCGTAGTCCTGAGGGGCATCAAAGGTGGGGTCGGTCAGGAAGCGCAAACCTGCGTATTCGATCAGGACGGTTGGGCCGGTGATGACGTTAATCGTAGGCATAAAAGTGTTCCTCTCACGGATAAATTATGTTTTTGCCGTGATTAACCATAGGTGTTTTCACGGAAAAATACAAGTGATACCATGAGAAGTATGGAAAAATCTCACCGAACCGCCCACCTTCCTGCGGCACCCGGAAGCCAAGAACACCCCTGCATAGCACTAGCAAATACGCTCTATAAAACACCTAGCGGCAAACAATACGATCTGCTTGAAACCCCAGAAATAGCCACTGAATGGGCGCACGAATACCACATCGTGAATAACTCGTATGAGCTGCAACCCTATTGCGTCAGCAGATTCATCAGCTTTCGATACGTCATCAAAGAACTGTTTGACGCGTACCTAAACCAGCGCCCTCCCTATCCGGGTGCCCTTCACGCCGTCAACAAGACAGCACATGAGGCGCTCACCATGAACGCTCTAGCGTGGGATGCAGAAAACCGGCGGTACACGCGGCGAGTTGAAGACCCCCTCACCCAAGAGGTGGATTACGCCATCGCCCGCATCGCTTATGATGCCATCACATTACTGACCGGCGAAGAAGCAGATAAACTCTCTGAATGCGAAGCACCCGACTGCGACCGCATCATGCTGCGGACCCACGCGCGACGTAGATGGTGTAGCGTGCGTTGTGGTGACCGCATCCGAGCCGCCCGCTCCTATGAACGTAAACGCGCACAGGCTGAAGGTGACTAAAAACCTCGCATGCTGAATGTGGGGAATATTCGACTAAGCCGTCAGTGCGCCGCAGAATCACGCTAAAATAGGTAACTATGGCTGAATTTATTTATCAGATGATCAAGGCCCGCAAGACTGTGGGCGACAAGGTCATCCTTAACGACGTGACGATGTCGTTCTTCCCCGGCGCCAAGATCGGTATGGTTGGTCCGAACGGTGCGGGTAAGTCGACCATCCTGAAGATCATGGCTGGCCTCGACCAGCCCTCCAACGGTGAGGCACGCCTGACTGCAGGCTACACCGTGGGTATCCTCATGCAGGAGCCGCCGCTGAACGAAGAGAAGACCGTTCTGGGCAACGTTGAAGAAGGCGTGGGCGAAATCAAGTCCAAGCTGGACCGCTTCAACGAAATCTCCGCCCTCATGGCTGAGCCCGACGCTGACTTCGACGCCCTCATGGAAGAAATGGGCCAGCTGCAGGAAGCTATCGACGCCGCTAACGCCTGGGACCTCGACTCCCAGCTGGAGCAGGCAATGGAGGCGCTGCGCTGCCCGCCCGCTGACATGCCCGTCACCCACCTCTCCGGTGGTGAGCGCCGCCGCGTGGCACTGTGCAAGCTGCTGCTGCAGAAGCCCGACCTGCTGCTGCTCGACGAGCCCACCAACCACCTGGACGCAGAGTCCGTGCTCTGGCTGGAGCAGCACCTGCAGTCCTACGAGGGTGCCGTCATCGCGATTACCCACGACCGTTACTTCCTCGACCACGTGGCAGAATGGATCGCCGAGGTTGACCGCGGTAACCTGTACCCCTACGAGGGCAACTACTCCACCTACCTGGAGAAGAAGCGCGCCCGCCTCGAAGTTCAGGGCAAGAAGGACGCTAAGCTCGCTAAGCGCCTGAGCGAGGAGCTGGACTGGGTCCGATCCAATGCTAAGGGCCGCCAGGCTAAGTCGAAGGCTCGTCTGGCACGCTACGAGGAGATGGCTGCGGAGGCTGAGAAGACCCGCAAGCTTGACTTCGAAGAGATTCAGATTCCTCCGGGACCCCGCCTGGGTAACGTCGTTATTGAGGCTGAGAACCTGCAGAAGGGCTTCGACGGCCGTTCCCTGATTAACGGCCTGTCCTTCTCCCTGCCCCGTAACGGCATTGTGGGTGTGATTGGTCCTAACGGTGTGGGTAAGTCCACCCTGTTCAAGACCATCGTTGGCCTGGAGCCCCTCGACGGCGGCGAGCTGAAGGTCGGCGAGACCGTGAAGATCTCCTACGTTGACCAGAACCGCGCGAACATCGACCCGGAGAAGAGCCTCTGGGAGGTCGTCTCTGACGGTCTGGACTACATCCAGGTCGGCAACGTTGAGATGCCTTCGCGTGCGTACGTTTCCGCGTTCGGTTTCAAGGGTCCGGACCAGCAGAAGAAGGCGGGTGTGCTCTCCGGTGGTGAGCGTAACCGTCTGAACCTGGCGCTGACCCTCAAGCAGGGCGGTAACCTGCTGCTGCTCGATGAGCCCACTAACGACCTGGACGTTGAGACCCTCGCATCCCTGGAAAATGCGCTGCTGGAATTCCCCGGCTGTGCAGTGGTCGTCTCTCACGACCGTTGGTTCCTGGACCGCGTGGCAACCCACATCCTGGCGTGGGAGGGCACCGATGAGAACCCGGATCAGTGGTACTGGTTCGAGGGTAACTTCGAGTCCTACGAGAAGAACAAGATTGAGCGCCTCGGCCCTGAGGCTGCTAAGCCGCACCGCGTGGTGCACCGCAAGCTGACCCGATAGGGTTTGGTTCGGTAACGAGCCCCGCCTCCTGATGCTGTTATGACGCAGGAGGCGGGGCTTCGCTGTGTCTGCTGGGGAAGGGGTATAGTCCTGCTATCTCACGTGTTGTTCCGCTACGTGGTGGGTTATTCGTCGGTAGAAATAGTTCGCTCAGTGGCGACCGATATATCGTGGCGGATTTCATATTCACGGTTTATAATGAGTATGCACGTAAGTGCAACTGACACATGTGATTACGAAGAGAAGAGCATTATGCTTTCAAAATATAACTGGATGTCCTTGGTTACCGGTCTGTTGCTGATTGCAGCGGCAATCTACATGTTCGCCAATCCCGCTATTCCGCTGGTAGTTCTGGGTTATGTGTTCTCCATTTCGGTGTGGCTTGGTGGCGTGTTTGAACTGGTGCGTTACTTCGGCACGCCAAAGCAGGCACGTACCGGCTGGGACCTGGTTAACGGCATCCTGACCGTGGTGGCTGGTCTGATTCTGCTGAGCGCTTCGGCTGGTGCGCAGGCGACGTACATTCCGACTATTGTGGGCGTGTGGCTGATTGCGTGGGCGCTGATTCGTCTGATGACTGCCCAGGCCATGAAATACCTGAGCTACGCCGCCGGACGCCACCTGCAGCTCTCTGCTATCGGTACCCTGATCCTGGGTTTGCTCGTGCTGCTGTTCCCGATGTTCTTCGGTGCGGTGGCAGTATGGATGGCAGCACTGGGTCTTCTGGTGACCGGTCTGGTATTCGTGGGTGACTTCTTTGTTTCCCGCCGCACCAAGAGCACCGTGCACATTTCCCCGGACGGTGTGATTGACGTCGAAGCCAAATAAGAGCTTCCAAACGGCTTCTAGACCGTACACTAGAACATAAGAAAGACCGTGTGAGACAACCACCTCACACGGTCTTTCTGTATGCTCTAACGTTTGTATCGGAACTTTAGCGGTATTCCGGCAGGCGGAACATCATTTCCTGCGCCACGGTCGCCACCAGCTCACCGGAACGATTGAAAATCGAACCCTGCGCGAGCATCCTGCCACCCTGCGCGCTCGGGGAATCCAGCACGTACAGCAGCCACTCATCGGCACGCGCCGAACGGTGGAACCACATCGCGTGATCCAGCGAGGCGCTCTTGAGGCCCGGCTCCAGCCAGAACTTGCCGTGACGGCGCAGAGCCGGCTCCAGCGGCAGATAATCCGAAGCATAGGCGATAGCGGCGCGGTGCTCCGCCTCCGATGCCTCAGAACCATCAGCACGCACCAGGCGGTCAAAGGTCTTGAACCACACACAGGCACGCGGCTGTGTCGAGGAGGCATCCGCCTGAGTGTACAGGGGCGCGTCCACGTGTCGCATATCAATCGGACGTTCCCACGAGACCGCCTGTGCAATGGGGTGGGGGAGCTGACCCAGGTAGTCGCTGACCATCGGCAATGATTCGGGGTCCGGCACCTCCGGCATGGTCACTGCGGTGTGCTCCGGGCCGCGGCTATCGGACTGAAAAGACATAATCGCCGAGAACATGGGCGCCTCATCCTGGAACACCTGCACGCGGCGGGTCGAGAAGGAACGGCTATCATTCAGGCGCTGAGTGGCGAAGAACAGTTCACGCTCAATATCGCCGGGACGCAGAAAGTAGGCGTGAATCGAGTGGATGTCCTTGCCCTCCACCGTGCGGTCGGCGGCAATAATCGACTGGGCAAGAACCTGACCACCGAAAGTACGCGGCTGTTCGCGGGTGAGCGTCACACCGGTGGACACTTCATCACTACCGAAGGAGGCGGGCGCCGCCTCCACAGGGGAGAGGTCCAGCATCCGCATGAGGTTTTGGGTCACAGTGGGCTTGGTCATGGTTTTATTCTCGCACGTTTTCAATGAACCGGTTTCTGGCGTAGAGTGGGAGAGCATACTCTGAGACAACCACGACAGGTTGATTCGGAACATTGACTAGGAACAATGACCCGGATAGTCGATCCGGAACGTCTGCCTAACACACCATCGCAGATATCACCCACCAACTTGCCACCGAGCAGGCCTACGCCGAAAAGGAGCAGAAATGACTACGCCGTCTGAAACCACCCCTGACAATACCCCCGTGCAGGAGAACGCTCCCGATCAGAACAGCGCACCGAACGCGGCGGCACCCATTGAACTCAAGTACAACCCCCACGAAGGCGTGGAGGAGCCCTACCTGATTCTGCCCGGCGGAGCGCAGGGTGCCGCAGCGGTCAAGGACCTTGCCACCTACATTTCTCGCGCCCTGGCGGTGAACCCGGACGCCGCTATCCGCCTGACTGCGCGCGGCCGCGTGGTGGCGGTGTTCGCCTGCTCCCTGGAGCCGGAGGACGCCTCCTCGGACACCCCGGTCATTATGGGTCTGCGTGCCCTGCACCTGCTGGCTGACTCGACCCTGGACATGACCGTGCAGGCGCAGGCGTTGCTGGACCGTCTGGCGCGTCTGCAGAAGCAGGCAGAAGAACAGGGCAACGAAGAGAACCCGCAGCTGGTGCTGTTCATGCCGCCGGTGACCGTCAACGCTAGCTGGGCAGGTAAGTCAGCCCCGCTCAGCGGCTGGTACGAGGTCGGCACCGTCCCGGTTGAAGAGTTCCACCGCGCCACCGCAGAAGGCCTGGAGGCGGTAGAACGCGCCCTGCCCGAGAACCCCGGCGCTGCTGTGCTTTCTACGGTGCGCTCGCGTATTTGGTCCTCCGATATGGTGCTGGAGTACCTACCTGAGTTCGATACCGTGCTTGTGCCGACCGGCGCGGCATTCGCCCTGCGCGTGTTTGGTTTCATCCCGGAAGGCTTCACGGGCGATCTGCCGCTGTTCGCTGCGCATGTTGGTTCGGAGGAGTGGCTGCGCATTGTGGCGCCCGCCGGTATGGTGCTGGTGCGCCGCGGTTCCGGTTCGCTACTCTAACCCCCCCTCTCTAGGCTTTGCTAGATCTTTCTCAGCTGGCGGTACGGGTTCTGACCTGCGCCGCCAGCTATTTTTGCGTCTCATGACATCATCGGGGGATTTGTAATAATGACTTTCGATAAGGCATTACTTTACGAAAATAGGGTATTCTAGAAAGACTACGCCCTTTCACCGGGGCGTCTTTGACACACCGATTACCAGCCACACCGCACGGGAACTCTTCCGCCGCGCCCTCACCAGGCGCATTCTTCCCGTACGGATCGAAAGTGAGACCTATATGGATCTGATTGCAGTCGACATTGACGGTACCCTTGCCAGCAACCGAGATCAGATGGACAAGTACCTGACCGGTTTCTTCGCAAGCAACCGCCGATTCTTCAAGGCCATCCGCAACGCCACGGTCAATGTTGAAATTGCCGACCGTGTTCGCGAAATCGCGGCAGACACCGGCGCAGAGGTCGTAGTAATTACCGGCCGCGATGGCACCTACATGAAGGAATTGAACCAGTTCATCGCCCGCGCAGGTCTGGAACCCAAGCACGTGTTCGCTAAGCCCGGCAACGACGGCTCCAACAGCCCCGCATGGAAGGACTCCGTCATTGAGTCCCTGATTGCTGACGGCAACCGCATTATCCACGCTTTTGAAGACACCGACCACGAGGTGTACCTGCGCCGCGGCATTCCCGTCACCTGGGTCGCCCCGATTCGCGACTACATTGGCGAATGGCACTACGAGTCGATTGACATTGACCCGGTCGCCTGGGCTGCCGAGCAGCGTGAGAAGGAAGCCGCTCGTGAGCGTCAGAAGCGTCGCCTTGCGGAGGGCGTGCTCGCACACCAGAAGGCCGAGGCGAAGGAACGCCAGGCAAACGTCGCGGCATAAAACCCGCACACCAACTTGAGAGCTGCGGTGGGTAACCCACTCAAACGAATGAGGCGCCGGAAGGATTCAATCCTCCCGGCGCCTCATTCTAATGCTATATGCGTTAATCGAAGCTGATGTACTCGGCTGATTACACAGTTAGTTTACGCGGTGCCGAGCAGTTCACGCAGACGAGTCGCAAAGGGGCCCGCCAGCTTATGGTGCGCCTTCTCCTTCAGATGCACACCATCAGCCATGTCACCCTCAGTCAGGTAAATGGTCTGCCAATCAGCGGTGTCCATGAACAGCACGCCAGTCTCGCGGGCACCCTGCCTTGCCACTTCGTTTGCCACGTGACGCTTATGCGCCACCTGCTTATCCGTCGCCGCATCCTCACTCATCGACACCACGCCGCCGAACACGATCTTCGACGACGGGTACATGCGTCGTAGCTGCTCAATGACCTGAGTTTGGTGAGCGTTCACGTGTTCGCGAGCCTTCGTCTCATCCTCGTGAATGTAAATGTCATTGCCGGAGGCGTCCAGGTAAATCACGCCGGGGTTACCGTTCGGCAGAGCCCAACGGCCACCCATCACACCCTGATAGTAGGAAGGGCACACACCCTCGCGGGCGGTCACAAAACCGATGCCGCCGCAACGGAACAGGTACGGGACGAAACCTGCCTGCTTCAGACCCAAACCAACCCAGGAGGTTGCGGTCACCTGCGAGTCACCAATCACCAGGGCATCCTTAGCGCCAAGAACATTGGTGTTACGCGGCAGACCGTTCGCCTTATCCCAGTAGAGTTCAGCCTTCTCAAACTTGGTGTACAGAACGCCCTTCTTGGATCGCCAGCTCACCGGCAGACCCTCCCAACCGGCAAAGTCGCTGTACCCGCGCTGCTTCCACCAGTGCTCGTAGACGCCGGATTCCACCGCAACCGGACCGTACTTGGGGGTGTACATGACCACGCCACCCTTGAACTGCTGAACCAGCATGTCGGCGGCATCAGCGGAGGTGGGGAACGGCGCCTGAATCTCACCGGTTGCCTGCGCACCCTCCTTGCCGAAGGCGTTCTGCGCGGTGCGTTCCATCTTCTGCGCCGGGGTGGTCGGTTCCGGAGTCGGCTCGGGGGAGGGGGACTCGCTGGGGCTTTCCTGCGCCGACTGGGTAGGCTCGGCGCCCGCAGCAGCGGTAGCGGCAGTGCCACCGGGCGCGATGAAGCCTCCTGCGGAGTACACGCCAAAGGAACCGGCAGCAACCACAGCAAGGATTGTGCCGGTCAGAGAAACTTTCGCGATAGGAGACTTGATAGAAGGCATGCACAACAGTATACGATAGGCGCAACCCCAAGTAGAGAGCTTTTGAGGGATATTCAAATGAAAATACCAAAAAATATGCACCGCAGTGACAAGAATTAGACTCGGTGCGCAAACCGGTGCACAACTCAAAATAGAACCGGCATAAACCCCATATAGAAACGTCCCCTCCCACCCCGAATCTCGGGGTAGAAGGGGACGAATAAAAACTTATGAGAGCAGGTGGCGAACCTGCCTCAGCTCACAAGCATTGTTAGATGTCAGCCGCCTGAACCTTCAGCGCACGAGCCACGCCGTCGCGTGCCTCCGCAATCTGACGGTACAGAGCCGCAGCATCCTCAGGCAGAGAAGCCAGGTACGCCTCGGTACGCTCCAGCAGCTCAGCGGTCGGCTCGCTCGGGTACATGCCACCAATAATCTGCATGGAAATCTCGTGCGAACGCGAACGCCAAATACCCTCAATCTGCTCGAAGTACGGCTCATTGTACTGGGCAATCAGCTCGGGCTTGCCGGACTTGAAACCGGAAATAGCGTAACGCTGAATCATGTTCGACAGCTCGCCGGTCACCATGATCTTGTTCCAGTACTCAGCCTTAGCCTCAGCAGTCGGAATCGACGCGTATGCCTGAGCGGCGTACTGCTGACCGTTTGCGGTGTTGTCGTTCTCCAGCTCCGCAGCAATCTGCTCGGCGGAGAAACGGCCACCGGTAGCCAGGCGGCACACCAGGTTCCAACGCAGGTCAGCGTCAATATCCAGGCTCTCAAGGGTCAGCTCACCCTCGAAGAGACGCTGCACGTTGTCGTACTGCTCCTCGGTGCGGGTCTGGTTGATGAACGCCTGCAGCAGCTGCAGCTGAGCATCCGAGTCGGGCTCTGCAACGCATGCCAGCTCCCACAGACGGTCAGCGGCACGGTGGCGGGTCTCCTCGCGAGCTTCAGGAGCTACGAAGGAGTGCAGAGTAGCGGACAGGTTGTTGATCTGGGTGCGCAGAGCGGTGGAGTTGGTCTCCTTACCGATGTTGTTCAGCACCAGGTCAACGTACTTACGTGCCGGCATCTGAGCGTCACGCACAGTATCCCAGAGCGAACCCCAGACCACGCCGCGAGCCACGGACGAATCAATGTCGCCCAGGTGCTTGATAGCGGTCTCGATGGAACGCTCATCCAGGCGAATCTTAGCGTACGCCAGGTCCTCATCGTTCAGCAGCAGCAGGTCGGGGCGCTTCTTGCCGATAGCCTCCTCAACCACGGTCAGCTCGCCGTCAATGTCCAGCTCGATGCGGTCGGTGCGGGTCAGCTTGCCGTCCACCAGGTTGTAGAAACCAATTACCGCACGGTGCGGGCGCAGGGTCTCGAAGCCCTCAGCGTAGGACTGGCGAATACCCAGCGAAGAGATGTTGCCAGCCTCGTCGTTCTCAATCTCAACGGCGAGAGTGTTCACGCCGGCGGTCTCAAGCCACTTGGCGCTCCACGCACGCACGTCACGGCCGGAGGTGCGCTCCAGCTCAACCAGCAGGTCGTCCAGCACGGTGTTGCCCCAGCTGTGCTTATCGAAGTACACCTTCAGAGCAGCCATGAAGTTCTCCTGGCCAACCCAAGCCACCATCTGACGCAGCACCGAAGCGCCCTTTGCGTAGGTGATGCCGTCGAAGTTCACCTGAACGTCGGCGAGGTCGCGAATCTCGGCCACAATCGGGTGGGTCGAGGACAGCTGATCCTGACGGTAGGCCCAGGTCTTCTCCGAAGCGGAGAAGGTAGCCCACGCCTCCTTGGCATAGCGGGTGTTCTCCGCGGCGGCCAGGGTAGACATGAACTCCGCGAAGGACTCGTTCAGCCACAGGTCGTTCCACCACTTCATGGTGACCAGGTCGCCGAACCACATGTGAGCCAGCTCGTGCAGAACGGTGATAGCGCGGCGCTCACGCAGAGCCTCCGCAACCTTGGAACGGAAGACGTAAGTCTCCAGATAGGTCACGCAGCCAGCGTTCTCCATCGCACCGGCGTTGAACTCGGGCACGAACAGCTGATCGTACTTTTCGAACGGGTACGGGGTCTTGAACTGCTCCTCGTAGAACTCGAAGCCCTGACGGGTCAGCTCAAACATGTCCTCAGCATCCACAAACGGCATGAGGGACTTACGAGCGTACACACCCAGCGGAATCACGCGACCCTCAGAGTTAGTCAGCTCGCTGGTGACCTTCTCGTAGGGGCCAGCCACAATCGCGGTAATGTACGAAGACATGCGCGGGGTCGGCTTGAAGAACCAGGTCTTCGCACGGCCGCAACCGCACTCCTTCTCCTCAACCTTCACCTCGGGCTGGTTAGACACAACCACCCAGTGCGAGGGAACGCGCACAATAAACTCGAATTCAGCCTTCAGGTCGGGCTGCTCAAAGACGGGGAACACGCGGCGGGAGTCCGGCACCTCAAACTGGGAGTACAGGTACACTTCGCCGTCGGCGGGGTCCACGAAACGGTGCAGACCCTCACCGGTGTTGGTGTAGAACATCTCTGTGTCAATGACCAGGGTGTTCTCAGCAGCAAGGTTCGGCAGCTGGATGCGCTCGCCGTCCGCCAGGTCGGTGCTCAGCTCTTCGCCGTTGAGGTTAATGGACTTGACCGAGGAGGTGATGGCGTCAATGAAGGTGGAGGCACCTTCCTGAGCGTCGAAGCGAATTTCAACCTTCGAGGAGAAGACGTCTTTGTCCTTCGGCAGGTCGAGTTCAATACGGTACGAGTGCACGCGCTTAATAATGGATGCGCGTTCGGTTGCCTCATTGCGGGTTAGGTTCAGGCCGGGCATACAGCTCCCTCTCCTTAGATGTGAATAGCGTGCCGTGTTGACACGCCCTGTCATGGTGCGCTGGTTCCCGAGGTGCGCGGCTCCTGCGACGCTGCATACGTAGCGCTGGAGGCGTTCAAGCTTGGGCGCGGCGAATCGGGACACCAAAAAGTGCCATACCCCACAGTCTACCGTATAGGTGGGGGTTTAGAAGGTTCCGCATTACCCGAACCCGCGCGAATTCGATACAGTTAAGACAGAAAAAACCCAAACGGGGAAGCGTATCCCACCTGATGGATGCGCGGCGCACTCTAGCAACGGCGCTCAGAACTGAGAACCGGCGCCTCCCACGAACGCACAAACGCACGTCACACCAAGACAAAATCACCAGGAGAGTACCATGCGCGTACACATCGCAACCGACCACGCTGGCCTCGAACTGAGCCACTACCTAATCGAGTCCCTCACCGCTGCGGGCTACGAAATGATTGACCACGGCCCCGCCGACTATGACCCGCTGGACGACTACCCCTCGTTCTGCATTAACGCAGCCCTTGGCGTGAAGCGTGACCGCGAGGCTGGCCTGGACTCCCTGGGTATTGTGCTGGGCGGTAGCGGCAACGGCGAGCAGATGGCGGCGAACAAGGTTGATGGTATCCGCGCGGCTCTGGCGTGGAACCACGACACCGCGGCACTGGCTCGCGAGCACAACAACGCACAGGTCGTTGCTGTGGGCGGCCGCCAGCACAGCAAGGAAGAAGCACTGGAAATCATCAAGGTCTTCCTGGCTACCCCCTGGACCAACGAGGAGCGTCACGCACGCCGTATCGGTCAGCTGGCTGAGTACGAGCAGACCGGCGACATTGCCGGCAAGCAGATTGACGCTGCCTAAGCTCTAAAATCTGAGGCGCATAGTGCAGGCTATGCGCCTCAGTCGTCTTTGCACCCCATATAATCCGCACTATTTCTAGCCGACAAGTTTTCGAGGAGAACCCGTGCCCGAAGGCCACTCCATCCACCGTATTGCCCGCCAAATCAGTGACGTCTTCACCGGCGAGCGCGTGCAGGTTTCCTCCCCGCAGGGCCGCTACGCCGAGGGTGCCGCCCTGCTGGATGGGCACACCATCACCGGGGCGTACGCGCACGGTAAGCACCTGTTCGTGACCTTCGAGAACGACCTGACCCTGAACGTGCACCTGGGTATTTACGGTAACTGGAGCTTCGGTGGGGATGAGACGTTCACGGGTGCTTCGAGCATTGGCGCGCCCCGCAAGATCGGCGAAAAAGAATACGCGGCGGGGGAGGGGGAACCCTACGCCGGTCCTCCCGAACGGAAGAGTACGGTGCGTTGCCGTATTGTTTCGGAGCACGGCTGGGCGGACCTGGTGGGCCCGACTATCTGCCGCACCCTCACTCCGGAGGAGGTGCGCACCGTCCGCTCCAAGCTCGGCCCCGACCCGCTCAACCCGGATGCCGACCCCGAACAGTTCTACCGCGCCGCACGTAAGAGCTCCCGCCCGATTGGTGTGATTTTGATGGACCAGGCGGCAATCTCCGGCGTGGGCAATATCTTCCGCGCCGAGTCGCTGTACCGCCAGGAAATTGATCCGCTACGCCCCGGCAAGAGCCTCAGTGACGAGGAACTGGAGCGACTCTGGGAAGACAATAAGCACCTGCTGGTCATCGGCGTGCGCGTGGGGCGCATCATCACCACCGAACCCGAAGACCGCCCCGGCGTACCCGAAACCGAAGCGTGGCCCGACCACGCCAACTACGTGTACATGCACCACGGCGAGCCCTGCCGCCGCTGCGGAACGACCATCCGCATGGAGGAAATCGCCGGCCGCAAACTCTACTGGTGCCCCGGCTGCCAGGTCTAAAAACTGCTCAAATATTTGACAGTCCAGATGGAACCTCGATACTATAGTCAAGTTCCATTCCGGGGATGTAGCTTAATGGTAAAGCCTCAGTCTTCCAAACTGATTACGCGGGTTCGATTCCCGTCATCCCCTCGCACAATCCCCCCGACGTTGTCGGGGGGATTTTTTGTGCTCGGGGATGAAGGGAATCGCTTACGCATGCGGATTTATTTCCTCGCGCGCTCGGAATCCGCACGCTCCAGCTCGTCATCCCCTCCACCTCGCATCCACACAAAACACCCTACAAAACCAAGGGAGATAGGGGAGTACGCGCTCAGTGGAAATAAACCGCGCACGAGCCGCTGTGTTGGGCATTTAGCGGGAAAACAGGTAAACTAGGGCACTGACTGTGTTAAACACGCAAGTGCGCAACACGGTCGGTTTCACGGGGCGTGGCGTAGCTTGGCTAACGCGCCTGCTTTGGGAGCAGGAGATCGCAGGTTCGAATCCTGTCGCCCCGACGTGAAACGGTTGCCGCGACGCTACAGGGTCGTGGCGCTCTTTCCACTAAGCAACCGCGGCACACACGATTCGTGCCGCACCGAAACTATATGAGGAGATCACGGACGTGAAGACCGCCGTCGAGAAGCTCAACCCGACCCTCGCAAAGATTGAGGTCGAGGTTCCCTTCGCAGAATTCAAGCCCTACCTGGACCGCACCTACAAGAACCTCTCGGGTCAGATCAGCGTTCCCGGCTTCCGCAAGGGTAAGCTGCCCAAGCAGCTCATCGAGCAGCGTGCGGGCTTCGACTACATCGTCGAGGCATCCCTGAACGACGCTCTGAACGACTACTACGCACAGGCACTGGGCGAGAACGAACTCTCCCCCCTGGCACAGCCCGAGCTGGACGTTCAGTCCCAGCCCTCCACTGAGAACCGTGAGGCAGACCTCAAGCTGACCATCACCGTCACCGTCCGCCCCGAAATCGAGCTGCCCAACTACGAGGGCCTCGAGGTTGAGGTTGACGAGGTAGAGGTCACCGCTGAGGACGAGGTTCAGGCACTGGACGCTCTGCGTGAGCGCTTCGGCACCCTGAAGACCGTTGAGCGCCCCGCAGCTGACAAGGACTTCGTGACCATCGACATCGCCGCAGAAATCGACGGCGAGCAGGTAGACGCAGCAAACGACCTGTCCTACCAGATTGGTTCCGGCACCATGCTCGACGGCATCGACGAGGCTCTGACCGGCCTGTCCGCTGGCGAGGACGCAACCTTCGAGACCAAGCTCTCCGGTGGCGAGCACGCAGGCGAGCAGGCTGTCATCAAGGTCAAGCTCTCCGCAGTCAAGGAGCGCGAGCTGCCCGCAGCTGACGACGAGTTCGCACAGCTGGCTTCCGAGTTCGACACCATCGACGAGCTGAAGGAAGACATCAAGAAGCAGGTTGCAGAGGCTAAGGTTGCCGAGCAGGGCACCCAGGCACGCGACAAGGTCCTCGCAAAGCTCGTTGAGCTCGTTGAGATTCCCGTCCCCGAGAAGGTTATCGAGGACCAGCTCGAGCAGCACTTCAACAACCCCAACGCTGAAGCAGGCCACGACACCGAGGAGCACCGCGCCGAGGTTCGCGAGAACACCGAGACCGCATTCAAGAACGAGATGGTTCTCGACGCTGTTGCGGACAAGGAAGAAGTGACCGTTGACCAGGCTGAGATGATCAACTACATCATCACCATGAGCTCCCAGTACGGCATGGACCCCAACCAGTTCGCACAGATGCTGGACGGCTCCGGCCAGACTGGCGCACTGGTCGGCGAGGTTCGCCGCTCCAAGGCTCTGGCAGCAGTGCTGAAGACCGCAGTGGTCAAGGACACCAAGGGCAACGTTGTTGACCTGTCCAAGTACCTGGGCGAGGGCGAAGAGGCAGCTGCCTAAATCCCCGCCACGGTCTGCAAGAAGCCACTCCGCTAGAGGGTGTGAGCTGATTGCTTGAAATGTGTAGCCTCAGCGGGCATCCACCGAATTACCGGTTGGGTGCCCGCTGAGGCTCTTTTCACCCCAAACTATTCCGCCCTCAAGTTATTCCGTACCGAGGTTTTCGCCTCTGCTTCACCCCCTGGCGAACGAACAACCCGAAGGGAAGCGGGGGAGAGCAACTATCGGTAAGGTAGTAGCAACGAAACTTTTCGCGTGCGCTCCGGCGCGTAAATCGCGCAAAGATGCAGCGAAGACCCATTAGAGAAGAAGAGGAAGAATGTCCAGCTACATGCCTCTGCCCATCGGCGCCTCCCAGGCAGCCGGCGTGGCGCCCGCGCCGTCTATGGCAACCCCCATCGTTGGTGCCCAGGAAGATTACGTCTACAACAGCCTCCTGAAGGAGCGCATTATCTGGCTCGGCTCCGAGGTGCGCGACTCCAACGCTAACCTCATCTGCTCCCAGATGCTGTTGCTCTCGGCTGAAGACCCCGAGGCAGACATCTACCTGTACATCAACTCGCCCGGCGGCTCCGTGACCGCTGGTATGGCAATCTACGACACCATGCAGCTCATCCCGAACGACGTGGTGACCGTGGTGACCGGTATGGCAGCATCCATGGGTCAGTTCCTGCTCACCGCAGGCACCATCGGCAAGCGCTACGCAACCCCGAACGCCCGCATCCTCATGCACCAGCCCCTCGGTGGTATTGGCGGTACCGCATCGGATATCCGCACCCAGGCTGAGCTGATTCTGGACATGAAGAAGCGCCTGGCAGAGATTACCGCTGAGCGCACCGGCAAGAGCCTGGAAACCATCCTGAAGGATAACGACCGCGACAACTGGTTCAACGCGGAAGAGGGCCTGGAGTACGGCTTCTTCGACCACATTGCGACCACCGCCGGTAAGCTGCCCGAATCGAAGAACGCATAAGGGAGATGCACATGAACTACCTGCCGAACGATATCACCACCTCGGCGCCGGCTATGCCGAGCAACCGCTACGTGCTCCCCAGCTTCGAGGAGCGCACCCCCTACGGTTACAAGCGTCAGGACCCGTACGCAAAGCTGTTCGAGGACCGCATCATCTTCCTGGGCACCCAGGTGGACGACGCATCCGCTGACGACATCATGGCTCAGCTGCTGGTGCTGGAGGCACAGGACCCCGAGCGTGACATCACCCTGTACATCAACTCGCCCGGCGGCTCCTTCACCGCAATGACCGCTATCTACGACACCATGCAGTTCATCCGCCCCGAGATCCAGACCGTGTGCCTGGGTCAGGCGGCATCCGCTGCGGCGGTTCTGCTGGCTGCCGGTACCCCCGGCAAGCGTCTGGCACTGCCGAACGCTCGCGTGCTGATTCACCAGCCCGCTCTGAGCGGCCAGCAGGGCGGTCAGGCATCTGACATTGAGATTCACGCGAACGAGGTTATGCGTATGCGTGAGTGGACTGCACAGACCCTGGCGCTGCACTCGGGCAAGACCTACGAGGAAGTTGACCGCTCCATTGAGCGTGACAACATTCTGACTGCGGCTGCTGCTCTGGAGTACGGCCTGGTCGATAAGGTGCTGGAGTCTCGTAAGTTGCGTAAGCCTGCGACCAACACCGCTATTTCCCACACCTAAACTTTAGTTTTGAGGAATATCCCCGAGTATTTTTCGGGGGAGGGGCGGCATTGCCCCGTGTGCGAGCCTTCGGGCTGGTGCGCGGTGCGGTGCCGCTTCTTTTTGTGCACCGTGGGTGTATTTGGTGGGTCTCCGTGTGGTGCTTCAGTAGGTGACTCTGACCTGCACTTTACCCTTGTGAATCACCGTCATATCGGGGTGTGGAAGTTCCTGCCGCCGTCATAAAAGACGCGCTTTGTCATATGCCCGGTAAGTCCGTTCATTTGCGGTGCGTAATTCTTGGTTCCGGGGTGAACTCCGGTAGCCTTAGAAAAGGAGAAAATTCGAGTATTTCATACCGTTTTCTCACTCAAACTAGGGCGCCCACCACCCGCCGGTGCTCCTCCTGAGAAATCACCGCAGACATCAGGTCACTGACCCTTCTGCGCCGATTTCACCACGCCGATCGAAAGGGAATTTTCGTGGCCACAGACGTCATTGTGCCTCCCGAACAGCCCAACGCCAGCATGCGATGCTCCTTCTGCAAGAAGACTCGCGCGCAGGTTTTTAAGATTGTGCTCGGCCCGAATGTTTCTATCTGCGACGAATGCGTGGAGCTGTGCGAAGAGATCCTCGCTGAAGAGCGTCTGAAGGTGAAGGCCCCCGCCGCTGCGCCCGCGCCTCAGCTGGCTACTCCGCGCGAAATTTACAGCTACCTCAACGACTACGTCATCGGTCAGGACGCGGCGAAGCGCACCCTGGCGGTGGCGGTGTACAACCACTACAAGCGCATCCACGATATTGATAACCCGGTGTTGACCTCCCGCATTCTTTCGGCGACCGCGGGGGAGCAAGTGGAGCTGGGCAAGTCGAATATTCTGATGCTCGGCCCGACCGGCTGCGGTAAAACCTACCTGGCGGCAACCCTGGCGAAGAAGCTGGATGTGCCTTTCGCCCTGGTTGACGCAACCACCCTCACCGAGGCGGGTTACGTGGGTGACGACGTGGAGAACATTCTGTTGCGCCTCATTAACGCCGCTGACGGCGATATTGCCAAGGCTCAGCGCGGCATCATCTACATTGACGAAATCGACAAGATTGCCCGCAAGGGTGGCGAGAACCTCTCCATCACCCGTGACGTGTCCGGTGAGGGCGTGCAGCAGGCGCTGCTGAAGATTATCGAGGGCACCGTGGCGACCGTACCCCCGGAGGGCGGCCGCAAGCACCCGGCGCACGCGAACATTGAGATTGATACCTCGAACATTCTCTTCATCGTGGCTGGTGCCTTCGACAATATTGACGACCGCATTGCAGCCCGCGTGGGTGCCGGTGGCATCGGTTTCGGTGCCGAGCTGGGCGGTTCCGTAAAGAACCCGCTGGACCAGATCATGCCCGAGGACTTGGCGCACTACGGCATTATCCCCGAACTGATTGGTCGCCTGCCGGTCATCTCGACCCTGAACGAGCTCAACGAAGAAGAGCTGGCTCGCGTGCTGACCGAGCCGAAGAACGCGCTGCTCAAGCAGTACCGTCACCTCTTCGCCCTGGACGGTGTGGAGCTAATCATCGACGACGCAGCAATAACGGCTATTGCTCGCCTTGCCGCCGAGCGCGGTACCGGTGCCCGCGGTCTGCGCTCTATGATGGAGCAGATTCTGCAGCCGATTATGTTCGACATCCCGGACCGCACCGACGTGGTGTCCATCGTGATTGGTGAGGACACCGTGCTTAACGGTGCGGAGCCTCGCTACGTACTGCAGGCGCCCGACCCCGAAACCGAGACCACCCGCACCGTGAAGGGGGAGGCGAAGACCGCCTCCCTGAAGGCCGCGGACCGTCAGGCGGCATAACCGAATACTTCCAGCCGAACAGGCTAGGGAATAAAGAAGCCGTCGCCCCGGTTATACGGGGTGACGGCTCACTAGCAGGTACTGCTCTCGCTGGCATGTCCTGATGAGCGTGTACCGAAGAATAAGCGCCGGCTCATAGAAGCGGCTGGCGCAACCGTATGAGAGAGGAACACTCATGACTGAGAACGCACCCGCACAGATTGATTTCTGGTTCGACCCGATCTGCCCCTGGTGCTGGATTACCTCCCGCTGGATTGGCGAGGTGCAGAAGGTCCGTAATGTTGAGGTGACCTGGCGTCCCTTCTCCCTGTCCATGCACAACCAGGGCCGCGACCTGCCCGCCGACTACCAGGCAATGATGGACCAGTCCTGGGCGCCGACCCGCCTCATCACCGCTGTGCGCGAGCTGCACGGTAACGAGGTTATTAAGCCCCTCTACGACGCTCTGGGCGAGCAGATTCACCACAACGACAACAAGGCTGATTCCTACCGCGACGCAATCGTCAAGGCGCTGGAAGAGGTCAACCTGCCCGCAGAGCTGGTGGATGTCGCCTTCACCGACCAGTACGATGAGCAGATGCGCGCCTCCCTGGATCTGGCACTGGAGACCATGGGCGGCACCGATGTGGGTGTTCCGCTGATTTCCATTAACGGCACCGCTTTCTTCGGCCCGGTCATCTCCCCGAGCCCCGCCGGTGAAGAGGCTGGTAAGCTCTTCGACGGCGCCCTGGCGCTGGCTTCCTACCCCGGCTTCTTTGAGCTCAAGCGCCCCCGTAACGTGGGCCCGATTTTCCACGGCGAAAAGGGTGAAGCCTAAGAAGCCTGCAATGTGCTGAGATTCCTGCAATGCGCGCAGGCCCGGTAGAGTCTGCGGCTGCAGAGCAAAAAAGTACCGTCCGGTCATGAACTGACCGGGCGGTACTTTTTTATTCACTATGTTGCGCTGAAACGTGCAATCTACGCGCGGTGAGGGTTGCTTGCAGAGGTAGCTTTGCGTGCCTTCTGCGCATTGTGCGTCTTCTGTGCCTTGCGCTGTGCCCTGCGCTCCAGAACCTTCGGGTGCGTTGCCCGCTGCACAATCTTCGTATCACGCATATGGAAGGTGCGGGTTGCCGTGTACTGAACCGCCGCATCCGAGGTGAACGCCAACATTGCGAACACCGCAACGCCCAGCTGGAAGAAAATCGTGGACAGCGGCAGGGAGTGGCGCCCCCACAGCACGCCGCCGGTAATCGCCGCGAAGTTCAGTGCAGTCAACAGCAGAGCCAGTCGGCGCGCCTTCGACGAGCCGCGCAGCGTGCTCCACAGCAGGAACAGGTGCACCGCCGAATAAATCGCCACGAAACCAACCAGCACCGTACCGGTAATGGTCAGCAGCACGTCACTATCCACCTGATCGAAGAGGTCCAGCAACTCAATGTCGTTGCCGGAGCCTTCCTCCAGCAGCTTGGCACGCAGAGCTGGGCGGCTGAGCGCCAGAATGACGCTGTTGATAATGTCTGCGAGGGTCACGGCGATGAGCATACCCGAACCGACCAGCAGGCTCAGCGGCATGCGGTACGCCAGGTCGTGCGCGCTGGAGAGGTGAATTTCTTCCTGCTCCTGCGGCTCCAGACCCTCATTGTTCAGCACGATGACCGGGAGCGCGCCGTCCGTGCGGATCGCGTCGCCGCCGCCGTTACGGGCGTGATAGCCGGAGGAAAAATCGTGCAGAATCTCAACGTGAGTTTCCGGGTGAGCGTACTGAATGGACTCCACAATGTAGTCGCGTTCAAAGTCGGTTTCAGAGTCAATGCGGTGCGTGACCTGCAGGGTGAAGAAGCTGAAACCTACACCGGAGTCGTACGTGCCCGCCGCCAACCAATCCACCTGGTGACCGCCCGGCAGAAGCCAGCCGTCCGGGGTTTTCCAGAAACGCACGTGGTGGCGTTTCTCGGGGTTGCCGTCCACTTCCTTCTGGTAGGCGAAAGCCTGCGTCTTACCAAAAATTTTCAGCGGGGAGACCGGCGCCTCCGCGTAGGAGCGGCGGGTGATGGTGGAGAGAATAATCTTCCAGGAAGAGACGAGGGTGACGTTGTCAGCGCGGGTCCAGCCTGCGTCCTGCATGACCTGGTGAATCTGCTCCTCGGTGCCAATCAGACCGATATTGACCGGGTCACCGAGCAGACCGTCCGGGGTGCGGGTGCGCCCAATAAAGTAGTCGGGCACGTAGATGCGGGTCATGATGGCGTGAAAACGCGGTAGCGTCAGGTACGCGGTGACCGCCCAGAAAATGAAGGCAATGGGGAAACCCCAGAAAGAATGGCCGACCGTATTCGCCAGAATCATGAAGGTCAGCACGAGGGCCGCGATGCCGGCGAAGATGAAGAAGAGAGTGTCCCAGAAATCAACCCACAAGCTGCGCGGGACGAGGTCTTGCGCCGTGCCGCGCGCGTCAATATCACCACGGTAGACCGGTGGTGAGGTAACTGGGGGAGCGACATCGCTACGTATAGGCCGCAGGACGCGTTTTTGGTGGGACATTCCCGCCCTTTCTGCAACATAGTTAGGGTCTTTGAATATCCATAACTATAGCAAGGGGCAGGTTATGTGAAGTACGCATTCCGGGCAGGGCTTAATCGCTTGGCTCGATAGCCCCGCCGCAGAAAAACGCGGTACAACGCGGAGTGCTGGCGTTGCCGCGCGAAAGAAATAAAGGGTGACCCTACTCGGGGAGGGGCTTAGCCTCAACCGCAGCACGTGCGGCGGCAATGGAGCTTTCGTGGTGCAGCATATCGCGGCTTTCACGCATGAGGCGCACCCACTTGCGGGTCAGCTCCTCAAGCTGCTGAGCGGTCAACGAACCGGAGGCGATGCTCGCCTCATCGGTGGCGGCGCTGGTGGAAATATGCTGAAGCCAGAGTTCATACACTTCGTTGGTGTAGCTGGCACGCAGCGCCTGGGCATGTTCACGTGCCTGGCTGATGTACTCGTTCAGGCTCGTGTGATAGTGCTGAAGCTGATCGGGGGAAATGTTGGCTTGTGCTCCTGGCGGCGTGCTCGGGGTTGAGCTCTGCCTCGCCTGGGGTTTGTTCGGTAATCCGGAAGAGGATGAGTATGAATTCATGAGGATATGGGGTGCGCCTACTTTGGCGCGGGTCAGAGTCAGGACGCATCGCTGCGCCTGACGGGTGGTTTATTGTCGTGCGGTTGGTCGGGGTATGTCTTGCTCGTACCGGTGATTTGTCTGTTGCTGAAGTTGAATAGAGGGTTGTTCCCGATGGTAAAACCCTCGCATCAACAATCATACATAAAGTGACAGTCAATCTCATAAGGTTGATTATGCTCTTTGCACATTGATGAACAGAAAAAGGGATTGAAAATCCCACATAATCCCTACAGAACAGCAGACTAAAACCCACATTATTGGGGGAGGAGGTTGTGAAGGTGCTAGGGATGGGTACGGGCACCCGCGGGTACCGAATGTGTAAAGCCTCTAGTCAGAGTCGTAAAAGCGCCATACAAAGCACCGCCCGCAGTCGAGCATCACGCTCTCCGGGTACCTTGCCTGCAGAAACCAACGAACCGCAGACACAGAAAACGGGGCGGTACCGTCAATCGGTACCGCCCCGTCCTCAACACCAACTCGGTGTTATGTCACTAAGCAATGAACGTTAGATTCGATTACTCAGCTGCTTCTTCCACAACGAGTACAACGTCGCGAACCTCCAGCTCGCCCTCAGCTGCCACCAGGGACAGCTCACGAGCGTTACCGGCAGCCTTCAGGTCAGCCAAGCCAGCGGCAATGCGATCCAGCTGAGCCTGAGGAGCCGCAATAGTAGCGGACTCAACCTCGGTGCGCTGCTTGACCTTCGCGTCGCTCTTAGCCTTACGCAGACCACCCAGAGCCTCAGCAACATCCGGCAGGATCTGCTTGAGCGACTCAATCTGAGCCGGGTCAGCGTCCGCCAGGACCCACTGAGCAGAAATGCCAGCAGTCGGGTTCTGTGCGGAGTACTCAGCCAGCAGGGTGCCCTCCAGGATGGGCAGTGCCTGCGGCCACTCGGCGCGGTGTACGCTACCTGCACGCCACCAGGACCAAATCTCTTCGGTCACGAACGGCAGGAAGGGAGCGAACAGACGCAGCAGAGCATCCAGGGTGGTTGCCAGTGCGGCAAGAACAGAAGCCTGCTCCTCTTCGCCGCGAGCACCGTACGCACGGTCCTTAATCAGCTCAACGAAGTCGTCGGTGAAGGACCAGAAGAAGCTCTCGCAAATCTGCAGGGCACGAGCGTACTCGTACTTCTCAAACGCTGCGGTTGCCTCTTCAATCAGGTACGCCAGGCGAGCCAGCAGGGAGCGGTCCAGGGCGTTGATGAGCACGCGGCCCTGAGCCTGAGAAGTAATGACAGACTTCTCGGTAGCGCCCAGGTTCAGCACGAACTTGGATGCGTTCAGCAGCTTGATCGCCAGGCGGCGACCAATCTTCATCTGGCCTTCGTCGTAGGCGGTGTCAGCACCCAGGCGAGCGGAAGCAGCCCAGTAGCGCACAGCGTCCGAACCGTACTTCTCCAGAACCTCGTTCGGGACCACAACATTGCCCTTGGACTTGGACATCTTCTTGCGGTCCGGGTCGAGAATCCAGCCGGAGAGCGCGGTGTTGTACCACGGCACGGAGGACGCCAGGGTCTCCGCGCGAACAGCGGTGGAGAACAGCCAGGTACGGATAATGTCGTGACCCTGCGGGCGCAGATCCATGGGGAAGGTCTTCGCGTGCAGGTCCGGGTTCACACCCCAACCGGTCGCAATCTGCGGGGTCAGAGAGGAGGTAGCCCAGGTGTCCAGAACGTCCGGGTCAGCGATGAAGCCGCCCGCTACGCCGCGCTGATCCTCGGTGTAACCGGGAGCAGCCTGAGATGCGGGGTCAACCGGCAGCATCTCTTCGGTGGGCAGAATCGGGTTCTCGTAGTCCGGCTCGCCCTCAGCGTCCAGCGGGTACCAGACGGGGAAGGGAACGCCGAAGAAGCGCTGGCGAGAAATCAGCCAGTCGCCATTCAGACCCTCAACCCAGTTCTCGTAGCGGCTACGCATGAAGGAGGGGTACCAGTTCATCTCACGGCCGCGCTCGATGAGCTTCTCGCGGCGTGCAGCGTCACGGCCACCGTTGCGGATGTACCACTGACGGGAAGCAACGATTTCGAGGGGCTTGTCACCCTTCTCGTAGAACTTCACGGGGTGGGTAATCGGCTTGGGGTCGCCGTCCATTTCGCCAGCCTCAACCAGCATTTCCACGACGGTCTTCTGTGCGGTGAAGACGGTGGTGCCAGCCATACGCTCGTAGCGCTCGCGGCCCTCAGCGGAGGTGATCCACTCGGGGGTTTCGCGGGAGAAACGGCCGTCGCGACCGATGAGGGCGCGGGTGTCCAGCTGCAGTTCACGCCACCAGGTGACGTCGGTGGTGTCACCGAAGGTACAGATCATGGCGATACCGGCACCCTTGTCGGGCTGTGCCAGCGGGTGCGCCTTAATTTCGACCTCAACGCCGAACAGCGGGGAGGTGACGGTGGTGCCGAACAGCGGCTTGTAACGCTCGTCGTCCGGGTGCGCCACGAGAGCCACACAGGAGGGCAACAGCTCGGGGCGGGTGGTCTCAATCCAGACCTTCTCGCCGTTGGGGCGGTGGAAGCTGATGCGGTGGTACGCGCCGGGGCGTTCCTTGTCTTCCAGCTCAGCCTGTGCCACTGCGGTGCGGAAAGTGACGTCCCACATGGTCGGTGCTTCAGCCATGTAGGCGTTGCCTGCTTCCAGGTCCTTCAGGAAGGCGAGCTGGGAGACCTTGCGGGAGTGCGCGTCGATGGTGCGGTAGGTGCGCGACCAGTCAACGGACAGACCCAGGGTGGTGAAGAGGTTTTCGAAGACCTTCTCGTCTTCAACCGCGAGCTCTTCACAGAGTTCAATGAAGTTGTTGCGGGAGATACGCGGCCACTTTGCCTGGCTGCGGTCGGGCTTGGGGGTGCCGTCTGCCTTCCAGGTGATCAGGTCACGGAAGGAGTCGTTGTCTGCCACGGAGGGGTCGCAGAGAACGCCGTAGTAGTTCTGAACGCGGCGTTCGGTGGGCAGGCCGTTGTCATCCCAGCCGAGGGGGTAGAACACGTTCTTGCCGGTCATGCGCTGGTAGCGTGCAATGACGTCGGTCTGAGTGTAGGAGAACATGTGACCCACGTGCAGGGAGCCGGATGCGGTCGGCGGCGGGGTGTCAATGGAGTAGACCTGTTCGCGAGTGGTGTTCTCGTCGAATGCGTAGGTCTTCTCGTCGGCCCAGCGCTGCGAGAGCTTCTCTTCGAGGCCTTCGAGGGCGGGGCGGTCGGGAACGTTAATCTGTACGGGCGAGTCTGAGCCCAAAATGTTTTCAGCCATAACGGCTATTTTCTCATATTCACGGCATTCTCTCAGCTTCAGGGGAATTCCGCGCTGTGCTGTGCTGTTCGTACCGCTCGATGGCGGCTTCTAGACGCGCCAGGAGGTGCCGGTACCGGCGCACAAATTGTGCCCTGCGCACTGCGGCGCGTACCCCGCTGGAGGCGGTGAGCTCCTGCCAGCTGGCGGGGTCGAGGTAGCTCTGCCCGAGCAGTAGGTGAACTTCGGAACTGTAGGGGAGTCCGGTGGTGGCACGGATGCTGCGCGCCCGCTGCTGGAGGGTGCGGCGCTGCTCTTTAAGGTCGGTGATGTGCTGGTGCGGTGTTGCTGTCATGTGGAGGCTCCCTATATGAGGAGTAATTGGCGATTCAGTGACAAACTCGGTGGAAACGGTAATGGGGGAGAGACCCCCTAATATTGCTGCCCCTGATTACCTGCAGTGTATGCGCGAAAATCTGCAGTATCAATGCCCACGAATCCTTCTCAGCAGAGCGGGCGCGGCGTAGACTGAAGATACACGACCTTTGAGGAGTTGCCAATGAGTTCTCTGAGTATTTTTGGTTTGGGCACGTCTGAAACTGTTCTGCTGATACTGCACCTGGTGCTGGTTGCGTTGTGCGTCTGGCATTTGACGGTGCGTAGCGGCTATGGTGAGGCGCGTATGCGTTTCGTGCTACCGCTGATTATGTTCATGCCCGGCGCTGCGGTTCTTTATCTGCTGTCTGCGCGTGAAGGTACGGTCCCTCCGGACACGATTAAGACCGGCAGTAGCTCGCCCGTGTACTTTGAGCATCGCCTCGGATTCCGTGACGGCGGCAGGAGCCGCTGGGGTCTGCCGCGCCGCCGCAAGTAGCACGCGTGATGGTGTCTGTATCGTTTGTTCTGAACGGCGGCGGGTACCTATCTCACTATCGAAAATTTCAAAATACATGCCCGCGGGTCTGCTCGAACAGAGCACCCGCGGGCATCACTCTACTAGGATTAAAGTATGACTGAGAACACCCACATTCCTGCATCTCCTTTCCTGCCCCATACCGGCGACGGCAAAGTTGCCGTGGTGACCGGCGCCTCCAGCGGTATTGGCCGAGCCACCGTGCAGCAGCTAGTAGCAAGCGGCTGGACCGTCTATGCTCTGGCTCGTCGCACCGACCGCCTCTACACTCTCTACGCGGAAACCGGCGCTCACCCGGTGACCTGCGACGTGACCGACGAGCATTCCGTCCGCTTTGTTGCCGAGCAGATCCTGGAGGAGCAGGGCACCATTGACGCCCTGGTCAATATTGCCGGTGGTGCTATTGGCGTGGATAAGGTTGCCGACGGCAAGCCTACCGATTATTTGAAGATGTACCAGATGAATGTTCTCGGTATTCTGCACATGGTGCGTGCCTTCGCGGAGGCGTTGCGCCTGAACGGTCACGGCACGATCCTGAACCTGACCTCCACTGCAGCCGAGCACGGTTACGAGGGCGGTGCCGGATACAATGCGGCGAAGTTCGGCGCTCGCGGCCTGACGGAGGCGCTCCGCCTGGAAGAAGCGGAATATAACGTTCGCGTGATTGAGATTTGCCCGGGCATGGTGCACACCGAGGAGTTCTCCCTAAATCGTCTGGGTTCCAAGGAAGCCGCCGAGCGCGTCTATGCGGGTGTTGAGAAGCCGCTGACCGCCGAGGATGTGGCGCAGACCGTGACCTTTGCGCTGAACGTTCCGCACCACGTGAACCTTGACCGCATTACGATTCGCCCGGTGGCGCAGCCCAGCCAGTTCAAGGTGATTCGCAAGGAGAGCTAAGCTTTGTGCTCTTGCGTCCGCTGATGCGGGGTTTTGTGTTTGCCTCGCCTGCATTCCTGATTCTTGGGATGCGGGCGAGGCTTTTTTTGTTGGTGCGCCCGGTAGGTCTGTGGCTTGTGTGGAGCTTTGGTCCGGGTGCCATGCGGGGTGGGAATAGGTGGGGGAGAGGTATCAAGGAGTACTTGATGGAACTATAAAGTGGTACGTGAGACTTTAAGGTTTACTATGGTGAAATAGTTGGGGTGAAATTATCCATGGAAAGTATCATATTTTCTTCAAATGCAATCAAAATGTAGGGTTGCCGGCGTTCATATGTCAGTACATGACCACAAAACACCATAATTGGTCTGTATTAACTCTCAACTTTAGGGGTGGTTTTATAACGATTTCATTACAGTTACTTAAAGCGGGCATTAAGAAGGCAGAAGACTCAGAGTTGGGTGTTAGCCTTTTAGCAGTCACACCCATGTGTGAATCTGCGCGCCCCTCAAAGACGGAGGCACACCGCGTAGGTTCACCACCGATAATTCAGAGATCGAGGAAAAATGTCGAAGACTACCCGTCGCGTTTACAAGATCGCAGCAGCGGCAGCCTTTACTGCTGGTTCCGTGGCAGCAATCCCGGCAACTTTCGCGGCAGAAGCACCCGCTGATCAGCAGCAGCAGGTTGTCGACCAGAAGGCAACTGCTCAGACTTCTTCCCTGCCCGGCGGCAACGCAACCGAGACCCCCAAGGCTGAAGCTCCTAAGACTGAAGCACCTAAGGCTGAGGCAACCGAGGCTCCCAAGGCAGAGACTCCTAAGACTGAGGCTACCGAGGCTCCCAAGGCAGAGACTCCTAAGGCAGAGACTCCCAAGGCTGAAGCAACCGAGGCTCCTAAGGCTGAAGCTCCTAAGGCTGAGGCAACCGAAGCACCTAAGGCTGAGACTCCTAAGGCTGAGACTCCTAAGGCTGAAACCCCCAAGGCTGAGACTCCTAAGGCTGAGACCCCTGCTCCCGCAACCCCCGAGCCCACCACTCCCTCCACCCCGGCTCCCGAGGCGAAGCAGGCTAACCCCTTCGTCTCCATCGAGAACGCACGCTTCTCCGGTGATGCGCAGTTTAACACCGTGAGCGTTGTTGGTACCGGCTTCTACGGCGAGAAGGTCGGCCCCGGCGTTCAGGTCAGCATCTACGCGCTGGATGAGAACCAGCAGATTACCGGTGACGCCATCACCACCGTGTCCGTGTCTGCGGACCAGATTCAGGATGGCTCCTTCAAGACTTCCTTCACTGTCGAGGCAAGCAAGCTGCCCGCCGGCGCTTCCTACGCTCTGGTTGCTGTGAGCAACCCTCAGGCTGCTCAGGCTGACCAGAAGCTCGTGGCTCTCTCCTCCTTCAAGGTCACCGAGTCCACCTCTCCCGAGGCACCCAAGAACAAAGAGACCCCCGCTCCCGTGACCCCGGCACCGGAGACCCCCAAGGCTGACGAGACCCCGGCACCCGAGGCTCCCAAGACTGAAGCACCCAAGGAAGAAACTCCTGCTCCGGAAGCACCTAAGACTGAGACCCCCAAGGCTGACGAGACCCCCGCTCCGGAGGCTCCCGCAGCACCCGAGAACGCAACCCTCACCACCGAGGACGCTTCCCTGAACCCGAACGATCAGTACAACGTCCTGACCTTCAACGGCTCCGGCTTCACCCACGAGTCCGTCGCTAACGGTGTGCAGATCGCTATCTTCCGCCTGGATGCAAACGGCAACATCACCGGCGACGCTCTGGCAACCCACGACGTACCCGCTTCTGAAATCGTGAACGGCACCTTCCGCGTCAAGGTCAGCGTTCTTGCTGAACTGCTGCAACCCGGTTACGCCTACGCAATGGTGGCAACCAGCGACCCCAACGGCCCGGTACACCAGGTTGCAGTCACCACCGCCACCGTGAGCGATGCGAACAACCCCGCACCGACCCTGCCGGCAGCTACCGAGGACGAGAGCACCACCGTTCGCGATAACGGCGACGGCACCACCAGCGTCTTCACCGCTGAAATGCGCGAAGACGGTTCGGTTGTCGTAACCGAGACCCGCATGCCCTCTTCTCAGGCACCCAAGGCTAAGGTTGGTAACGCATCCGCTGCTACCTCCTCTAGCTCCAAGGGCCACACTGTAGGCGTCTCCGGCACCAAGGGCTCGGCTCAGGCTTCCTCCTCCTCGAAGCAGCAGCTGGCACACACCGGTGCTGAGGGTGTTGCAGGTATCGCAGGCGTTGGCGCCGCAGCTCTGATTGCTGGTGCCGCACTGATGCTCCTGCGCCGCCGCAGCCTCTAATAGCTCAGCCTCTATAGGCTAGGCTCTGAATATCTGATACTCGCCGTAAGGTGAGTGATTCAAGTGCCGTCAATACTCTGAAAAGGGTATTGGCGGCACTTTTGCGTGCTAGCAGTTTTGTGTTGAGCTGTTTTGAAATGGAGGGGGGTGGCAAAGCGTGTGCGGCAAGCTGGGGGAGAGGTGCGGGTGTTCTCTTTCGTGGTGGAGGTGCGGGGTGGAAGCGCGGGGCGGTGTAACGGAATGATTTTGTCGACTTATTTTGTGCGTGGTTATTGGTACGCACGCTTTTAATCAATGTGCGGGAAAAGGCGCTGTGACCTGCATTTTTTCACTTAAAAGAAATAAATTAAATGCATGAATGTGCAGAATATTTTTATCTCAAATCCATTAAAACTGCATATGCATGCAATAAAACCTTGAGTTTCAAGGGAGAGTTGAAAAATTTTGCCTAGTCCATGCAATTTGAGTGCTCTTGATGATGTTATAGAGAGTAAAAAATATGCTGTGTGGGTTATTGCACAGGAAAATAGTTGGGACGTAAAGCGTCTTTACAGCAATAACAAGAAAAGTATTGTTAGTGTGGAATTACCGATAAATAGAGCGATTCCCTTCGCGGTAACTTCCACCATTACATGAACGTTATGACTAGTCCGTACGTTATAGCGGTCAATCCCGAAGAGACACCCGTCCAGCTTCGATCCGTGGCACCCTCCGGAGGGTATCGTTCACACTCACAGAAGAAGGTGTGTTTCATGCCCGAACCCGCTCACTCAAAAACCCGAGCAACAGCCGCTATTGCTGCTTCCGTCCTGTCCGTCACCGGTGTTGGTGCTGCGCACGCAGATGTGCAGGTGCAGAATACCGGCGGAATGGCTTCACCGACTGCGGTGGAACTCGACAATCCTCCCTCCGCTGTAAACGCAACCCCCATCGAAAACGTTGCTACCCAGAACTCCCCGCAGGTGTACGTCGAGCAGGGTGTTGTCATTAACCCGGCGCGTTCCCAGAGCATTACCGTCACCGGTGAAGGCTTCACCGGCGGTGCCGTTGAACGTTACGGTGTGGCGGTGTACGTGAGCGAATACCGCCAGTACCCCCTCTACGCACTGGGTCGCGGCTCCGCAGTGACGATGACCCTCGTGCCCGAACTCGATGTGGACGGTGGCCGCTTCAGCACCCAGTTGACCCTGCCCGCAGGTACCCTCGACCCCAACCAGCAGTACGTTGTCGCAACTGCCGTGGTTGACCCTGCCAAGGGCTACGCGACGGAGGATCCCTCCTACAACTCCTCCGCACCGCTGGAGCTGCTGCCCGCAAATACTCAGGATGAGCCGCTGAATGCTCAGATTCTCTCGGGCCAGATGGAAATTCCACAGGAGAAGAACCTGGTGGTTTACAAGGTCACCGGTCTGGGTGAAGCGCAGGCATTTGAAGTGATGACCTACGTCTACGCCTTGGATAGCCAGGGTAACCGCATGCTGCTGGCTGTTTCTCCCGCGCGCGCCGACGTTGTGAACGGTACCCTCCTGGATGGCATTGAGGTGCCCGGATCCATGCTGGAAGAAGTTCAGAACGTCCACGAGAATCTGCGTTACGTGCTGAGCGTTGAGGTGGCTCCCTCTGCAGCTAATGGTTACACCGCCCAGGAAGTTGAGGTTCCCTTCATGAATGGTTGGAATGTACAGAATGGCTCCGCTCCGGTTGCCACCGCTGAGCGTGCAATGGCGGAGCAGGCACAGTTCAAGAAGAAGCAGTCTGCAGAGGAAGCGCAGCCCGAGCAGGCTACCCAGCCGACTCAGGGTGTTCAGTCCGAGCAGGTGGCCTCCTCGAATACTGCCGAGCAGTTCGACCACGTGCTGCCCGAGGATGATCCGCGCCGCCACTACGACCTGCCGCGTAACACCCTCTTTGACCGCGTCCATGACACCACCAAAGAAGACACTACCGAAGAACAGACCAACGACACCGCTAACCCCGTGATGACCGCCCGCCTGCACGTAGAAGAAACCGTAGTTCCTGAAAACGACTCAGCTAAGACCCTGACCCTGCGTGGCGAGGGCTTCACCGGTGTCAGCTCGGTACACCTGATGGTTAGTGCTGTCGACGAATACGGTGTGGCAATCGGCGGCGTGATTGCTTCGGCTGATGTCTCTGAGATTGATGCCTCCGGTGCTTTCACTGCCCAGGTGCAGATTCCTGGCTCGGCACTCAAGCCCGGCACTACCTACCGTGTGAGTGCTGTGGCGGAGGATGAGCAGGGTACTGTGCGCATGGTCAATGGCGGCTTTACTGTCGAACGCGATGGCGTGGATAGCCAGCCCGCAGCCCCCCTGCCCACTACCCCTGAGCAGGATGCGCCCACTGTCGAGGCTCCCGCAGCCGACACTCCCGCGGTCGATGCTTCGGTGCCTACTGAGCCTGCGGCTGATCAGGCTTCTGCTACCGAGCAGAAAGCGGGGGAGAGCGGCGCTGAGCAGAAGAATGACGCTCCGGCTAGTGATCAGGGTGCTCCCGCGCAGAATGTCCCTGCACAGAACGCCTCTGCACAGAAGGTTGAAGCGCAGAAGGGCAACGCGCAGAAGGCCGAAGCACAGGCATCTGGCTCCCAGAAGGTTGCCTCCGGTGCCCAGCAGAAGCGCGAGCAGTTGGCGGCTACCGGCGCCTCCAATATGTTGGTCATTAGTGCCGCTGGATCGCTGTCACTGCTTGCCGGTATGCGTTTGAGCCGCCGTCGCCGTAGTGAGATGCAGCTCAGTTCTCGCCGCTAAAACGGGGTAATTATTGCCCCACTAGGCAAAATACGCATATAGATGTAGGGATGTCCGAAATGCAAGATTCGGGCGTCCCTACATCTTTAACTTTTTCTAAGGTTATACCTATAATTTAGAGTGCTGTCATAGACGGTACTATCACTCTTTACCACCTCGTTCACCCGAGGTGAGGAGTCGCTGTGAAGCGCCTCCGGTCACCGATATCAGAGAACCGTTATTCTGCGCCTACTTCCGACCTTTGGGCGCAGGAGTCACACGACGATTCATCACACTCACTCACGAAAATAGGTGACCATGTTTTCCACGCAGCGAACTGCTCGCGGCGCGGCGCTAGTAGCGTCTGCCGCCCTCGGTTTGGGTGGCTCCGTCGCGCCTGCAACTCTGGCCCCCGCCACCTTTGCCTCTGCCGCTCACGCGCAGACTCAGCAGACCCCGAAGCCTGAACTTCCCATCGCCGTTGCCGCCGATGTGGTTAGCCACGACATTACCTTGGACCTGGTTGCTCAGAGCAATGACTACACCCTGCTGTCGTTGACCGGTGTAACCTCTTTGGAGAATCTGAGGGTTCGCCTGTCCGCCATCTCCGTTGAAGATGGCGTTGTGGCGACCATGACCGTACCCGCAGCCCAGATGACTGCCTCAAAGAATGAAGAAGGCAATATTGAGCTGAGCATCCACCAGCGCCTCAACGTTGAGCAGCCGTACATGGTGGAAATTGAGAATCTGAGCAACGGCGAGACTGTCTCCGTTGAGTTTATGCCCGAGTACGGTGTAACAGTCGACGAGATTATGGCTAGTAGCCAGAACATTTTCTTCCCGGACACCCCCGGTGTTCCCCGTGCTAACCGCGTGGAGGCGAATCCTGCCCCCGAGGTGTCCCTGAGCCCCAGCGCATCCCCGAGTGCCGCGAAGGATAGCCCGCGCCCGACGGTCGCCCCGGTACCTTCTGAAGCGCCGTCTGCATCGCAGAAAGTTTCGGCTCGTCCTTCTGCGAGTGCATCTGCTAGCGCCTCGGTGAGTGCGTCTGCCAGTGCTTCTGCTTCGGTGAGTTCTTCTACCAATGATGCGGCACCCGCTGAGGTGACCGAGGATCGTCTGTTGGTGCACTCCCGCTCCGATCGGGCTCCTGCGGAGACCCGTGAGGCGACCCTGGAAATTTCTACCGCAGAGCTGCGCGGATCGGATGAGCTGCAGCCGATTAGCGTGCGCGCTAGGAACGTTGCGGAGAGCGGCCTGGGCTATGACGTGATGGTCTTTGAAATGCCTGCTGACGGCGGTGCCGTGGGTTCACCGCTGGCGACCACGCATGTGAGCCCTCAGCAGGTGACTGATGCTTCTTTCTCTGCTGATTTGAAGGTTCCCGGTACCTCTTTGAATGCGGGTAAGCGCTACCGTGTGGTTGTGGTGGGTGGTAACTCCACTGAGGAGCTGCAGCTCATGGCGACCAGTGCTTTTGGTGTGAGTGTGATTCAGCGTGCGGTTCCTGTTGATCCGGCTCCGAAGCCTACGAATACTGTTGTTCACCCGCAGATTCCGATGATTTCTGATGCGAATCAGCGTGTGAGCCCATCGGCCCCTTCGGGTCGCGTGAGCACTGTGGATTCTTCAGATGCCTCTGCGGATGCTCAAGATTTGGTGACTGATTCTGTTGCTAAGATCCCGTCGGTGGATAGCGCTCTGGGCTATATTATGCAGACGCAGCAGTCGGCGCGTGCGATTACCGCGCAGGCTCGTAGTTCTGTGGCTGAGACTGCGGTGGTTCCTTCGACGATGGTGATGTCTGGTTATGCGGTGATGTTGCCGGGGCGTACCGTGGTGAACCTGTTGGGTTACCAGTCTGCTGAGGGGGAGACGGTGACTGTTGCTTCGCCTCAGGAGAATGTGGGTGCTGCAGGTTCGGGTAGTTTCTATACGCGTAGCTCGAAGTCGCGCGGTGATTCTGCCGGTTCGAAGCTGGAGGCGAGCGCTCAGGATAATGGCCCGCTGCCGGAGGGTACCTTGCCGCTGAGTATTGCTCTGCTGGGTTCGGTTGCCTTTGTGGGTACTGCTGTTGCGGTTAATGTGTATCGTCGCCGCCTTGAGGGTGCTGAGGAGCTGGGTGCTGAGTAGTTTAGTGCATCCGTTTCTTGGTGCTGTTTAGTGCTGTGAGGCGTGTGGGTGGCTCCTTGTGGGGGAGTTGTTGAGTGGGAGGCGCTCTGCGGAGTGCGTGCCGTGTGGGTGCGTGTTTGGTGGGGCGCCTTCTGCATGCCCCTTCTGTGTGTCCGAGTGTTGGCTCTGTTATACAGCGGCTCAATTCTATAGTGGCCCTGTTATACAGTGGCTCTGTTATACAGTGGTTCTGTCGCGCCTTGGGCGGTGTAAAAAAATCTTTTAGTGCACTGCTGGGAATATTTTATGGCATTCGAATTTTACGTTATTTATATCTCAGTAAAGTAATTAATTCCCTTTTATTTCGGTAATTATTGCGACATAAAGTTTTAGCACATGAATGCAATGCAACATTAAGTGCAATATCCGTGTTAGGCTAGGGTGTAACCGACGTACTGGTGCGCAAATACTTGGATAGAAACACCGGGCTTGTGGTGAGCCTTCCCTAGTCCAGGCTTTGCGCCTACATCGATCGAAATGGCGCACATGACTATCACTCGACTTCCGAAACGCATTCATGCTCTTTCGCTTGCAACCGCTTTAGGTGCAAGCGCTTTTGTGCTTCCTGGCGCCTCCGCAGTAGAGGCTGAAGCAATTAACGTGAATGATTGCCTGGCGGCTCTGGTTAATAGCGAATTTAATTCAAGCTGCCCCTACGAAGACCTCGAAATTGAGGTCGATACCATTGAGATTCAGATTCAGTCCATCAAGGACGGTCAGGCAACCATTAAGCTCGCGCCCCTCTATGAGGGCGGCTACGTGGGCGATGCCTCTAGGGTGTACCTGGTAATGCAGTACTACGACGCCACTGGCACGTTGCTTGGGTCTGACACCTACGAGCCCTCCGCAATGCAGGTTGAGCGTGCGGACGACGGCTCGATGCTTGTCACCTTTGAGATGCCGCAGATGCCCCAGGAGGGCTACTACTCCATGAGCGTCATGGACCTGACGACCTCTGACGAGGGCTATGGCGAATTCATGATTTCTGAGGGTTCCCTCGTTCCGCACGCTATCCCGATTGGGGATGACTCTGACGAGGTGATGGTGGACAAGAAGGAAAACGCCCACCAGGTGCCGACCATTGACGAGCTGAAGACGATGGAAAAGCTCCGTGAAGAGGAGCAGAAGAACCAGCAGGATGCAGATCAGAAGGGTAGCAAGGATAAGGTTAAGGCTGAGGTGCCTTCCGAATCTGCTGAAAACCTGAACCTCGAAACCCACACGCAGAAGCTAGAGCAGGTCCCCGGCGGATCGACCTCTTCTCGCGATACTCAGACCCTGAGTGTTGCGGAGCTGAAGGTCGCCTATGCTGAGGTTCGCTCTGATAAGGAAACCAAGCCGGTGACTATCAGTGCAGCGCGTCTGCCCGCGAATGCGGCTGGCTACGACCTAATCGTGGTTGAAACCGATATGAGTGGCAACCATAAGGGTGATGCGCTGTCCATTACACACATCAGCTCTGATCGCATCGTGAATGGCGCGTTCAAGGAAGAGGTTGGCATGCCCGGCTCTCTGCTGAAGACCGGCTCGGTGTACACCGCCTACCTGGTGCGTGCGGACGATACTGAGTATGCGGAAGAAGTTGTCTCGGTGCGATTCAAGGTCAGTGGCGAGGCGACCGGCAACTCAACCTCCTTGACGAAGGATGAGTCGCCCCGCCAGGATGCAAACGCATCGCTTACGCCCAGCGCCAATACAGCCGAGGCGACCGGCGCCACTCAGGGTAGCCCCTCCGCTGCTACTAACGCCGTCTCGACTCGTTCTGATGACACCCAGTCGGGCTCGGGTCAGTCTGCCGCGAGCGCACCCCGCTCCACTCTGGATGCGGTGAGCGCCATGTCCAAGGCAAAGGAAGCGAAGGCTGAGCGTCAGCGTCAGGCTCTGCAGACTTTGGCTCAGGCGCGCACGATGAGCCCGCGTTCGGCTTTTGAACCGACCCGCACTAACCAGATTTCGGCGTATAGCTCGGGTTCTGACCCGGCGTCTATTGCTGTTGCCGCAAACCTGGACGCTCTGACCGATGAAGAAAAGGCGGCTTCGTCGAAATCCGGTAATGGTAATAAGGGTTTTACTCCCGTCATTCACTCGGAGCCTAACACTCGTTCCGCTGCGGTGCACTCGAACACCACCCAGGTGTACTCGAACGCTGACCGTCAGGACGGCGTGAAGGCTGCGGTTTCCACTGCGGCTCCTGCGAGTGAAGAGGTTGCTCAGCACGGTGTTGCCTTCTGGGCTCTTGGTGGCGTTGGTTTGGCGCTCGTGGTTGGTGCCGCCTGGATGGCTCACCGCCGCGGTTTCTTGGGCGGCTAATGCGCTAGTCAGGCGTTTTCTGCCGGCCGTGTATAGTATGTTTTTCGTTTCATGAGGAATGCTCGCCCCCGCTATCTGTAGGTGCAGATAGCGGGGGCGAGTCGCGTGTTCAGGGTGTTCAAAAAAACTCTACCCTCGCGTGAATAAACCTTAAGGTTCGTGATAGGGTTGAAATAACCGATAAATAGATGCGAGCTATTGTCAGGTCTTCACCACCTGAAATACGAAGCGGAGCATGGTACGACAAATCCGGGTGCATGACGCGCCCGAAGGGCTCCACGCGGCACGTGAAGAACAAGCAATAGTGCGCACATTTCCACCACGAAAAGACGCATTGCATGAGTATTTATTCAGCGAAGCACCGTATTGTCACCGCAACCATTTTGGCTGCGGGGCTTCAGTGCGGGCTTGTTGTACCCTCTGTCGCGGCGGAGGCACCCGTCACGACGCACTCTGCCGTGCAAAAAACCGCCACCCTGACCGCAACCCCGAACCAGGCTGAAGACAATCAGCAGGTGCAGGGCGCAGCCTCCACAATCACCATGAAGGCGCAGCTCAAGGACGGCAGCTACCTCCTGCGCTGGACGGGCTTCCCTGAGGGGCTGGAGGCTTCCAGCGTGCTGGTTGACGTGAACTTCTACACCCCTTCCGGTGAGTACGGTGGCTCCGTTCTGGAAAGCCCGACCCTAGCTGAGGGGACCAAGGAGGGGGAGTTTCGCCTCCTGATGAGCCCGGCGACGGACTCTAACGTCGTGTACGTGATTGTTCTGGAGGATACCGCGCACGGTGTCTCCTACGAATTCTTTGTCACCGAGCGGGGGAACCGCCTGGTTGAGGCCGCTGACCCGCGCAACGGTAAGGCAAAGCCTACTGAACCGCCGGTCGACATTGAGCGTGAAGAGGCAGAAACCGCTGAGGCAAGTGCCACCCCAAGTCCCGAGGCGGTAAACCTGCCTTCGCCGACCGCTACGTCGTCCACCGATACGAACGGTGACACGGTTCGCCGTACCGTAGACAACCCGCAGAACAAGGATTCTGGCCAGTACGTTATCTCAGAAGACAATAGCGTGTATGACCCGATGAATCAGCGCAAGGGCAAGGCGCACATGTCTATTCAGGATTCGCAGGGTGACTCTCAGGATGATACGAAGCCTGTCACGGTCCGTGCCACGAACTTCCCCCAGAATGACAAGGGTTACGACCTGATCGTCATGGAAATCGACTCCAACGGCAACACCGTGGGCGATGCGCTCGCCATTGTGCACGTTGGCCCGGAATCTATTTCTGCGGGTGCGTTCGAGGCTGTGATTGGTGTGCCCGGTGCGTCCCTACAGATCGGTAAGACGTACCTGGTGGCGGCTTTTGACGCTGCCGGTGACGGTAACCTTCAGCTCAACACGGTGCGTTTTACGGTGACTCAGGCGTCCTCTGAGGGCGGTGGATCATCGTCCAATTCTTCGTCTGTGAACGAGGAGAAGCCGGTTACTGTACCTTCCGCGTCTGCCTCTGAGACTGCGGATGCACCCGCTGCGGGTTCTAAGTCTAAGACCCGCGGTATTCAGGCTGATACCGCCATGGCTCCGGGTACTAATGACGCCACGATTTCTGTTCCGCGCGCTGCCGGTAGCCCTGCCACCGCGTCTTCCTCGGCGCTGGGGTACCGCACCGGGGAGGCGCAGCCTGTTGAGGTGGTGACCCCCGAGTCTAATTTGCCCTCGGGTACCGATTCGGCGGCTCAGTCTCGCCGTGCCGCGATTCTGAACGGTTCTTCCTCTCAGGTTCGTACTGATCCCGGATCGCCGAATGGTGTGAAGGCAACGGAGGCGCAGATTACCCGCAACATGGATAAGAGTTCGCCGCTTCTGCCGATTTTGGTGACCCTGGGTGGCGGTCTGATTCTGGGTGCTTTGGGTATGTCACGTATGCATGCTTCGAAGAAGGATTAGTCGCGTAGGGGGTGGGGGAGTAGCGGCCCCTGTTGCCTGTTGAAGTGTGCTGGTACGGGGTGGGTTTATTGCCCTGTCAGTGTGCTGTGGGGTGGTTTGTCACAAAACGGTTTCTTGGAACCTGATGTTGAGAAATACTCACGCTATCGATATAGTAAGCCTGTCCTAACAATGTCGATAGTATGGATACACACCAATGAAGATTTTCACATCTGGCACCCGCCTCTCCAAGGGAGCCTGCGCCCTCGCCGTTGCTGGCGCTGTTGCCCTGCCCCTGGCACCCGTTCTCGCCGAGAACATTAATATCGCTGCCCAGAACGTTGCCGCACAGAATGTCGCTGCAGGCGACCAGGCAACCGCCGGCGCATCCTTCGGTTGGGGCGTGCGCGCCTCCTTCCTGTCCTACAACGGTATGCCCCGCGAAATGACCGACGGCGCAGCCTGGGACGCAACCGCAAAGCAGTTCACCTTCACCCCGACCTCCACCACCGTCTCTGAAGACGGCAAGCAGGTCACCCTGCAGGCTGCCGGCCGCCTCTGGTTCACCGGCCACTGCGCCGAAGGTCAGGACCCCGAAACTGGTTGCGCCCTGAACCTCACCTTCTCCAACCCCCGCGTGGAACTGAACCTCGCTGACGGCACCGGCTCCCTCTACATGACCGTGCGCACCAAGAACTACGCCTCCGGCAAGTTCGAGGGCCCCATGGAAGTCAAGATGGCGACCCTGAGCACCGGCACCGCCAAGCAGAGCGAGAAGGACGGCGTGGTCAGCATCAGCGGCATCTCCGCGAACCTGACCGCCGACGGTAACCACGCCTTCTCTGACTTCTACAACGAAGGCGCCAGCCTCGACCCGCTGAGCATCTCCTACAACGGTAGCGCAGCTAACACCCCCAAGAGCGCCTACAGCGTCGCCGAGTCTTACAACACCGGCGCGGGCGTGAACCAGCCCCAGAACACCGCACGTCTGGGCCAGAACCACATCGTGCACGTGGCACCCCCGAGCTTCAGCGGTGACACCACCTACACCGTGCTGACCAGCTCCAACCTGAAGATGACCGACACCGGCGTCCTGAAGGCAATCAAGGGCGTTTTCGCGGTAGACGCTGACGGCAACCGCATGCTCGTCATCGGCAGCGAGACCAACAAGCCCGAGCTGTACACCGTGACCGCCGAGGGTAAGCTCGTCTCCTCCGGTACCTACTCCGACGTAGACCTCGGCGCCAACACCGTCAAGGCAATCGGCTACAACCCCGCCAACAACACCTGGGGCATCCTCAGTATTGACGGTCAGGGCGGCGGCAAGCTGACCATTATTGACGCATCCGGCAAGGCAACCTCGCAGGCTCTGCCGAAGCCCGACTCCATCGACCCGCAGGTTGTGAACGCATACTCGCTCGACGAGTACTACGGCGACTCGTTCTCCAACAACACCGTGACCCTCGCACCGCTGCCCGACGGCAGCTTCGTGTACGCGCCGTCGACTTCCATCTACGATGCGGCCGGCGAAAAGGCGGTTCAGAAGGGTCACCTGCTGCACATGAGCAGCAACGGCGTGTCCCTGGTGCCGAACTCCTCGCCCGAGGGGTACACCACCGCCCTGCCCTCGACCCTGGTTAGCCCCAAGGGCTACATTTACCGTTGGAACAACTGGTACGGCGGTAAGGTGCAGATCCTCAAGTACGAGAACGGCACTTTCAGCGTGGTCCGCGAGTCCGCAACTCTTGAGGGCTTCGAGAAGACCGAGGTCGCCACCATGTTCCTGACCCGTGCGGGCAACGTGGTTGTGGTGGACGCATCCGGCTCCCGCCTGGTGTTCATGGATGACACCCTGAACAAGGTGAACGAGGTCGTGCTCTCCTCGATGCGCAAGACCGACAAGAGCGGCGGCTACAACGCCCTCGAGCTGCCCAACGGCGATATTATCTACCCGACCAGCTTCGAGAACCCGAACACCTACGAGGATCAGCTGTGGCTGAACCGCCTGGCAGCAAACTCGGCACCGGAACAGACCCCGGCACCCGAGCCCACTAAGTCTGCTGAGCCGACCGTTGCTCCCACCGTAGCTCCGACCGTGGCACCGACTGCTGAGCCGACTGCCGCGCCTTCTGCTGAGCCTACCGTCACTGCGGAGCCGACTGTTGCTCCGACCGAGGCACCGACCGCAGAGCCCACTAAGTCTGCTGAGCCGACTGTCGCGCCCACCGTGGCACCGACTGCAGAGCCTAGCAAGACTGCAGAACCGACCGTGGCACCGACCGAGGTTCCCTCTGCAACTGCTGAGCCGACCGTCGAGCCCTCGGCAACTGCAGAGCCTAGCGTGACCGCAGAACCTTCTGCAGAGCCGACTATGGAGCCTTCCGCAACCGCTGAGCCCACCAAGACTGCAGAACCCACCGCAGTGCCTTCGGAGGAGCCCACCTCGCCGTCTCTGCCGACCGCATCCGTGGCACCTTCTGTAGCACCTTCTGCAACTCCGAGCGCATCGGTGAGCGCTTCCCCGACCGCGGTTCCGAGCATTCCCGCCGTGACCCCCTCGGTGAGCGCGTCTGCATCGGCGTCCGCTAGCGCGTCTGCTTCTTCGAGCGCTTCTGCGAGTGCATCGAGCTCCGCAAGCAGCTCCAGTAGCGCTTCGGTGACCGCATCGGCTAGCGAGTCTGCATCTGCGAGTGCATCCGCGTCCGCGAGTGCTTCCGCGAGCGAGTCTGCATCCGCGAGCGCTTCTGCTTCTGAGAGCAGCACCGCCGACCAGAACGCAGCCGGCCACAAGGGCGGCTCCAACGGCGGTTCTGACGCAGGTTCCGGCACCTCCGACAACTTGGGTGTGAGCGGCTCCTCTAACGGTGGTTCTTCCGCAGGTGGTTCCTCGACCTCCGGTAGCTCCTCCTCGAAGCTGGCACAGACCGGCGCATCCGGCGCTATGTTCGCCGCAGCAGCTGGTGCTATCACCCTGGCTGCGGGTACCGCACTGGTCGTGGCTCGCCGCCGCAAGAGCTAAAATTTAGCCTTCGTGCAACACCCCGCTTCGCCACTCGTGTTCATGAGTGGGGGAGCGGGGTGTTCCTTTCATACAATGGAAATATGACTATTCTGAATGTAATCGCAACTTCGCACGGCACTGACTCGGTCGCCGGTCGTGAAGCTATCACGCTGATTCGTGAGCAGATCAAGTTCCTGCTTGCCCAGCGTAATGACGGTGTGGAGTACCGTGTCCACGCCGCATATGTGGATGTGGAATCTCCCAGCGTTGATGATGCCGCAGCCTCTCTGCCCAATGATGAGCCCTGCGTGATCGTGCCGATTCTGCTGTCGACCGGCTTCCACACTCAGGTGGATTTGCGCCGTGCTGCACGCAATAGCGGTATTGAGCGTATTAGTATTGGTGAGTCGCTGGGCCCGGATGCGCGCCTTGCTGCTCTGACTCGCGCTCGCCTGGAGGAAATTGGCTGGACTCCCGGCGATGGCCCCGTGGTTCAGGGGGCTGCCGGTTCTTCTCGTGCTGATGGTCGCGCGGATATGAGCCGTGCGGCTGAGCTGCTGGCTGAGGAATTGCACGTTCCGGTTCATCACGGCTTCGTTGCCGCTATCGATCCGAAGTTCCACGAGGTGGTTGCCGAACATCAGCCTAAGTTTGCCGCGACCTACCTGCTGGCGGAGGGTTTCTTCGCCGGTAAGATGCGCCGTGATGCTGAGTCGACCGGTGTGCCGGTGAAGGTTGCTGCACCGCTGGTGAACGCGCGGGGTGGCGCTTCTGCTGCCGTGGTGGCGGAGTGCTTTATTGACCGCATGGATGCGGCTATTGCGCAGCTGGACGCCGCCTAGCTGTTCGCCCAATTTAGTTTGGGGCTTCTGAAAACCCATACAAAAAACCTCGGGACTGTTACGTCCCGAGGTTTTTTGTGTTGCTGTCTTTGAGTGAGAAGTGTTGAGCGTTTAGGCAGTCTTGAGGTAGACGTCGCCGTCGCGGACCTCTACGGGGTAGACCTTGATGGAGTAGGAGGGGTCGGAGACGCACTCGCCGGTGGTCAGGTCGTAGACCTCCTTGTAGAGGGGGGAGGTGATGGTGGGGTTGCCATTCTTCTCGCCGACGATGCCGCGTGCGAGGACCAGTGCCTGGCTGTGCGGGTCGAGGTGGTCGCCGGCGAAGATGCCGTGCTTGGTCTTGTAGATGGCGTACTGGTAGCCGTCGACCAGGGCGACTTCACCCCAGTTTTCTTCGAGGTCAGATTCGGCGCAGATGCGTACCCAGTTCTCAGCCATGGGGGTTTCCTTTCGAAGTGGTGGTCTGCGCCGCGCGGGGTGCAGGACACAATAGCGGTTCGTGTGTTCTTTGTTTGGAGTTTACCTTATGAAACCCACATTTGGAAATGGGGCACGCGGAGGGTGCTAAAGGTTATTTTTACCCTAAAAGATGATCTCAAATTTCATAGATTAGCCTTACCTAAATTAGGTTTAGATAAGGTAAGAATACCCTATTCCAGCCCGGTATTCCGCGGATTTTTTGGAAAATTTTCCCAAAAAATACGGATTTTCGATGCTTCGACCCCGCGCTAGAGTGTACGATAAAAGTCGTAGTTAAAAACGCCTTTTGACTGCCTGGAAAAAACAACATAATCCCACACAAAAATGTTTCGTAATTTTCAGATGCATTCTAAAGAAGCGGGCGCTTCAACTACTCGGTACGCATCAGGTACGAGCCCAACGGTACGGAAACTAGGAGTTCCAATACCGGGCACGATCCAGCCGCACACTGAGGGTAGATAAGTGCCATGAACTACCTGCATTACAACTAGGAAGGAAAATCCATGTCGCACACCCCCCGCAACATTCTCGTTGTCGGCGCAGGCCCCGCTGCGTGGCGTTTTGTACGCGCGTACCACGAAGGCGCTGAAGCTGCCGGTCGCGCAGCGGACACCATCACCGTCCTCAACGATGAGCCCTACATCCCCTACGACCGCGTTGCTATCGAGAAGATTTTCAAGGACACCGAGAAGGACCTGACCCTCGGTGACCCCGAACTCTGGAATGCAGAGAACATCAACCTGGTCAACAACTGCCACGCAGAGAAGCTTGACCGCACCCGCCGCGTCGTCACCGACACCGAGGGCAACGAGTACCCCTACGACGTGCTGGTCTTCGCGACCGGTTCCCGCGCGGTTCGTATCCCCATTCTTAACTCGGACGCCGCACACGTCTTCCGCACCATTGACGACGTGAAGAACATGGTCTCCGAGGTTAACCGCCTGCAGGACACCCTCGGCCGCGCACCCCGCGGTATTGTCGTCGGTGGCGGTCTGCTCGGCCTCGAAGCAGCTGAGGGTCTGAAGGACCTGGGCGCAGAGCCCACCATTCTGGATGTGGCTCCCTGGCTGCTTTCCGTTGAGGTTGACCAGGGTGGCGGTTACGCCGTGAACGCCCAGATTAAGGCAACTGGCATTGAGATTGAGACCGGCGTGTACATCTCCGGCATCAACAAGGATGCTGACGGCAACGTCGTCTCCGTCTCCATCGCAGATTCTCCCTCCGAGGATGCAGAAATCCGCACCCTGCCCGCCGACATGGTGGTCTTCGGTGCCGGTATTCGCCCCAACGACGAGCTGGCACGCGACGCCGACCTGGCACTGGGCGAGCGCGGCGGTATTCTCGTCAACGACGCATGCCACTCCTCCGACGAGCACATTTGGGCTATCGGTGAGGTCGCCTGCGTACTGGGCCGCACCTGGGGTCTGGTCGCACCGGCTAACGCTATGGCTGACGCTGTGGCAGCTAACCTGCTCAACGACAACGAAGAAGCTCAGGTTGAAGAGTTCGACATCGCAACCAAGTTGAAGTTCTCCGGCGTTCAGGTCGCTGGCTTCGGTGACCGCCGCGGCACCACCGAGGGTTGCCTCGAGGTTCTGTTCGCAGACCCCGCACGCGGCATGTACCAGAAGATCGTGACTAGCGGCGACGCAAAGACCCTGCTCGGTGGCGTGTTCGTCGGTGACACCGCTCCCTTCGACTCCCTTAAGCCCCTGCTCGGCCGCGAACTGCCCGCTGAACCGAACGTTTACCTGACCGCAGCTGGCGGCGGCGACGGCATCCCCGACACCGAACTGCCCGACGACGCAATCCTGTGTTCCTGCAACAACATCAGCTTCGGTGCTGTCCGCGAGGCTATCGTTGACGGCAACCACGATGTTGCATCCCTGAAGTCCTGCACCACCGCGGGTACCCAGTGTGGTTCCTGTGTTCCGATGCTGCAGAAGACTCTGGAACAGCAGATGAAGAAGATGGGTCTGACCGTCTCCAAGGCACTGTGTGAGCACTTCGACTTCTCCCGTGCAGAGCTGGCTGAGGCTGTACGCCTGACCAGCCTGGATGACTTCGACTCCGTGCTGGCACGCTTCGGCCGCGGCGGCGACGGCTGTGCAATCTGTAAGCCGACCGTTGCGTCGATTCTCTCCTCCTTCCGCAACTCCTACGTCCTGGACGCTGGCCGCGGTGGTATTCAGGAGACCAACGACCGTGCGCTGGCAAACATGCAGAAGAACGGTACCTACTCCGTCGTTCCGCGTATTCCCGCAGGTGAGATTCCCGCTAAGAAGCTGGGCGTCATCGCAGAGGTCGCTGAAGAGTTCGGTCTGTACGTGAAGATCACCGGTGCGCAGCGTATCGGTATGTTCGGTGCTCGCCTGGAGCAGCTGCCCTACATTTGGGAGCGCCTGGTGGATGCCGGCTTCGAGTCCGGTCAGGCATACGGTAAGTCCCTGCGTAACGTGAAGTCCTGCATGGGTTCGACCTGGTGCCGCTTCGGCGTTCAGGACTCTACCGGCATGGCAATCCAGCTGGAGAACCGTTACCGCGGTCTGCGTTCCCCGCACAAGTTCAAGTTCGGTGTTTCCGGTTGTAACCGTGAATGTGCTGAGGCGCAGGGTAAGGACGTTGGTCTGATTGCAACCACCAACGGCTGGAACCTGTACCTGGGCGGTAACGGTGGTGCGAACCCCGCTCACGGTCGCCTCTTCGTCAAGGACGCCTCCAGCGAGGACATCATCCGCTACATTGACCGCTACCTGATGTACTACATCCGTACCGCAGACAAGCTGCAGCGTACCGCTCGCTGGCTTGAGGACCTGGATGAGGAGCACGGCGACGGTCTGGCACACCTGCAGTCCGTCCTCATTGAGGACTCCCTGGGCGTGTGCGAGGACCTGGAGCGCGACATGCAGCGTCACGTTGACTCTTACGAGGACGAGTGGGCAGCAACCCTGCGTGACGAGCGCCGCCTGCGCCGCTTCCGTGCCTTCATCAACGAGCCCAACGGCAGCGACGAGGGTTCGCACCTGTACGTGCTGGAGCGCGAGCAGATTCGCCCCGCAACCCCCGAGGAAATTGCGGCGGCAGAAGCTGGCGAGTCCGACACCGTCCTGCTGACCGGTACCAAGATTCCCGTGGGTAAGCCCAGTGACCTCAACCCGGTCCCGGCAGCATAGTATGTGCCCGAAGATTCCTCCGTTCCCGCCCCGCGAGTTCGCCACTATCGACGAAGTACTCGCGGGCGGGGCGCCCGGGCACAGCCTGGACGATAGCGTGACGGAACGCGGAATTCTTCTGCCCGGCGAGCCTGCTGAGAACCCCGGCAAGGTCTACATTGTGGGTGGCGGCCCCGGTGCCGCTGACCTGCTGACCCTGCGTGCGGCACGTGCCCTGAGCGAGGCGGACGTGGTCCTTCTGGATCACCTCGCCCCGCAGGAGTACGGCGAGTACGCACCGAACGCCCTCATCGTTGATGTGGGCAAGGTTCCCGGTAAGCACGCTGTTCCGCAGTCCCGCATTCAGCAGCTCATGATTGATTACGCGCTCTCGGGTAAGACCGTGGTGCGTTTGAAGGGCGGCGACCCGTACGTGTACGGTCGCGGCGCTGAAGAGCTGGATGCGTGCATCGCCGCCGGCCTGGAGGCTGAGGTTATCCCCGGCATTACCAGCGCCATTGCGGTTCCTGCGCGTGCTGCGATTCCGGTGACCCTGCGTAAGGTATCCTCGATTTTCACCGTCATTTCTGGTCACTCCGGCCTGTCGGAGACCGAAGTGTCGGCGGTTGAGGCGACCCTGCGTGCCCAGGGCACCGTGGTGCTGCTGATGGGCGTTCGTACCCTGCCCGATACGGTGGCGTCTCTGCTCTCTCGTGGGATTGAGGCTGACACGCCGCTGGCAACCATTGAGAACGGTTTCTCTGAGAAGGAGCGCGTGACTGTCACGACCCTTGAGAACGCTCAGGTAGATTGCGCATCGGTTAAGGCGCCGGCTATTACCGTCATCGGTGAGGTCGTGCATTATGCTCGCGATAATCAGAACCGCTTTGTGAGCGAGGTTCACGAGCGTCTGCGTGAGCGTTCCACCTCCTAGAGGCGGTGCGCCAGATAGTATTGCACGGCCCCGCATCCTTGGTTTTCCTAGTTGCCAAGGGGCGGGGCTGTTGCTGTACCGGGTTATATTGCTGCGCCGGAACGCCGCGGCACAAAAACATACGAAAGCGGGGCGGGTATCAGTTGATACCCGCCCCGCTTTCATCAGGGGCGCTGCGCTCAAATCCTAATCTTGGAGCTTAGAATCTCAGAGCCTAGACCTTGAAATCGCTGCTGCTACCGGAGCTAGAGCCACCGGAGCTACCGGAGCCGCCACCGCTGGACTTGCCTGCAGAAGAAGATGCGGAGGGACCCTCAAAGACCTTGCGGAATCGGTCGCTGTACTCCGACACAAAGTACTCGCGGCTGGTCACGCGCCACTTGCCCTCGGCGTACACCACGTAAATCACGACATCCAGGGTGCTTGCCTTCTGAGGCTCACCCGTGCCCTTCTGGTAGATGGTGTATTCCTTGACAACATCCCGGCAGGGGAACGCCACAACAGCCAAATCGGAAGAGGCAAGAGCCTTCGCATCGAGATCGTCACGGATGCTCAGCTTGCTCTCGTAGTCCTTAGTCCAACCGCCCGCAGCGTAGAGCTTAGCGATAGCCTTCAGGTTGTTGACCAGACCGCTGTCAGCGCCGTGGACCAGACCCTTGAGGTACTGCAGGTCGCCGTTGTACATCGCGGCAATATACGCGCTCTGGTAAGCAGCCAGGGTCTTGTAGGCGCCCTCGAGGGAGACGGTACGCTGAGCCACAGTATCAATGACCGGGATCGGAACGTTCTTCGCGGGGGAGGTGTCGGTCGGCTCAACATAGTGCGCAATGGCGGGCTTGTACTCGTACTTGACGTCGCCAATGTACTTCTTATAGTCCTTCAAGAACTCGTCAGACGGAATAATCTTCGCGCTGTTACGGCTTGACGAGGACGAAGACGAAGCGGATGCCGAAGCCGAGGCAGACTCAGAAGGCGAAGCCGACGCAGACGCCGAGGGAGAGGCGCTCGGGGAGCCGGAGAAAGTGTCGCCGCTACCGGTGGGGCGAATATCCTTGTTGAAGGCGCATCCTGCTAGAGTCAAAGCACCGGCGGTCAGACCGCCAAAAAGAACGGTGCGGCGGGTCAATCCGTTTCGGTCGTTAGCAGAGAAGCTGGTGTGTGCACTCGGCCGGAAGGACATGGTATCTCCTGAAAGTGGTTGATCGAGGTAACTCGCAACGCTGCGATGCGTACGAGAGACTCTTCCTCATCGTTTTGTATGGTGCGCGGTACAGGGGGGGGTACCGGGATACGGGTGTGCCGGAGCGTGAACTGCGGCGGTATGAAGTATCCACTTCTTACTATAGAAGATTGGTTTTAAAACTTCGTCAAAAAACCCTGGACATTGTCTTTAAGACGCAATAACCCAAAGTCGGTGAGGTGCAGGGGGAACTGTGCCTCAACGACTTTGGGCTAGCGCGTATGAAATTGGTGAGATGGGGCGGCTCTCGACCGGGGGTATTAGACCCCTGCGGATTTAGACCTTAGTGGAGCCGCGACCCGAAGAACCGCTAGAACCGGCAGAGCTGGAACCTCCGGAGCCAGAAGAGGCGGAAGAGCCCTTGCCGCCATTCAGACGCTCGTTCAGATAGTCGTTGCCGATTCGCCACCACTTACCCTCGGTGTAGAGCATCACGTGCGGAATGGCTACCTGAGTAATCGCCGGTATCTTGCGTTCGGAGCCGTCCGGTTGATGGATGGCGGTGGCAGAGTACTTGGCGTCCACCATGATTTCTACGTAGCCGTCACCGTTCTTCAGGGCAGTTCGCGGCTCCGTATTCCGCATGGAAATAGTGCACGTGAAGTCCATGTACCAGCCGTTCTGCTCATACAGTTCCTTGACTGCTTTAACCTCGTCGATGGCGCTCTTGTCTGCCGGGTAGGTCAGCTCAATCGCCTGATCTGCATAGTGACCATCCTTGAGCGCGGCAATCTGAGCACTGTAGTAGGCACGCAACGTCTCGTAGGCGCCCTGGAAGGTCGGTTCTTCACGGTGCGGAACGGTCTTGAGGGGCTTAGGTACGTTCTTCGCCGGGGAAGAATCCGTTGCGGACTGGTACTCGCCCATGTACTCGCCGGTCAGCTTCAGGGGGCCGGGGTACTTTTCCCAACCCTCGACAAGCGCATCCTTAGATACGGGTACGCGTGCCGCGCTGGACGAGCTGCTCTTAGCGCTTGCCGAAGCGGTTGCCGAGGAAGTAGCGGTAGCAGACGGCGAACTAGACGCAGAAGCGGAAGCGCTCGCGGAAGGAGTGGGGGAGCCGACCTTCGCTTTTGCCTCTTCGCTCAACGGGCGAATATCGGAGGCGCAACCAGCCATGAGGGTTGCCGCGCCACCGAGTAGCAGGGTGCGGCGGCTGACAAGGCGGGAAGTAGCGGAACGGGTGCTCGAAGAGGGCGAGAGCATCGGTGAACTCCTTGATTTATCGTGATCTAGTCCGAGGGCGGGCTCGGGGCACCCGGCGGCGGGCGCGTGGTTGTATGGCGTGTTGGGTGAGGCTACATAGAGGGGTGAAGCCATGCGTTGTCTGCCGTGGTTTCTGGCCCTGTCAGGTTTAAACTCTGTCCGGAAGGAGCCTCAGGTGCGTACATGCTGCTGTGGAGCGAACGGATACGCGGTGAACTCATCGTTGAGACTGCTGTCTTCACGCCCCGGTGAGAGGGCAGATGCTATCGAATCATCATTGATGTGTTGCACGATTCATTTTAGACTATTTTGAACTCAAAATGCACGAAAAGGCACCTTAGTAATTCCTGGGAGCCTATAGGTCGCTCAAGATATCAATCACTGTAAAGTATTACGAGTGCATTCTATTGGTGGGGAGCTATTTGATGGAAACGGCTGGTTGGTGAAGGGGTGCACGCATATCTAATTAAGTGATTTCAGTCATAATTATGGCTTGAGCAGTCGAAGGAACTGTGCCTTGATATTTCCCGAGGGTGGGGGAGGGGGCTGTGACTATCCCAGTCTTCGGGCATCGAGAAAGCCTTGAGTACCGCGGGAAAAATACTCGAATCGACAAGGGGAAACCCGCTCGGCAATCCCCAAATATGCACTCTATTCACCCGCTATGCATTGCTGAACCATCCGGAAAAACCGGTTCCCACACGGAATACTGAGGGGATGAAAACTTGCAGAGGTGAATATCTAGTGGAATTACATCGGTGTTCACCCCATATCTTGTGGTTGTACCGACACTAATCCCGCAGGCTCCCTTGAAAAAATCGAAACCCACTTAAAGCAACACGCAAGGAATGTAAAAACATACATCCTTAAACACGCCCGAGTGCGGGGTGGGGCAAGACCCCTTAAGCCCCCTACTCGCTCTAGATATCGCCGAACGAAGAACCATTCTGTTTTGCGCCTCCAGTATCGGTGCATTAGAAAAGTGCTGTTCAAACCCACACCCCGCGGGGTTGCATACAGACACAAAAGCCACATAAACTATTAGTGTTTGCAACGACCCGGCCATCACCGGCGAGCAATTCGGAAGAACGGACCGCACCTGCGGACACCCGCCAATCGCTGCGGCGAGGGTGTCTTAGCGGAAGAGATGTAGTCCCAGTAGAACCGGACGGTTAAGCCCGATATAGCTGTAATAAGCGACTGATACCCGCCCAACGCGCCGCTCTTCCGGTGGCTAGGTATCGCGGACATACACCGCGGCACCCCGTAGCCCCGGGAGGGTTCGGTGCGTTGAGCTGTTAAATCAGTAAGCAAGGTGGTACCGCGCCGCATCCTGCCCCCGGCACAGCCCGGATCAGTCAGTGATGCCCAGGCGTCCTTGCACCCGTCATGTCAATCCTCACCCGCTGAAACGATGGGACGACGAGTGCTACGTACCCTGTCGCCCCAACCTCTCAGCGTTGAGAACAACAGATAAGGGCGCACAAACACATGTCCCATGTTTACCCCAAGGCGAGCGCCTTCGAAGCCGCAGGAAGCGGCGTCACCGCATCGCCCAAGTTCCCCGCACTCGAAGAGGCAGTCCTCGACTACTGGAAGAAGGACAACACCTTCTCCGCATCCGTCGAGAACCGCCCGGCAGGCGAAAACGGCGAAAACGAATTCGTCTTCTACGACGGCCCTCCCTTCGCTAACGGCCTGCCCCACTACGGCCACCTGCTCACCGGCTACGCCAAGGACCTCGTCGCACGCTACCAGACTCAGCGCGGCCACAAGGTAGAACGCCGCTTCGGCTGGGACACCCACGGCCTGCCCGCAGAACTCGAGGCAATGAAGCAGCTCGGCATGACCGACAAGCGCGAAATCCTCGAAATGGGCATCGACAACTTCAACGACGCTGCCCGCGCATCCGTGCTCAAGTACACCAACGAGTGGGAAAAGTACGTCACCCGCCAGGCACGCTGGGTCGACTTTGAAAACGACTACAAGACTCTGAACGTTGAGTACATGGAGTCCGTCATCTGGGCGTTCAAGCGCCTCTACGATAAGGGCCTGACCTACCAGGGCTTCCGCGTGCTGCCCTACTGCTGGAAGGACGAGACCCCCCTCTCCAACCACGAGCTGCGCATGGACGACGACGTGTACAAGGACCGCCAGGACCAGACCGTCACCGTCGCATTCCGCCTCACCGCAGACACCGCCCTCGGTGCTGACGAGAAGGTCGCCGCAGAACTCGACGGCGTCGAAGCACTCGCATGGACCACCACCCCCTGGACCCTGCCCACCAACCAGGCGCTCGCAGTCGGACCCGAGATTGAATACTCCGTCGTACCCGGCGCAGGCAAGTTCGAGGGCCGCTCCTTCCTAATCGCCTCCGAGCTGCTCGGCTCCTACGCTAAGGACCTCGGTTACGAAGGCGACCAGCCCGAAAAGGACGCAGACGCAGCCGTCACCGCACGCTACACCGGTTCCCAGCTAGAGCACGTGCGCTACACCCCGCTGTGGGACTACTTCGCAGACGCCGAAAAGTGGGGCACCGAAACCTCCTGGCAGATCCTCGTTGCCGACTACGTCACCACCGGTGACGGTACCGGCATCGTCCACCAGGCACCCGCCTACGGTGAAGACGACCAGAAGGTCTGTGAAGGCTACGGCATCCCCGTGATTCTCTCCCTCGACGAAGGCGCAAAGTTCCTGAACCTCTTCGCCGAGCCCACCGCCTCCGGCTCCACCGCCCTGGCTGAGATTGCAGGCGTGCAGGCATTCGACGCGAACCGCACCATCATCAACGCCCTCAAGGCAGACGATGTGCTGATCCGCGAGAAGTCCTACGTGCACTCCTACCCGCACTGCTGGCGCTGCCGCACCCCGCTCATCTACCGTGCAATCACCTCCTGGTACGTGAAGGTCACCGACTTCAAGGACCGCATGTACGAGCTGAACAAGCAGATTAACTGGATCCCGGAAAACGTGAAGTACGGCCAGTTCGGCAAGTGGGTTGAGAACGCACGCGACTGGTCCATCTCCCGTAACCGCTTCTGGGGCTCTCCGATCCCCGTGTGGGTTTCGGACGACCCGAACTACCCGCGCATGGACGTGTACGGCTCCCTCGAAGAGCTCAAGGCAGATTTCGGCCGCCTGCCCCTGAACAAGGACGGCGAACCCGACCTGCACCGCCCGTACATTGACGAGCTGACCCGCCCGAACCCGGACGACCCGACCGGCAAGTCCACCATGCGCCGCGTGGAAGACGTGCTCGACGTCTGGTTCGACTCCGGCTCCATGCCCTACGCACAGGTGCACTACCCCTTCGAGAATCAGGAATGGTTCGAGAACCACTACCCGGCTGACTTCATCGTCGAGTACATCGGTCAGACCCGCGGCTGGTTCTACGTGCTGCACGTACTGGCGACCGCGCTCTTCGACCGCCCCGCGTTCAAGAACGTCATCAGCCACGGTATTGTGCTCGGCTCGGACGGCCAGAAGATGTCCAAGTCCCTGCGTAACTACCCGGACGTCTCCGAGGTCCTCGACCGCGACGGCTCCGACGCGATGCGCTGGTTCCTGATGTCCTCCCCGATCCTGCGCGGCGGCAACCTGATCGTGACCGAGCAGGGCATCCGCGAGGGTGTTCGCCAGGTCATGCTGCCGCTGTGGAACGTCTACCACTTCTTCGCCCTGTACGCTAACGCCGCCAACAACGGCGAAGGCTACAGCGCAAAGCTCAAGTACGACTCGCAGCACGTGATGGACCGCTTCATCCTCGGCAAGACCCGCGAACTCATCGAGCAGGTCACCGCAGCGATGGACTCCTACGACATCTGGAACGCCTGCGAATCCCTGCGCCAGTACGCCGACGCACTGACCAACTGGTACGTGCGCCGCTCCCGCGAGCGCTTCTTCAACGAAGACACCGACGCATTCGACACCCTCTACACCGCACTGGTGACCGTGTCGAAGGTCGCCGCGTCCCTGCTGCCGCTCAGCAGCGAGGAAATCTACCGCGGCCTCACCGGTGAACGCTCCGTGCACCTGGCTGACTGGCCCGAGGCATCCGCCTTCGCTGACGAGTCTGACCTGCTGGCTCTCATGCAGACCGTGCGTGAGGTCTGCTCCGCCGGTTCGGCACTGCGCAAGGAAAAGAAGATCCGCGTGCGCCAGCCGCTGCAGAAGATGACCGTGGCGATTGCACCCGAGCAGTTCGCAGCCCTGGGTACCGCTTTCGGTGAGAAGGGCGCGGAGTACTTCGCGAACATTGTCGAGGATGAGCTGAACCTGCGCCAGGTGGAGCTGGTCAGCGCCGACACCGTCGACCCCGCCGACTACGGCATCTCCCAGCAGCTGAAGGTCAACGCACGTGCGGCAGGTCCGCGCCTGGGCAAGCAGGTGCAGGTTGCCATTAAGGCATCCAAGTCCGGTGACTGGACCGTGACCGAGGACGGCACCGTCCTGGTCGGCGTGGCAGCTCTGGACGGCGGCCTGGCTCTGGAAGAGGGCGAATACGAGCTGGCAACCGTGGTTGCCGCTGACGCTGAGGGTGCTGAGCACACTGCGGCTGCGGTTCTGCCCGGCGGCTTCCTGGTCCTCAACATTGAGCTGACCGACGAGCTGGTTGCCGAGGGTATCGCCCGAGACACCATCCGCGCTATTCAGCAGGCACGTAAGGACGCCGACCTGAACGTTGCGGACCGCATCAACCTGAGCATCGCGGCACCGGAGGAAACTCTGGCAGCTCTGCGCGCCAACGAGGCACTGGTGACCGGCGAGACCCTCGCCGTGTCCCTGCAGCTGAGCGAGGCAGACGAGCTGAGCATTAGCGTCGCCAAGGCATAAAACGCCTGAACCGTACGGCCGTCCCGCCCCCTTGATTGGGCGGGGCGGCCCGTCGTCTATCCCGCCGCACGGTTATCCCGCCGCACGGTGGGCCCCCGCCGGCACCGGCCGGCTATCCCAGTGAGGAGAACAATGAGCGAGAAGAATTACCCCGCAATTCCCGACCCCGAGGGCGTGGAGCGGGTCTACGGTGAACTGCTGGCGCGAGCACCCGAAAACAAGATGGCGCCGCGCCTGGACGCCGTGGCGCGCGCCGTCGAAATCCTCGGCGACGTGCACCGTGCCGCGCCGGTCATCCACATCACCGGCACGAACGGCAAGACCAGCACCGCCCGCATGATTGAGGCGCTGCTGCTCGGCCACGATCTGCGCGTGGGCCGCTTTACCAGCCCGCACCTCGAAAGCGTCACCGAGCGTATCTGCGTTAACGGCGCGCCCGTACCGGATGCCACCTTTGTGCGTATTTGGAAGGAAATCGCCCCTTACCTGCAGATTGTGGACGCGGAGATGACCTCCCGCGGCGAGCCCGCCCTGACCTTCTTCGAGTCCGTTACCGTGCTTGCCTTCGCGATTTTCGCGGATGAGCCGGTGGATGTGGTGGTGCTTGAAGTCGGTATCGGCGGCACTTGGGACTCCACGAACGTTGCCGACGGCGTGGTTTCCGTGGTCACCCCGATCGGTCTGGACCACACCGATATGCTCGGCGAAACCCTCGCCGAGATCGCAACCGAAAAGTCCGGCATTATCAAGCCCGGCGGCTTCCTGGTTTCTGCCGCACAGGACCCGGAAGCGGCGGATGTGCTACTCGCCTCTGCCCGCGAGAAGGAAGCATCCTTCGCCTTTGAGGGCGTGGAGTTCGGCATTGTCTCCCGTGAGCTTGCGGTCGGCGGTCAGCTGCTGACCCTGCGCGGCCTGGCGGGCGAGTACCCGGATGTTCCGCTGTCCCTGCACGGTGCGCATCAGGCACAGAACGCCGTGGTGGCTCTCGCCGCCGTGGAGGCATTCTTCGGCGGTCAGCGTCAGCTACCCGAGGACGTGGTGCGTACCGCGTTTGAGACGGTGCGCTCGCCGGGCCGTCTGGAGGTTGTGCGCACCGAGCCGCTGACCATCCTGGATGCGGGCCACAACCCGCACGGCGTGCGTGCTTCCGCGGCTGCGCTGACTGAGGCGTTCAAGCTGTCGCACCTGCATTCCGTGGTCGGTATTTTGGGTGAGAAGGATGCTCTGGGCATGTTTGAGACCATGCGCGAAGAGTACGTGGACGCTTCGGACGGCACGTTCCGCCTGTACTTGGCGGCGTCGGATTCGCCGCGTGCGATTGCGCCGGAGCGTCTGCACGAGCTCGCCCTGGACGCTGGTCTAGACGAAGACTCGATTGAGGTGTTCGAGCACCTGGACGAGGCGATTGCCACCGCCATGGAGAACGCCCTCTTCGAGCAGGAGTCGGCGGGCGTGCTGATTACCGGTTCGATTACGGTCATCGGTGAGGCGCGTACCCTGCTGGCTGCGCATGAGCAGGCGAAGACCCCCGGCGCTGAGGCTGAGGAGCTGCCGGATGAGCTGGGCGCCGAGGGTGCTTATGCGGGTTCTGCGGGTGCGGCGTCGGCTTCGACTCTGGCTGCCGCTGCGGCTGCGGCTGCCTCTGCTGAGCCGGATGAGCTGCTGGACGGCATCATGGCTGAGCTGGGTGGCGAGTCTGCGGCGGGTTCTTCGCTGGAGGATTCGCTGGGTCTGCCGCTGGGTGACTCGTACACCGATGATTTCTTCGGTGACGATGATTCCGAAGACGAATAAAGCCCACTGAGGTTATTGATGAGAAGGCGGGGTGCCGCCCCCTAGTTGGTTTTACCGGCTGGGGGAGCGGCGCCCCGTTTTTTGTGCCCCGCCTTTTCGCGCCTCTGCCCTCGTGCTCCCACTCGAACGCATGATTTCTCACGTGTTCCCATGGGCTCTCACCTAACCCCAATCGCCCGAGTGCAACCGGTATCTTCCGCCTCCACCCACCCATAAATCGAAAATAACGAAAAATTGTGGGCACCGGGGGCGCAAAACCGGGCACGCCTTGGCGTCACGGTGCTATATTCGCTGAGGCGCCGGCCCCAACGCCTGAGGCCGCACCAACACACCCGCACACATACGCATACCAGCGACGGTATGCCACATAGTGAAAGGCACCCATCATGCCCGCACCCTTCAACGATTTGATCGGCACCGATTCGTTCACGGAGACGCTGCGTCAGGAGAACCTCGCCACCTGGCTTTCCGCCACGAATCACCGTTTTGTTGCTGAGCTTTTTGACGGCTCAATCGCCCCGCAGGTCATGGCGGGGTACCTGGTGCAGGACTACCGTTTCCTCGATACCTTCCTCGCCCTGATTGGTGGCGCGATTGCTAACGCTGATACTCTCGCGGGTCGTCTGCGCCTCTCCAAGTTCGCGGGCGAAATTGCCGGCGATGAGAACACCTACTTCCTGCGTTGCTTTGAGACTCTGGGCGTGACCGAACATCAGCGTGACTCCATGCCCGATACGGAGGCGACCACCGGCTTCAAGCGTCTCTTCCTCGACGCGGCGGCTAGCGGCAGCTACGCGGCGATCCTGTCGGTGCTGGTGGTTTGCGAGGGCCTGTACCTGGATTGGGCGTCGAAGGCTCCCGCCAAGCGTCCCGAATCGTTTGTGCACCACGAGTGGATTACCCTGCACGACTACCCGGAGTTCCGTGAGCTGGTTGATTTCCTGCGCCGCGAACTGGACCGTGTGGGCCCGTCGGATGCGCAGCGTGCCCGCGAGTTCTTTAGCCGCGCGGTGGAGCTGGAGCAGCAGTTCTTTGACGAGTCGTACACCCACCCGCTGCCCTAACGCACTGCCCTCACGTGCCGTCTGTGCGCTCCACGGTAGTTGCCGTGGGAGCCGCCGCGCGTCGATAAGGCGAATGCCATAGAAAACATGCGCACCATGCCCCGGAAGGTCCCGCCCGCCGCTACGTTGCGGGCTCCTTCCGGGGCTTTTGTGTTTAAGGTACGTCACAAAAATGCGCCTATTTGCATGATCTGAGGCGTCATATAGTAAATGTAGAAGCTAATGGCGTGCTATTGAGCAATGTGAGAGGCTAGGATAAATGGGGTACTGCTTCCGGGGTGCTGGCTATGCCGCGCCGGTGAGTATCACCGTAAAACACTATCTAAAGGAGTCGTATGAGTACCGCCGCATCGAGTACTACCGAGCCCACCCACGCTGAAAAAGAAGCGCAGCACGGGCACGCGGGAACCCCGGGCAGCTACTCAGACCGACAGCTCGGATTCTGGCTGGTTGGCGCCGGCCTGATCGCACTCATTTCTTCAGCGATTCTGGTGTACGAGCGCCTGCAGATTTACATTGATGCCGGCCACTCCACGGTCTGCGATATCAACGCCCTGCTCAGCTGCGGCACGGTGATGCGCACCCCGCAGGCGGAAGCTTTCGGCTTCCCGAACCCGTTCATTGGTCTGGTGGGCTTCTCGATTGTGGTGACTATCGGTGCCGCAATCATGGCGGGTGCACAGTTTAAGAAGTGGTTCTGGGTGTGCATGAACATTGGTTTGGCTGCGGCGACCGCCTTCATTATGTGGCTGTGGTACCAGACGACGTTCCAGATTAATGCCCTGTGCCTGTTCTGCATGATCGTGTGGGTTATGACCATCACGCTTTTTGTAAAGACCACGGTCCGCAATATTTCGGCGGGTGTTATTCCGGCGTCGCAGTCGATGCGTGAGAGCGCTCGCGGCTGGTCCTGGTTTGCGATTAGCCTGTGGCTGATCCTGATTTTCGGCATTATTGTGATCCGCTTCTTTGAGGTCATTGTGAATATGATGCGCTAAGCGTTCATCTCTGAGCTTGGTTTGAGGGCTGATGCCCCGAACGTGCAACGCCCCGGTGCCTGTTGGTGCCGGGGCGTTGTTGCGTCTGCGGGTGGGTGAGGCTGCGCAGAATACGCCGGGCTGATCGTGCCGGGCAGAATACGCCGGGCTGGGGCGCCGGGTAGCGGGGGAGGCGCCGGTGACTTTGCCGGCGGCGGTCAGCGGGGAGGCGGCGCCGGTGCGTATAATGGTCAGGTATATTCTTGAGCGGCGTCAGCTGGAGCCGTCCGCGGGGTTTGCCTGCGGCGTTGACTGCCTGCCGTTCTGCTGGACACTAGATTCTTGATACCCCTTCGAGGAGAACCGTGAAGACTGCCGGAATTGCCGCAATGGGCGCTGCTGCCGTTATTTTTCTGACTGCCCTGCTGTTGCTGACCGCCGGTCACTTCTCGCTGCTGTGGGTGATTCTGCTGGTGGTTTCTCCGTTTGTTTTCATTCTGGGTGTTCCGTTCGCGACCGGTTCCGGTCCGGAGTACCTGCCGACCGACCCGAAGCTTGCTCAGCAGGCTCGTGAGGCGCGCGATGCGGAGCTGGGTCTGAACTAGTCCCTTCTCTGAAAGTTTTTTGAAGCCGGGTGATGCGTAGTGGCACGCCCGGCTTTGCTGTACCCGCTAGACGACTGCCGCAATGTGCCCCGCTGCAATGTGTCCCGCGTATCCTGCCGGGAGGTGGAGCCCAGATAGGATGGGCGGGGTGGCTTAGAGGTACCCTCTACCGGGTATAATGGAACACGGTGTCTTGTGCGCCCCGCACGCGCATAAAGATCCCCACCAACGCATCGAGGGAGAGTACCCGAAGAGCGCCGGCTATAAGCCGCGGAGCATAACTGTCGCACCGCGCGGGCCGCCCGCCTCGGCGAAGAAACCCGAAGACCGGCAGGGCACCCAGGAAGGGTGTGAGCGTGCCGTGCTCGAGAGCGAGGTGGCTGTGACCGTCGCGGCGCGCTCTGCGTTCCGCCCGCTCGCCCCCTACGGCAGAAGCACTGAACGAGATAGTGCCCGCGATGAACGCGCACCGTAGGGTGAGGCTTGAGCCGCGGTGACAGCAACTAGGCTTTGCGCTGTATGCGCGCTGTTAAAATCCTTGCGGTGCGGAGCAGGGTGTAACGAAAGAAGATTAATGTCTGACGAGAAGAACGTCGAACTTGGGGTTTTTGAGGCGCTGAATGCCCTCGCGGAGGAGAAGAACGCCTCTGCAGAGACCCGTGAAACTCTGCGTAAGAATGTTCGTGAGAGCTCTGACGCCCAGCAGGGTACTGAGCGCCGCCGTCCGGGTCGCCCGAAGAAGGAGAAGGCTCCTGAGGTTCCCCTGGATGAGGCGATTGCTGCTGGCCTGACCAACCTGCGTAACGCTAAGGCTAAGCACGCGCCGGCACCGAAGGTTGCCGCTCCCGCTACGTCTGAGACCGAGGTCGCTTCTACCCTCGATAGCCTGTTTGAGGCTGCTGAGAAGAAGGCTGCTGAGCCTGCTGTCGTGGAGAACACCGCGAAGGTTGAGACCGTTGAGAAGACCGCTAAGGTGGAGGAAGTTGTTGCCCCCGCCGCTGAGTCTGTTGAGCCGGTTGCTGAGAAGAAGGCGGCTGAGCCCGCTGCCGAGTCTGCCGTTGAGGCGAAGGAAGAGACCGCCAAGGTTGAGGTCGTAACCTCCGCACCGGCTGAGAAGGCTGAAGCTCCCGCTGAAGAGCCTGCCGCAGAGCAGCCCGCCGAGGCTGCTGCAGCTGTTGAGGAATCCGCAACCGAAGAGGCTGCACTCAAGGCACCCGCAGTAGAAGAGTCTGCTGAGGAGCCTGAAGTAGCTCCCGAGCCCGTAAAGACCATTAGCGACCTGCAGCGCGAAAAGCTGCAGGAGCTGCGCTCGCGTACCCCCATGGGTGCGATGCCGCTGTTCATGGCACCCGAGCCGGAGGAGCTGAGCGAGCTCGCTGTTGCCGCCAAGCTGGAGCGTGAGGCACGCCGCGCCGCTGCCGAGGAGCAGAAGCGTAAGGAGCGCATGGAGCGCCGCCGTGAGGAGGCTGCCGCTGAGGCTGAGGTGACGAGCCACCGTCGTCGTCGCCGTCGCCGCGGTACCGAAGATATTGAGATTGAGGGCGGCGTTGATGACGACGTTGAGACCGTCACCAAGGTGCGTGCGCCGCGACTGGCTGACTCTCACGCATCCAACACTGTGACCGGTGTGCGCGGTTCTACCCGCCTGGAGGCGAAGCGTGTGCGCCGCCGCGAGTCCCGCTCCCTGGGCCGCCGCCGCCACATCGTGACTGAGGCTGAGTTCCTGGCTCGCCGCGAGTCTGTGGACCGTCAGATGCTGGTTCGTCAGAAGGACGGCCGCATCCAGATTGGTGTGCTTGAGGACGGCGTGCTGGCTGAGCACTTCGTATCCAAGACCCAGCAGGATTCCCTGATTGGTAACGTGTACCTGGGTAAGGTTCAGAACGTTCTGCCGTCCATGGAAGCTGCGTTCGTTGACATTGGACGCGGCCGCAACGCTGTGCTGTACGCGGGCGAGGTCAACTGGGATGTCACCGGTCTGGACGGTGCGCCCCGCAAGATTGAGAACGCCCTGAAGCCCGGCGATTCGGTTCTGGTGCAGGTCACCAAGGACCCGATTGGTCACAAGGGTGCCCGCCTGACCAGCCAGGTTTCCCTGCCCGGCCGCTTCCTGGTGTACGTGCCGGGTGGTTCGATGACCGGTATTTCCCGCAAGCTGCCTGACACTGAGCGTGCTCGCCTGAAGAAGATTCTGAAGGACAAGCTGCCCGAGGGTGCTGGCGTGATTGTTCGTACCGCGGCGGAGGGTGCTTCTGAGGAGGAGCTGACCCACGACATTAACCGTCTGCGTGCGCAGTGGGAAGAGATTCAGGAGAAGGCTAACTCCCGTAAGGTGCTGGCTCCGGAGATGCTCTACCAGGAGCCTGACCTGATGATTAAGACCGTACGTGACGTCTTCAACGAGGACTTCACCGCGATGATCGTTCAGGGCGAGAACGCCTGGGATTCCATTGAGGCGTACGTGACGTACGTGGCGCCGGACCTGGTCTCCCGCCTGCAGAAGTGGGATTCCGCGGATGACCTCTTCGATCACTACCGCATTAACGAGCAGCTGGCGAAGGCACTGGACCGTAAGGTGTACCTGCCTTCGGGTGGTTCGCTGGTGATTGACCGCACCGAAGCCATGACTGTGGTGGACGTGAACACCGGTAAGTTCACCGGTAGCGGCGGCAACCTGGAAGAGACTGTCACCAAGAACAACCTGGAAGCTGCTGAGGAGATTGTCCGTCAGCTGCGTCTGCGCGATATTGGCGGCATTATCGTCATTGACTTCATTGACATGGTGCTTGAGTCGAACCGTGACCTGGTTCTGCGTCGCCTGATTGAGTGCCTGGGCCGTGACCGTACCAAGCATCAGGTGGCTGAGGTGACTTCGCTGGGTCTGGTTCAGATGACCCGTAAGCGCCTGGGTACCGGTCTGCTTGAGGTCTTCTCGGAGCCCTGCGAGCAGTGTGCCGGCCGTGGCCTGGTGGTTCACGATCAGCCGCTGAGCGGTCGTAGCGGTGGCGCGTCGGATTACATCCACCGCCATGAGCGTAATGACCGTAAGCGTAGCCGTGCCGCTGCCCGCGAGGATTCTCGTGACCAGCAGAAGCAGGATGCTCTGGAGTCGAAGAAGGCTGAGCGCCGTAACGCTATGGCTGCGGTGGCTGCCGCATCCGCTCAGAGCGAGGACGTTTCGGAGGAGACTGCTTCGACCCGTAAGAAGCGTAAGCGTCGCAAGCGTTCGCGCCGCGCGGAGACCGCTGAGCTTTCGCTTGAGCAGGAGATTCAGGGTATTGCCGAGGCTGCCAGCGAGCAGGCTCACGCGGAGGTTGCTCAGCGTGAGGACAAGGTCGCTGAGGTCACCGAGGGCAACTGGATTGGTGAGCAGGGTGGTTTCTCCCTGGAGCAGCTGGCGAGCGCGTTTGACCGTGTGGAGGAGTCCGCTGAGGATTCCTCGAAGGATTCTGCTGAGGAACGTTCTGATCAGGACCGTTCTGAGGAGCGTCGTTCGTCCAAGCGTGGCGAGAAGAAGTCTTCTCGTAACCGTAAGCGCCGCGAGCTGACCGATGCGGATATTGCCGCTGTTGAGGATTCCGGCGCGGGTGCGCTGGAGGACGAGCACCACGTCGACCCGGAGCTCGACCCGCGCTTTAGCCGCTCCTCGGATCGTTTCGAGGCGATTCGCGCCGGCGAGGCGAAGGCTCGTGCTTCTCAGAAGGCTGGCCGTCTTGCCCGCACTGAGGGTGAGTCGTTCCGTTCGGGCCGTGAGGATCGTTCGGAAGAGCGTCGTTCGTCCAAGCGCCAGAACGCTGATTGGAAGAACGCTGAGCAGCAGAACGCTGAGGCAACCTCCGCTGAGGTAAACTCGGGTGTGCAGAAGGCTCAGGAGTCCAAGCGTGTTGAGCGTGAGGACCTGCGCATCGAGGATGTTCGTGAGACTCCGCGTGCCTCCCGCCGCCGTGCTCGTCGTGCCGCTGATGAGAAGCGTGCCGAGAAGGCAGCTGAGCAGAGCGTGGCATCCGAGCAGGCACCCGCAAAGGCTGATAAGATTGAGAAGTCTGAGTCTCGCCCGGTTGTGACCGGCGTGATTGGTGCTCCGGCTGTGACCGGTGTGGTGGGCGCAGCTCCCGCAGCGGTTGAGGCTCCGGTTGAGGATCAGACGCCTGCGGCTCAGGTGCCCGGTTCGACCCCGCGTAAGCGTCGCACTCGCCGTGCGGCTTCGAGCGCCGGTGCCGGTGCTCAGGTCGTGACCGTGGACGCTTCCGAGCGTGCTGAGGGTTCCGTGGTTGCTTCCGCTTCTGTTGCGGATGTGGCTCCGGTGGCTGATGACGCTTCGGCCCCTGTCTTGTTCGGCATTGGCGTTGCCGCTGCCGACATTAAGCGTGAAGGTAAGGACGATTAGTCTTTAGCTTCCGATCATCGGAATTCCGATGGTGTGTGTATATGAGATAGCCTCGGTAGGGCGAGCCGGAACTTCCCTACCGAGGCTATTTTTTTCTGTGCGTGTGCTGCGTCATTTTAAAGGCGCTACTAAGAGTGCGGTGCAGTATTAGAGGAGCATCACGTGGTGTCTGCGGATAATCCGTAAATTTATCTATTGCGCGGCGCGTAGATCATGCCGTATCCTTAAGGACTGGTGTTTATCTCAGTGAAGCCCTATCGACGCAGGGCCAGCGGGAGACACCGCTCCCACCCGCATCGTCTTCGGCGTGGTCGAGTATTCGGCTGAGTCGAAACGTGCGGGAGAGAGACACCACCGGTGAGCCTCGCGTGTTGGCTTCGGCGGGCAATCCCGCCGGAACGCACGGGCCGTTCCTCCTTATTCGCGGTCATTCGACTGGCGGGGGAGGGCGCACAGCAATGAAAGCGCAGGCTGCTCATTCGTGTGAGATCCAAGAAGCAAGTTGTCGAGAAAAGTGAGTCCCATAGTGGCATACGCGATTGTACGCGCTGGCGGCCGCCAGGAGAAGGTTTCCGTAGGCGACCTCGTTACCCTTGACCGTGTTGCAGGCGAGCCCGGCAGCACCATCGAGCTGCCCGTGCTGCTGCTCGTCGACGGTGACAAGGTCACCGCTGATGCAAAGTCCCTGGCTTCCGCCAAGGTTGTTGCTGAGAAGGTTGAGGACCTGCGCGGTCCGAAGATTGTTATTCAGAAGTACAAGAACAAGACCGGTTACAAGAAGCGTCAGGGCTTCCGCGCCGAGCTGACCACCGTCAAGATTACCGCTATCAACGCGTAATCGAAACGACCGGAATTCAAACCCTAAGGTAGGAATACAGAATGGCACACAAGAAGGGCGCAAGCTCCACCCGTAACGGCCGTGACTCGAACCCCCAGTACCTCGGTGTTAAGCGCTACGGCGGCCAGTCCGTCAACGCAGGCGAGATTCTCGTTCGCCAGCGCGGCACCCACTTCCACCCCGGCCTGAACGTTGGCCGCGGTGGCGACGACACCCTGTTCGCTCTGGCAGCAGGCACCGTCGAATTCGGTACCCGCAAGGGCCGCAAGGTCGTTAACATCCTGGCAGCAGCTGAGTAATACTCACCGCTAGGGCAGAGGGGGTAGGCGTTAGTCTACCCCCTCTCGCTATGACCTCGAATGCCGTGGATGCCCGCCTGTGCTGGGCTCCACGATGAGGCGCACCCCAACCCGGTCGCGCCTGCCGCCGCATCCGCAGCATGATGGGTGTGTGCCGTGCGGTGGCGAAGTGAAGATTTTCCAAGATAAGGAGAACCCGTGGCAGAATTCGTGGACCGCGTGGTCTTACATGTATCTGGCGGTCGCGGAGGTAACGGCTGCGTCTCCGTGCGACGTGAAAAGTTTAAGCCCCTGGGCGGCCCTAACGGCGGTAACGGTGGTAATGGTGGCGCGGTGATTCTGCGCGTGGATAACCAGACCACGACCCTGCTGGAGTACCACCACAGCCCGCACCAGCACGCCCCGAATGGCGATATTGGTCGTGGCGATATGCACCACGGCTTTAACGGTGAGGACCTGATTCTGACCGTGCCGCAGGGTACTGTGGTGAAGGACCGCGAGGGTAATGTTTTGGCTGACCTGCTGCGTGTGGGCGACGAGTACGTTGCTGCCCGTGGCGGTATGGGTGGTCTGGGTAACGCTGCGTTGGCTTCGGCTAAGCGTAAGGCTCCCGGTTTTGCTCTGCTGGGCACCCCCGGTGAAGAAGCTGATATTGTTCTGGAGCTCAAGTCCATTGCGGATGTGGCTCTGGTGGGTTACCCCTCGGCGGGTAAGTCTTCGTTGATTGCTGCGATTTCTGCGGCGCGTCCGAAGATTGCTGACTACCCGTTCACCACTTTGATCCCGAACCTGGGCGTGGTGCAGGCGGGCGATGTTCGCTACACCGTCGCGGATGTTCCGGGTCTGATTGAGGGCGCTTCGGAGGGCCGCGGTCTGGGTCACCGCTTCCTGCGCCATGTGGAGCGTTCTTCGGCTCTGGTGCACGTGATTGACTGCGCTACTTTGGAGCCGGGCCGCGACCCGATCAGTGACTTTGAGGTGATTCGCGGCGAGCTACAGAACTATGAGGTTGACCCGACTGCGGGTGTGACCGTGCCGCTGCATGAGCGTCCGCAGATTGTGGTGCTCAATAAGATTGACGTTCCTGAGGCTCGTGAGCTGGCTGAGTTTGTTCGCCCCGAGTTTGAGGAGATGGGCTTCAAGGTCTTCGAGATTTCGACGGCTTCCCATGAGGGTTTGAAGCCCCTGATCTTTGCGATGGCACAGCTCGTTGAGGAGGACCGTGTGGCTCGTGCCGCTGCCGAGAAGGAAGCGGAGCGCGTGGTTGTTGAGGCTCCTGTGGTTCGCCCGAAGGGCTTCCGCGGTAAGAAGAAGCAGGAGTTCACTATTCGCCGCGAGGAGCGTAACCTTGAGCCGCTGTTCCGCGTGATTGGTGAGAAGCCTGAGCGTTGGATTCAGCAGACTGACTTCAATAATGATGAGGCTGTCGGCTACCTGGCGGACCGCCTGGCGCGCCTGGGCGTTGAGGATGAGCTGTTCAAGGCTGGTGCTCGCGCCGGTGACGCCGTGGTGATTGGTGAGAACGACAACTCGGTGATCTTCGATTGGGAGCCGACCATGGTCGGTGGCGCTGAGCTGCTGTCCTCCCCGCGTGGTACGGACGCTCGTCTGGAAGAGATCATTCGCCCGACTCGTGCGCAGAAGCGTGTGGAGTACAAGGAGCGTATGGACGCGAAGGCGGAGGCTCGTGCCGAGCTGGAGTCCGAGCGCGCTGCAGGCGTGTGGACCGAGTCGGTTGAGTACCGCAAGAAGCTGAAGGAAGGCAAGGTCGACGAGAATATCGACATGCCGAACGTCGAGGACTAATAGCTGAAGCGTTAGCTGTTGCCTAGACAGCTGTTTCATAGACAGTGAGTGGTGCCGCGTACCGGGGTTTGGCTCCGGTGCGCGGCGCTTTCTTTTGCGTGCGGTGCTTTCTTGTAGGTTCTGTGGTTGCCGCTCGAGCCGGATGTGCGTGTCAGAACACGCGGGTGAGCCTGTGGAGAACTTGTGGTTGGGCGTGCTGGCTGGGTATTCCACTGGCGGCTTAGCTCACCCCCGTCATTTCGGTGTTTTTGACCGTAAGCAGGTAGCATAGAGGGGAATGTACGCGGGCACCGTTTTCGGTGTTGCGTACCTTCTGTGTACCTGCCCGCATCCGCACCTGTGGTGGCTCTTTAAGTTGCCGTGGTGCGGTCTCTGTCCCAGCAAGGACGGCATTTGTGACTGACCAACCTGTTCACCTTGATTTTGGTGCCCCGAGCACCGAGTCGATTCCCCCGCGTACCCCCGGTCGGGTGCGTCTGGGCGTGATGGGTGGAACTTTTGACCCGATTCACCACGGACACCTGGTGGCGGCTAGTGAAGTTGCCGCCGTGTTCGACCTGGACGAGGTCGTTTTCGTTCCGACCGGTCAGCCCTGGCAGAAGGTGGGGGAGCGGCACGTGAGTGACGCTGAGCATCGCTACCTGATGACGGTGATTGCGACCGCGTCGAACCCTCGTTTTACGGTGAGCCGTATTGATATTGACCGTGGCGGCGCCACCTACACCTTTGATACGCTTAACGAGCTGCGTGCCCTGCGCCCGGATGCTGACCTGTTCTTCATTACCGGTGCGGACGCGATCAGCCAGATTATGACCTGGCGCAATGCCCATAAGCTGTGGGATTTGGCGACTTTTGTGGGCGTGACCCGCCCCGATCATGAGCTGGATCCGCCGCTGGCTGAGGGTCGTCATATTACGACCCTGAAGATTCCTGCGATGGCGATTTCTTCGACCGATATTCGTCGCCGCGCAGCTGAAGATGCCCCCATCTGGTACCTGGTGCCGGATGGTGTGGTGCAGTACATTGCTAAGTACGGCCTGTACAAGAAGGACGCTTTGACGGCGTACCGTGACGGCTTGCCTCACGTGAAAGATGAGTCTGGGCAGGCACCCCAATCTACGAATAATGAGGGAACACATGAGTGAAGCTACGGGTTCGAAGCCCTATAGCGAGGACGAAGCGTACCTCTACGAGACGTACGTGACCGAGGACGGCATTGAGGTGCCGCCGCCTACTAAGGTGATGGGTCCGCGCCGTCTTGCCCGTTACCGTGAAGAAGTTGCCGAGTACCTGCGTGCGAACCGCCGCGGTGAGCCCGCGAAGCCTGTTGCGAACATGGGCTCCGTGATTCATACGGACGCTATTGACCCGCAGGTTTTGGCTGTTCAGCGTCGTTTTGCGGCGTTGGCGGCTCAGGGCAAGATTGACACTGAGGCGAACGATGAGGAGAAGCTGCATGAGCCTGCTCCTCTGACCAGTAGCCTGCGTGTTCTTCGCCCCGAAGAGATCGCGCAGAACCGTGTGGATGCGACTAGCCCCTCCGCGGTGGATAACCCGATGACTTCTTCGATCCCGGTCATTGCCGTGGTTAAGGAGGAGAAGCCGGAACCCGAGCTGCACCAGTACTTGGTGCGCGATGAGCCGAAAGTTGAGGAGCTGGACAGCTCCGTCGCTGAGGTTGAGGAGACCGAGGTCGCTTCCGCTGAGGGAAAGACCGCTGAGGAAGAGACCGTTGAGGCTGTCGAGGTTGAAGAGTCTGCTGACGAGCTACCCACCCGTGTGAGCGCCGTGAACGCGCAGGGTCTTGACCTGAGCGTGCTGGATAGCGCCTCCGCAGGGGATACCGTGGATTCGGTGGACGGCGACCCGACTGTTGCTCTGAGCCCGGATGAGGTTGAGGAGCTGCTGCAGCGCATGGTGGATCGTCAGGATCCCGAAGAGTCGGCTGCTCTGGTTGAAGAGGTTACCGAGGACGCTGAAGAGTCTGAGGAAGCCGCAGAAGACGGCGAGTCCAAGTCTGCTGAGTCCAAGTCTGCTCCGGTACCTTCCGCTGAGGCTTCCAAGGAGTCCGCTTCTAAGGGCGCTGTTGAGAAGGCTGAAGAGGTTCTGCAGCCTGCGCAGAAGGCCTCCCTGGCGTGGCTGTGGATTGTGCTGTTGCTCGCCCTGGTCGTTGTTGGTCTGATTATGATTTTTGGCCCTAAGTAGGCCGTGAACAATGCACCCCTGTTGCGGGGTGCTGCCGGCGGGTGTTCTGCCGGCAAGGAAGGAAAATATGACTGCTGCACAGTCCTCGATTGAGGCTCTGCGCATTGCCGCCCGCGCTGCGGAGGAGAAGCAGGGAACGAACCTGTTCGCTGTGGATGCATCCGACGCGATGGGTCTGATTGATGGCTTCCTGGTGGTTTCTGCCCACAATGAGCGCCTCGTGAACGCTGTTGCGGATGAGGTTGAGGACGCTCTGCGTGAGCAGGCTGACTTGAAGCCTGTCCGCCGTGAGGGTCGTTCCTCGGGTCGTTGGATTCTGCTGGACTTCGGCGATATTGTCGTGCATGTTCAGCATGAGGAGGACCGCGAGTTCTACGCTCTGGATCGTCTGTGGGCTGAGGCCCCGCGTATTGAGCTGGGGGTTGAGAACGAGGCTCCCTTCGACATTGAGGGTGAGACTGAGGAAGATGCTGCACGCATCATTCCCGCTCAGGATGAGGCATAGGCTTCTGCTTGATTTTTAGCTGATGAGGGGTGGGCTCTGCTGGCGCTGTATGGTGCCGCGGGGTCCGCCCTTCTTGCTTAGCCTTTGGCTTACCCGCCGGGAACTTTTTGGATTTTTGGGTGCGCTGGTTTGCATCGCTGTCCGTGGTGTGTGTAATATATTCATGTTGCCTCGTTGAGGTCACTAACAGAATATGGGGATATGGCGCAGCTGGTAGCGCACCTGCATGGCATGCAGGGGGTCAGGGGTTCGAGTCCCCTTATCTCCACGTTTTCCTCGGTTGAGGAGCTTGTCGCCCGGTTCTTGTGAATCGGGCGATTTTGCTATCTGCCGATAACTCTCGATAGTCAACAACACAGTTCATAGTTGAGGAGTCACTCATGGGAGCGCACGCACATCACGGCCACGGCGGGCATCACGGGCATCACCACGACCATTCGCATGCCCCGAGCCCGGAGGACGCCGCCTCGATGCGTCCGCGCCTGCTGATTGCGTTCAGTCTGGCGGTCGTTATTGTGTTGGCGCAGGCGATTGGTTCGTTGGTCACGGGAAGTCTTGCCCTGCTGACCGATACGGCGCACGCCATTACGGACGCGTCCGGACTGCTGGTGGCGCTCACGGCGGCTTCGCTGATGACGCGCCCGGCAACGTCCCGCCGTACGTGGGGTTTCCGCCGCATTGAGGTGCTTGCCGCCCTCGGGCAGTCGGTGCTGCTGCTGGCGGTGGGTATCTACACGGCGGTGGAGGGCGTGCATCGCCTGTTCGCCCCGCCGGAGGTGCCCGGCACCGAGCTGCTGATTTTTGGTGTGGTTGGCCTGGTGGCGAACGCTATTGGTATTGCGGTGCTGGCTACGGCGAGGAACGCGAACTTCAATATGCGTGCCGCGTTCCTGGAGGTGCTCAATGACGCCCTGGGTTCGCTGGGTGTGATTGTGGCAGCTATCGTGATTTGGCTGACCGGCTTCTACCAGGCGGATGCCCTTGCCGGCCTGCTCATCGCGGCGCTGATTGTGCCGCGTGCGATGCGTTTGATGAAGCAGACCACGGCGGTGCTCATGGAGTTCACCCCGGACGGCCTGGACCTGGACGCGATGCGTGAGCACATGCTGCGCGTTGACGGCGTTGTAGAGGTGCACGATGTGCACGCCTCGATGGTGGCGACCGGTCTGCCAGTGGTGACCGCGCACGTGGTGGTTGCCGATTCATGCTTCCATGACGGGTCTGCGGTGACGATTCTGGACCATATCCGTTCGTGTGTGGCGAGCCATTTTGAGGTGTCGGTTGAGCACTCGACCTTCCAGCTGGAGACCGCCGAGCTGGGTGGTCGTGAGCCGGCTTCGATTCGCCACCCGTAGGCTGGCTCGCGTAGGTTTTGCCTCGCGTAGGTTTTGCCTCGCGTAGATTTTGCCCATGCTTCGCCGGCAGGTCTGCCCGCCGCGGTAGATAGAGCAGAAATAGCAAGCCAGAACAGGTACCAGAACCAGAGATAGCGGGGGAGAGGCAACCGTTATATTTGGTGGCTCAACTATGCAAAAGATACACTCTTTAGGGAGCAAAAGGTGCTCCTCACCCGCACACTTTGACAGGTCCGCTGGCTGGCTCTTTAGTTTGGCAGTCGCGGTAGCCTGCAACGATGAGCGCCTCAGCCCAGCTGAAACGGAATAGCTGAAACGGAACAGCGGGCGGGCGCATCCTGGAATTTTTGACGAGAACAACCACGATTAGCAGCAGATACGGAACACTATGCATTCACCTATTGCCACTTACCTGACCGAGACCCTCGAGTCGGTCGCTTCTGATACCTCCGGTGAGTTGGCAAACTACATTCCGGAACTTGCCGCCGTGGACCCGGACAAGCTTGCCGCGTCTATCGCCATGGTTGATGGTGAGCAGTACGCCGCCGGTGACTCCGATGTGGAGTTCACGATTCAGTCGATTTCTAAGCCGTTCGTGTACGCCCTCGCGCTCGCGGACCGCGGCTATGATGATGTGCTTGCGAAGGTGGGCGTGGAGCCTTCCGGTGAGCCGTTCAACGAGCTGTCCCTGGAGGACGGCTCCGGTAAGCCGCTGAACCCGATGATTAACGCGGGCGCGATTACTACCCATTCGCTGGTGGGTCCTCCCGGTGCGACTCAGGGCGAGCGCATGGAGCGCGTCATTTCTGGTCTGTCTGCGTTTGCGGGCCGTCGCCTGTCGGTGAATGAGCGCGTGTACGAGTCTGAGCTGGAGCACGCGCACCGCAACTACGCGATTGCGCACATGCTGCGCGGCCACGGCATCCTGACCGGTGACCCGACCGTGGCGGTGCAGGGTTATACCCGCCAGTGCTCGCTGATGGTGACGGTCAAGGATTTGGCGTTGATGGCGGCAACTTTGGCGAACTATGGTGTGCATCCGGTGACGGGTGAGCAGGTGGTTCCTAAGACTGTGGTGCGTCAGGTGCTGAGCGTCATGTTCACGTGCGGCATGTATAACTCTGCGGGTGACTGGGCGACCCAGGTGGGTGTGCCGGCGAAGAGCGGCGTGGGCGGCGGCATCATTGGTGCGGTGCCCGGTCAGCTGGGTGTGGCGACGTTCTCGCCGCGCCTTGACGGTCACGGTAACAGTGTGCGCGGTGTGGAGCTGTTCGAGCAGTTCTCGGATGACATGGGCATGCACGTGATGAACGTGCCGACGGTGGCTCGTTCGGCGTTGCGCGCGAACTACCAGATTGGTTCGGGCGATGAGTCTATGCGTCTGATTCAGTTGCAGGGCCGCATCCGTTTTGCGGGTGTGGAGCGCGTGATTCGTGAGATTGTGGAATCCCCGATGGAGGGTTCCAAGGTTGCCCTGGATGTGACTCGCGTGTACGCGGTGGATGAGGTCGCTCAGAGCATGCTCCTGGAGCTGATGCGTCGCCTGCGGAATGACGGGTACAAGGTATACCTGATTGATAATGACGAGACAATCACGAATACGGATGCGCTGCGCAGCATGGGTGTGAAGGTTCTGACGAACCCGACGGCAGTGACTTCTGCTGAGTCGGATGCTGAGCGTGTGGCTGAGGCGGACGCCGAAGAGGCTGCGGAGGCTGCGGCTCTGGAGGCACTGAATGCGCTGGACTCTGCTAAGGCGGAGCAGCCGGAAGCTTCGGAAACTGAGTAGGTTTCTCTCCGCGTACTTGATCGTATCTGCGTACTTGGCAGTACGATTGCGTGAACTTTATATATTGAGGCCCCTTTCCCGGGCGCGTTGTGAACGTGTTCTGGGGGAGGGGCCTCGCTGTACTTACCTAGAGTTGCACCTTGCGCTGTAGCTGGAGCTGTACCTGGATTGCCTGGCGGGGGTAGCTTAGTGCGCTGAGCGTGGTCTTCGGTGAGTGAGGGGACTGAAAGTACGTAGAGGTTCTTTAATGGCGCAGTTGTTAATCATTAAGTAATATTTTGAATTTTTCGATAGCTAACAGTGGTCTCATCATACACTCGTAATATGAACACTGTTCCACACCCAGAAACACCTATCGCTCCTCGTCAATCCGCTATCGTCAACCCCGTTACTGACCACATGGTATCGGGCGCCTCTGCCCGCGCCTCCATGGGGCGACGGGAACTCTTACAACACGTTGGTACCTTTGGCCTGGGCGCGGTGAGCTTCGGCGTGCTGGGTCTTGGCCTCACCGGTTGTACCCCGTCGAACACCCCATCGAGCAGCCCGTCCGGTAGTGCGTCGGCGAGCCCTTCTTCGACCCCTTCGGCAAGCTCGGCGGCTGCCCCCTCCGCATCTGGCTCCGCAACGGGTACCCCATCCCCGACTGCCGCGGCATCTAAGACCGCTTCTGCGACTGCGACCTCGTCGAACCCGGTTCCCGAAGCTCGTGCCTGGACCGGCCCGCAGACCGGCCTGCCCGGTGAGGGCAAGTATATTGCGTGGACGGTCGATGACGGCGCCGACCCGGAGGTGGTACGCGCCTACGCGGAGTTCGCACACCGTACCGGCACGCGCCTCACCTTCTTTATCAACGGTCAGTACCCGGCGTTTAGGCAGCATCGTGACCTGTTGTTGCCGCTGGTGAAGAGCGGCCAGTTGCAGATTGCGAACCATACGTATAGTCATGCGGCGTTGACGAGCCTGACGGATGAGCAGATTGTTCAGGAGTTGACCCGTAATGATGAGGAGATTAGGCGCCTGTTTGGGGTGTCTTCGAAGCCGTACTTCCGCCCGCCGTACGGGTATTATGATGCGCGCGTGTTGGCGGCTGCGGCGTCGTGTGGTTTTACGCGCCCGGTTCTGTGGTACGGGTCGTTGGCGGATTCGTCTAATATTTCTTCGGCTGAGGTGTATGCCTATGCGGAGAAGTATGCGTTGGCTCAGCATATTGTGATTGGGCATTTGAATTATCGGGGTGTGGTGTCTGAGCTGGACCGTATTCGGGCGTTGTTGGATCGGCGCGGGTTGAAGACGGTGACGATTCGCGACTATTACGGGTAGTGCGGGGGAGCCCCGGCGAGGGGTTCCGGTGGGTATACTGGGAGGCATGATGAAGCTTCCTCAGAACCCTCTCCTTCGGCAGGTGCACCGCTTCCGTGAGTCGCTACTGCTTCTGCTGTACTATTCGCTGTCTTTTCTGGGTGTGCGGTGGGTGCGCACGGGGCATCCGCGTGTGGCGGCGGTGTGGTCTGTGGGTTTGTGGCTGAACTTGGTGCTGCGTGGCATGGGCCAGGTGGTGCGTATGCTGGTGCCGGTCCTGCAGGATGCGGAGGCGCGCCGTGCTCGCGCTGAGCGTGCCCGCGCCTACCAGCCGCGCTAACCTCACCGGCTGAGCTAACAGAACTGACAGAACGAGGCTGATACGACGAAGCCCCCTTGCCCCGGTTCAACTAAGAACCGGCACAAGGGGGCTTCGCCGCATCTGGGGGGGGGCGCCAGCCAGGGGCGCTAGTCGTCCTCGTGGGAAAACTCGTTGAGAATCTCGGGGGTCTGCATCGCAAACTCATCAGGTTCTGCAGCCTCGGGCGAGAAATCCAGATAGTAGTTGCCCTCAGAGGTGCGGCTGATGGTGACGTAGGTTCGACCGTAATCGAGCAGTTCGCGAATGCCGACCTTGGTACCCTCGTCGAGACCCATGCGCTTACGAATATAAGAGCCAAGTTCGGAATTCGGGATGGTTGACATGTCCTTACCGCAGCGGTCGGAACCACTGGCAACGCGCATGATGAGGTCTTCGCCGTCATCGCAGTGCACCACAATGGGGGTGTTCTTCACAGGGAAGAAGTTGGACCGCCCAATGTTCGCGGGAACCGCAAAGTAGGCTTCATCCTTATTGGCTCGGATATCTCGCAGACCCCAGTTAATGCCGGAACCGCAGTTGTACGAAGAACCCTTACCCGCATGGCTGTAGAGGTACAGCTTGATGGAGGAGAAGTCCTTCAGCCGTTCCTCACGTTCCGTCTCAGGCTCGGGGAGCGGAGGAACCGGAGGCAGGGACTTATTCGCCAGGACGTCCGCAGGCGCTTCAGGGAAGGTGAAGAGAGAATCAACCACAGGGTCGGTGCAGCTCAGCGAAGCGCCGAAAAGCGTATCGATATAGTTCTCCGCATACTCCACCGACACCGGCACAAGAATGTTTTCCTGCTGACATTCCGAAGGGTCACGACCAATGTTGAGACCATCCGTCGACAGGTTAGCTGAGCCAGCATAGGCAATATCGAAAGAGCCGTTCTGCGCCCAAGCGTAGAGCTTGGTATGCACCAGGGGAGAGACGCGAGGATCTGGGTAACGAATATCCAGGTACCCGCGACTAGCCTTGACCCAGCCCTTGAGGATTTCATGAGTCGTAATGCTCACTGCACCGTCTCGTGCCATGCCAATCAGAAGATGAATCTTAGGCGTGGTCGAGGTCGGGGTAAACTTGCTCATCTCACCCCAATGACCACCCTCCTTAGAGCGTCGTCCGGGGGTAAAGTCAGCCTGATACAGGGCGCTGAGAATGGTAGTTCGCGAGATATACCCGGTAACCGCCCACAGCTCGTGCCCGGCGCAATCGTCCTGAGGATACGGCGATTGGAGAACAAGCTCAGCGAGGTTGTCGCCCATGAGTGACGAATAAATTTCCACGGGAATACGTCCTTCTTTTACCTAGAAAAGAGTGTCTTCTTTATCTGCCTCGAGCCTATCTTCCATAGCCTGAATGCGCTTCTCTACATCAATATTCGGTTCAATGCTCTCGTAGGGGATTCCTTCAAGAGTCTTGAAAAGAGCCTCGAACACGACCTGCGCACCGTCCGGAGGAACCGCCATGCCAATCTGGCGACGTACGTTCTCCTTGCTGCCGATGAACTTGTACCAGTCAGGGAAAGTCTGCAGGCGTGCGCGCTCGCGGTTGGTGAGTGCGCGGGGCTCTTCCCAGTGGTAGATGTGCGTTCCGCCGCCACCGGAGCCGGTGACGGTGTACGCAGGCTTATTGGGGTCCAGACGCTTATAAATCTGGCTGAGCTTAGCGCCACGCACGTTGAGACGTAGCTCCTCGGGCATATCGGTAGCGTTGAAAGCGTTCTCGCCGGGCTTGATGTAGGCGAGGCGCTGCTTCACCACCTCAGACTGACGGGTCGGCTCGTTGTTGGTTGCCCACTCGGGGATGGGCGGTTCGGTAATCGCCTGTTTAGAGGTGCGCATCTTTGAAGGTTCAAGAGTGGTAGGAGCTGGAACCTTGAACTCTGCACCCTTCGCGGCAATGTCATTACGCAGGCCTACGATAATGATGCGGTGTCGAGCCTGGGGGAGGCCGTACTCTTCGAAGCGGTATTTGTGAGCGACAACGGTGTACCCTGCACGCTGCATTTCACGCAGGATGTAGGGGAACGCAAGGCCTTCATTAGCACCGGAGAGACCACCCACGTTTTCTGCCACGAACCATTCAGGCTTGTGACTCTTGAGCACGTTGATTCCGTAGGAATAGAGGGGACCGTAGGTACCGTCTAGGCCCTTCTGCTTTCCTACGAGGCTGAAGTCATTGCAGGGAAAACCGAACGCAAAACCATCAATCGGGGGTAGCGCGTCGGTATCGAGCTCACGGACATCACCAACGTACACGGTCTCTTCAGAAGCACCGGGAGTGTTTTCGCGGTAGGTATCTGCAGTCGTGGGGTCGTAGTCATTAGCCCAGGCATGCTTAACCTTGATTCCGGGAACCTTATCGGCAGCGTTGTGCGCGCCCAGGGCAATGCCGCCGGGGCCACAGAAGAGCTCACCCATTTTGTAGGTTGTGGGTGAGGATGATGTGTGCTTCTCAGCCATAAGGTTCTCCGAGTGTCGAAAATATCAAGTACCTACGTGTACTCGTAGGGTGTTGAGGTGTACCTGAAAATTTTAAATAAAAACACCAATTTTAGCAGCTTTGCCCGTATCTTGGATTCAGTGACGGGCTAGGCAGAGCATAGTTAGGGCGTTGTGCGTGCAATAAAGAGTCTACAAACCGAACTTGAACATACCTGGCTCATAGTAATGACGAAAACCTGTGCTGACGTGTGAGAACGAGTGCTAAACTCACAGAGGAAGCTAAACAACGGCTCCTGTAATCACTCACATCTCTATTTTTCAATGAGGAGAAAAATGGCTGAGGAAATTTCCAAGCCGGAACAGCAGATTTATGACACTGCTGCGCGTGAACTCATCTCGTATGAAGATGCATGCCGCCAGGTAATTGACGGTATGGTTGCCGCGGGTATTCCGGAAGACGCAATCGTTCCTGTCTACGAGAAGGCACTTCGTAGCATTCAGGAACGTGAAGCCGCGAACGCCAAGGGCGAGTTCGATGAGGCCGCTACGGCCAAGGAAGACTACCACCACTGGTACGATGCTGCAAAGCCCGATACTGCCGGATGGAGCCACCTGCGTAGGAAGCTTACCGAGAAGATTGGCGAGGACGGCACGTCCACTATTCACCAGGAATCCGGCAAAGTTGTCGGTCTTCTTGCCGATCCCGCTACGAAGAATCTGACCCACAAGGGCCTTGTTGTCGGCTACGTGCAGTCCGGTAAGACCGCGAACTTCTCGGCGGTTATCACTAAGGCAGTTGATGAGGGTTACCGTTTCGTCATTGTTTTGGCGGGTATGTACAACAACCTGCGTCGTCAGACTCAGGAACGTTTGGATGGCGATGTTGTTGCCGCGCTCCAGAATGCTGGGAAGTCTGTTTTCCCTCTGACCAGTGTCAAGGGCGATATCTCTTCGGATTCTGGCCTTCTCCTCAACGCTCTGCGCACTAAGGATAGTGTTGTTTTTGCAGTGGTGAAGAAGAACTACAGTCGTCTGGGCAACCTGCTCAAGCAGCTGGAAGCCGCAAACCGTGAGGGTCTGCTGGATGATACTCCCGTACTCATCATTGATGATGAGTCTGACCAGGCAACGCCCAACACTGCGAAGGAAGATGAAGCTTACTCCGGTATTAACCGACTTCTCCGTCAGATTTGGGACCAGGTCCAGCAGGGCTCCTATGTTGCGTACACCGCGACTCCCTTCGCAAACGTTCTGATGGACCCGAATGATGAGGACCGCTACACCGAGTATCTAGAGCCGGTTAATCCTGAGGAATCCGAGGGTGAGACCATCGAACGTTACCCGGGCCTGTACCCCTCCGACTTCATCTACGCTTTGGAGCGCCCGAATGGCTACATTGGTGCGTCCCGTATTTTTGGTACCCCTCTGTGGGCTACCGAGGACGAAGACGGCACCCTTAACGACGGTGTAGATATTGATGCATTGCGCGATATCGATACTGAGGAAGCCAAAATTCTGCGTCCTCCTACTCGTAAGGACGGCGGGGACTACATGCCTGAGATGGTTCCCAGCCTTGAAGATGCGGTGCTGTGGTTTATGATTGCCACGGCTCTTCGTCGTCGTCGTGCTCAGAAGAAGCAGCACAGCTCAATGCTGATTCACCTTTCGCACAGGGTTGACACTCACTTTGAAGCGGTGAAGGTGATTGAGGATTACATCTCAGCGCTGAAGGAAAACTACGGTAAGCCTGAGATTAACGATGCTATGCAGAGTCTGTACGAGCGCGAAGTTGCTCGTATGCAGGCTATCCGCCCTGAAGAGATTTACCCCGAATGGGATGAGCTGAAGCTTGCTGTGGGTCAGGTTGTCCGCGAGACCAAGTGCATTGTGGATAACGGTTCCTCGGAAGAGCGTCTGGAATACAGCGCAGATTCACCGGCCACCTATGTCGTTATCGGCGGTAATACTCTCGCCCGTGGTCTGACCCTTGAAGGCCTCATTAGCTCGTACTACCTCAGGACGAGTAAGACCTACGATGCTCTTCTGCAGATGGGCCGCTGGTTTGGTTTCCGCCCCGGCTATGATGACCTGATTCGTCTGTGGACCACTGCAGATCTTCAGGACTATTACCGTCACCTTGCCGGTGTGGAAGATGAGATTCGCGAAGAAATTCGTATCGTCGGTAGCACCCCTAAGACCGTTGGCGTGAAGATTCGTACTCACCCCAAGGCGCTACAGGTTACCGCTGCGAACAAGATGCGTCACGCCAAGGCGCTCACCGTCGATTACAGCGGCAAGCTCCATCAGCTGACTCGCTTCGAGGAGAAGAACGCCGAAATCCTGAACCACAATATTCAGGTATTCGAGTCGCTCATTGGCTCTATCTCGAGCACTCATGAGGTAGTGCAGGATAAGAACAACGGTAGCTACCTCTTCACCGGCGTGCCTGTAGATGTCGTGCTGTCCTACTTCAAGGACTTCAAGGCCCACTCCTCGCACTACGAAGCTGGCTCGGACAAGCTGGTTGAGTGGATTGAGAAGTACGCCGACCAGGACTGGAATGTTGTCGTCTACTCCGGTACCCAGAAGGATATGCCGCAGCAGAACTTTGCTGGTCTGGACATTCGTATGGCAACTCGTAGTGCGTACGACATCCCGGCTGATGACGGTATCGCGGACCTGGGTGCTCTTGCTGTGGGTGAGACTCCGATTCTGGACTTCAAGATTCTCGCTAACGCAGGAAAGCTAAACGAAGACACTCTCGAGGCCCTGAAGGTTTCTAAGAGCCGCGCAAAGCAGTTGGCACTACGCTTCGTCGAAGGAAACGTTCCTCTTTTGGTGATTTACGTGGTCAACCCCCACTCGAAGGCTAAGCCGGGCGCTCGCCGTCGTGACCTTGACGCTGTGGCACCGGTCATTTTGCACGCGGTGGTTCTTCCCCAGGTTGCAGGTTCCGACTACAACAACTTCATTTCGGTTGTTCCTGAACAGGTTGAGACTCTGGCGCTTGATGAGGAAGAACTGGATGAGAACAGCTCAATCCTGGCTGCAGCTGAAAGTGATGATGAGGGCGACTACAAGGAGTAACATCAGGTAGCTTCTTCACCGCCCAAAGAGGGTATAGGTTTCGGGGTGGCATTTCACCGGATAATGCCACCCCGGAGCTTTATTCCCTCAGCAACACACGCCCCATACGATTCAATAGTGCCCACAACTTCTACAGGGCAAGGAGATAACATCGTGAGCCTTAACTGGTTCCCCCTTCCTAAAAACACTGGTTCGATATCCGCTCGAGGTGCCTCGCGTACCCTCGGCCGACCCAATCTGAGCCCGCTTGCTCTGGTCACCCGAGAGATGGCCCAGAACTCATGGGACGCACGCCTCGAAGGGCACATGCCGGAGTTCGGTTGCTTGGTTCGGCACGCCAACCAGGGTGTACTGAATACCCTGAGGAACGAGGTGTTCGCAGCTGGTTTTGAGATCCATAGCAAGTACACCGGTCTCGACCAGACTTTTAACCGCGGCGACGTCTACTTCTTGGAATTTTGGGACCGCGGCACCGTCGGTCTTGACGGTCCGGACCGCCCGGATGAAGCCGTTGAGGAGGGGGAGAGCCAGAACTTCGTAAACCTCACGATGAACCTTGGTAGCGATAACAAGGGTCAAGGTAACGGTGGCTCATACGGCTTCGGTAAAACGGCTGCTTTCAATATGAGCGAGTCTCAGTCCGTTATTTACTGGTCTGCCTTTAAGACCAAAACTGGCGAGATTGATTACCGACTTATTGCTGTCGCTCTTGGCAAGGAATATACGTATGGCGGTCGAAACTACACCGGTCGTCATTGGTGGGGATATGAGGGACCCACGGTTAAGGGAACGGGTAACATTCTCCCGCTGACGGGAGAACCTGCTCGTCGGCTGGGTGAGGCTATTTTCTCTCGTCACTTTAATGACGGAGAAACCGGCACCTCAATTCTTATCGTTGATGCAAAGCCTGCAGAGCTTATGGAAGTATCAGACGATGAAGGTAAGATTCTGGACGACCCGGGTCGAATTATTGAGCGTTCCCACGAAAAGATTCAAAATATCGTGATGTACCATCTTTGGCCCAAATTGGATGTTGAAGATGGAAATAGGTCTATGGATATCAGGATTAACAATGATCCTGTCTTAATTCAGGACCTTAAGAATAAGCCTGAATATAAGGGAATCGAGCAGCTGTGCGCAGCTCTTATTGATGTTCGCAAAATGGCTGAGCTTCAAAGGATGAATTTTGATGCTGAGTCATTTGACGGTGTTTTCCAGTACAAGAGCTTTGTTTTTAAGCGAGCAAGGGATTCCTACAATATCGGATACCTAAGAATTGCTCGAGGTGCGTACGATATTAACGCTGAAAGGTCCATCTATCCGCAAAACACGGTGTGCTTGATGCGTAATGAGGCTGAATTGGTTGTCCAGTACCGAAAGGTAAATGACCTGGACGATTCAAAGGCCACCTGGTACGGCGTATTCAAGCCCGACCTTGAAACGGATGTTGCCTTCCGAGAGGCTGAACCTCCGGCCCATGACGAATGGAACCCGAGCTCTCTCGAAAATGCTAAGCACAAGAACATTGTTGTTTATGCTGCTTCGAATATCACTAAGAGCCTGAAGAGTCTTTTCGAATCGAAGGACACTAAGCGCGATAGCGGGTCACTGGGTTCTTTGTCGAAGATTTCGCAGAAGCTTGCTCGATTCAATCCGATTATGTCCTCCGGAGGTGGTGTCGTTACTGAGCTGACGGAGGAGGACGAAGGCAAGAATAAAAAGCGCCCTGGTGGCGTTGTTCGTCGCGCCTCGGTATCGATTGAGTCTGCAGCAATGACTGGTGTTCACCCGCAGGACCCTGATTACGTGCAGTATTTCATTAGCTTCTCCTGCAGTAGTGCTTGGAAGGCTGGTCAGCGTATCGGTATCAAGGTCTCTATTGCAACCGGTGATGAGAGGACTCTGGAGTACACGGACTCGCACGACCTTGAGCCTTCTTGGAGCGAAGGATGGGGCCCTGACGCTAATGACACCCAAAAGGCGGGTCATGTTTATGTGCAGTGGGACGGCCCTGAAGATTCCGAGGAGAGCCAGGGCTCCGTGGTCATCACGTTGCGTAAGGGTAAGACCTATATTTTTGAGGTGGAGGGCTAATAGCTATGGCAGGTAAGCGTGTAAAGGCATATCCTCATCTCACCCTTTTCCCGCATGAAGTGGAATGGGGCGAATGGGATATCCGTAATCAGAACGGCGAAATTGTTGACCCGGATAAGTTGCCCTCCACCTGGGATTACGACACTGATCTGGAACTCTCCATCTCCGTCAAAGTACGGCTTGAAGGAATCCGTCGAGTGCTGGGCAATGAGGAGTCTCTGCCTCGACTGATTTGTGAGGTCCAGTGTCGACCGACCCACTGGAGCGTCATTGAAGAGAGCCGAGATGTTCAGCTTGATTCGGAATCATTTGTCGCGGTTGTTAGCGCCAAGATTCCTGGACGTAAGGTTGCGGGAGAACTAAAGCTCCGAGCAGCTCTAGTGGCGGGTGCCCTAAATATCGATGGATATAACACCGATGAAACCGCCTATATTGCTGTGCAAGAGGACAGCCTGTCTTTGAGTGCTAAGGGTGCTGGTATGCCGTTCTCGCAGCTTGATTTTTCTCGAGTGCGAGAGTGGGATAAAAATGCTCCCTGGGTTGTAAGGTGCAATGCCAGTAATCCGGAAGCGTTGTATTCACGATGCGTGCGAGTATTTGTGAATACGAAACACCCGGTTTGTAAGGCTTTGGTGCGAGGGGATGAAAAGGATTATGAAATTCTAGAACCCGCTATTTCTCGAGATTTCTTGGCAACTCTTGTGCGAGAAATTTATGTTGCTCATTTGAACGAGAATTCTTTGTATACGTCGCAGAAAGAACTCACTGAAGGAAATTGCGAAGAGTTTCAAATCGTTACGCAGAGGATTATTAAAGAAAATTTCTCAATGACGATTCCGGAACTTATTGACGCGCTGAAAAGGGATTGGAATTCCGTGCAGAGCAAGATTGACGGTATTACCGGGTACATGCAGAAGGGATGGAAGTAGGTATGGTTCATCAGAGCGTAGAGCCTGCCCAGCAGGACACTAGCCCTGAGAATACTCAGGCGCCTGCAGAGCAGGAAGAACAGTATCTTTACTACCGCCTGGAAGAATTTCTAGCGGGTATAGAGTTGCAGGAATGGAAAAACTCTGGGGTTCCGCTACGCAATGTAGATTGCGGAGAAATCGACACGAATCTAGAAATCCTCAATATTGGCGGCAACGAGATTCCGATGCCGACTCTAAAGAGTCTCCGCAGAATTGTAGATAAAGAGCTCGAGAATCTTAAGGCTTTTGCTGATGATCGGGATAAGTGGAAGTACGAGTACTCCCACCGTATCGGTAAAGCTCTGCACAAGAACCTGCACATGATTCGTGGTGAAGCTGAATCTATTGAGGTGTGGCAGTTTATCGGTCTGAGGGTTCTTCCTGCGGCTGCTTTTGCACGTTTTGCCCCCTCGAAGGAAGTTCGACATATCGGTAACCTGCGCCGTCACGTGCTACGTCGAACCTGGCTGACCTACGACCTCCTGGGCGAGGTTATGGATGAGGGAGGCTACCTCACGGAAGATGACCTCAACCAGATTCTTGACCGAACCTCCATCTCGACGAACCGCGATTTGGCGTTGGCTCTCGCTCGAGCCCTAAACTCTGTGGGCGCCCCCAGCGATTACGGTTTGGAGAGGGGAGTCTCTGCCCGTGATATCAAACGTAAAATCGCGGAAGAGCTCACGGTGCGTATGGGCGTTGAGATGGTGCAACACAAGTCGTACGAGGATATGTGCGCACTCCTTGAGGACATCAAGAACGAGGTTATCGAGGCCTTCAAGCTTCAGGAAGGTATTGAGGAAGAACAGTATGAAGATACCTGGGATTCTGACCCTGAAACTGTAGAAGACTACGAGTCAGAAGATGTAGAAATCGAAGAGTCGGAAGACGTAGAGGTTGAAGAGTTGGAAGACTCTGAAGATCTGGATACTGAGACTGACGAGTACGACGAAAGCTACTACGAGGATTTCTCGGACGAGGAATCTGAAGAGGAGGAAGAGTCTGCAGATCTCGAGGTTGCTGAGGATATGGAATCCCCGGAACCTGAAGCTGAGGAATCTGATGCTGAGGAGTCTGAGGCTCAGGAACCTGGGGAACCTCAACCGTTCTTTGTGCCGGTTAACGAATTCCGCGAATCAAACCTCTTTAGCTCAACGCAGTACGGGTACTACGTTGACGAGGAACCCGAGGAACGTCCGTCACGTCTTCGAACTCCGCAGAGCAAGCTCAAGGCCAAGCTGGAACAAGCAAGCCACGAGGTAACCACAGACGAAGAAGCTCATGAGACGGCTTCTGAAGCTAAGACTCACAGGAGTAAGCTCACGCCTCCCAAATCTAAGATGGGACAGTTCTGGGACAACATGCCCTGGAAGCGCTAAAAAGTAAGAAGCCCCCTTGCCCCGGTTCAACTAAGAACCGGCACAAGGGGGCTTCGCTATATCTGAGGGGCAGAAGCCTAATGCTTCTTCTTCGGCTCGCACGCCACGCCGTCACCGTCTTTATCTAGACCCGGGCGGTAACCCGGCTCGCCACGATGCAGGGGCGCCGCACCCGCAGCAATAGCCGCATCACAATTCTTGTAATAAACACTCGACTGCGCCGGAGCCTGCTGCACCGGCTGCGCGGGAGCCTGCTGAGCGGGAGCCTCAGCCGCCGGAGCCTGCGCGGGTGCCTGCTGGACGGGCGCCTCCGTAGCTACCGGCGCCTGCTGAACAGGCTCAGCCTGTTGCGCGGGTGCCTCAGAAACTGGAGGTGCCGGAGCCTCCGCGGAAGGTGCCTCAGTAGCCGGTGCCTGCACGGGAGCCTCAGTAGTCGGAACCGGAGACGGGGTTACCGTCGGGGTAGGAGACTCCGAAGGAGTCGCAGACGCACTCGGAGAAGAACTAGGAGTAGCTGAAACCGAAGGGCTAGCAGAAACAGACGTCGACGATGACGCAGAAGGCCCAGGCTTCGGAGCGCGAACAGACGAAGAGCAACCAGTCAGCAGCAGAGCACCCGCAAGAACACCAGCGGTCGCGGTGTGAATTTTCAACACAATATTCCTTTAGAAGTGAGTGGACAAGCGTGTTCACCGTAGAACACACACTCCAGTGTAAATGAAAACGGCCCCATTCGCAGGCAATATTGAGCCACCCAAACATTTCTGACAAGGGAAGATGTAACGTGTGGGCATAGTAAAGCCCCCTTGTACTAGAAATAGTACGAGGAGGCTTCGCTATATCTGGGGCTGCATTAGCCGGGGCGCTAGGGGAGTAGCACCCCCGCCGCGCACTTCTCAGCGGCTACTAGGAGCAGTTGCCGTTCACATCGCAGGACGGACCCGCCTCCGCAGCATTGTTACCTGCTGCGTCATCAGCCGCGCCCGCCAGCGGGTTCAGGAACTCAACCTGATGAGTCTGCTCCCACACCTGACGCAGCGCCTGCACCAGCATCTCCGCAGGCTGCGCACCACTGACCGCCCACTTCGACTCAATCAAGAAGAACGGCACACCATTAATGCCCAGCTGGCGCGCCAACTGCTCGTCAGCACGCACATCCGCCGCGTAACGGTCGCTCTTCAACACCGCCTCAACCTCGGCAGTATCCAGGCCAATCTCAGAAGCAATATCCAGAATCGACTCGTGATCCTGCACCGAACGGCCCTGCGTAAAGTACGCCAGCTTAAACGCCTCCTCCGCCGCCGACGCCAAGCCCTGCTCCGCCGCATAGTGAATCACACGGTGCGCATCAAACGTGTTACCGTACCGCGCCTGACGCCAATTGAAATCCAAACCCACCTCGCGGGCACGCTCCGCCAACGACTCCTGGCTCGCAATCGCCTGCTCCAACGGCATCTGATACTTGCCAGCAATCATCTCAGGCAACGAACCTGCCGGATGCTCCGTAGCCGACGGGTCCAGCTCAAAACTATGCCACACCACCTCAACCTCGTCACGGTGCTCAAACTCGGCGAGCGCCAGCTCCAGGTTACGCTTGCCCACGTAGCAGAAGGGGCACACAATATCGGACCAAATATCAATACGCATGTTATCTATTCCTCTCATACTCGGATGCGGCACACTGCCGCCTGTACGCTCACCTAACACCCCGGTTGCCGCGCTTATTCCCCAGCGTTTATTGGCTCTTCATAATTGGGGGTGTAGTTGGGGTCTGAATCCGCCGGTTTCGAGGAGGCAGCGGGTGATGTAGTGGGTGAGGTTACGGAACCCGAGGGCGGAGCCGCGTAGGTGTTCGAGGCGTCCGTTGATGGCTTCGGTAGGGCCATTGGAGGTGTGGGGGTGGTCGAAGTAAGCCAGGATGTCCCCGGCTCGGCGTTTGAGTGTCCTGCCCAGCGTGATGAGCTCGGTCAGACCCCTCGGTACACGCGTGGAGGTCAGGGTGTTGATTTCGGCTTCCATCAGGGCCTTACCCGCGTCCGTGTCGGGCGCGCGGTAGGCGTCGATGATGTTCTGGTAGGCGCTCCAAGTGACCTCGAGCGCGACGTGCTCCTCACCGGAAAACAGGTTGAGTAGTTGGTGCTGCTGGCGTGGCGTGAGCAGGCATGAGCGGGTGTGTAACATCCTGCGGGCCTTGTACAGGGGGTCGGTGGCACGCCCGCGCCGGTGGTGGAGTTCTTGCTGAATGCGTCTGCGACACTCATCCAAGGCGTTGCCAGCCAGGTGCACGACGTGGAAGGGGTCCATGACCGCCCTCGCGCCGGGGAGTTCTTCAGTGGCTGCGCTTTTGAACCCGGTGAATCCATCCATCGCGACGATCTCGATGCGGCTTCGCCACGTGTCGGGGCGGGAGGCCAGCCAGGTTTTGAAGACCTGCTTGGAGCGACCCGGGACCATGTCCAAGAGTCGGGAGGGGCCGCTGCGTTCTCGGATGGGTGTCAAGTCCAAGATAACGGTGACGTATTTGTCTCCGTAGGGGGTGTGGCGCCACACGTGTTCATCCACCCCGATGACACGCACGCCATCGAACCGAGTTGGATCATTGATCAGTAGACGCTGGCCTTCACCCAGGACAGCGGTGTTGGCGGTATTCCAGGACACACCGAGGGCCTGGGAGATACGCGCCACCGTCAAATGATGAACGACCAGCCCAGTGAGCGCCCAGCGCACCGCCGCACGCGAGAGCTTGGCGCGCGGATCGGCCGCTTGGCTCATATCTTGACGCCACACATGGGCGCACTCCTGGCACCGGTAGCGGCGCACGCTCACGTGCAAGATCGTGGGGCGCCACCCGTAAGGCTCGTGCGCCAAGCGCCTGATCACCGTGTCACGCGACTCGCCCTGGCATCCGCAGCGTCGACACCACCGGTCCTCACCAGCAATCCGGCAAGCCAACACTGCATGGTCTGGCCACATGCGCTGGCCCGTCACTTCCAGGCCCAGGTCATCCAGGCGCGTGAACGCGCTCAGGTCAGGGCGATCAAAGATAGTATTGGCCATGTCGAGGTCTTTCAGATGGACGGTGTAGCAATCTCCATCATCGGAAGACCTCGACCCCTACCCGGCCACGACACGCCCAACCCCGCCCACAACACCTACACCCTCAAATGCGAAGAGCCCGTTTATTCCCGCGTGTTTATTTTCGCCGGGTACGGCAAAGCCCCCTCGTACCGGTCCGCATGGGAACCGGGTCAAGGGGGCTTAGCACACGCGATATACGCGGCCCTATCGGCGGGTAGCCGCCGGTGCGGTCGTGGCAGTAGCCGCGGGAGCAGTCGTAGCCGCAGGTGCGGCGGTCGCACGAG
>NZ_KV800108.1:194704-267410 GCF_001810135.1 Rothia sp. HMSC069D01
TCGTAGCCGCAGGTGCGGCGGTCGCACGAGCCGGCGGAGCCGTGGTTGCCGCCGCAGGTGCAGTCGTAGCCTGCTGGGTAGCCGCTACCTCATCCTCATAGCGGGTAGTCGGAGCCTCAGTAGTCGGCTCCGGGGTAGGGGCCGGTGCCTCCGTAGTCGCCTCGGGGGAGGGGGTGTTCTCCTCCGGGGTGGGGGTCGGCGAAGGAGCCGCCGCCTTAATCTCTTCCTCGGATGCATCACCGTAGTAGTCACGAACCGTCACCGCAGTCAGGCCGCGGTCATCAATCAGACCCTTCACCTTATCCAGAATCGGGATGATCGTCTCGTAGTTCAGGTGACCCAGCACAATCTGCTGCGGCAGCATGTAGCGGATGCAGCGCATGTAAATCACGCGGGAGCTAGTCTTCGCCTCGTCACCGGTAGTGCCGTTCCACATGACCGGGCGGGTAAAACCAATCTCACCGGCAGCCTTCAGCACCGCATCGTTGTAGCGGCCGTAGGGCGGGCGGAAGTACGGCTTCGACGAGACACCGAACATGCTCATAATCTCGTCTTCGTTACGCTGCAGCTCTTCCTTCACGCCCTCAGCGTCCAGGGTGGTCAGATCGGCGTGGCTGTAGGTGTGGTTCGCAACCTGAATCTGGCCGCTCTGAACCAGCGGACGCAGCAACGACACATGCTCCTTAAAACCGGTGTAAGAAGCGTTAATGAAGAACGTCAGGCGAGTATTCGTGCGCTTCGAGAACTCAGCGTAGCCGCGAATCGCCTCCGGGCTTGCGCCATCATCAACAGTCCACGCAACATACTTGCCGTCACCAATGAGGGAGTTGCCGATACCGGGCCATTCGCGCGGCTTATCAACCGGGTTGCCAGCAGCGGCAACGGTCGGCGAATTCGTGGGTGCGGGGCGAGTAGCAGCAGCAGAGGTCTCGCCGCCAGCCTGATACGGAGTGAAATTACCGCTGGTGCCGTCGTAGTCATTCGACTTCTTCGAGCAGGCAGCAATCAGCGGAAGCATAGCAGTGCCGAGCACAAAAAGTCGGCGGTTAGGCTGTGAGTGGGTCATACTCTCCAGGATAACGCCCCCACCTGCAAGGAACGAATCTGAACAGCGAATACACCCTAAATAATGTGCACATCACACCCCGCGCTCAGCACCACAGTATTAATAGGTATAAAAACTAGGTATAAGAACACAAAATCAAGAAGCCGCAAGTCGGTAACGCTCCGCTACACTAGTGGGATGGAGAATTTGGGCACTCACGAACTGCGCAACCTTGTGAACGATGCTGCCGACGAGGCTGTCAACATCGGCTACCGTGTTGCAGACCGGCTGCACAGGTGGCGCGAAAAGCGTGCCATCGCTGCCGGTCGCGAGCCTATCCTCGTGCCCACCGAAGGCTACGGCCGCGCCGCCTCCGACGGAACCCCCGGCTGGGTCCGCGTTATCGCCCGCGCCCTTTACAAGACGGTCAACCTCGAACGCCTCCTGCAGGTCGTCGACGGCACCCAAGACACCGCCAACCCCATGCGCGGCTGGCGCTCCTTCACCGCAACCGCAATGTCCGATGCGCCCGTCACCATCGTCATCGACGGCACCAAGCACGAGGCGTACACCGACCGCGGCGGCGTGCTCGACGTCAAACTCAGCATCGACCTGGAACCCGGCATACACGAAGTCATCATGTACGTGCCCGGTTCCCGCGCCGTAGCAACCAGCGTCTATATCGTTCCCGAAAGCCAGAAGCTCGGCGTCATCATGGACGTCGACGACACCGTCATGGTCACCATGCTGCCGCGCCCCATGGTTGCCGCCTGGAACTCCTTCATCCTCGACGAGCACGCACGCATCCCCACCCCCGGTATGGCGGTCATGACCGACCGTATCCGCCGCAGCCACCCGGATGCGCCGTTCATGTACCTGTCCACCGGCGCCTGGAACATCACCCCGACCCTGCGCCGTTTCCTCAGCCGCAACGGCTACCCGCGCGGCACGTTCCTGCTCACCGACTGGGGCCCCACCCCGGACCGCTGGTTCCGTTCCGGCACCAGCCACAAGGTTGAGTCCCTACGCCGACTCGCCGAGGAATTCCCGCAGATGAAGTGGATCCTCGTCGGTGACGACGGGCAGCGCGATCCGTACATCTACAACGGCTTCGCGGTACGCTACCCGGACAACGTGGCGGCAATTGTCATCCGCAACCTGACGGTGGGGGAGACCATGCTCGCCTCCGGTCGCGTGTGGAGTGACTACCGTGCCGAACAGATGATGCGCTCGCCGCTGTGGATTGAAGCCACCGACGGCGTAACGCTGAGTAAGAAACTGCGTGAGCTGGGCCTGATCGATTTCTAGCCGGTTACTGCTCGCCGGTTGCTAAAATCTGTGCCTATAGCCTGTAAACCCACCGCAAATACCGCGAAATACCGGTATATGCGGCGGGTTTTGCTGTTTCAGCGGAATTAACCAACTTAAACCCACGACACACCGGTTACTGGAAAAGAGTTAAAAATCTTTTCTACAGCTTTAATCACATAGCTTAAAGCCGCTCGAAGGGGGTTAACCCTCGCCTTTAAGAAAGTCCGTTCTGCTTTAAAACCGCGCCGTTCCGCGCAAGAACGCGTGAGAGTTAAGATCTCTTTAAAATCAAGCCCGAACCTGCCGGGTTTTATGCCCCCGAAAGCATACATGAGGTTAACTGAACCTCAACTTGGCGGGCGAATGAACCCTTAAAAATCCTGACCAACTTAAACCCCACCTGTGGATAACCTGGCGCACCCCGCGAAAATCCAACGAACTAGCCTCGCGGTAGGGTGTGGATAAGCTGTAGGCACCCCCTCTTAAGTGGGTTCAGCTGTGGGTTTATCGAACGAAACACGACCCTTGCACCACATCATCTTGTGGTGAAGAAAAATCTCGACACTAGATGTAGTATTAATACTCGGTTCCACCACTACGGCACTTTTGACCGCCCTGCCCCAGCGCAGGAAGCCGCCACACCCCACTAGAAGGGGCAGCGGACGGCACCGCGCCCGCCGTAAACAACACGTGGTGAACCACAAACGAAACACGCCAGATTCATTCACGAGATAACCCCGCCCGAGCGGGAGAAAGTAAGAGGCACTCCCATGGTAGTGACCGTGTACACCAAGCCCCAGTGCGTCCAGTGCAACATGACCTACCGCGCCCTCGACGCGAAGGGTATCAGCTACGTCAAGGTTGATATCACCGAAGACGCTCAGGCCCTCGAAATGGTCAAGTCCCTCGGCTACATGCAGGCACCCGTCGTCATTGCAGGTGACGAGCACTGGTCCGGCTTCCAGCCCGACAAGATCAACGCTCTGGCAGCCTAACAACCCAGCCGAACCCGTACAAACGGAAAAATCGGCACGGAACTCACACCGGCACACGAGATAAGGAGCACACGTTGAGTACCGCCCTCACGCCCAACCCCGTCGACGAGCACGCAGAAATCCGCAAGATTCTTATGGATGCACGCAATGCTTCCGAGGGTCGAGCGACCGAGGTCGGACTGGACGATACGGCGCCACTCATCGTGTACTTCTCCTCCATCTCCGGTAACACCCACAAGTTCGTGGAGAAGATCCGTGCCCGCCGCCTCCGCCTGCCGCTGCGCACCGGCGAAGACACCCTCATTCTTGATGAGCCGTTCGTGCTCATCGTCCCCACCTACGGCAAGCCTGAAGGCGCCGGTAACGTTCCCCCGCAGGTGGTTAAATTCCTGAACGTGGAGCAGAATCGTCACCACATGCTCGGTGTGATTGGCTCCGGCAACACCAACTTTGGTCCGCTCTTCGGCATCGCGGCAGACATTGTCGCCAAGAAGTGCGATGTGCCCGTGCTCTTCAAGTTTGAGCTCATGGGCACCGATTCAGATGTAGAAAAAGTCAACGAAGGATTGGAAGCATTTTGGACGCAAAACTGCCCTCAGCACTAGAAACTCTCGGTGCGAGCCACAGCGGCAAGAGCGTACCCGAGAAGTTCAAGGGTATGAGCTACCACGAGCTGAACGCACTGCTGAACCTCTACGATGAGAACGGCCAGATTCAGTTCGATGCCGACCGCCAGGCTGCACGTCAGTACTTCCTGCAGCACGTCAACAACAACACCGTCTTCTTCCACGACCTGGAAGAGAAGATCGAGTACCTGATCGAGAACCAGTACTACGAGCCGGAACTCTTCGACAAGTACAACTTCCAGTTCATTAAGAACCTGTTCAAGCGCGCCTACGGCGTGAAGTTCCGCTTCCCGACCTTCCTGGGTGCCTTCAAGTTCTACACCTCCTACGCGCTCAAGACCTTCGACGGCCAGCGCTACCTGGAGCGTTTTGAAGACCGCGTCTGCATGGTCGCACTGCTGCTGGCGGAAGGCAACGAGAAACTCGCCGAAGACATCGTCGACGAGATCATCTCCGGCCGTTTCCAGCCGGCAACCCCGACCTTCCTCAACGCTGGTAAGAAGCAGCGCGGCGAGCTCGTCTCCTGCTTCCTGCTGCGCATGGAAGACAACATGGAGTCCATCGGCCGCTCCATCAACTCTGCACTGCAGCTCTCCAAGCGCGGCGGCGGCGTGGCATTTGCCCTGACCAACCTGCGCGAGTCCGGTGCGCCCATTAAGAAGATTGAGAACCAGTCCTCGGGCGTTATCCCCGTCATGAAGCTGCTCGAAGACGCCTTCTCCTACGCAAACCAGCTCGGCGCACGTCAGGGTGCCGGTGCCGTGTACCTGCACGCACACCACCCCGACATCTACGCCTTCCTGGACACCAAGCGTGAGAACGCTGACGAGAAGATCCGCATCAAGACCCTCTCCCTGGGCGTTGTCATCCCCGACATCACCTTCGAGCTGGCGAAGAAGAACGAGGACATGTACCTCTTCTCCCCGTACGATGTGGAACGCATCTACGGCGTGCCCTTCTCCGACATCAACGTCTCCGAGAAGTACTACGAGATGGTCGACGATGCACGCATCACCAAGACCAAGATCAACGCACGCGAGTTCTTCCAGACCATCGCAGAGATTCAGTTCGAGTCCGGCTACCCGTACGTGATGTTCGAAGACACCGTAAACCGCGCGAACCCCATCGCCGGTAAGGTCATCATGTCCAACCTGTGCTCCGAGATTCTGCAGGTTTCTGAGCCGTCCACCTACCACGCTGACCTCGGCTACGAGACCGTCGGTAAGGACATCTCCTGCAACCTCGGTTCGCTGAACATTGCACTGACCATGGACGGCGAAGACTTCGGCAAGACCGTGGAAACCGCGATTCGTTCGCTGACCTCCGTCTCCGACCAGTCCGACATCCGCTCCGTACCCTCCATCGAGCGCGGCAACAACATGAGCCACGCCGTGGGTCTGGGCCAGATGAACCTGCACGGCTACCTGGCACGCGAGCACGTCTACTACGGTTCCGAAGAAGCGCTGGACTTCACCAACATGTACTTCTACACCGTCGCCTACCACGCAATCCGCACCTCCATGCAGATTGCTAAGGAACGCGGCCAGCGTTTCGAGGGCTTCGAGAACTCGAAGTACGCATCCGGTGAGTTCTTCGCCAAGTACATCGAGAAGGAATGGGAACCGCAGACTGAGCGTACCCGCGAACTGTTCGCTAAGCACCACATCCCCACCCGTGAAGAGTGGATTCAGCTGGCTGCTGACGTGGCACAGTACGGCATGTACAACCAGAACCTGCAGGCTGTTCCGCCGACCGGCTCCATCTCCTACATCAACGGCTCGACCTCTTCGATTCACCCGATCGCTTCGAAGATTGAGATCCGCAAGGAAGGCAAGCTCGGCCGCGTCTACTACCCGGCACCGTACATGACCAACGAGAACCTGGAGTACTACCAGGACTCCTACGAAATTGGTTACGAGAAGATCATCGACACCTACGCTGTGGCAACCCAGCACGTGGACCAGGGCCTGTCGCTGACCCTCTTCTTCCGCGATACCGCAACCACCCGCGATATCAACCGCGCCCAGATTTACGCATGGCGTAAGGGCATCAAGACCATCTACTACATCCGTCTGCGTCAGATGGCTCTTGAAGGCACCGAGGTTGAAGGCTGCGTATCCTGCATGCTCTAGCCTGAATGCTGTGACGCATTCAGCCTGAGCTGGCACACTATAACTAAAGACTGGAAGGGGCGGTTACGGTGAACACGCAAACCGCCTGCGCGACTGGCTGGGCGCGCGTGGCACTGTAACCGCCCCTTAAGAATCGGAGAATTACTAATGAGCGAAAAGGTGAAGCTCGTCGACCACGTGGTCGAGGCTATCAACTGGAACCGTATTGAGGACGAGAAGGACCTTGAGGTTTGGGATCGTCTGACCGGTAACTTCTGGCTGCCGGAGAAGGTGCCGCTGAGCAACGACGTGCCCTCCTGGAAGACCCTGACCGAGGAAGAGAAGCAGCTGACCATGCGCGTCTTCACCGGTCTGACCCTGCTGGACACCATCCAGGGTACCGTCGGTGCTGTGTCCCTGCTGCCGGACGCTGTGACCGCGCACGAAGAGGCCGTGTACACCAACATTGCGTTCATGGAGTCCGTGCACGCAAAGTCGTACTCCTCGATCTTCTCGACCCTCGCCTCCACCAAGGAGATTGACGAGGCATTCCGCTGGGCTTCTGAGAATGAGCACCTGCAGAAGAAGGCGAAGATCGTTCTGTCCTACTACACCGGTGACGACCCGCTGAAGAAGAAGGTTGCCTCCACCCTACTGGAGTCCTTCCTGTTCTACTCGGGCTTCTACCTGCCTATGTACTGGTCTTCGCACGCGAAGCTGACCAACACCGCTGACCTGATTCGTCTGATTATTCGTGACGAGGCAGTGCACGGCTACTACATTGGCTACAAGTTCCAGCAAGGCCTGGCGAAGGAGTCCGCTGAGCGTCAGGCAGAGCTGAAGGAGTACACCTTCAACCTGCTGTACGAACTGTACGAGAACGAGGTGGCGTACACCCACTCCCTGTATGACGGTGTGGGTTGGAGTGAGGACGTTAAGAAGTTCCTGCACTACAACGCTAACAAGGCTCTGATGAACCTGGGCTACGAGCCGATGTTCCCGGCGTCTGTGACTAATGTGTCTCCGGCGATCCTGTCGGCGCTGTCCCCGAACGCTGATGAGAACCACGACTTCTTCTCCGGTTCCGGCTCTTCCTACGTGATCGGTAAGGCTGTGAACACCGAGGACGAGGACTGGGACTTCTAAGCCCCTTCTCGCCTCGAGATATAAGGCTGAGATAACCGACCCCCGCGTATCCACTGTGGATGCGCGGGGGTTCCGCCGTTTAACCGGGCTATTCAACGTGCCGGGATGCGCGGGGGTTCCGCCGTTTAACCGGGTGCGAAAGCGGGGGAAAAGATGCGGAGAAGGGACGGAGAAGCAGGGGAGCGGGAGCAGTTTTGCGGGTTCCGATTGTCGGAATTTTTGTCTTCACCCCGTAGCATAAAAAATTATTGATATATCGGGGTACGGGGCGTACTGTTGGATTATTATCCCACAACCCCGAAAAAGGAACATCATGCGTTCAGTTGTTATGGAAGCCCCCGGCAAGGTCGTCGTCAACGAAGTTGAGAAGCCGACCCTGCTCGAACCCACCGACGCCATCATCAAGCTCGCAGCATCCTGCATCTGCGGCTCCGACCTGTGGCCCTACCGCGGCGCAGACGCAGAGCCCGTCGATCACCGCGCAATGGGCCACGAATACATCGGCGAGGTCGTAGAAATCGGCTCCGAGGTCACCACCGTAGCCCCCGGCGACTTCGTCGTAGGCTCCTTCTGCATCTCCTGCGGCGAGTGCGAAACCTGCACCGCAGGCTACCCCTCCCGTTGCCTCAAGGCAATCGCAGCAGGCGACACATTCATCGGCATGCGCTCTAACGGCACCCAGGCAGAATACGCCCGCGTACCCTTCGCAGACGGCACCCTCGTCAAGACCCCCGCGACCCCCACCGAAGAGCAGATTCCGCACCTGATGGCGGCATCCGACGTGCTCGGCACCGGCTGGTACGCAGCAGACGCAGCGCAGGCAGGCCCCGGCAAGACCATCGTCGTTATTGGCGACGGCGCAGTCGGCCTGAGCGCAGTCATCGGCGCTAAGCAGCTCGGCGCGGAGAAGATCATCATCATGTCCCGCAACCCCGAACGTCAGGCGCTCGCTAAGGAATTCGGCGCAACCCACGTCGTGGAAGAGCGCGGCGAAGAGGGCATCGCCAAGGTTCTGGAGCTCACCGACGGCGTGGGCGCACACGGCGTTGCTGAGGCTGTTGGTACCCAGCAGTCCTTCGACCAGGCACTCGGTTGCGTACGCCACGGTGGTTACATCGGCTTCGTGGGCGTGCCGCACGACAGCTCCATCGGCACCGATAAGCTCTTCGACAAGCAGGTTCACCTGGAGGGCGGCCCCGCCCCCGTGCGCAAGTACCTGCCGACCCTCATTGACCTGATTTACAAGGGTGAAATTGAGCCCGGTAAGGTGTTCGACCTGGTTCTGCCCATCGACGAGGCAGCTAAGGGTTACGAGGCAATGGACCAGCGTACCGCCACCAAGGTTCTGCTGACTATGCCGTAATAGCCGCTCGTATCGTCGGTTCTTGTGCCTTCTTACACCGGCAACCCGACGTGTATGCGCTACTGATCCCCGCACCGACCCTGTTCACTCCATGTGAGCGTAGGGTACCGGTTGCGGGGATTAGTGCTTTAAAAATTGAGTTTATTTGCCACCTTCCGGCGAGGTGAGGGACAAATGCGTGAGCCAAGGCATAGAATAAAAGAGCATGATTCGTACAACTCGAAGGATGACAATGACGAAGAAGCCTTTCCCTTCCGACCTCGAAATCGCACTTGCCGCCGATCTTTGGCCCATCAACAAGATCGCAGCGGACAACGGCATCAGCGAAGATCGCCTTGAGCCCTACGGCAAGTACGTCGCTAAGGTCCTTCTCGACGAAACCACCAACGCAGAGACCGCCCGCAAGCGCGGCTCCAAGTACATCGTGGTTACTGCAGTCACCCCCACCCCGCTCGGTGAAGGTAAGACCGCAACCTCCGTCTCCCTCGCACAGGGCTTCGCCCAGACCGGCCGCAAGGCAATCCTGGCGCTGCGCCAGCCCGCAATGGGCCCGACCTTCGGCATCAAGGGCGGCGCAGCAGGCGGCGGCTACTCCCAGATCGTTCCCATGGAGAAGCTGAACCTGCACCTGACCGGCGACTTCCACGCCGTCACCGCAGCACACAACCTGCTTGCCGCAATGATCGACAACCACCTGCACCACGGCAACGAGCTGCGCATCGACCCGCGCGCAATTGAGTGGCGCCGAGTCATCGACATGAACGACCGCTCCCTGCGCAACATCGTCGTGGGCCTGGGCGAACGCATGGACGGCGTGGTCCGCGAGACCGGTTTCGACATCACCAGCGCCTCCGAAATCATGGTGATTCTCTCGCTGGCAACCTCTTTCAAGGACCTGCGCGAGCGCCTGGCAAAGATCGTTATCGGCCTGAACTACGACGGCGAGCCCGTCACCGCGGCCGACCTGAAGGCTGACGGCGCAATGTCCGTCATCCTGGCGGACGCAATCAACCCGAACCTGCTGCAGACCCTGGAGCACACCCCCGCCCTGATTCATGCGGGCCCCTTCGGCAACATCGCAACCGGTAACTCTTCGGTTGTGGCTGACTACGTTGGTCTGGAGTACTCCGACTACGTCATTACCGAGGCTGGCTTCGGCGCCGACATGGGTGCCGAGCGTTTCTTCAACGTCAAGTGCCGCGTCTCCGGTCTGAAGCCGGACGCCGCAGTGCTCGTCGTAACCGTGCGCTCCCTGAAGTCCCACTCCGGCCTGTACAAGATTGTTCCGGGCAAGCCCCTGCCCGAGGGCATGCTGCAGGAAAGCCCCTCCGACGTGGAGAAGGGCGCAGAGAACCTGAAGAAGCACATCGAGATTGTGCGCAACTTCGGTGTTCAGCCGGTCGTGGCAATCAACGCCTTCCCGACCGACTTCGAGTCCGAGCACGAAACCATCCGCCGTATCGCAGAGGAAGCTGGCGCTCGCGTCGCTATCCACCGCGGTGTGGCTGAGGGCGGTAAGGGCACCACCGACCTGGCAGACGTGGTTGCTGAGGCATGTGACGACGTTTCGGACCTGAAGTACACCTACGATCTTGAGGACTCCATCGAGACCAAGATCGAGAAGGTTGCGACCAAGGTCTACGGCGCGGACGGCATCTCTATCGCTCCCGCTGCCGCTAAGCAGCTGAAGCGTTTTGCTGAGCTGGGCTACTCGCACCTGCCCGTGGTCATCGCGAAGACCCACCTGTCCATCTCTTCGGATGCAACTCTGAAGGGCGCGCCGACCGGCTGGACCCTGCCCGTGCGCGAGGTTCGCCTGGCTGCAGGTGCTGGCTACGTCTACGCTATCTGCGGCACCATGCGCACCATGCCGGGCCTGAGCAAGAGCCCCGCAGCTGAGCGCATCGGCTTCGACGAGAATGGCGTGATGGTCGGCCTGTCCTAAGGCTTGCCCTAATGCGGCTGTTCCAGCTGATTTATAGCTAGTGGAGGCGGCGCTCCTTCCCCACAGCGGGGGAGAGGCGCCGCCTTTGCTGTGCCCTATGGTGCTCTCTGTAGTGATTATAAGGGGAAGTAGAGTACCTGAAAACGGGGGAGTGAAGGATTCTGAAACCCCTGGTGGAGGGGTCTTTCAACCTTTCATTGAGGCTTCTAGAGCGCCTGTTTTGAGGGTGAAATTGGTACGTGCTGGTTAATAATTGGGCTCTATTTGTGCTTAAAGGTCAGGTTTTATTAAACAATCTATATAGGTTGATTTTTTAGTGACACACTGTCTTGCATTTTGTGAAAATACGGCATTGACTAGGTATTTTGCTTTTTGAAAGGGGTTTTAATGGGTGCACTCAGTGAACCTGAAGACGGGGCTGTTGTTATCGTTTTGTTATAAAAGCTCTACTTTAGGGGGTATCTAATGACCCTAAACAGACCAATTGATTTTTCCCTCAAGTGTATATCCGTACACTTTTTGAACGGCGAGCAGTATATTTTTTCTACTTAATGAAGTTTCAAAAGCTTGAAGATATTTCGACCTTAACCCTCTACTTCCGCGGAATACTGGGCTAAAACCGGGTATTGAGTCTTTAAAATTACTGAGTGTGAAGCTTAGGTTAAAGGTGCACCGAAGTGCCAAAAGAGGGAAATTCTAAAATTATTTTGGGTGAAATAAGTCACATCAAAACTCGAAAAAAATGAAATTGGTACGTATGGATAGCCTAAAAAACAGCTATTTTTATTACAGAACGATTACATTGAGACTCAAGTCACTAAAACCGGCTCTCCGTACCAAATTGGGCGGTAAAACAGCCCCCAAAAAGTTCGCTACTATTGAGTCATCAAGTAATCGTGAGATTTCCAAAGTCCTCGGGTTGCTTGTGTTTGAGTGAGTGATAGATACCCCTGGGTGTCATGAGAAGCGACTGTGTATCGATGCGCAGTCGCTTCTCTGTTTAACTTTTGAATTTCACTGTTTGAATTTCGCTGGAGCCTCAGATAGACGGGACCTCGGCTAAAGCTTGTTCCGAGCGTGCTCCAGAATCTGTTCCCTGTGCATCCCGCACATTCAACGCCGAATGCGCTGATAGGGGAGCGAACCGCATAGGCGCATGCTGTGCGGTCACAACCCCTACACTGGAACTATGACTACTTACCCCGAACCCACCCTCATCTTTGAGAACCCCGAACTGACCGTCCGTGCGTTCAGCGTCTCCGAGATGGACAACAGCGTCTACCTCATCACCATGCGCGCCACCGGCGAGCAGGTACTCATCGACCCCGCAGACGACGCAGAAGAACTCTACGCCTACACCCTCGACGCGCTCCTGCACGACTGCCCGCAGCTCGAACTGGCAGACGGCGAAGAACGCCGCGTGCGCGTTATGGAGAGGGACGAGGACTTCAACTCCCTCAAGCCCCGCGCAATCGGTCTGACCGGCATCCTGGTCACCCACGGCCACTGGGACCACATCCGTGCCATTAAGGAGCTCGACCGCCTCACCGGTGCCGTCACCTCCGCAGGCGCCGCTGACGCAGCCGCTATTAAGGAGCAGGAAGACTACACCGTCGAAGAGGAGCTGACCGGCGGCGAAAGCTTCGACTTCTACCTCTCTGACACCGTCATCCGCGCCCTGCACGTGCCCGGCCACACCCCCGGATCCATCGTCTACACCCTCGAAACCACCTGGGAAGACGGCACTCCCGCAACCCTGCTGTTCACCGGCGACGCTCTCTTCCCCGGCGGCGTGGGCAAGACCGACTCCCCGCAGCAGTTCGGTGAGCTCTTCTCCAACGTGCTCGAAAAGCTCTTCGGCGGCTTCGAAGATGACGCCATCGTGCTGCCCGGCCACGGCCGCTCCACTACCCTCGGCGACGAGCGCCCCCACCTGGAAGAGTGGGGAACCCGCGGCTGGTAGATCGCGCCTGCCAGTCCGCCTCATATAAGTACTGCACCCTCATGCCTTCACCGGCCGCATAATCCCGCTGGTGAAAGGCGTGAGGGTGTAGAATTTAAATTCGAAGATAAAACGAAAGGATTTTCGATGACACCCCGCCCGGCACACGGTAGCACCGCACTCAAAGCGAACGATCTGACCAGCATCCGGGTTCAGGGTGCCCGCGAAAACAACCTCAAGAACGTAGACCTCACCATTCCGCGTGATGCGATGGTCGTCTTCACCGGCCTCTCCGGCTCCGGTAAGTCCTCCCTCGCCTTCGACACCATCTTTGCGGAAGGTCAGCGCCGCTACGTTGAGTCACTGTCCTCCTACGCGCGTATGTTCCTCGGACAGGTCGACAAGCCCGACGTAGACTTCATTGAGGGCCTCTCCCCGGCGGTGTCTATCGACCAGAAGTCCACCTCCAAGAACCCGCGCTCAACCGTCGGTACCATCACCGAAATCTACGACTATATGCGCCTGCTCTGGGCGCGCATTGGCCACCCGCACTGCCCCGAATGTGGCGAAGAAATTACTCAGCAGACCCCGCAGCAAATCGTGGACATTCTGCAGGAGTACCCCGAACGTACCCGCCTGCAGATTCTTGCGCCCGTCGTCAGCGCACGTAAGGGCGAGTTCGTCGACCTCTTCAAGGACCTGCTGACCCAGGGCTATTCGCGTGCCCGCGTGGACGGCGAAACCGTGCAGCTCTCCGACCCGCCCAAGCTCGCCAAGCAGTACAAGCACACCATCGAGGTGGTCGTCGACCGTATCGTCATTAAGGACGGTATTCACCAGCGCCTGACCGACTCCATCGAAACCGCGCTCAAGCTCGCCGACGGCCGCGTGCTCATCGACTTCGTGGACCGAGAGCAGGACGACCCCGAACGTACCCGTTCCTTCAGCGAAAACCTTGCCTGCCCCAACAACCACCCGCTGCAGATCGACACCATCGAGCCGCGCGCCTTCTCCTTCAACTCGCCGTTCGGCGCATGTAGCGCCTGTGACGGCATCGGCTCGCGCCTGGAAGTAGACACCGAACTGCTCGTGCCCAACCCCGACCTGACCCTCGGCGAGGGCGCTATCGCCCCCTGGTCACAGGGCAAAGCAACCACCGAATACTGGCTGCGCCTGCTCGCAGGCCTGGGGGAGGAACTCGGCTTCGACCTGGACACCCCCTTCAAGGACCTGCCCGCCAAGACCCGCGCCGCGATCCTGGACGGCAAGGACTACAAGGTTGAGGTGTCCTACCGCAACCGATTCGGCCGCGAACGCCGCTACACCTCCGGATTCGAGGGCGTGAAGGCGTACATCAAGCGCAAGCACGAAGAAACCGAATCGGACTTCGCCCGCGACCGCTACGAACAGTACATGCGCCAGGTCGCCTGCCCCTCCTGCGGTGGCGCGCGCCTGAACCCGACCATCCTCGGCGTGAAGGTTGGCGGCCAGTCCATCGCAGACATCACCGACCTGTCCCTGGCTGACGCGCTCGCCTTCGTGCGCGGCCTGCAGCTCAGCGCCCGCGAAGCCAAGATTGGCGAGCAGGTCCTCAAAGAAATTGACGCGCGCCTGCAGTTCCTGCTGGATGTGGGCCTGGACTACCTGACCCTCTCACGCTCCGCCGGTACGCTCTCCGGCGGTGAGGCGCAGCGCATCCGCCTCGCAACCCAGATTGGTTCGGGTCTGGTTGGCGTGCTCTACGTGCTCGACGAGCCCTCCATCGGTCTGCACCAGCGCGATAACCGCCGCCTCATCGAAACCCTCACTAAGCTGCGCGATATGGGCAACACGCTTATCGTGGTTGAGCATGACGAAGACACCATGCGCGAAGCTGACTGGATCGTGGACGTAGGACCCGGCGCCGGCGAGCACGGCGGCGAAATCGTGCACTCCGGCAGCTTTGAGGAGCTGCTGAAGAACACCAAGTCCATTACCGGCGACTACATGGCTGGCCGCCGCAGCATTGAGGTGCCCGCATCCCGCCGCCCCGTGGACAAGGAACGCCAGCTGACCGTGCGCGGCGCCCGCGAAAATAACCTCAAGAACGTGACTGTGTCCTTCCCGCTGGGCGTATTCACCGCGGTGACCGGCGTGTCCGGCTCGGGTAAATCCACCCTCGTCAATGACATTCTGTACACCTCCCTGGCGAACAAGCTCAACGGCGCCAAGCAGGTACCCGGACGCCACAAGAGCATCGACGGCCTGGAACACCTGGACAAGGTCATTCACGTGGACCAGTCGCCCATCGGCCGCACCCCGCGCTCGAACCCCGCCACCTACACCGGCGTGTTCGACCACATCCGCAAGCTGTTCGCAGAGACCAGCGAAGCAAAAATGCGCGGCTACACCCCCGGCCGATTCTCCTTCAACGTCAAGGGTGGCCGCTGCGAGGACTGCTCCGGCGACGGCACCCTGAAGATTGAAATGAACTTCCTGCCGGACGTGTACGTACCCTGCGAAACCTGCCACGGCAAGCGCTACAACCGCGAAACCCTCGAAGTGCACTACAAGGGCAAGACCATTGCCGACGTACTCGAAATGCCCGTGGAAGAAGCCGCAGAGTTCTTCGCCGCATTCACCCCGATTGCGCGCCACCTGAACACCCTCGTGGACGTGGGCCTGGGCTACATTCGCCTGGGCCAGCCCGCAACCACCCTCTCCGGCGGTGAAGCGCAGCGCGTGAAGCTCGCAACTGAACTGCAGAAGCGCTCCAACGGCCGCTCCATCTACGTGCTGGACGAGCCGACCACCGGCCTGCACTTTGAAGACATCCGCAAGCTGCTCGCCGTGCTGCAATCGCTGGTTGACAAGGGAAATAGCGTCATCACCATCGAGCACAACCTGGACGTGGTCAAGTGCGCCGACTGGATCATCGACATGGGCCCCGAAGGCGGTAGCGGCGGCGGCACCGTCATCGCAGAGGGCACCCCGGAACAGGTGGCTCAGGTGAAGGGCTCGCACACCGGCGCGTTCCTTGCTGAGATCCTGAACTAGCCGAGATCCTGAACTAGTCAAAAATTTGCCCTAGAGGAAACCTACGTGACTGATACTCAAGGAACCGAATCTGCCCGGGGAGCTAAAGCAATCCGTGGAGCTGTAAACCGTGGTGCTGTGAACCGTGGCGTCGTGAATCGTGGAGCTGTGACCACCGTGGACCGTGCGCGGCACATCCTGCATACCCAGCTGGAGGCTGACTTCTGCCAGGCGCCCGGCTCGATTAGTCGCGCCCTCGAGGAGCTACGCGACTACCCGGAAGCCGAAAGCTTGCCGCTACTCGCCACCGTGCAGCCGCCCTCCGAGAAGATGGGCGCCGCACGCCGCCGCAACGACGACATCTGGGAGTTGCGCGTCGCCAACTACGCGAGCGTCGGCATTCTCTGCGCCAAGCATCCGCGCGTGCTGGACAAGGCTATCGACTACATGCTCGGCGACCAGTCGAACTGGCTCGGCGACTACGCGCAGCTGCGCCAGCTCAACGAACTGCTCACCCCCTACACCCAGCAGGTCAGCGGCACGAGCATCTACTACACGCCCGGCCGCGCCCTGCTGAACTCGGTCGTACCCGAGGGCGTGCAGGCGCAGGAGGTCAAGTGTGCCGTGCCCGGTATGGGCATGATGCGCCGCGTTGACCCCGCCGAACTGAAGGCGGCGCTGCTTGCCGAAATCACCGGCGAGCGCACCATCCGCAGGGAGGCAAACGCCTCCGCGGGGGCGCTTGAGGTTGACCCGCAGGACACGCAGGCACGCGTAACCCACCTGCGCGTGGAGCTGCTGGACGCTGAGCAGATTGAGCGCTTCCGCGGGGATAAGCGCTACTCGAATGCGCTGGGCTTTAGCGTGACCCGCCCGGATGTGCTGGTGCTCGCCGCATACCCGGTGGAAGAGGATGCAGCTGATGTACCCGCGGCGGGGGAGAGCGCCGCGCTCGCAGACCCTATCGCCCTCGTGGGTGTGAGCGACGATTCGCCGATAATGCGCCAAATCGGTATCGATGTGCTGCCCGCCTGGCGCGGCGCCGGCATCGCCAGCGTGCTGGTGCGTGATGCCGCACGTCTGACCCTGGCGGAAGGGTACCTGCCGTTCTACGGTACGAGCCCCTCGCACATCCTCTCGCAGAGGGTCGCGATGAACGCCGGGCTGGTGCCGACCTGGTGGGAGTACGTGTCCACCAGCCTGAATGACCTACCCATGGACTAGATTTGCCTACAGACTAGAGCCGCCCGCACTAGGCATAACAGGCACTAGACAAACAGCATATGGCGCGAAAGCCCCCGAGATCAGAGTCTCGGGGGCCTTTTATATGCTGAGTTTCGCGTGTTAGCCGCGCGGGGTTCAGCGTGCCGGGATTTTCGCGGAGTTCAGCGTCTAGAGTCGCCGCATAAGGAACAGTCTCTAGAGCCTTACCAGTTACAGCTCCGCGCCGTTGCTGGCAATCACCTCGCGGTACCAGTGGAAGGACTTCTTACGGTAGCGCGCCAGGGTGCCGGTGCCGTCGTCGTTGCGGTCCACGTAGATGAACCCGTAGCGCTTGGACATCTGCGCGGTGGAGGCGCTAATCATGTCGATGCAACCCCAGGTGGTGTAGCCGAGCACGTTCACGCCGTCCTCAATCGCCTCGCGTACCGCGTGCAGGTGCTGGCGCAGGTAGTCGATGCGGTAGTCGTCCTCCACGGTGAGCTCACCGTTCACTTCGACCAGTTCGTCGCGGGCGCCCAGGCCGTTCTCCACGATGAATAGCGGCTTCTGCCAGCGGTCCCAATACTGGTTGAGGACCACGCGCAGGCCGGTCGGGTCGATCTGCCAGCCCCATTCGCTGGAGGGCAGGGTCGGGTTCGCCACGCCGCCGAGGATGTTGCCTTCGCCGCGCTCACCTCGTGCCGGGTCGCCGGTCGCGCAGGTGGACATGTAGTAGCTGAACGACACGAAATCCACGGTGTTCTTCAGGTCCTCGCAGTCCTGCTCGGTGATGTTCAGCTCCACGCCCTTCTCACGCAGGGCACGCAGGAAGTAGCCGGGGTATGCGCCGCGCACGTGCACGTCACCGAACGCGAAGTTCGCCTGCTCCGTCTGCATGGCGGCGAGTACGTCGGTGGGGTCGGGGGTGAGCGGGTAGGTGGGCATGGCAAGAATCATGCAACCGACCTGGGCACCCGGTGCCAGTTCGCGTGCCGCAGCGGTGGCGCGTGCGGAGGCGACCAGCTCGTGGTGCATCGCCTGGTACAGGTCGGCGTCGCTGAGCTGATCCGCCGGGGTGTTAATACCGCCGGACATGAACGGCAGGTGCAGCATCGAGTTGATTTCGTTGAAGGTCAGCCAGTACTTCACGCGCTTGCCGTAGCGGGCGAACACGGTGCGGGCGTAGCGTTCGTAGAAGCCGATGAGTTCGCGGCTGGTCCAGCCGTTGTACTGCTCGACCAGGTGCAGCGGGGTTTCGTAGTGGCTGAGGGTGATGAGCGGTTCCATGCCGTGCTTTTCGAGCTCGTCGAGCACGCGGTCGTAGAAGGCGAGGCCCGCCTCGTTCGGGGTTTCTTCGTCGCCGCGGGGGAAGATACGCGACCAGGCGATGGAGAAGCGGAAGACCTTGAAACCCATCTCCGCGAGCAGGGCGATGTCTTCGCGGTAGCGATGGTAGAAGTCGATGCCCTCCAGCTTGAGGTTGTCCTCGGTGGGTTCCGCGGTGCGCGGGTACAGGCCGCCGGCGGGCAGCACATCCTGCAGGCTCGGGCCCTTACCGTCTTCGTTCCAGGCGCCCTCGAATTGGTTGGCGGCGGTGGCGCCTCCGAAGAGGAACCCGTCAGGGAACGCGCCGAGCGGCTGCGGCTCGGTCAGCGCCGGGTTGGTGGGCTGTTCAGCGCTGACGCTGGGTAGCGCGGTGGTTTGGGCGGTGATGTGCTGGTCCTGATGCACGGCATCCTCCAAGGTGCTTTAGGATTTTCTTCTACCCTAGCGGAGGGGGAGGGGGATTACTAGGTTTTGCACTGTAAACCGCGCCAAAAACCGCCGTGCGGAGCATCCAGAGGGCACTGAAAAGCGGTATCCTCACACGAAAATTCACGTGAGAATACCGGGCCTTTATGCAGCGATTGCGGGGCTTTTATACAGCGCCTAACGCTGAGCTAAGCCGCCGCGGGGCCTGAGCCGCTAGCTAGCGAAGCCGAGCGCGAACAGCCACGCGGTACCGACTACGCCCCAGACGACGAGGTTCACGATAGCCGCCATGAAGCCGATCTTGAACCATTCGCCCACGCTGAAGTAGCCGGAACCGTAGTACACGCCCGCCGGGCCGGAGGCGTAGTGGGTGATGCCGCCAATCAGGTTGCCCATGAAGCCGAGGAACAGCGCCGCGAACATCGGCGGAACACCGGCAGCTACCGCCGCACCGAGGAATACTGCGTATAGTGCAACAATCTGGGCGGTGTTCGAAGCGAACATGTAGTGGATGAAGAAGTACGCCAGAACCAGAATCGCGAACGCCATGGGCCATGCCATGCCGCTGACGCTGTGCGCCGCCTGCTGACCGATCCAGTCGACGACCTTGAGCTTCTTCAGGTGGTCTGCCATGCCGACAAGCACGGCGAAGAAGATGAGGGTGGACCATGCGCTGGAGTTCTTCGCCATGTCCTTCCATGTCAGGACCTTAGTCACCAGCAGAATTGCGATGCCGAAGAATGCGGCGCTGGTCGCGTCAATACCGATAGAAGTGCCGGTAATCCACAGGATCAGCAGCAGCACGAAAGTGCCGAGCATAATCCATTCCTTGGAGCTCATGGGGCCCATTTCGTGCAGTTCCTGGCGGGCGTGCTCGGGTGCGTCCGGGGTCTTCTTGATGGTCGGAGGGTAAATCTTCGACATGATCCACGGCATGACAATCAGCGCGGCAAGACCGGGAACGATAGCGGCGAGCGCCCACGTGCCCCAGTCGAGATTGATGCCGCGGTCGTGCGCGAACTTCTGCGCTAGCGGGTTGCCCGCCATTGCGGTCAGGAACATGGCGGAGGTGATGGTGTTGACCTGCGCCTCAGTCATGAGCAGGTAGGAGCCGAGCTTACGGCGTGATTCGGGGGTTTCGTTGGTGGAGCCGTTGACCTCGGAGAGGGAACGGATAATCGGGTAAATCACGCCACCGGCACGCGCAGTGTTGGAGGGGGTGGCGGGGGCGAGAACCAGGTCGGTGATTGCCATACCGTAGGACAGGCCGAGGGAGGACTTGCCGAGCGCACGCACGAACAGAAGTGCGATGCGCTTGCCCAGGCCGGTGATGAGGAAGCCGTCGGCGATGAAGAACGCGGCAACAATAATCCAGATGGAGGAGTTACCGAAGCCGGTCAGTGCCTCGTTCTTTGCCGCCATGGTGCCGGTAATCATTGCGGCGCCAAGGCCGACGAGCGCCACGGACGGGGTCGGCAGCGGCTGCAGGATCAGGCCGAGGATGGTGCCGACGAAGATGGCGAGCATGTGCATGCCGCGCGGGTCAACGCCTTCGGGGGCGGGAACGAACCAGATGGCGAGGGTCGCTGCGAGGATGATAGCAACGTGCAGGATCAGCTTGTTTCGCTGTTTGCGGGCTGCGCTCACCTCCTGGCTGGGGGCAGCGGCTGCTGCTGTGTTGGTGGACTGTGTCATGTCCGTACTCCTTATGTGAAACGTACAGTTTGGTCCGTGGCGGGTGGGCCGTCACGGTGTGCGCGTTTCTTCTGCGTTGTCATGCTGTGTTGTGTACTTATGGCAACGTGTGGGATGCCACGTAGTCTTTTAATCGTAATGGGTTGGATTCACGGAGTGAAGAAAATTGGTATAAAAAATGTGAATATGGCCGGGTGTATCGGCGGCTGGGATTCTGCGGGGCGTCGGCGATGACTTTGCACAGATTCAAGGGGGAATCGGCGTGAGGCATAGCGGGGGAGTGCCGCCTCTTGAACTGCTTCTGGGCCGCCCCTGAGCTGCTCCTGGGTTGCCTACGGGCCGCTCCTGAGACGCCCCGCCGACCAGGCACCGTAAGTGACGGGCGTAACCGTAAAATAGGAACGTGCAGATTATTCGAGAGACCGGCCCCGACTCCGGCGATATCCTCATTCACCACGACCAGACGGTGCAGATGCTCCGCGAGGTGGCAACCGGCAAGCGTGAAGCCACCTTGCGCATGTATCAGCCGAACCCGACGGTCGCGTTCGGCCGCCGTGACGAACTGAACCCCGGCTTCGCGGAGGCCTCCGCGGCGTGCGCCGAGCACGGCTTTGAGGTGCTGGTGCGCAAGGTCGGTGGGCATGCCGCCGCCTACCATCAGGGGTGCCTGGTCGTGGACCATTTTCAGCCCGCCTCCGACGCCCGCAGCGGCAACACCCTACGCTACGAACTGTTCGGTTCCATGTACGCGCAGGCGCTACGCGAAGTCGGCGTGGATGCGCGCATGGGTGAAATCCCGGGGGAGTACTGCCCCGGCGAGTATTCGGTGCACGCGCAGCTTCCCGCCTCCGCAGGTGGCGGCCGCATTAAACTGGTCGGCACCGCCCAGCGTGTGGTGACCGGCGGCTGGTGGTTTAGCACCGGCATCGTGGTCTCTGATTCTGCACCCCTGCGGGCGGTCACCGCGGATGTGTACCGTGCCCTCGGCATGGAGCTGGACCCCGCCACGGTCGGCGCGGCGCAGGACGCGAACCCCGCCCTGCTCATGGAAGACCTGGAAGACGCCATCGTTGAGGTGTACGCCCAAAACGGTTTTCACTAGGTTGTTTTATTTCTGACTTTTATCCGTAACTTATTCGATATATCCCCACCTGAAGCGAAGGAGCATCCATGCGTTGGGCACAGATCAAAGACTCGAAGGGCAGCCGCGCGGTCTGCTTCTTCGAAGAGACCGTGTACGAGCTTCCGGCGAAGCTCAGCCCGCTACTGAATTTCTACAGCCGGTTCCGCCTGAACTTTGGCGACCCGAAGAACGCCGTGGCGATCCTGAAGGAGAACGGCGCGACCGTCATGGGCCACGGCGAGGAGCTGTGGAACTCCCTACCCTTTATTCGCCCGCTGGATAAGCCCGGCAAGATTGTGTGCGCCGGCCTGAACTACCGCGACCACGCCGCGGAAATGAACCTTGAGGTGCCCGAGCATCCGGCGCTGTTCGCGAAGTTCCCGAACGCGCTGATTGGCCCCGGCGAGCAGATCCGCATGCCCGCCGCCGACGGCACCGGCAGCACGAAGGTCGACTGGGAGGTTGAGCTCTGCCTGGTCGTGGGCGCTCGCCTGCGTAACGCCACGGAGGAGCAGGCACTTGAGGCTCTGATGGGGTACACGGTCATGAATGATGTGTCGGTGCGTGACTGGCAGGGTCGTTCTTCGGAGTGGTTCCAGGGTAAGAACTGGGATGCGATGACTCCGTTTGGTCCGGTGATCGTGAGCCCCGATGAGGTTGACCCGGTTGCCGGTCTGGAGCTGGTCTGTGAGGTGGACGGCGTGGTGCGTCAGCGCGGTACGACGGCGGATATGGTGTTCACCCCGGCGCAGCTGCTGTCCTATATTTCGCGGTTTATGACCCTGGAGCCGGGTGACCTGGTGGCGACGGGTACCCCGGCAGGGGTTGGTTTGTCGCTACATCCGCGTCAGTGGTTGAAGCCGGGGCAGACGGTGCGCACCCGTATTGAGGGTATTGGTGAGCTGGTGAATGTCTGCTCGGAGGCGGGTGCGCTGTAGCTATTCGGTAGCTCTGTGAGTAACCGCTATTGAACCCACCTGAACCCACGGAGGCGGGTGCGGCACCTGCTATTGGGTGCACCGCAAGGCACCCACAAATGAATATTTATGCACCCCGCATGTGTTTTTGAGACGCATGCGGGGTGTTTCTATGCTTTCTAAAGCTCCCGGTGGGCGGCTTGGAATTCATGGAATGTACGGTGAAGGGCGTCCTGCGCGGGGGAGTGTGGTGCATGCATGGTTACACACTGTTAAACACACGCAAACTTTAAACTTTGACCTAAATTTTAGGGTTTTGGGTGGGTTTTGAGGGGTCTGCGGGGTGAAAAGCAGAGTGCTCCTGCTGGGTGGTGGTTGCCAGAAATCGCTCTTTGAGGGGTGGTTGGTGCCCGTCTCAGTGCATGGGGTGCTATCTGCTCTCGGTGCAGAATCTCAGATTGTGGTCACGTGTGAGAAATTCAACAGGAAGTTTTGGCGCGTCTTTCAGGGAAATTCAAGGTTTAAGGTTTAGTTCCCTGTACGCATTTTTCGTTTTCTTCACGTCACCCTCGCTTGACTAGGAGTAAACCCTAAACACTGCGGTGCAAATTCTGCGTCTTCAAACACCAATAAATGCATGAAGGTGCAAGGAGATGTGACTCTAAACCTGAACCTTTATCAAAAAATCGGTGCCCAAAATCACAAACTCGTTTTGCGTTCACCCCAAAGACTATGTAGGGTATGGGGATTATCTGAGAGTTTCCTGAGAATTCCTGCCAGAAGATCAGGACCCACCCGGGCACACCCTCAGATGCATATTTCACTCACGTCCGTGTTTGTTCATACAAACGCACTCACTCAAATAAGCCGACACGAACGAAAGAAAAACATGACCGCAACTGCATCCAAAAACCCGGCACAGCGCCCGGCAAACCGCCGCCGTGCCACCATCGCTGCCTCCGCAGCACTGGCAACCGTCATCACCGGCGCGAACCTCCCCGCGACCTTCGGTGCAACCGCCTCCACCCGCAACGTATCCGGTACCACCTGCGTCGACGCAGGCTACCGCACCGTGCCGACCCTCGCGAACATCACCAACGTCGCGCCCGGTCCGACCTGCTACTGGAACCCCGACCAGAAGGCGCAGACCATTAACACTCTCGCGCCGGTCAACTCCTCCCTCACCAAGGCGCAGCTGACCACCACCGAGAACACCTCGCCCCTGAGCGGCAAGCTCGCCCGCGATTCATTCGCCGCCAAGAAGCTCACCGGCACCGAAGCCGTCGCAGCCAACAGTAGCGAAATCAGCCGCACCTTCCTCGAATACTCCGCCGATGCGGGCAACCACCCCGTCACCACCGCCATCAACGCGGGCACCGTGAAGAAGGACCGCGCCCAGACTGTTGGCGGCCACGAGAACATCCCGACCCTCGCCGTGAACTCCGCGAACCCGCACCAGGAGTACGTCGAGGTCGTCTCCCGCGACAACCGCGTCAACGCTAACGCGGAGAACAAGCGCATCCTGACCGGCGGCATCCCGATCCCGAAGTGGCTTGCCGAGGACCACGGCCTCTCCGGTGACCAGTCCGTTGCCCTGTACGATGAGGCGACCGGCATCTGGCGCTCCTACTTCAAGTTCGTCAAGGATGCAGACGCGCAGACCTACACCAGCACCGCCCGCGTGCAGGTCGGTGGCGGCAACGCGTCCACCCCCAAGAGCGCCAAGATTCAGTACGACAACGTTGGCCGCGGCAACGCAGGTCAGACCGTCACCATCAACGCACCCGTGAGCATCGACGCGAAGTCCGGCAACGCCCGCACCTCCTACCCGATTGCTCGCGGCGCGAAGTTCCGCCTGGCAAAGAACGTGCCCGGCGCGTCCATCAACGAGACCACCGGCGAGATTACCTACAAGATTCCCGCAGGCACCCGCGGCACCGTGGACATCCCCGTTGCGGTTGACTACCCGGCGACCTACCACGTGTCCTCCGGCGGTTACATGCTCGCTAAGCCGAACTTCGGCGGCGTGGGCGAAGACAACTACTGGCTGACCCTCAAGAACGGCACCTCCTCCGTGGTGGGTATGGCGAACGAGCTCACCCAGATCGGTGTGGACGAGCTCAAGGCCGGCAAGATCAACCACATGGTGTCCATCACCGCGGCTGACTACGCTGCACTGGTCTCCTCCTTCCCCGCGAAGGGTACCGACGGCAAGATTGACGCGAGCAAGTACCCGAACGCACCCCGCGCGGGTCAGCGTGGCTTCCTGCCCGCAAGCTTTGACGTGGAAGAGCACCTGGCAAACACCGGCCACGCTGACGACCAGCTCACCCGCATGATCCTGACCGCAATGAAGGAATACGGCTTCATCCTCACGGACCACAACCTCTTCACCAACGCATTCAACCTGGAGGCGGCAAGCTCCTACGCGCCCTACGCCCGCCAGGGTAAGAACGTGTACAAGGAAGACCCGCAGCTGGCGGCAATGTTCGCGAACTTCGTGCCCAGCGGCTTCACCGGCAACCAGTTCCCCTGGCAGCAGGTGCAGTGGATGCCCGTGAACTACACCGAGTCCGCTGAGAACACTGCACGCCGCGAGGGCACCCAGGTTCTGCCGCAGAGCAACAACCAGGCTGCCGACTCGAACGCTGACGCGCACAAGATTGCACGCCCCGTGACCGTGCGCCGCTCCGCCGTGCGCACCCCCAAGGCCGTGCGCATCAGCGACGCCGAGACTCAGAACGCGGCAGTGAACCAGGCTTCGGACGCCGTGAAGTTCAAGTACCCCTCGGATTCCTACGGTAAGACCGGCACCGGCTCCGGCGTGTTCTACCAGCCCGCCGAGCACCACGCCACCGTCTACTCCGGCGAGACCGCAGTCGCGCAGAGTGTTCACCAGTCGCACAAGGTTTCCCCGAACTACCGTTACGCGCGCGACTACAACTTCCAGGAAATCCAGCAGACCCCGAACTTCCGCCCCAGCCGCTGGGTCAACAAGGAGAAGGTCAACACTGCTGGCGGCCAGTTCTCCAGTGCGGAGACCGGCATCCGCTTTGCCTCCAACGGCAAGACCGGCACCTACTCGATCGACCTGAACACCCACGACGTTACCGGCACCACCTGGGATCTGCGCCGCGACAACGGCACGAACATCACCGTGAACCGCACCGGCAAGGCACCCGCACGCATGTCTGATGTGAAGGCGAAGAGGGGCTCCGCCGCGCAGCTGTACTCGATCCCGCTGAAGGTTCACGTGGTCGATAAGAACAGCCCCATCGCGCGTGAGGACTCCGTCTCCCTGTACTCGGGCACCACCCAGAACGTGGCTGTCCTGAACAACGACGAAGCATCCTTCGGCGCATACAGCCGCGGCGAAACCGTGAAGAAGCTCGAGCTGCTCAACCAGCGCGGCCAGGCCGTCAGCGCATACAGCGACGAATACGGCACCTACCGTGTGGTGACCCTGCCCGACGGCACCCAGGGCATTGCGGTATCCGCTAAGAATAAGCAGGGCTTCGCACCGTTGGTCCGCTACCGCGCAGTGACCGACAAGGGCGTAAAGTCCGCTGAAGGTTATCTGCAGGTAGCAGTCGCTAACCGCTAGCCGGACGCACCAGCGAGCATCAGCGCACATAGGGGAGAGGGGCACGCTCAAGAAAGCACGCCGCGCAGGCGTAACTTCCTTGACGTGCCCCCTTTCCTGTACATAAGGTGAAAATACTATGACTCAGAGCCACCACGCAGACCAGACCGAAACTAACACCACCCACACTGACCATGCCCACGAGCATGCATCGGACCATACCCACGAGGTGCCCACCAACGCGCCTCTCTTCGAAGGCAACAGCCCCAAAGACTGGGAGGAACAGTTTGGCCCGTCCGTGGCGATTTTCTCTGCGCTAGCGAACCCGCTACGCCTGGCGATTGCGCATCACCTGATGCACCGCCCGCACAGCGTGAGCGAACTGCACACCTGCCTGGGCATTTCGCAGCCGCTCGCCTCGCACCACCTGCGCATCCTGCGTGAGGCGCACGTGATTGACCGTGAGCAGCAGGGCCGCACTACCATTTACCGTCTGAAGGACGACCATATTAGCCACATTGTGGTTGACGTGTATGAGCATACGCGTGAGCATCATGCGGACTAGTTTGCCCTCAAGCTGAGCGTTGGCTGGGAGCCGTTGTAAGATGGTGTGTGTCCGTGCACCAGTACAGTGCGGAATAGTATGCGCACCGGCGGCGCCCCGAGTGGCACGCTTGCGCCTGAGTTAAGGAGACTTATGTCTGCCGCTGATTCTTCAGCAATTGTTATTAGCGTTTCTGGTGAGGAGCGCGAGGTCACCGCGAAGACTGCCGCTGAGCTGTTCGCTGACGACCCGAAGATTGTTGTGGCACGCGTGAACGGCGTGCTTGTTGATCTCTCCCACGAGCTGTCTGCTGGCGACTCCGTTGAGCCGGTTTTCATTCACGAACCGGACGGTCTGAACGTGCTGCGCCACTCTGCCGCGCACGTGATGGCGCAGGCGGTGCAGGAGTACCGCAAGGACGCCAAGCTGGGCATTGGCCCGTACATTACTGACGGCTTCTACTTTGACTTTGATGTTGCCGAGCCCTTCACCCCGGAAGATCTGAAGAAGATCGAGAAGTCGATGATTAAGATCATCAAGTCCGGTCAGCTGTTCCGCCGCCGCGTGGTCACCCACGACGAGGCTGTCGCCGAGATGGCGAACGAGCCGTACAAGCTGGAGCTGCTCTCCCTGACCCAGGGCCCCGGTTCTGGTGCGGATGCTGCCGAGGGCGCATCCGTGGAGGTCGGCGAGGGTGAAATCACCATTTACGACAACGTGCACCCGAAGACCGGCGAGACCGTCTGGAAGGACCTCTGCCGCGGCCCGCACCTGCCGAACACCAAGCTGATTGCTAACGGTTACGCCCTGATGCGTGCCGGTGGCGCGTACTGGCGCGGTTCTGAGAAGAACCCCATGCTGCAGCGTATTTACGGTACCGCTTGGCCGACTAAGGACGAGCTGGTGGCGTACAAGGAGCGCATCGCTGAGGCGGAGCGCCGTGACCACCGCCGCCTGGGCCGTGAGCTGGACCTGTTCTCCTTCCCGAAGACCATTGGTCCCGGCCTGCCGGTAATCCACCCCAAGGGTGGCGTGATTAAGCGCGAGATGGAAGACTACGTGCGCACCCGCCACATTCAGGAAGGCTTCCAGTATGTCAGCACCCCGCACATTTCGAAGGAAGACCTGTTCTACACGTCCGGTCACCTTCCGTACTATGCGGACGGTATGTTCCCGCCCATGGAGCTGGATAACGGTCATTACCGTCTGAAGGCTATGAACTGCCCGATGCACAACGAGATTTACCGTTCTCGTGGCCGTTCGTACCGTGAGCTGCCGCTGCGTTTCTTCGAGTTCGGCACCGTGTACCGTGACGAGAAGTCCGGCGTGCTGCAGGGCCTGACCCGCGTGCGCATGATTACTCAGGATGACTCGCACTCGTATGTGACGAAGGAGCAGGCACCGGACGAGGTGCGTCACCTGCTGAAGTTCATGCTGAGCCTGCTTGAGGACTTCGGCATGACTGACTTCTACCTTGAGCTGTCCACCCGCGACACTGAGGGCGATAAGAAGGATAAGTTCATCGGTACTGATGAGCAGTGGGAGGAGGCTACCGCGGTTCTGGAGCAGGTTGCGAAGGAGACCGGTCTGGAGCTCGTCCCGGATCCGGGTGGTGCTGCGTTCTACGGCCCGAAGATTTCGGTTCAGGCGAAGGACGCGATTGGCCGTACCTGGCAGATGTCGACCGTTCAGTATGACTTTAACCAGCCGAGCCGTTTCGGTCTGGAGTACCAGGCTGCGGACGGTACCGTGCAGGAGCCGGTCATGATTCACTCGGCGAAGTTCGGCTCGATTGAGCGCTTCTTGGGTGTGCTGACTGAGCACTATGCGGGTGCGTTCCCGGCGTGGTTGGCACCGGTTCAGGTGATTGGTGTGCCGGTGGCTGAGGCGTTCAACGACTACATGACCGAGATCGCGGATAAGCTGCGTGCGCACGGCGTGCGTGTTGAGGTGGATTACGGTTCGGATCGCTTCACGAAGAAGATCCGTACTGCGTCTACTGAGAAGGTTCCGTTCATTCTGATTGCTGGCGGTGAGGATGCGGAGCACGGCGCTGTTTCGTTCCGTTTCCGCGGCAACAAGCAGGAGAACGGTGTGCCTGTGGATGAGGCTGTGGCACGTATTGTGGAGCATATCCGCAACCGCGTGAACGAAGACCCGAAGCCCAGCACCGAGGCTGCAGATAGTTCTAACTTTGAGGGTGTCACCTTTACTGAGGTAGCACACTTTAAGAATCATATTTTTGCTGAAGTTGCTGTTTTCAATAATGTAACCTTTGCTAAGGATGCTGACTTTACGGGTGCCACCTTTGCTAAGGGCGCTGACTTTACGGGTGCCACCTTTGCTAAGGGCGCTGACTTTACGGGTTCCAACTTTACTAAGGGTGTTAACTTTACGGGTACCACCTTTACTAAGGGCGCTGACTTTACGGGTGCCATCGTTGACGGTAAAAATTTTGAACTTTCTGGGGGAATTATTTTCGAAGAAGCCCTTCCCGAAGGAGAAATTAAAACTCCTGCAGACAAAGCTAACAGTGTATTGGTTTGAGAATGAAAAATCAAAATTTCATCACGGTTGTTTTACTTACCTCTGAAATCAATTCGGAACAATTTTAAAGTTCACTAAAGGAAACCGCTTCTCTAGTGTAGCTATAAGCTACAGGGGGGGCGGTTTTCTTATTATCCTGCAGAATTTGAATACAGTTTATTGGGTAGCAGGTGCTGACATAATAAAAGAATAAATTCGCATTGTGGGTTGTTATATCCCACCAGTCTGCTGCAATTAGGGCATAATTATGTACTCGTAGTAATTACCGTACAGAGAGTTGGTGGGAACGCTATACTATTTCTAGTATTCTTCCTAGCGGGGAAATTGCTGGCATGAAACATAGTATAACGACTACTAGGGGCAATATATACTTATATTATTGATGGGGTAGGTGCAAATATTGTACTGTGTAAGAATGAAAATTCCCCAGCAGACCATATTATATAGGCTAGTCCGCCGGGGAATTTTTTTTGGTGGGAGCTAATCGGGGATTAAAATATTATACTTAAATCCCATATTTATAATACGCAATAATTTATTTTGAAAACATTCCAGAGATGGTTGATGTGATTGCGATTGCGGATGCAATTTTTCTGGTTTGAATTCGGGTTGGGCGAATTTATGCTAGGCCATTTAAAAAGTATGTATTTTTTCTTGCTGTAGTCATATTTTCTACAGCCAGTGGATTTAAATTTTTCAACCTTGAGATTGGTAGAAGTATTAACCCCAGCATGAAAAATTGTATCTTTTGAATACAGGAGTTTAATTTTATTAATCTGAAAATCGACATATGAATAAAAATGGGTCCCACTCAACTCAAGTAGATCAATATAATTTGCGCTGACGGATACATTTGATTTTGAATTAATCATTACACCATGCGGAACCTCACGGGTATTGGTTGACCCATTGAGGAGGAACTGTGAATCGGGGGCGATTAATTTCCCAATTCTTCCCCTAGACATTATTTTTAGGGAAGAGTGGAAAGTTGATTCAAGGAAATTTATTATATCAATTTCTGAACCGGCAATTAAAACATCGTTCTTTAGAATGCAATCGTTAATTTTTATATTTTTCAAATTTTCGGAAATAGGTTGTCTGTATTGGGATATATCAGGATCATTTATATTCACTACGCCGTTAATTATGTGTTTATCTGGTATTTCGAAAATTACGTTATCGCATTGATCAATATGTATATTTCCTTGGATTATTGTATGTTGGATTGCCCCTGACATACCGGGATCTCTGGAATCATATTTTTGGCCGACAATAATGTTGGCTTGAGGTATGTATCTAAATGACGTATTGGCGGGTAGGTTTCCGTAAACATATATGGGTAGTTCAACCCCCTTGTTTTTGGAGTCGTCGCCCTCTGGGTCATAATCTGGAGGACAAAGGTGTTTTATTTCTAGTTTCGAATCCTTGGCAAAATGTGAATCCTCGAGTGTAATATTAGACACAGCTGCCCGGATACTTCCTCCCCGCGTAAATTTACCGGGGGCTAAGATGACAGAACCTTTAAATGTGCAATGATTGATAAGAACTTCTCTTGAAGAAGCCTGATTATTATATTCTACAGAAAAGTAAATTTCTAAATTATTTATAAATGTGCAACCATTAAGATTTATATTATTTATTTCGGCAACATTTTTAAATATAACTGGATGTGTGAAAATCGCACCTTCAAAGTTAAACATAAAATCGCTCCAATCAGAATAACCATTATCTGATTGATTAAGTCGATTGCATATTTCTTCCATAATCGTTTCACAAACTTCTTTTTTGTAACTGTTACTATCTGATGCTTTCCCATACTCTCTGATGTAAGTGCATAGCACATTTATTATTGACTGGGCTTCTTGTTTGCTACTGGAATTATTTTTTTTACCCATATTAATATAATCATCAACCCAATCATCTGCAATCTTACATAGGCTATAGACTGCCGAAAGTGCAGTTGGTGTCTTTTCGGAAAATATAAGTTCAATTGATTTTATGTTTCTTTCATACCGAGAATCATGTAATTTTTGAATTTTTTCATCAATATTTTTTGATTCATCAATGTCATTCTTTCTACGATTTTCCATATAAGTAAAAAGAACAACTAATCCACCACTTATAGTTAGCATCGATTGAAGTAGTACGGATCCAGCTCCATCTTTTTGGAAGCTTAGATTAAGTGCAATTGGCAGGAAAAAAGATGACGCAACAATGATAAATGCTAAAAGCAGAGCGATAAGATTGTAGCGTTTCTTTTTCTTACCCCGAGTGCAAATTGCGTAAGCGGCAAAACCGAAAAGTCCTACAATGAATAGTATTCCAATTATTGTGAGTGACTCTTGTCTTTTGGGGCTCAGAGTTGAGAAGTCAATATTGGGCCAGGTTATCAAAATAGTTGTTCCTTCCTTGAGAAAGCTTTTGTTATGAGATATGGGGTGAAATATTATGTGATGATTTTATGATATTTAGAGACATTTTATCATGAAATATATTAATTAAGTGGACTTTTAAGAATGAAAGTTTGTTGGATAATGTGTTCAAACGAGGGGACTCAGCTTGTCATCCATTTTGGATAGCCCGCCGGGTTCTCTTTTTATGTTTTTGGCAAGTTAGCCACGAGGACACTCAAGGTTCTGTAAGAGCGCATCTGATGAATAGCCTGAATGGTAGCTACAAGCCATAAAATCATGGTCCAAAGGTAGCTTGCACTGTTTTCCACAGGTCGTCTTTTTTCTTGCTTCCGGAGCTAGTTTTCCACAGATTGCCGAACGGACGCCCACGATCCTCAAAATCACGGTAGAGTTCATATACCCACGTGAAGGAGCGAAAACCATGGCGAAAAAGAAACGCCTCATATCCGGCGAGAAATTGAACTCCCGGTATCACGCTGCGTTGAGATCTGGACACATCCTCCCGGTACCTCGTATGTTGACATTGAAAGCCAATTTCTCAGTTTATGAGATATCCGCAGTTGCGTGAACGAAGACTCGAAGTCCAGTACGGAGGCTGCCGAGTAGTACTAGGCTCGCTGGTCTAGCTCATATATAGAAACCATCCCCTTTGCGGCGACAAGCTGCGGAGGGGGTGGTTTTTGCGCTTTGAGGAGGTGAGGGGGAGGAGGGACGGGCGGGTGCAGAAAGTTGTGTCGCGGGCTAGTTTTTAGCCCCAGAGTGCTAGCGTGGTAGTAAGGCGAACGTCCGTAGTCATTCAGAAAATGGGTAGCTGGATGGCTGCGAAAATGATGTGTCGTTGTTGATTATTGAGGGAGCACGAGCGTATGAAGTCGAATAAGTATGTTCCTGTTGGGATGCTGTTCTTGATCCTGGCAATTATCTTGAATGTAGTGTCAAATGTTAGCGACCTAGTGCTTGGAATTCTCTACGGTATTTCAATAGCAGTATTGATTATTGGACTATTTAATAGTCGAAAATAAATGCTGCAACAGACAAAAACGGACCCGACAGGCTATCCATCAGATAACCCGCCGGGTTCTTCGGGAAGCAAAGTTCGTTCACGAAGAAGTAGTAGGCTTTGCTGTTGAAGTGCATGTGAAAGGGGCGAAGTATGGCAAGTGTTGAAGTGATGAAGGAACGGACGGGCTCGTATTGCGGGTCGTTTCAACCTGTCTGCTCGCCGAAACCCGGAACACAGGGCACTTGTTGCGCTCGCTGCGCAGAAGGCGGGAGGGGAGTGTCATGTTATCCCGGTTGCTCCCGGCGAAGACGAGGCTGACGTACTCGACCGTGCACGCAAGGTTGCGGACGGCAGTCCGGTCATTATCGTGACTGAGACTGATGGGGAGATTCACGCTCGCCTTATTAATGGTGAGAGTAACTAGGGTGAGTAATCCTAAAACTAGTAGAAGACCCGGCGGGTGCTACAGATGTAGTACCCGCCGGGTCTTCTCATACCAGCAAGCAGGGGATTAGTTCTGAGAACCGTCAAGGTTCTGCAGGAACCCACCCAGCGAAATGTTCGGATCAGTTTCCAAAACCCAATCCGCATTACCGCTCGAAGCGCCGCCCAGAACAAAACGGGAAGCAGCAGACTGGCTTGTAAACTCAATCGGTTTCACAATCTTCAAACCATCCAGGTGACCGGCGGCAACCTGCTCAGCGCGGGTAGCTTCCAAAGCCTCCAAATCCTTCAGATAGCGCGCCTCGGCCTTCTTCGGTGCACGCACCGGCAGAAGCTCACCCTCAAATACCTCAACGCCCACACGATTACCAGAGATATTGACAATCCGAGCGCGAGCCGGATGCTTCAACTCCTTGCGCTTAATGCGGAATACTGCATCAGCCAAAGCGGCAGAGAGTTGAGCTTCTTCCGGCTGAGAAATAGTAGAAGAATCATCAGCCGGTGCATTCGCTGTTACCTCTGTACCCGTCGACTTAGCCTTCTTCGGGGTGATGGGCTCAAACATGCGGTGACCACTCGCGCGTAGCATCAGTAGAACTTCAAGGACGAGGGAACGCAGAATTGCTTTCTTCACTTTTGCGATATTTCCGGCGAAGGGGATAATGCCATTCTCCAGACGATATCTGCCAACCTTCTGAGCCTCACGACAGAACGCGCTTTCCAGGTAGTTGAGCTCTGTCGCTTCCCAAGAATTGTCGGTGGAAGTAATCAGGTACGCGGTATCCCAGAAATCCTTAGAGCGGTCATGCTCACGAATACGGCCTATCAGCCCATTTCCATTCAGGCGTTTTGCCGCCTGGCCAATATACAGGCGGGGGTCGTTTGCTGAGGAGTTCGTGAGGAAGTAGATACCGGAGAAATGCAGTTCCTCTTCGTTTTTGTATTTCTCAAGCAGAGTGCGGGGGAGCTTATCAATCGTGATATTTCGGTTGTAGAGCTGGTAAGTAACACGCTCTACAACATCGCCCTCCCAAAGAGTTGTATATAGCTGAACAGTAGTCGGGGTGATAGACACGGTGCTCCTTCGCTGCCGTCGTGAGTGAACAATCGAGATGAGACCCTCACAGGGTTCCTGACTAGCAATAATACAGGGTTATTGATTCCTGCGAGATACTTCAAGTCATCAAAGGAACCCGGCAGGCTATCCATCAGATAGCCCGCCGGGTCCCTTCTTTTATGCCGTTGCTATGCGCTTAGCTCTGTTAGCGGGTGGTGCGTTCCAGCAGCTGCAGCACGTTCTGGTAGCTGTGGCCGGTCGCCTCCGTCATGCCCTGCTCACAGGTGCGGTTCGCCGAAATGTATGCGGCGAACTGCTTCTGCTCGCTCAGCTCCGCAGCCTCAGCCTCCGTAGCGCTCGCCGTCAGCTCGGGGTGCAGCATACCGCGGTCACCCGCATAACCACAGCAACCCCAGTGCTTCGGCACGTACACGTCGTCACTCATCGCGTTCGCAATCTTCTCAAACGCAGGCTGAGTACCCAGGTGAGTCATGGAGCAGGTCGGGTGCAGAGCAACCGACGGCAGGGGAGCGGACACGGTCAGCTTATCCAGCATGTTGTCGGCGGCGAACTGAACCGCATCGTACATGCGCAGACGCGAGAAGTCCGGCTCACCCGGCTTCAGGCCGTTCACGATCTTGTGCTCAAGCGCCTTAATAACCTTCTCACGCATCACCTCAAGGCCCTCAGTACAGGACGAAGCGTCACACACGACCGGCAGGCGGCCACCGTCAGTAGCCTCCCACAGGGACTTCAGCACACGGTCGCTCATGATCGAGTAGCCGTCGGTGAAGCCCTTCGACTTCCACGGGGTAGCACAGCACATCTCACCAATATTGTCCGGGATGCGGTACTTCACGCCGGTACGCTCGCACAGGCGGATGAACGCCTGGGTTGCGTTGACCGGGTCATGCTTGCCGTCGCCGTCCACGCCGCCGAACATGGAGTTCACGCAGGCGGGGAAGAACACAATCTCAGCGGTTGCGTCCTTGTGCGGCTTACGTGCCGGGCCGCCGACCGGCAGGCCCTTCTTGTAGGAAGGCACCATGTCATCACCCATGACCTTACGGGCAATGTTGGTGGTACCGTGCACCACGGGGAACGGCAGCTTCTTAGCCACAGTCAGGGACTTACCGGCGACCTTATCCATGACGCCCCACTGCTGCGCGGCGACCTTCCAGCCGGTAGCAGCCAGATTGTCCTGGTTCTCAGAACGCAGGCGGCGAATCAGGTCGCCAGTGTTAATGTTCACGGGGCAGCGGGTCTGGCACATGCCGTCCACAGCACAGGTCTCAATGCCGTAGTACTCGTACTCCTTACGCAGGCGCTCGGCCAGCTCGTGATCGCCGTTCGCCTCAGCGGCAGCAATCTCACGGCGCAGCACAATACGCTTACGGGGGGTCAAAGTCAGGTTGCGGGAGGGGCAGACCGGCTCACAGTAGCCGCACTCCACACAACGGTCGACTTCTTCCTCAACGGTCTCAGCGACCTTCAGATCGGTCACGTAGTCGGTGCCCGGCTCAACCAGCAGAACGCCGGGGTTCATGAAGCCCTTCGGGTCAATGAGGCGCTTAATCTGGCGCATCACGTCGAAGAGTTCCTCACCGAACTGGCGGCTCACGAACGGCGCCATGATACGGCCGGTACCGTGCTCAGCCTTCAGCGAGCCGTCAGCGGAAAGGATCAGCTGAACCATTTCTTCGGTGAAGTCGCGGTAGCGGTCCAGCTGCTTCGGGTCGCGGAACTGCTCGTTCAGCATGAAGTGGATGTTACCGTCCTTCGCGTGACCGAAGATCACGGAGTCCTGGTAGCCGTGTGCGTCGAACAGCTTGGTCAGGTCGCTACAGGTGTTACCCAGAACCTCAACAGGAACAACCACGTCTTCAAGCAGTGCGTTAGTGCCGGAGCGGCGGTTACCCGCAACGGTGGTGTACAGGCCGCGGCGTGCCGCCCACAGTGCGTTACGCTCAGACAGCTTGCTGGTCATCGACACCGGCGAAGCCACCGGCAGGCTCTTAAACATGGGTGCTGCAGCGGCAGCCAGGTCGCTCAGCTCCTGCTCGGAGTTGCCCTGGAACTCAACCAGCAGGGCGGCGTGGTCCTTCACGTTGATGGCGGCGAGCGCCTCCGCAGCCTGACCGGTACGCTGAGCCACACGAATACTGGTGGCGTCCATGAGCTCGACGGTGGCCAGCTTGTTAGCAACCAGTTCGGGCACGGAGCGTGCAGCATCAATCAGGTTGTCGAACACGAGCAGGCCGGTGGAAATGTTCTTCAGAATCGGCAGGGTGCGGTAGGTTGCCGAAGCAACAAAACCGAGGGTGCCTTCCGAACCAATCAGCAGGTGCTGCAGAATGTCCACGGGGGTTTCAAAGTCGACCAGGGAGTTCAGGCCGTAACCCATGGTGTTCTTCATGGAGTACTGCTGGCGAATCTTCGCCATGGATTCGGGGTTTTCAAGCACGCGCTTGCGCAGGCGCAGCAGGCCCTCGTGGAGTTCAGGTTCGAGGGAGCGTAGCTTCTGGTCGGCGTCCGGTTCTGCGGTGTCAATGATGGTGCCGCTGGGCAGTACGAACACCATGGAGTCGAGGGTGTTGTAGGTGTTGTACTTGGTGCCCGAAGACATGCCGGAGGAGTTGTTCGCGACCACACCGCCGACGGTGCAGGCGGACCAGGATGCCGGGTCGGGGCCAAGCTTGTAGCCGTAGGGTGCCAGGTAGTTGTTGACCATCATGATGGTCGCGCCGGGCTGCACGCGCACCTTCTTGCCGTCTTCAAGGACCTCGATCTTCTTGAAATGGCGGCGGGTGTCGACCATGAGGCCGTCGCCGCTGGACTGGCCGGAGAGGGAGGTACCGCCGGAGCGGAAGGTCAGCGGCAGGCCGAGTTCGCCTGCGGCGCGGAAGATGTTTGCGACGTCTTCGGCGGAGTCGGGGCGGACCAGGCCGGCGGGCACGAGCAGGTAGTGGGATGCGTCGTGTGCAATAGCGAGGCGTTCGAGTTCGGAGACGCTCGATTCGACGGCTTCTGCGCGTGCATCGGAAAGTAGACGATTGAGGGTGTCCGCGTAGGGGGACTTGAGTGCTTCGGACGTGTTTGACACAACGGTCATAATCTTGAGCTTCCTTACTGGTGAAGGGTGTGAATGCTGTCCTTATCCTAGTATGTGCTCTTGAACACCGTCTTTTCCTGTTAGCTATGGCTAAGCTTGGCGACTACTTGTCACCATAAAGGGGGCGGGTTATGCACCGTGCTGATGTGCGTTTTTGCCGCGTATTTGCTGGCTTTCCGGGGGAATACGCCCGGGCCTGCGGAGGCGCACCCACCACACTCTGAACGCCGCGGTTGCTCTTAGGCGCGGCTGCCGAGGGTTGTAACATTCCAGCGGCTAACCCAAAAGGCGGCTAACCCAAAAGAAAGCGTGGGGCAGAAAGCTACATGCTTTCCACCCCACGCTTGTGTAACGTTTAGGCTTCGTCGAAGAAGTCCTCATCAAGCTTCATGATGGTGTACGTGCGTGCCACCTGTACGCCAACACCGTACTTAATCATGAGGCGCGCCAGGTGCTCACCATCAATCAGAACGAGGGAAACTCCGCCACCAAGTTCCTCCGCATAGCCGCGTGCGTCAGACGTATAGGAGCTCGACGTGATGAACACTCCCTGCGTTGCCTTGCCATGCAGTGCGCCCACAAAGCTCTGAAGGGCAGGGCGTCCCACCACATTGTCCTTGGCGTAACGCTTAGCCTGGACATAAATCTTTGAAAGACCCAACGCATCCTGGTCAATGATTCCGTCCACGCCGCCGTCATTGGAAGCCGGAGTAACGGTGCCGCGTCCTGCCGGGCCGCCGTAGCCCATCGCCAACAGAACATCCACCACCAGATGCTCAAAAGCAGTCGGAGACATTGCGCGGACGCGTTCCAAAATATCGTGCGTCAGCGCGGACTCAATCTGAGTGATGCTTTCATCAATGAGTTCCTGCGGGGTGCTATCAGACACCTCAGAGGGTGCAGTCGTGACGGCAACAGTCTTGGTAGCGGTCTTCGGGGTTTCCTGCGGGTCCTGCTCGGAACTATCAGACTGGGAACGCTCACGCGTGCTGCGGGCGGAACGAACGATATGCGCGACGACATCATCGGGGATGCCCCCAGGATGAGCCTCAATCAGCTTCAAGCCTTCGTCAGAAATAACCTGCTGACCGCGGCGAGGGGAATCAACCGCACCGAACATCTTGAGATAGGTCAAGCCCCAACTAATGCGGTCCACATAGACGGGACGCTTGCCGTTCGGCAGGTAGGGTAGTAGCTGCTCGTCAGAAAGCGGGTAGCGCTCTGCTACAGCGCTATAAATCTCTTTATTGGTGCGGGAGTTGCCGTCAGATAGGTAAGCAAGAATGCTGGGAATGAATTCGTAGAACTTGGGAAGTTCAACCTCAGTGGTATCAGGCGACTGAGCGGTCATCGGTGTATCTCCATTGATTGATAACGGCTGGTTAATAACGGCGGGTAGTCCGTTCTTAATATACCTCTAATACAAAAGATAATCGTTACCAGAGGTGCCTGTTTTCCCTTGTGCAGGCTTTATTAGCGCCGCAGCTGCTCTTAGGCACGCCCGCCGAGGGCCGTAACATTCCAGCTAGCAGTACTATCAGAAGTCACCACACCACAAAATAGGGGAGAACCCGCCGAAGCACGCACCCCCAAATCCTCCACAAACACGCGGCCACCCGCAGGCACACTACGCTCCTTACGATCCACACCCGCACAATACACCGTCATCTTCGCACCCGAACGGTTCTCCACCGCAACCGAACCGCCGCCCGATTTCGACACAGTATCGTGCACAAAACCGCGGTGTAAAGACCGCCGCCCAAAGGTCACAGCACAAGGTCACAGTGCAACGAAATAGAAACGCAAACGCAACGGCGTGGAGTATCATTCACACTATGGATAAGGCAGAACAGAACCAGACAGACAACACGGTAAAGAACGGCACAGCACCCAATACCTCGGGGAATACCTCGGGCAATATTCCGGGGAACAGCCCGGTGGGTGCGTCTGCGCGCCCTGAAACTGTTGCATCTGAAACTACCGCATCTGAAGCCGCCGCTGAGAATACCACGAAGGCTGGTTATACCCAGTCGGCACCGGCAGAATCCAGTGCCGCCAAAACTAGTGCTGCAGCAAGTAGCCCCGCAGAGGCTACCGCCCCCGGCATGGAGGCAGTACAGGTTGATGCCGTGCAGATTGATAGCGCCCGCCTGGACAGCACCCACTCCGTCTACTCCACCGACCTGGACCCCGACGACTACGAAGAGGTCGTCGAAGAATACGCCACCACCGACGCGCCGGACGGTACGCACCGCGAGGAGCGTCGCATCACCCGCACCACGCATCACCCGCACGGCAAGGGCGACCAGAAAGCGGGCACCCAGGGTAACCCCGATGGTGACGCCGAGATTATTGATGTAGGCGAACCTGAAACGCACACCACGACTATCCGCACGGTCACCCGCACCGTCACGGACCCGCCGCGTCGCGCCCCGCGCACCCGCCTGTTCCGCACGCTCAGCAAGTACCGCGGCGAGAAGAACCTGGCGGCGTGGGAGGAACGCTCCTCCACGCCCATGTTCGTGGCGTCCGTACTGTACCTGCTCGCGTTCGCCGCGCCCATCATGAGCACACGCATTCAGGAGCCGTACGACGCGTACCTCAACATCATTCAGATGATCCTGTGGGGCCTATTCGCCGCCGACTACTGCATTCGCCTGTACTTGGCGCCGCGGCGACTCTACTTCATCACGCATAACCTGATGAACCTGGCGATTGTGCTGCTGCCCGCGTGGCGTATTGTCAGCTTCCTCTCCATGATTTATATGACCGCCAACCGCCAATATAAGAGGCTCTCAGAGCTGGCGGTGAAGCTCTTCGGATACACCGCGATCTTCATCATCATGTTTGCCCTGTCGATCTATTCGGTGGAGTCCTCCGAGCCGGGCGCGATGATTCGTGACCTGCCCACCGCCTACTGGTGGATGTTCACGACCCTCTCCACGGTCGGCTACGGAGACGTTTACCCGGTCACCGGTATCGGCAGGGTCATCGCCGTGATCGTCATGCTGTACGGCGGGGGCTTGGTCGCGGTTGCTACCGGTGCGCTCGCGAGCTGGATTATCGAAAAGTTTGGTGGCAGGGAGGAGCAGGAGTACCCCGCAACCAAGGCTGACGTGGACGATCTTCGCCAGGAGATTTCTGAGTTGCGTGCCCTGCTGGCTCGTGAGTATGCGCGCCGTGAAGCCCGCGACTACACGTTGCGTGAGGTCGTGGATGAAGACGGTGTGCACCCGGTTCCTTCGGATGCGGAGGCGGCACGCCGCGCCGGTTTCGGTACCGCTGGGTTTAGCGCTACTGGGTTTGCCGCACCGGGTGCTTCTGCAGATGCTCCAAACGCCGCACCTGCTGAGGAGCCCGGTGAGCCTTCGACCTCTCATGAGGTCGCTGTGCGCGAGCAGGAGCCGGTCGCCCTGCTGGAGGAGACCCGCCAGACGTTCACGATTATTCGCGAGAAGTTCTCGTTGCGTTCCCGCAAATAATAGGAGCCTGCGAACAGTAGCTGGGCTGCGGTAGCGCAGATAGCAGCGCATATATGACAGTTCGGTTGAGGCTCGGCACTCAAACCCACACCGCGTACCCGTTGTGGCGGTGGGTTTGGGTGCCGAGCCCACGTGTAGGCAGATTAAGCGCCGCACTTGCCACCGAGCGGGATATTTTGCCTTGTCGAGGCAAAAATAGCCCGTGGAGAGTGCAAATTGGGGCTCGTGTGCGCGAAAAACCCCTCAACTTAAGATCTAATGTGACCAAACTATCTTTTAAAAATGGCCGCCACTGGTGAAACTCCTAGCCAGAGCCTATAAACTATCTACCGTGCCGGTTATCGAACGCCCTGTAGCCTCAATGCGCTACGGGGTGTTGTCGTATCCCCACCTCACTCACGGGGAGGCACCACTCAACTCACAAACTCACTCAAACACATACTCTGTTAGGACACGTTCGTGGTACCTAAGTCCACTCTGGGCGCGCTCGCTCTACTCGGCGCGCTCTCTCTCACCGCGTGTGCACCCGCACCGAATAACGCCTCCGCAAGTGCGGTTGTTGACCCCGCAGCTTTTGAAACCGTCGAGCCTAGTGCCGTTTCCGCCCCCGGCGATGACAGCACCGGAATTAAGGCGGCGGTTAATGCCTCGCATGACCCGTCGATTCACCCGGCTGCGACCCAGCCTACTGAGACCCCCGCGCCGGACAACACGAGCAACCAGGAGCCTGCCGCATCCGACGCGACGGCTGTGCCCTCTTCCGTGCTCGCAACCCGCTCGACTGCGAGCGCTGACGGCACCTGGGTTCAGCAGGACTCCACCAACCTCGAGAACTACATGGATGCCGTCATTCACGACGGCGTTATTGAGGTGACTTACCACCTGAACCACGAAGAGCTGGCAACCCCCTTCTGGGTCGGCACCTTCGAAGCAAAAGACGGCAACTTCAGCTACATTTCCCGCGTGGACCGCGCGAAGCTGGCGCGTGCGCCGTACGCCTCCGACAAGGAGACCAAGGAATTCACCATGGAGAACGGCGTGCTGAGCTTCCCCATGACCTATGAGGGTGCCACCCGCATCATTCACCTGGAAAAGCAGCACAGCTAAGCGCGCTGCCGGGGGAGTTATCTCATATCTGGCACGCATGACGGACGGAGCGTTCCCGTTGCCGCGTGCGGGCTATAGAATGGGACTATGAGCGAGAACACGACCCCCGAGCACGGCACCGCAGCCTCGGTGCAGGATTCCTTCGAGCTGCCCAGCGCACCGGACCAGTTCCAGCGCCTGTGGACCCCTCACCGCACCGCATATGTGAGCGGTGGCCAGAAGGACTACACCGAGAAGACCTGCCCCTTCTGCACCGCGCCCAGCCGCAGTGACGAGGAGTCGCTGATTGTGCACCGCGGCGAGCATGCCTTCGTGATTCTCAACCTCTACCCGTACAACCCCGGTCACCTGCTGGTCTGCCCGTACCGCCACATCCCGTTCTACGATGATGCGACCGAGGCAGAAACCATGGAGATTGCGCAGCTGACCCAGCTCGCTATGAAGGTTCTGCGCGAGGTGTCGCATAATGACGGCTTCAACATTGGCATTAATCAGGGCAAGGTGGGTGGCGCGGGTATTGCTGATCACCTGCATCAGCATATTCTGCCGCGCTGGAGTGGGGATACGAATTTCCTGCCGATTATCGCTCACACCAAGACTATGTCCCGCACGCTGGACGATATGCGTGTGGCCATCGCGGAGGGGTTTGCCCGCCTCAGCTAGATGGCGTGGATCATCCGTCAGATAGTCCGGCTGAGCGGCTTGGTGATTTTGAAATTTTGCACTAATTGCTTCAATTTGCCAGCTAGTGCACAGAAATTCTGCGTCATAAATGCGCAGATTGGGCAGTCGATGCGTATTTGAATGATGTTATGTCCATTGGATATGGCAAAGTTTTAAATGCAGCGACGCTGCGGGGAAGCTTCCGGCTTCCAGAAACACCGCATAGCTCACCGAAAAATAGCGGTCACCGATCGCTTTCGGGCTTGGCAGGGTAAGCGCCCTGCCTCAACCACAGAGGTCAGCGCCTCAGCTGAGAACCCACCCCGTCGTGCGTGAACGCACGGCAACACTGCGAGGGGTGCGGATCAGCGTGAAGGACGCTGGCCTCTTTTTGTGTTCTGCGGATGCGCGTGGCAGATGCGTGTGGGGGCGAGCGCGCGGGGAATGTGCGGAACGTCTAGGGTGAGCCCGCCGGTCGTGCCACGAACCCGCCAGACCCGCTAGATTTGCCAGCACTAGATGTACCAGGCCCGTTAGAGTGGAATGCTATGGACTACCCCAACCTGCTTGAGACTGCTTTCGACGAGTTTAGTGCTGCGCCCGCCGCCGGTAATAATGCCGCTGTCGGGGATTCAGCAGGCGCGCCGCAGCTGCTCATCTGGAGGCAGATCCGCTGGTCCAACCGCCGCCCGCTCATTGAAGTGGAACCGGTCGTGCCCGGCGGGGTCGCGGAAGGAACTCATAACCGGGCGTCTCAAGCGGCGGGGGAGAGCGCCCCTAACCAGGAAAGCAACCCTGCGCAGCGTGGCGTTCCGAGCGGGGTTCGCATCCAGATTCCGCTGACCCCCGGCGCCTACCTGGGGCTGCGCATTCCGCGCGATAGCGAGGGGGAACTCTACCGCTACTGCGCCGGCTACACCACCGGTACGAGCAATGACGCCGCCCCCGAATCCGCGGGAATCCGCCGCGTACCCTGTCCCGAAGGTGCCCGCATCCAGCGTGGCCAGCAGTGCCCGCGCTGCACCGCCCGCGACGAATTTACCGCCCTGCACAGCGCGCACCTGTACCCCGGAACGCTCACCGAATCCATGCGCGCCTACGCCATGCTGGAGCATCGCCTCTACATCGCGACCTTCCCCGACGGCACGCACAAGGTCGGCACGAGCTCCCTGCATTCGACCCCGCGCCGCCTGGACGAGCAGGCGGTCGCCACCGCCACCTACATTGCGCTCGCACCCGACGGCCTTGCCATTCGCCGCGCCGAGGATGCCGTGACCGCTCTCGCGAAGATTCCGCAGGTCAAGCAGATGGCGAGCAAGTACCGTGCCTGGACGAACCCGCTGCCCGGCGTGCTGCTTCGCACTGCCCACCAGGAGGCGGTCGCCCGCGCCCGCGAAGCGCTCGCCGAACTGGCGCGCACCGACCCGGAGGTGCCGCTCACCGCCCTGGATGAGCCGTGGATTCCGTCGCTCGCCATGAACCGCCCGTACGCGGCTCTGCGCGCGCAATCGCCCGAACCGCTGGCGCCGTGTGATTCTGGTCTGGAGAGCGGTGCGGCTGGTTTCTTCTGTACGGGCGCGGCGGGTCAGTTTTTGAGCGCCCACACCGGCGATGCTGACGCGGCGTTCCTGGTGAATACTGCCGCGTGGCGGAACGTGCTGGTGGAGCCGGCGCAGGAGTTCACGCGGGTGAGGGTGCAGGGTTCTCTGTTCTAAACGGGCTCGCTGTACTAGGGGGGCTCGTTGTTCTAACACCCCCGGCGCTCCGCCCTAGCCGGAGCCCCGCACCAAACGCCCACACCAAACCCCTGAACCAAAACCCCCGCACCCCCGTACTAAAACCCCAGTAACCCCGCCCCGTCCGGCATGAGCGAACGGGCCCGGCGGACCATTCAGCCGCTGGCGTGCGTGTACTAAAATGGTAAGCATGTCCAAACCCCTCATTCGTCTTCTCGGCCAGGGCGTACGCGCCGCGACTAAGCTTCGCGGCGGCGGCTCCGCCTTCCCCGGCCTTGTCATGGAAAAATTGCACCCCGACTTCGTCGCTGAAGAGCTCGCGAAGCTGCCCTACGGCGTGGTTGTTGTCTCCGGCACGAACGGTAAGACCACCACCACGAAGATGGCTGTGCAGCTGCTTGAAGCTCAGGGTCTGAAGGTTTTCACTAACCGCACCGGTTCGAACTTTGTGCGCGGTGTTGCTGCGGCGCTGCTGGGCGAGATGACCCTCGGCGGCAAGCTTGACGCTGATATTGCCGTGCTTGAGCTGGATGAGGCGCACGCCGTGCACTTCGTCAAGGCCGTCAAGCCCGACTACGCTCTGCTGCTGAACGTTCTGCGTGACCAGCTGGACCGCTTCGGTGAGATTGACACGACCCGCCGCATGCTGGCGACCGTCGCCTCCGCAACGACCGGTACCGTGGTGCTCAACCGTGAGGACCCGCGCATCCGCTCCCTCGCTGAGAACGTGCAGCCTGGCGTGACCGTCAAGTACTACGGTCTGGATGAGTCCCTGCGCTCGTACTTCCCCTCGGATGATGAGATGCGCGGCGGCACCGTCGCGAAGGCAACCCTGCCCGAGGCAGACGTCACCCTGACCGCGTTCTCCGGCACCTCCGCAACCTTCGACCTGGCGGGTGTGGAGCGAGTTGGCGAGATTAACCTCTACGGTATTTACAACATCTTCAACGCGGCTGGCGCTATGGCGCTGACCCGCGCCGTCATGGGCGAGAAGCTCAACGAAGATAAGCTCATCGCGGAGCTGGCGAAGATTACCCCCGCCTTCGGTCGCGGTGAGACCCTGAACGTGAACGGCCGCCCGCTGCAGCTGTTGCTCGTGAAGAACCCGAGCGGTTTCCGCCTATCCCTGGCGAGCGCGAACGCTGACGACTACGCCACCATGATCACGATTAACGACCAGTACGCTGACGGTCGTGACGTGTCCTGGCTGTGGGATGTTGACTTTGACAGCTTGAAGAAGACCGGCGTGCAGATGGTTTCGGGTGTGCGTGCCTGGGATATGGCGCTGCGTCTGGATCATGACGGCGTGAAGGTTGACGATGTCAACGAGAATCTCGCCGATGCGCTCAAGGGCTTCATCGCCTCCAGCGGTAACGCGCCCATGCGTATTTTCTGCACCTACACCGCAATGCTGGCTCTGCGTGAAGAGCTCGCAAAGATTACTGACGTTGAGAGGGTCTCCTAATGACGGCAACTCACACTTTTGAGGGCACCCCCGCCTCCGGCCCCAATAACGGTAAGACTCTGCGTATTCTGCAGCTGTACCCGCTCGACATGAACATTTACGGCGACTGGGGCAACACCCTGGCGCTGGCTCGTCGCGCGCAGGCACACGGCTTTGACGTGCAGATTCTGGACCACAACCCCGGTCAGCCTTTCCCGGAGGATGTTGACATTATTCTGGGTGGCGGCGGTCAGGACTCGGGTCAGTCCGTGATTCAGGATGACCTGCACGCGAACGGTGACACGCTGCGCTCGCTGGCTGAGGCTGGCGTGCCGATGCTCGTCATTTGTGGCCTGTACCAGCTGTTCGGCAAGGAATTCCGCACCCGTGAGGGTGAGGTGCTGAAGGGTATCGGCATTTTTGATGCGCACACGGTCGGCGGCGATGACCGCCTGATCGGCAACATTGTTGAGGAGTCTGAGGAGTTCGGCACCGTGATTGGTTTTGAAAACCACTCGGGCCTGACTTACCTGGGTTCCGGCTGCACCCCGCTGGCTACCGTCACCAAGGGTGAGGGTAACAACGTGACCGATACGTATGAGGGTGCGCGCGTGCACAACGTGATTGGCACCTACCTGCACGGTTCGCTGCTGCCGAAGAACCCGAAGATTTCGGACTACCTGATTGAGCAGGCGGCTCAGCGTAAGTTTGGCGAGTTCACGCCGAACACGATTGACGACTCGCTGGTGGAGAAGGCGCGCGCTTCGGCTGCGTCTCGCCCCCGCTAGCCTATTCCTGGTGGTGGCGTGCACTTTCTGAGGTGGTGTGCGCCTCCGCTACGGTATAGTTATGTGAGTACAGTACGGTGCGTGGGACGTTTCGCCGTGCCCGCACGGAGGTTTTGACTAAGGGAGATACGAATGTCGGGTCACTCTAAATGGGCGACTACTAAGCACAAGAAGGCTGCTATCGACGCTAAGCGCGCGAAGGCTTTCGCGAAGTTCATTAAGGCTATTGAGGTTGCGGCACGTATGGGTGGCGCCGATATCGCCGGTAACCCCGCTCTTGACCTTGCTGTGTCGAAGGCGAAGAAGAACTCCGTCCCCAACGACAACATCGACCGCGCTATCAAGCGTGGCGCCGGCCTGACCGGTGAGACCATCGACTACACCGAGATTATGTACGAGGCACGCGGCCCGCAGGGTACCGCCCTGTACATCGAGTGTCTGACCGATAACCGTAACCGTGCAGCGTCTGAGGTTCGCCTGGCTGTGACCCGTAACGGCGGCACCATGGCTGACCAGGGTTCGGTTGCGTTCCTGTTCGAGCGTAAGGGCGTTGCTGAGGTCACCAAGACCGACGGTCTGACCGAGGACGACGTTCTGATGGCTGTTCTGGATGCAGGTGCCGAAGAGGTTCTGGACGAGGGCGATATTTTCACCGTTGTTTCCGCAGCGACCGACCTGCCCGAGATCCGTAAGGCACTGGACGAGGCTGGCCTGGAGTACAACAACGACGACCCGGTCTTCCGCCCGACCATGCAGGTCGACCTGGACGCCGAGGGCGCCAAGAAGTTCCTGAAGCTGGCAGACGCTATTGAAGAGCTCGACGACGTTCAGAACGTCTACTCGAACGCTAACGTCTCTGACGAGGTTATGGCAGAGCTGGAAGCTGAGTAATCACTCGGATTCTGATATCTGATGCTTGAAGAAGCCGCTCCTTTAACCGAGCCGCCGTAGGGTGGCTGGTTGGGGGAGTGGCTTCTTAGCGTCTGGGGCTTTTTTGGGGATGTGCTGGGTACTTTTCGCGGGGCGCACGGTGACTGTTCTCGTGGTGATTGTTTACGCGGTGACCGTGTTCGTGGCACGCCCCGGTACCGGGTGCTAGGATTCTGAAGGGCTAGAATCTAGAGATTCTATAGGGAGTTTGTCGAAAGGGGAGATGATGGCTGCCGCTCAACCTGCCGCACGCGATAGCATGCGTGAAAACCGTACTGCCGCTGCCGTGGAGCGTGTGCCGGGTGCAACCCGCATCATGGGTGTTGACCCCGGTCTGACCCGCTGCGGCTTCTCCATGCTCGATATGACCGCCGACCGTAAGGCGCACTTCGTGAACGTGGGTGTTGCCGGCACAATCCCGGCGGAGTCCCTGGACCAGCGTATTCTCTGGATTTTCAACGCCGCCTCCCACTGGCTCGACACCTACAAGCCGGATGCCCTGGCGATTGAGCGTATCTTCGCGCAGGAGCAGGTGAACACGGTGATCGGTACGGCGCACGCTTCGGGTGCGGTGATTTCTGCGGCTGCGATGCGCGGCGTGCCGGTGTTCTTCCATACCCCCTCGGAGGTGAAGGCGGCGGTGACCGGTAGCGGCCGCGCCGATAAGGCGTCGGTGGGTCGCATGGTGACCCGTATTTTGGGGCTGGACTCCATGCCGAAGCCCGCCGATGCTGCCGATGCCCTGGCGATTGCGATCTGTCACGGTTGGCGTGGCGGCGGCATCGGTTCGGGCATTAACATGGCCGCCCAGACGCAGACTCACCAGGGTTCACGCCCGGCGCAGACTCACCGTGGTGGGTCGTTGACTCCGGCGCAGCGTGCCTGGATGGAGGCGGAGGCGCGCGCTCGCCGCTAGAGGTGCCGCCGCTAGAGGTGCCTTCGTGGGTCTGTGCGCTGCCTCCTGCTAGCTTGCGTGTATTCGCTAAGAAGTTCGAATATATGCTTGATTTCAGAAGAAATATTCTAATATACTTGTAGTGTCTCCCCGTTGAATTGGGGGAGTGCGTTCTGTGGGTGCCGGAGTTCCCGGTGCCCTCACACTGCCGCGAGCCTCAACCCGGGGGCGCGGTGTTGAAAGGTGGAGAGAAATGATTGCGTCCCTGACCGGTCGTGTGGCTCAGGTGGGCCTTGATCATGCGGTGATTAACGTGAACGGTTTCGGCATGCTCGTGTACGCGACCGCGCGTACTCTCTCCAAGCTACGCACGGGTGAGGAAGCTACCGTACTGACCACTATGATTGTGCGTGAAGAGTCGATGACTCTCTACGGTTTTTCGGAGCCTGCCGAGCGTGAAGTGTTCGATATGATGCTTTCGGTTTCCGGTATTGGTCCGCGTATTGCTCTGGCGGTGTTGAGTGTTCACACTGCCGCTGAGGTGGAGCGTGCCGTGGCGACCGGTGACGATAAGGCGTTCACGAAGGTTCCCGGTATTGGCCCGAAGGGTGCCCGCCGTATTGTACTGGAGCTTGCCGGCAAGCTGATTCTCAGCGATGGTCAGACTGATGAGCTGCCGCTGAGCCAGGGCATTGTCTGGAAGCCGCAGGTGCTTGACGCTCTCACCTCTCTGGGCTGGAGCGAGAAGGACGCTTCCGCCGCTATTGACGCTTACGTGCAGCACAACCCTGCCGCAGAGACTGAGCCGGTGGGTGTGGCTCTGCGCGGTGTGCTCGCATCCTTGGGTACTCAGAACACGGTGGGCCGCCACTAAGCGGCGCGCCCTGTTCGATGTATCCCACTCAAACTTTTGTGAAAGAAGAATTCTATGAGCCAGAATCCCTATGAGCCGCAGCCCGCGGCGTCCCTGGTTTCCGGCGGGTATTTTCCCGGTCAGGTGCCCGGCACTCAGGCGTCTTCAGCTCCCGCCCAGCGCCTGGTGGCGATGGAAGAAGAGCCTGAAGAGAAGATGATTGAGGCGGCACTGCGCCCTAAGTCCCTGGACGACTTTGTGGGTCAGCGCCGTGTGCGTCAGCAGCTGTCCCTGGTGCTGGAGGCTTCGAAGATGCGTGGCCGTAGCGCCGACCATGTGCTACTGTCGGGCCCTCCCGGTCTGGGCAAGACCACTCTCGCGATGATTATTGCGGCAGAGATGGAGGCGCCGCTGCGCATCACCTCCGGCCCGGCGATTCAGCATTCGGGTGATTTGGCGGCGATTCTGTCTTCGCTGACTCCCGGTGAGGTGTTGTTCCTGGACGAGATTCACCGTATGAGCCGCCCGGCTGAAGAAATGCTCTACATGGCGATGGAAGATTTCCGCGTGGACATTGTGGTCGGAAAGGGCGCGGGTGCGACCTCCATTCCGCTGGAGCTGCCGCAGTTCACCCTCGTGGGTGCGACGACCCGTGCGGGTCTGCTACCCGGTCCTCTGCGTGACCGCTTCGGTTTTACCGGTCACCTGGAGTTCTACTCGGTGGAGGAGCTTGAGCTGGTGCTGCGCCGTAGCGCGGGTCTGATGGATATGCAGATTACCTCCGAGGGTTTCACGGAGATTGCCGGTCGTTCCCGTGGCACGCCGCGTATTGCGAACCGCCTGCTGCGTCGTGTGCGTGACTGGGCGCTGGTGAACGGCGTGGACCGCATTAACGCGACCGATGCCGCAACCGCGTTGGACATGTACGAGGTGGATTCGCGCGGCCTGGACCGTCTGGACCGTGCCGTGCTGGAGGCGCTGATTCACAAGTTCGGCGGCGGCCCGGTGGGTCTGTCCACCCTCGCCATTGCGGTGGGTGAAGAGACGGAGACCGTGGAGACGGTTGCCGAACCCTACCTGGTGCGTGAGGGCCTGATTGGTCGTACTCCGCGCGGTCGTGTGGCTCTGCCCGCGGCGTGGGAGCACCTCGGCTTGGAGGCCCCGGAGATTCAGCTCTAGATCCGCATCAGCTTTAGGCCCGCATCAGCTGATAACACAGTAGTAGCCCGTGGGAGGTAGTAACCTCCCGCGGGCTTCTCTGTGCCCCCGGTAGCTCTTCTGCAGGGGCGGCACTCTTCTACCGGTTCTGCAGGCGCTGTCGGGTTTCATTGGGCTCTGCCGGGCTCTGCTGGTCTTTACCAGTGACATAAAATTACGCCGAGAGAGTCCAAAACTCAGGTTAACCTCACAAAAACGCTGGTTCGGGGCGCTAAAGCTCATGCTCTCGCGTAGGATGGATACGTACTGTATCTACGATTCCACACCTTCTGGTACGCTCAACCCTCGCGGTGAGCGGCACGGGTGCGGATGTGAAAGTGAGACCATGGATTTTAACCTCCTGATTATGATTGCCATGATGGCGCTGCTGGCATGGATGATGTTCTCCGCCCAGAAGCGTCAGCGTAAGCAGATGGAGGAACTGCGCGCAATGCAGCAGTCTCTCGTCCCCGGCACCCAGGTGATGACTGGTTCCGGCATCTACGGCACCGTTGTCAGCACTGACCTTGAGAACAACAAGCTGCAGCTTCAGATTGCGGACGGTGTTGTTATCACCCTGGCACTGAACGCGATTATGGCCGTCGTCGAGGAGGAAGCCCCCGCAGCGCCCCTGACCGAGGACGCGTACGAGGCTACCGCATCCGAAGCTCCCGCTTCCGATACCTCTTCTGATACTGCTAAGTAATTCAGCGCGTATGAGCCCGGCGCCCAGTGAGCGGCGTCGGGTTTTCGCGTTACGGAATCTGTAGAACACTCAATACTATTCACACGAAGAAGGAACATTATGGCTAAGCGTTCACCGCTTGCAGCCGCGCGAGGGGCGCTCCTCTCGATGGTCCTGCTCATGGTTGTTATGGCTGCCGGTATTTTCGGCACCACCTACGCGGGAGGTTCTTGGGCACCGAAGCTCGCCCTGGACCTTTCGGGTGGTACTCAGATGATTCTTTCTCCGAAGGTCAATGGCTCTTCGGATGAGAACGTCTCCCAGGAGCAGTTGAACCAGGCGGTTGAGATTATTCGTCAGCGCGTTGATGGTGCCGGCGTTTCGGAGGCGGAGGTTACCACCTCCTTCGGCTCGGGTAATAACGTGGTTGTTTCGGTTCCCGGAACGATTAGCGCTGAGACTCGTCAGCTGATTCAGGCGTCTGCAAATATGACGTTCCGCCCGGTTCTTGTAGCCGGTGCCGGTACTGCGGTGGCTGAGGATGCCCGCACTGCGGACGATAAGCTGCCCAAGCCGTCCGCGGAGCCGACTGACGGTTCGGACCGTAACTGGATTACTGCGGACCTGTACAAGCAGTATGAGGCGAAGGACTGCACCGCGGCACGTAATGAGGACGCCGATAGTGCGGACCCGACTAAGCCGATGGTGGCGTGTTCCACTGACGGTCAGGAGAAGTACATTCTGGGTCCTGTGGAGCTGAGCGGTAGCGATATTTCTACTGCAAGCCACTCGCAGGAGACGACCGGTCAGGGCGTGACTACGGGCCGTTGGGCTGTGAACATTCAGTTCAACGATGCTGCTCGTGAGAAGTTCCAGAACATTACTTCTCGCCTGAACGCGATTCGTGCACAGAACGCAAACGATCCGCGTGCCCGCTTCGCGATTCTGCTGGACGGCAAGGTGCTGTCCTCCCCGGTGTCGCAGGCAGTGATTTCTGATGGTAAGCCGCAGATTACCGGTAACTTCACCGAGCAGGAGGCGAAGGCTCTCGCCGATCAGCTCAAGTACGGTGCTCTGCCGATTAGCTTCACGATCCAGTCGGAGCAGCAGATTTCTGCGACCCTGGGTTCGGAGCAGCTGCGTGTGGGTCTGCTGACCGGTCTGATTGGTCTGCTGCTGGTGTTCGTGTACTCGCTGTTCCAGTACCGTCTGCTGGGCTTTGTCACGATGATGTCGCTGGTTGTGGCTGGCATCATTTCGTATGAGGCGATTGTGCTGCTGGGTTGGGCGTTGAACTACCGCCTGTCCCTGGCTGGTGTGGCGGGTCTGATTGTGGCGATTGGTGCTACGGCTGACTCGTTCATCGTCTACTTTGAGCGTATCCGTGATGAGATCCGTGCGGGCCGCACGATCCCGTCGGCGGTGAACCACGGTTGGCAGCGTGCATCCCGCACTATCCTGGCGTCGAAGGCTGTGAACCTGCTGGCTGCTGTGGTGCTGTACGTGGTGTCGGTCGGTTCGGTGAAGGGCTTCGCGTTCACCCTTGGTTTGACTGCGATTGCTGACCTTGTGGTCGTGTACCTGTTCACCCACCCGATGCTGACTCTGCTGGCGAATACCCGCTACTTCGGTGAGGGTCACCGCCACTCGGGCTTGTCGCCTGAGTCGCTGGGCGCTACGCCGCTGTACCGTGGTGCCGGTCGCCTCCGCAGCCCGGAGGAGAAGCAGCTGAGCATCGCTGAGCGTCGCCGTGCAGAGCGTGCTGCCGCTGAGGCTGACGAGTCTGCTTCTGATGAGAAGAAGGAGAGCTAAGCATGGCTACCGATGTGAAACCTAATGCTTTTGCCCGCTTCGGTAATGACCTGCATTCGGGCGCCCGCTCGTACCCCTTCGTGGGTAAGCGCCGCCTGTGGCTGCTGCTTGCGGCTGTGCTGATGGCGGTTTCGGTTCTGATTCCGGCTGTTGGTGGCGGCTTCAACCTGGGTATTGATTTCCGTGGCGGTTCGGAGTTCGTGGTCTCGAAGACTGCGCACGTTGATACTGCTACGGGTGAGCGCATTATTCACGAGAAGGCGAAGGACGCTTCGGATGTTCGCGTGACCAATATTGCCCCGGGTACGATTCGTGCCCAGATGAGCAAGCTCAGCGATGATGAGACTCTGCAGGTGAAGGCGGCTCTGCAGGAGGGTTACGGCGTCTCTGAGAATGACGTGACCTCTTCGTTTGTGGGCCCGACCTGGGGTGCGGATGTGACCCGTCAGGCGTTCTGGGGTCTGGTCGCGTTTGTGGTGCTTGCGCTGATTGGTATGGCGTTCTACTTCCGTACCTGGAAGATGTCGTTGGCGTCTATTGCGGGCCTGTTCTTCACCGTGGTGGTGACGGTTGGCCTGTACGCCGCGTTCGGCTTCGAGATCACTCCGAGTGCGATTATTGGTTTCTTGACGATTCTGAGCTACTCGCTGTACGACTCGGTGGTGGTGTTCGATAAGATCCGTGAGAACACCGAGGATGTGCTGGAACGCCGCGACACGACTTTTGCCGAGCAGATTAACCTGGCGGTGAACCAGACTCTGGTCCGTTCGATTAACACCGCTATTGTGGGTGTTCTGCCGGTGGGCGCGATCTTGTTCATTGGTGCGTTCATCCTGGGTGCGGGTACTCTGCAGGACCTGTCCCTGTCGCTGTTTGTGGGTATTCTGGTGGGCATGTTCGGTACGCTGTTCGTGTCTGCGCCGCTGTATGCTTCGCTGCGTTTGGGTGAGGCTCAGATTCGTGAGCACACCGCGAAGGTGGAGAGCGGCAACTTCAAGGATGCTGAGGATGCTGACGAGGCTGAGGACTCGGAGGGTTCGGAGGAGCCCGCCGAGGCTGAGAAGGCTGCGAAGTCCAGCAAGTCTGAGGAATCTGCTGACAAGGCGACCGAGGACGAGAAGGCAACCGAGAAGCCCGCTAAGAAGCCGGCACGTGCAACCATTGAGATTCACCGCGTGAACTTGAACGGTTAGCCAGCGTTCCGCCAGCGCTACTGGCGTTGCTAACGATAGGGGAGTCGATACCGAAAGGTGTCGGCTCCCCTTTAGCGTGCCCGTGCATTCGCCCGGATATTCGCTCAGAAAACGCGCTCGGGCGTGTTAAAACGTCGCATAGTTTGGCGCGTTCCAGACCGCTGGGTAGGATAAGAAGTGAAGATACTGTGCGCTCGCGTTTGAGCCAGCTGAGCGGGCTAGGGGCCGGTTTGGTCGGTATAGCCCTCAACGATGAGGAACTTGAGTGTGCGGCTGATTATCTTGAGCCCGAAGGAGCCCGGAATGAGTGCAGAACCTGCCGTGAACACCAACGCTGAGAACCCTGCAGGGACCGCCGAGAAGCCCGCGGTTCGGCCCGCTGGCCCGATTCCTCTGCCTGAAACTGATTCGTCTGACGCAAAGAAGAAACGCGGCTCGCACCGCGTCATGGCTGCTGGCGGACGTGTGCCGAACCGCCTGGTCTTCGGTAGCCGCAGCAGCAAGATGGAAGCCTCCGACTCGCACGGCGGCACCATCCGTTTCTCCCCGATGATTGCGCCGGTCGTACGTGCCGTGCGCCGCTACCACCCGGATGAAGACATCCAGGTGCTGCAGCGCGCCTACGAGGTGGCGAACCGCTGCCACGAGGGTCAGAAGCGTAAGAGTGGCGACCCGTACATCACCCACCCGGTCGCTGTGACCGCGATTCTTGCGGAGATGGGCGCGACCGGCCCCGTGCTCGCCGCCGGCCTGCTCCACGACACCGTGGAAGACACCGACTACACGATGGAGCAGCTCACCGAGGAGTTCGGCGAGGAAGTCGCCTACCTGGTCGATGGCGTGACCAAGCTGGACAAGATGACCTACGGCGAGAACGCCTCCATTGAGACAATCCGTAAGCTCGTGCTGTCCATGAGCAAGGACATCCGCGTGCTGCTCATCAAGCTTGCCGACCGCCTGCACAACGCCCGCACCTGGCGTTTTGTGCCGCAGGCTTCTGCCGCGAAGAAGGCAGAAGAGACCCTGAAAATTTACGCGCCGCTCGCGCACCGCCTGGGCCTGAACACGATCAAGTGGGAGCTGGAGGACCTGTCCTTCGCCGCCATGAGCCCGGAAATTTACGCCGAAATGGTGCGCATGGTCGGCGAACGCACCCCCGCCCTCGAAAAGTTCCTGAACGAGGCACGCACCAAGATTACGGAGCGTCTGAAAGAGGTGGGCATCGACGCGACCGTGACGGGCCGCCCGAAGCACTACTACTCGATTCATCAGAAGATGAAGACGAAGGGCCGCAGCTTCGACGAGATTAACGACATCCTCGCCGTGCGCATCATGGTTGAGGAAGAAGCGGAATGCTACACGGTGCTCGGCCACGTGCTGTCCCTGTGGCCGTCGATGACTGGTCGTTTTAAGGACTACATTAAGAACCCGAAGAACAATAACTATCAGTCGCTGCACTTGACCGTGTACGGTCCGGGTAACCTGCCGCTTGAGATTCAGATCCGCACCTACAAGATGCACGAAGAAGCTGAGTACGGTGTGGCGGCGCACTGGCGCTATAAGGCGGCGTCGCGCGGCGAGAAGGTCGCAGCCCGTGGCGGCGCGCCCGCGAAGGACCCGAAGGAGCCGGGCACCCAGACTTCGGCGATGATGAACGTTGGCATCCTGCAGTCTATTGCCGAGATTTCGAACTCCAACCCGGAGTCGGAGAAGTTCTACGAGTCGCTCGCTGACACCCTCGACACCGACGAAATCGTGGTCCTCACCCCCAACGGTGAGGCAATCGCCCTGCCCAACGGTTCCACCCCCGTGGACTTCGCCTACGCCATTCACAGTGAGGTCGGTGACCGCACGGTTGGCGCGAAGGTCAACGGCCGCCTCGTGCCGCTGCACACGGTCCTGCCCACCGGCGCGACCGTGGAGATTATGACCACGAAGAACGAAGACGCCGGACCCAGCGAGGACTGGCTGAAGTTCGTTCGCTCCTCACGCGCTCGCACGAAGATCCGCCAGTACTTCGCGAAGGAACGCCGCCTGGAGGCGCTACTCGCCGGCCGCGAAATGCTCACCAAGAGCATGCGCAACAGTGAGCTGCCGTTGCAGAAGATGATGAGCCCGGAGATTATGACTCAGGTGGCTCAGCTGCTGCACAAGAACGATGTGGCGTCGCTGTACCGTGCGATTGGTGAGCACGAGATCGCGCCGAAGCAGGTCATTGACACCCTCGTTGAGGTGCACCGCGGCGACGAGCCGGCACCCGAGGTTGAGGTCAGCGACTTTGACGAGACGCTGCTGAAGTCGACCCGCAAGGCGATTGGCGATAACGGCGTGATTGTGCCGGGTGCTGAGGGTGTGCTGACGAAGATTGCGCGCTGCTGCACCCCGGTCCCGCCGGATGACATTATCGGCATTGTGACCCGCTACAACGGTATTTCGGTGCACCGCCGCGACTGCCCGAACATGCGTAACGCTGACGAGGAGCCGCGCGTGACGACGGTCGAGTGGGCGTCTTCGCCGACCGCTACGTACCGTGTGCAGATTCAGGTGGAGGCGCTGGACCGTAAGGGCCTGCTGAGCGACCTGATTCGTGCGATTTCTGAGTCGGGCGTGAACATTCTGGATGCGCGTGTGCACACTTCGGAGGACCGCACCGTGGTGGACCGCTTCGCCCTGGAGCTGGGTGACCGTTTCATGCTGGAGCACGTGCTGAACGTGGTCCGTAACGTGACGGGCGTGTACAAGGCGTACCGCCTGACCGGCGCGAAGCCCTCGGAGGCGTAGGCTCTTTAGAAATATCCTTCATGTGTTGATTTTTGGGTGCTGGTTTTTGTACTCTTGAGTTAACCGTTCGGCCCGCTACTCTTGATGGAGTAGACGGGCCGGATTTCTATGTGGAAGGTCATATAGCATGGGTGCACAGGTTAAAAACGCTACGACTCTGAACGAACAGATAACGCTACTGCGTAATCGCGGTATGGCGGTTGATGACCGACTCGCTAGACAATGGTTGTCTAATATTTCTTACTACCGACTGTCTGGGTATTCTTATCCATATCGTGTTTTACAGCCTACAGATGACCCGAAGAAACCGTTTCGCGAGGATAGATTTGTTCAAGGTACTTCTTTTGAAGAAGTTGCTCAGCTGTACGAATTCGATCGGAAATTACGTACCTTAATTCATGATGCAATTGAGCGTATAGAAATAGCTTTACGTACGCGTATCGGCGAATGGGTTGTCTCTCACGGACCGCTGGCTTACCAGGACTCTGATTTGTTCCGCCCTGATTTTGACCATGCTGGGTGGCTTGATAGAGCAATGGGACGTGTAGAACGTGCTAAAAAGAGTAACGCTGCAATTCGTCACTACTCAGAGAACTATGATGGTTACCCTTTCTGGGTGCTTGCTGAGACGCTAGATTTCTCAGATATATCTATTTTGTATGGTGGGTTGCCTGTACTTGTCCAGCAGGAGATTTCGACTGCCTTCGGGTTTAAAGTTGATGCTACAGCTTTGCTAGCTCGACACAAGAAAACATACTATCGACAGGACCCGTTAGCGAGATGGTGTGAACAGCTGAGCATTGTGCGCAATGTGTGTGCACATCATGGGCGTTTGTTTAATAGGCGTTTTACTCCTGCTTCGACTAACGTGTTTCGTACTATCCCTGGGCTGTCCTCACTTCCGCGAGGACAGAGTGAAAGATTGTATGGAGCTCTCTTAGTAATAGCGTTTATGCTGAGAAGCGTCTCCCCGGGTACGACGTGGACGGACAAGCTCATTACCCTGATTAAGTCTGACTATATGCCGCTTAGACTACGTCATGTGAGCGAGTTGGGGTTCCCAGAAGATTGGGAGACTCATTTGAGAATGATGATGTCCGGTCAAGAATAACTCCGCCCCAGAAGCCACATGTGTTTCGAAAAGCCACTTCTTTGGTGGCTTCTCGAAACACATGTGGCTTTTCGCGGTTAAGCGGGTTGGGTTCCATAATGACGAACCGGTACGCACAGGTCGTTCTCATTAGGCATAATGAATGTGGTGGCAATGGTTGCTGCAACACATACAACGAAATGGTTTTTATATGTCTATTGAAAAGGCAAACGCTTACACTTTCTCTTGTTTGGAGTATTTGGGCCGTGAGCTTGATCCGCTGCTGACTCGCTTGGTGGTGGAGAAGGGGGTGATGTCCCAGTCTCAGGTAGAGGAGTATGGCTGGGTTTCTATTCTGCTTTACTTGGATGATCAGCGTAAGCGCAAGGTGGAGTTGAGCCGTTACAACCCGCGAGACGTTCAGCTTCAGTTGCGTATGCTGACTGAGCCGGTAGGTACTCCGGAGCGGAAGCACCCATTTGAGCCTGATTCGAGCCGTACCGTGGGTACGTATGCGCAGGATTTGCGTATTTTCCGCAACAAGAAGATGCACGGCAGGGATATGAACCGCAATGATGCGGTGCGTATCTACGATTCGGCGGCGCGTCTTTTTGAGGCGTTGGGTGCGCCGGAGCAGCAGGAGTGGTGTGAGAGCCAGCTGAACCGTGTGCATGCTGATTTGTTTGGTGCTGGTGAGGTGGTACCGGTTCGTCGTGAGCTGGATGAGGAGGTTCGTCAGGCTGTGTCGACTGCCCGTGAGGTGAAGACTGAGGTGTCTGCGCCTCGTGGTGCGTTTACTCGCCCGGCACCGGTTTCTCGACCTGCCCAGCCTGCGGCTCCTGCTTCGACTTCTCAGCCGGCACAGGCTTCTGATGCTTCGGTCCCTCAGCTGTGTCTTGCGGTGGGGGAGGGGCGTTACCCGTTTGAGCCGTGGGAGCCGATTTCGCTGGGTGACCGTGACATTTTTGATTCGCTGCGCAGTAAGCGTTCTAAGGAGCAGATGTCTGCTGCTCTTGAGGAGATTGTGTCTGCTGAGGGGCCGGTTCAGGCTGATCGTTTGGCGACTTTGGCGGCGCAGTGTTTCGGCGTGAATCGTTTGGCGAAGAAGAACCGCGACTGGATTATCCGTTTGGCGGGTCGTATGCCTGAGTTGCAGGTGGATGAGCATAAGTTCGTGTGGCATGTCGAGGCGCCGCGTGAGGAGTATGGCGAGTTCCGCCCTTCGGTTGATGGTGCGATGCGCGAGTTTGACCAGATTAGCCCGGTTGAGATTGCGAATGCTTGGCGCTTCTATGAGCAGGATCCTGAGCTGATGGATGAGGGTCAGGATGTTGAGTCGGCTGTGTTGGCGACTTTTGGCCGTAAGCGCCGTACTGCGAAGGTTAAGGCTCAGCTGGAGCTGGCTAAGGCGCTGTTGGCTGCCTAGCTAGGCATGATGGCTGTGTGATGCCTGGGCGACGGTTGCTGTTGGTGGCGGGTGCGCGTATTAAGGCCCTGTTGGGTTTGTGCCCGTCACCGGAGCTTCTGTCATTTCTAGGGTGAAAGCGCAGATTATTCCGGTATGTGTGTGTTTTCCGCTTATTTTGTCAGGGGTTCCATATATTTTGAGTGTATGGAGCAAAGGCATAGCTCCATGGGGTCTGTTATCTGAGTGAACCGAAGGAGAGATACTCATGGACCTGAGCGGTTACTACACCGGTGATGATTTTCGCGAGTTCTACGCTGGGCAGGACGCCTCGAATATTGACGATTTCTTCACTGAGACCGGTGAGTTTTTGATGGATCGGCTTCCTGAGCTGACGGAGCGTGAGGCTTTGGCTCAGATTCGTTTCTGTGATTCTTGTGCGGCGTTGTGTCAGAGCGGTTACGCTTTGGATGAGGCCGAGGACGCCCTCCGAGATATCTACACTCTGGCCGTTTGAACTCTGCCTGTTTGAACCTGTTCCTTCTAGATTCAGAGCTGAGTCTAGCGTTTATTTTTCTTTCTTTATGGGGCTTGTAGGCTTCGTATATTTTCTGTTTTCTATCCGCTTCTGGCGACCCGAAAGGTACTGTTGTGACGACCATTAACGATTATCAGGCTAAGTTTTATGCGCATGAGTTGCGCCGTAGCTATGCCGATAATGAGCTGGGTAAGCTGACGAGCCTGCTGTTTGATGCGCAGGTTGAGCCTAAGCCGCATCAGATTGATGCTGCTCTTTTTGCTTTGCAGTCTCCCCATATGAAGGGCGCTATCCTCGCTGATGAGGTTGGTCTGGGTAAGACTATTGAGGCTGGCATTGTGCTTACTCAGTTTTGGTCTGAGCGTCGCCGCAATATTTTGATTGTGGCACCGGCGTCGTTGCGTCAGCAATGGAAGCAGGAGTTGTGGGATAAGTTCATGATTCCTGCGACTCTGGTGGATTCTAAGAACGCAAAGGATGTTATCGAAGAGACCCGTCGGGGTGAGCCGTCGGTTTTGATTTGTTCGTACCAGTTCATGACGAGCTTTCAGGATAAGCTGGGTTCTCTGCCGTGGAATCTGATGGTGCTGGATGAAGCCCACTATCTGAGGAACTTCTATATGCCGGCTCATCGGCAGCCAAAGAGCGCATTGGCTGCTTCTAGGATTACTAAGTCGGCGCAGAAGGTTCTTCTGCTGACGGCGACTCCTCTTCACAATAGGATGGAGGAACTGTACGGTCTGGTCTCCGTGATTGATCCTGAGTTCTTTGATAGCTTGAAGGCGTTCCGTGCGCGTTATGTTAATGGGTCTTCTGACTTGTCTAAGAACGCGGCGATGGAGGACTTGCAGGAGCGTCTGAGCATGCTGCTGAAGCGTCATCTGCGCAAGGACGTGAACCTGTATGTGCGCTATACGAACCGTGGCACTGAGACGTTCCAGTTTGAACCTACGGAGAAGGAACAGCAGCTACATGAGATGGTTCAGTCGTTTGTTCATAACTCGACTTTTATGCAGTATTCTCCGGCGCGTAGTCTGATGGCGATTCAGCTGTTCAAGCGTTTGGGCTCTTCGACGTTTGCGGTTTCTTCCACTCTTGAGTCTATGGCTGAGCGTCTGCGCTACCTTACGGAACCTGAAGTTCTGACGATGAAGGAAGTTTCGGATGCCTCGCGTTCCTTTGCGCGTGGAGGTGCCGATTTTGATGGTGACGCGGGACCCTCTGAGGACAGTTGGCTGTCTAACCTTTCGGATAAGTCTGACGCATGGGCGGATCGTATTCTGAGTGAGCACGAGCGTTCTCAGCTTCGTCAGGAGGCTGAGGAGTTGAGCCGTGTGGCTGAGCATGCGGCGTCGATTACGGAGAACGCTAAGGCTCATAAGCTGCTGGAGGCGTTGGAGCGCGGTTTTGAAAGCATGCGTTCTATTGGTGCACCGGAGAAGGCTATTATCTTCACGGAGTCGACCCGTACTCAGGAGTACTTGCAGCGTGTTTTGGTTGAGGCTGGCTATGGTGATGAGCTGGTGCTGTTCAACGGTTCGAATGGTTCGAAGGAGCAGCGCAAGATTTACCGTGAGTGGCTGAAGGAGCATGAGGGTAGCGACCTTGTCACCGGTGTTCAGGCTGCTGATATGCGTAAGGCGCTAGTTGATAAGTTCCGTAATTCGGCTCGTATTATGATTGCGACTGAGGCTGCGGGCGAGGGTATTAACTTGCAGTTCTGTTCGTTGCTGATTAATTATGATCTGCCGTGGAACCCGCAGCGTGTGGAGCAGCGTATTGGTCGTGTTCATCGTTATGGCCAGAAGCATGATGTTTTGGTGATGAACTTCTTGAATAGCCGGAACGAGGCTGAAGCCCGTGTACTGTCTATGCTGCGCGATAAGTTCCAGATTTTCACGGGTGTTTTTGGCGCAAGTAATGAGATTCTTGGTGCTATTGCCTATGGTGCTGATTTTGATAGGAAGATTGGTGCTATTTTTGCGAACGCTAAGACCGCTGAGGAGATCGAGGAGGCATTCCGTCAGCTTGAGGAAGAGAATGCCGAACTGATCGCTGAGGGTATGCGTGAGACGACCTCTAAGGTGTTTGAGAACCTGGACGCGAATGTTCAGGATAAGCTGAAGCATTACGATGAGGGCTCGCGTGAGCTGTTGGGCGTTTTTGAGCGTCTGCTGATGGAGTTGACGAAGCACGAGCTGGCTGACTCGGCTGATTTTGCAGATGATTTGCGTCGTTTTGTTCTGCGTGAAGTTCCTGCTCTTGATGATGCTGAGAACGGTGATATTGTTCCGGGCACGTATGCGCTCAAGGAGGATTCGGATAATCACACTCGCCAGTACCGTTTTGATTCGCCGCTGGGTCGTTTTGTGGTGGATTCGGCGTTGAACCGTGAGACTCCGCAGCGTGAGCTGGTGTTCTCGGTGTCGGCTTCGGAGCGTCCTTCGAAGTATGCGCAGTCGTTGGTGGGTACTTCGGGTGAGTTGAGCCTGCGTGAGGCGACGTATACCGCTACGGTTGAGGGTCAGCTGGTTCAGGAGTCGTATCTGGTGGCTGGTGGTTTCACTGATTCGGGTAAGCCGCTGACGACTGATGATGTGAATGATTTGATGTCTTTGCGTTGCGTGAGTGAGGGCCCGGTTGCTGGCATGATGTTTGCGGATCGTATGGAGTCGCAGATGCGTGAGCAGACGAGCCGTCTGGCTGCTGAGGTGAATGAGCGTAATGGCCGTTTCCTGGAGGATATGTGGCAGATTCAGGACGCTCGTGGGCAGGATATCCGTGCGGAGGCTGAAGCGAAGAAGCTGGAGCTGCTGAAGAAGGAGCGTCAGTTGGCTGCTGATTCGAGGCGTGAGGCTGATTCTACGAAGCGTATGCAGATGCGTATTGAGGCTCGTAAGCTGAATAAGCAGGTTAGTGAAGTGGAGCGTGAATTGCACCAGAAGCTTGCCGATTACGATGTGTATATGGAGAGCATTCTGGATCGTATGAAGAAGTCTAAGGACGCGACGAGTTCGGTTCAGGACCTGTTCACGATTCGTTGGCGTGTTGAGCAGTAAGTAGGCTCTTTGCGGGCTGGAAGGCGGCTCGGTGTGGGTGACCATGCCGGGCCGCCTTTTTGACGGTTTCGTTGGACAGCGTGGCGGTTATGGCGGAAACTAGAAGGGTACATTTTAGAACGGTATGTCCCAACCCTAAATCCTTGTGGTTGACCTATCTTTGTAGTGTGCTGAATCGAGGAGTTTTAGGGCTCTGACATGGGGATAGAGTTGTTCCTGTGGCAGTCGGTTAGTCAATGTTGAGACTGGGCGGCAGCGAGTAGGTGCCGTGTTTTTATGGTTTGGGGCTTACATGGTGGAAGGTTTATCAACGATGAGCGAAGTTTCTGAATTCGGCAGTGTGCCGTTGTCTTCTCCGGATACGAGGGCGCAGCTGTGGGAGCAGTTGCAGGCTTCTGCGCCGGAAGTTTTTGCGGATGGCAAGCTGAATGTGGAGGCTCTGCAGAACCTTCTGGGCGATGAGAATCTGGCGGCGGGCGTTGAGAAGTTTGGCTTGACCTGGCCGGGTAAGCGTGAGGCTCAGCGTGTAGCACAGCTGCCGACTTCTGCCGCTATTCACCCGCAGATTTCGGATTCGGTGGATTGGGAATCGACCCGCAATGTGTTTATTGAGGGTGAGAATCTGGAGACTCTGAAGGCTTTGCGTTCGGCGTACCGTGGCAAGGTGAAGATGGTGTACATTGATCCGCCGTATAACACGGGTAAGGATTTTGTGTATTCTGATCGTTTTGCGCAGACTGTGCGTGAGCACGAGTTTGAAACTGGTGCTCGTGATGCTGAGGGTGCGCTAAAGGCGGGTACGGTTTTTGAGATGAATACTTCAAACTCGGGCGCGTATCACTCGAATTGGTTGAGCATGATGTACCCGCGCCTGGTGTTGGCACGCGAGTTGCTAACTGAAGACGGACTGATTTTTATCTCTATTGATGATTACGAAGTCGATAATCTTCGGGCTATTTGTAATGAGATTTTTGGGCAGCATAATTCTCTGAATGAAAACCCGGTTTCATTTATTTGGCCTCGTTCAGGTGCGACTGCTGGAATGGTGCGTACTGGGCATGAATATATTCTTGTTTACGCGAAGAACCGTAGTTCTTTGAACGGATTCAAGCTCTTTGATTACGGCGAAGACGCCTATATCAATCATAGTGCGCTTAAGAAAATCTCAAGGAGCAATCCGGAATCTTCGCTCACGCTAAAAGCGGGCATGAGGTTTGAAGGGGATGACGCGGAGTTCACCGGAACGATTGGCACGAGTGAAACTATGACAATTGATGGTGTCATGCGTTTTGAAAATGGTCGGCTTGTCGAAGACGTAACCGTCTCTGCGGGTTGGGCTATGAAGAGCCAGATTCAACAGTGGATGCGTGGAGATGAAACTTTTGATTCCAAAGGACAGAGAGTAATTGAATTCTATTTCAATAAAAAGGGTCTTCTGCGATATTGTAAGGAACGGTCTGCATTTTCTCCCTCCACTATTCTTGAATCAAAGGTAGTGGGTACGACTAAGAGCGCTTCTAGTGAGATTACTGAAATTCTTGGATATAAGAATCCTTTCAGCTACCCTAAGCCGACTGCTCTTATCCAGTATTTGATGTCTTTCTGCACCTCTGGTGAAGATATTATTCTGGATTTCTTCGCTGGTTCTGGAACTATTGCTCAGGCTGTCGTACAACAGAATATTGTTGATCAGCAGAATCGCCGCTATATCGCGGTGCAGCTCCGAGAAGACCTGGACCAGGCAAGCGAAGCGTTCTCTCAGGGAGACCGAACTATTCCTGATGTCGTACGTCATCGTCTCAGTAATCTTCCTAGCTATGTCCATGAAAAGTACGCCGAGCAGATTGCCCAGCGCTCCGTAGACAACCCCCTCGATACCGGTTTCCGTGCCTTCACCCTGGGTGAGAGCTGCTTCAAGAGCTGGAAGATTGACAGTAGCATCGGTGCCGAGAACCTGGACATGCTCTTCAACGACCTCGGCGACAGCCTCAAGCCCGGTGCTGAAGCCTACCAGGTCCTTTTCGAGCTGCTGCTCAAGTCAGGCTACCGCCTGGACGAAACCGTCGCCTCCTTCTCCCTCGGGTACAAGGAATTCTTTGCCATCGCAGCCGGCGTGCTGGCCTTTACGACCCCGCCCACCGAAGACGCTGCAACCATCCCCAGCCTCGAAGACTGGGAAAAGGCCATCAGCAAATTCCACGAAATCTACGGCTACGAACCCGTCCAGTTGCTCATGATTGAAGACGCGCTCTCCAACGAGAACAACTACGTCAACGTAGACAGCCTCAAGCTGAACCTGGTGCAACTCGCCAAGCAGCACGGCATCAACCGCGAAGACGTACTCTTCGCCTAGAAGCACCAGCACACAGCTGAATAAGTTCCTCACGCGGACCCTGCAGAACAACCCGGCGGCGGCAAAGAACGCACCGCGACCTACGCCGCCGCCGTGGTTCTTCTAAGAACCCGCAACCCCTGAACCACTTCAGCGACCACACTCATAGCAAACAAACTCCGAAAGACCCCCGTCCGAAAGACCACTGCCATGCCTCACCCCGACCCTCAGATCCCCACACCTAACCCCTTATACCGCGGCGCAGCAAGCCCTTCCAACCCCAGCCCCGCACCTCAGCGTAAAGGCTTCGTCTTCGACCCCTCACAGAAGCACCAGGTGCGTGCCATCGACTCCACCGTGGCACTCTTCGAAGGGCAGATGAAGCACACCGGAACCACCCGCAATATCATCCCCACGGGTGCCGCAGCCGAAGAAGACACCCTCTTCGCAGCACGCGCCGCCGGCGTCGTCTACAACCAGCTCGACCTTGACCGTGAAGCCCTTTTCAACAACCTCATTAAGGTGCAGGAGAGCAACTACCTCGAGCATAGTGCGGAGCTCATAGTAGAAGATGGTGTACCCCACTACGACATCGAAATGGAAACCGGCACCGGTAAAACCTACGTCTACCTGCGCACCATCCTCGAACTTGCCAAGAACTACGGGTTCACCAAGTTCGTTATTGTCGTACCCTCCGTAGCGATTCGCGAAGGCGTCAAGACCAGCATCAACTCCATGCGCTCGCACTTTGAGAACCTGTACCTGCAGCACGGTGTGTCCCTCCGCGAAACCTTCTACAGGGGCGACACTCCTGAAGAGGTCTACTCCTTCGCAACCGGTATCGGTGTCGAGGTTCTCATCACCACTATCAGCGCACTCAACACCACCAAAAAAGATGACCGTATCATCTATCGGGAACGCGATAGCCTCAACGGTCTGGCGCCCATCGACTACATCCGTGCTACCCGCCCCGTCGTCATCCTCGACGAACCGCAGCGCATGAAAAGCGACAATAGTACCATCGCAATTTCAGAACTTAACCCCCTTGCTGTCCTGCGCTACAGCGCTACCCACGATAAGGTCCGCAACCTCGTCTACCGCCTCGACCCGGTAGACGCCATGCAACAGAACCTTGTGAAGAAGATTTCCGTCGCTGAGGTCCTCCTCGATGGCATGACTACTACCCCTTACATTCGTTTTGCTTCTGTTGACGATACAAAGAGGCCCCTCAAAGCCATCCTAGAATTGGCCACGATAACTAAGCAGGGTGGCATCAAACGCGATAAAAAGACCTTCAAACAGGGTGAATCTTTGAAGAGCAAGGCCAACAACGACGCCTACGGCGATATCGCAGTCAACCACATCAGTGTGGAGTACGGGAAAGAAAACGCCTTTATTGAACTGAGTGCCGTTGAAGGTAAGAACCTGCTCCGTCTTGACGAATCCCTCGGCGATGAAAATATGGACCAGGTGCACCGTGCCATGATTCGTGAAACCATTCGTCAGCATCTCAAGAAGGAATACATACTGCAGAAGGAGGGCGTTAAGGTTCTCTCGCTCTTCTTCATCTATAGCGTGCACAGCTACCTGGGCGACGGAACCAATAACCTTGACGCCAATGGTGAATTTGCCCGCTGGTTTGATGAGATCTACCGCGAAGAAGTCGAACGCCTCGAGCAGATGACCGGAATCAGTAACTTCTGCTCGCACGACCCCCTGACTGCCCGCAGTGCTTACTTCGCACAGCTCAAAGCCAAGCGCGGTCAGACCCAGGGCGAATACGTGGACTCCACCGGCAAGAAGGAAGACGACGACGCCTACGAGCTCATCATGCAGGACAAAGAACGCCTGCTCAGCCACGAAGAACCCGTACGCTTCATCTTCAGCCACTCGGCACTCCGCGAAGGCTGGGACAACCCCAACATCTTCCAGATTTGCGTGCTCCGCACCATGAACACCGCGATGGAACGTCGCCAGACCATCGGCCGCGGCCTGCGCCTGCCCGTCAGCGTCAAGAACGGAACCCTCACGCGAATCTCTGACCCGAATCTCGCACGCCTGACTGTCATCGCCAACGAGTCCTACCGCGACTTCGCTGACTCCCTGCAGCGCGAATACCGCGAGGCCGGCGTAAGCATCGGACGTGTGCGCCGCACCGACTTTGCAGGCATCACAAACCGCACCGACAGTGCAGCCGAAGGTCAGACCCTCGGCGTTGCCCAGTCCGGTGAAATTTTTGATGCCCTCGTCAAGAACAAGATGCTCACCCAGAACGGCGAACCGACCAAACAGTTCACCCCGAACATGCTCGGCTTCACCCTCGACCTGCCCGAAGAGTACGCACCCTACGAAGACGAAATTATCCAGATTCTCGTAGACAACCAGAACACCACCAAGTTCGTCGAAAACGAGAACAAACGCGGCACCCGAAAGTTCAACCCGAACTTCCCCTACGAACTCTTCAGCGAACTCTGGGAACGCATCGCCGTTGACACCAGCTACCGGGTTCACCTTGACTCAAAGGATATTGCAGACATCGCAGTAGCCCGTCTCAAGGAAGCCGCAAAACACATCCAGCCTCTGGAGATTCGTATCGCAGAATCGAACCTCGAGATACGACGCTCAGGTGTTAAAACCGGTGCGGGTGGGCCAAGCACAACCCCCACCAAGATGGACTTGGACCATCACTACACCCTGCCGGACATCGTCGCGGAACTTCAGAAAGCAACCGACCTCTCCCGCAAGACCATCATCGACGTGCTCAAGGGATCCGAAACCTTGGACACGTTTATCAAGAACCCGGGCGAGTACATTGTGGCTGCCCGCAAGATTCTGCAGAGCGTTGTTGAAGAGGTCGCTGTCTCGAGCGCCGTCTTCCGCCCGCGCATCGTTGACGACGAAACCTACACGGAGAAAACCGGATACGAACCGCGCTACAACGCTGTACTCGACCAGAACGAAAACAGCGACAACCTCTGGAAGAGCATCAGCGGGGGAGGCGAATACCTCACCGAAGGTGTGGCAATGCCCATCATCCCGACCGATGACATCTTCGACCAGCTGCGCGGCGACCTGAGCGACTACCCCCTGGACAAGCTCTACAAAGTGTCACAGCCCGAAAAGACGGACTACGACTACCTGGTGCTGGACTCAGACGTGGAACGCCAGTTCGCGCAGAAGCTTGAATCAAGCTCCGCCGTCAAGTTCTTCATGAAGCTCCCCTCGAACTTCAAGATCGACACCCCCAGCGGCAAGTACAACCCCGACTGGGCGTACGTTCTTGAAAGCGATGACGGAGAGAAGACCTTCTGCGTTGTGGAAACGAAGAGCACCCACAACGAGGCAGAACGTCGTGCCGGTGAGAACCAGAAGATTAAGGTTGGTGAGAACCACTACGAAGCAGTCAACCGTCTGATTCTTAGTGCGAAGTACTCTTCTAACGGATCCAGCCTGAAGATCTTGCCGAAGGTTATCTACGGGGTGAAGACTCACGAGGATTCGCCTATTCCCGGGTAGCCGGTAATTATCCCGCCCAGGGGTAATCTGCTCAGAGGTAATCCGCCCAGAAGCCACATGTGTTTCGAAAAGCCACTTCTTCGGTGGCTTCTCGAAACACATGTGGCTTCTCGCCGTTCATGAGGGGCAGGGGGCCCGTGCTTTACCCCCGGGTAAATCCCGTTCCGCTTATCGTGTCAGGGGTCCGCCCTATTCTGGAACCAGAAGCACCGCAGCCCACGCGCCGAGAGCACCGCAGCCTCCCAGCGCCAGCGCATCCGAGAGAAAGGACCGTCACCATGGCACGCAGCCCCGAAGCCGAAGCCCGTTACAAGGCCTACCAGAAGAAGTACCACGCCGAACGCAACGCCCGCGCCCGCTACTCCTATGAGCGACTCGAAAAGGCACACCGCGTCGTCGTCAAGGGCAAGGACCTCTCCGCCGAACTCATGCAGCGCCGCGCCCCCGGCATCACCGGCGAAACCCCCTGGGACAAGGACCTCACCGTCCACCCCTACAAGTGGCGCCGCCAGGGCATGCCCAAAGACCTTCCCCGCTACGTGAGCAACGCGTTCGGTGACGCGGCCCCTTACAAATCCTTCACCGATCCGCGCATGCTCTTCGACTGCTCCCTCTTCGACAACATGACCGATGAGGAAATCGCCTACTTCAACGACGAGAAGCACTGGGTCGTCGAGGACCTGGATACCGACATCACCCTCAAGAACGAGCTGGAAGGCGAGCCCGGCGTGTACGGCTACCTCGTGCACGTGAACCGAGGACGCAAGGAGGTGAACAACCCTCCGAAGGGCCGCCCGCGGTACAAGCGCAAGGACGGCAAGGAACTCATCTGGGATGACCCGCGCCTGGACGCACCCTGGTGGCAGGAATGCGGCGATTACATCTACGTGTACCTGAATGAGAAGGAAGCTCGTGATTCCTTCAAGCAGCAGAAGATGCGCCTGGACGACCTGAACCAGGAGGTGCGCCTGTACCGCCTGACCAAGCCCATCAGCATCAGCGAGGCCCGCGCGTGGCTGAACAGTGACCACCCGCTGCGCGAAGAGAAGCACGGCGCCATCACCCTGGACGCCTTCGGCACCGGACAGTACGGCCGCCCCGGTGAACTTCGCCTGCCGCAGCAGCCCGCCCCTGATGAGGATGAGCAGGATCGTATTGCTGAGGAAGAGTACTGGAACAGCCTCACCCCCGAAGAGCAGCAGAAGACCCTGGACGACCTCGAATACTACCAGGCCCTGGAAGAGAAGCGCCGCCAGATCAACAAGGAACGCTGCGATGCCATGGAGCCGATGTACACGGAGCGTTTCAACATCGACACCTACATGGCATCGGAACTGGCGAAGGTCGAAGCAGAAGTAGAAGCCGACCCCGACGACGAAGAAGCCGCCGAATGGGCACAGACCCTGCGGGACGCAATCCCCAAGATGACCCTCGACGACAAGCTCAAGTACCTCGGCGAAAACATGTACTGGGAAGACCCCGACGGGTGCGAAGAACTGCTGCGCACCCTGAACATCATCACCCCGTACGAGACGCAGCTTCGCCTCGCATACGTACTAGACCCGAGCCAGTGGATGATCGAACACGCCGTCAACATCCACAAGGCAAAACTGAAGAACGGCACCGAAACCAAAAAGCTCAACTTCCGCCGCAAGGGCGGCCAGTACCACCTGAACGAAGAACAGGAAGAATACGTTCGCAATATTCAGGTGAACGACTTCGCCTACGAAGGCGAACACCGCTCCAACGAACTCCTGCAGATGGTGTACGACAACGAATGGTACCCCTGCCTGGAGCCCGACCAGCACGAAGAAATCAACGGCTTCTCCTGGGAAACCATCAACATGGAGGACTACCGCGCCGGCCGCCTGCTGACCTTCGGCGACGCTCTCCCTGATGGTGCCATCGCCCCTCCGCACGACCGTATCGAGTACCTGGCCGACCTGGTCAAGCGCGGCGAAATTGACGTGCCGACCTTCTGGGAGCGTGTTAAAACCAATTCGTACGTGGGCACCGTGGAAAAGTTCGGTCCTGACGGGGAAGAGTCCTTCATCATCACGAAGAAGAACTGGCGCCAGTTCGTTAATTATCGGGAAGAACGGCCGAACAGTGAGTCGGACTCCTTGCGGTACTGTCAGTTCCCCGAAGCACTTGGAGGCGACGAGTTCGTGGACCTCATGGAACGAACCTACAACTGGCGCATCGCAGACTGGGAAGCGTGGATCGACTCGCTGCCCGACGACTGGTTTGCGGTGAACACCAAGGCAGTTCAGGCCGCTCTCGATGAGTACGAGTACGGGGTTCTCGGAATCGACATTGTGATGGTCTGGGGCCGGGAAATTAAGCGCCGCCGCGGCAAGTAGCCCACCAGGCTAAAGCACCGGTAAAACAAGCGCCGGTAAAACACAGGGCGCGGCGCACCCGCAGCGTTGGATGCGCCGCCCCTCCACCCGCCACCATGCTCGCTGCCCGCCAAACTCGCCGCTGAGCGCGCGCTCGCCGGTGAGAGTACAGCCGCCTCCGCATCGCGATTTATCGCGAAAAAAGCACCCCTGCCCGCTTAGCCTGTCAGGGGAGTAGCGTACAGTAAAACACATCACACACCCACACAATCGAATCCGATAAACAACCACACCCCAAGGAGTGAACATGCCGCACAACGCCGTATCACACATCCAGCAGCAGTACGCCGCACACCACCCGCGATGCAACACCTTCGCCCTGGACAAGCCCAAGAGCGCAGCCTATGGCTACACGGCCGCCTTCATCGCGTTCAGCAACGCGGACGGCACGCCCACCAACGAGACGCTCACCCTCGACAGCATCCACGCCGCCGCAGAAGCCTGCCAGGTCATCGACATGGGCTTCGACTACACGCCCTACTACGACGGCGAACCGGTCAACCCGCCCACCTGCCACCTCATCATGGGCACCAACTTCGGCGAATCGAACAAGAAGTATGCGCTTTCCTCGCTCTACGGCACGGCGCGGATCTACCTGATTACCGCCGACGCACCCACCGTCAAAGTCGACGGGTTCATGACGAAGCTGTCCATGTTCGTCAACAAGATGCGTAACAGCGAAACCTGGAACCGCGCCAAAGCATACATTCTGAGCACCTCACCGGCAGGGGAGGAGCTGCAGAGCTTCGCGTGCTCCTTCACCACCTTCGCCATGCCGCGCAAGTACATCGTGGACCATGAGAAGCCCTGGCGACCCGAGAAGGAAATCGTCGTCAACAACAGCCTGCAGATGGCATTCCGACCCGGCATTTTCTGGCCGAAGCAGTCCGCCGTGGACCCCTCGCGTCCGCTGACCGTGCGTGCTTCTGAAGGTCCGGCAACTTTTGAAAGCATCTCAGATCTGACCTGCGGCGGTGTCCCCGTTGAGAAGACGGCAAAAGCCCTGGAAAAGCGGCAGAACATCAACACCTACATCTACCACTTCGCCTACCCGAAAAACCTGGGGGAGCAGCCGAACCTCACCGTCGTCAACTACATGGTGGATGTGCTCGCCCTGCACCTGCGCGAACTGGACAAGCTGCAGCTGGCACCGAACGCACAGCCGCCGCTTGAGTGGACCATGGAGGACATGCTTTTCAGTTCGGCGTTCGTTGTTCAGGATCTTGCCGAGCAGAGTGGCGTTCCTGAGGGGTCGCACTTGCAGGTTCCTAGTGGCCAGCCGCGACAGCGTACACCGCAGGTCAGCCCGGAGCGTCCGGCACCTACCGCTCAGCCCGCACCTGCCGCTCAGCCCGCTCAGGAGGCGCGCCCGGCTCCCGCGCAGAGTTCGGCACCTGCCCAGCCGCAGCAGCCGAACCCGCGCCCCGCGTACTCTAACCCGCCGCGCCCGCAGGCGAACCAGGCGACGGCAAATCAGGCAGAACCCGCGTACCAGCAGGCTCCTCAGCCGAGCCCTGAGTACCGCCCGAACCCGCAGGGATACCAGGCACACGGCCACGCGGACGCCCCGCACCACGCAGAATCCCAGTACCGCCCCGATGCCCACTACCACCCGGGTACTCAGCCTCAGGCAGGCGCGTACCGGGCGCAGGGTTATCAGGATCCGAACTATCAGGCACCGGGTTACCAGCCGAACCCGCAGCACCCGCAGGCGAACTACCCGTACCAGCCGGCCCCCGCTGGCACCCGATACGCCGGAAACCAGAAGGGTTTCTGGGGTAAGGTCGCGTCATTCCTGAGGGGCGAGTAGACCCGAATGTAGCGTGGTAATCCGCCGTTATTCGCCCAGAAGCAACATGTGTTTCGAAAAGCAACTTCTTTGGTGGCTTCTCGAAACACATGTGG
>NZ_KV800108.1:267510-270560 GCF_001810135.1 Rothia sp. HMSC069D01
CTCGAAACACATGTGGCTTTTCGCCGTTCATAGGGGAGGGGCGAAGACACTAACCTATCGAAACAGCCAGCTACCCGCCGTGTAAATTACTCCCTCTGCACAGCACCGATTTTCGGTCATGAGTTAGTGACTTTGGTGGGGGTTAAAACCCCAGCCCAGAGTCACTAACCCATGGTCGAAGTCCGTAACCCATGACCGAATTTCCGCCCGGTGTGTGGGAGGCGGGGCAACGCCGCACAGGAGGCAAGCCCGTCCGCGCCTAATCTTCCGCACGGCGGGGGAGTCTGGCAGGGGAGTGCGCCTCCAGAAAACCCCTCGTCACGCAATATTTTTGTGCATTTTCTCCGGCACGGGCGGTGCAGCCCCTTATCTTGTCAGGGGTGCCCCGTACCTTGGTGGTAGAGAACAACGACGCGTTCTCACCCACTCCGCCGAGCGACCAAAGGAGCCCCTCATGTACACGGTTGGTTACTACAATGACGAAGACTTCCGCGCCTTCTACTCCGGTCAGGACGCCGCCAACATTGACGACTTCTTCACTGACAACGGCGAATACCTCATGGTGTACCTGCCGGAGGTGACCGACCGCGAGTTCCTCGCCGGCCTCCGCTACGGTAACGGCTGCGACGCTCTCTGCCAGAGCGGATATGCCCTCGACGAGGCAGAAGAGGCCCTCCGCGACATGTACGCGCTCGCCGTGTAGCCCGCCCACCTGTCACAGATGGGGATCCGGTCATGAGTTGCGGATTTGTGCCATAGGTTAGTGTCTTTGGTCGTAGTTAAAAACCATGGTCGAAGACACTAAACCATGGCACAAAATTCTGCAGGGGCGGGGCCTCCGCGAGTGTAGATTTATTTGATGCATAAAGCATTGATGTGTCCGAATAATGACGTTCAGATACTATTGCACTCAAAGCAACGCAAATAGACACAAAGATGCGGTAGGGTGGTAACTGTAGTGTTCCATAACGCATTGATGCGTTTGTTGGGTGCGCTACGGGGCTGTTTTCCTTCCGGTGGTCAGCTTAACCTGCGAATAACGGCCTGACATGCACATATATCACACCGTCACCGATGATAGGAGCGTATCTTCTATGGATTCGACCATTTTCAACCGCCGTACCCTGTTGGGTAGCGGCGCACTTGTGGGCCTTGGTGCCCTGCTTGCGGCGTGTGGCCAGCAGGCAAATAACGAGGCGGTAGCCACCGCCTCCGCTGCGCCGAGTGATACCGCTTCGGCGTCTGCGGCAGCATCGGAGTCACCCTCTGCGAGCGCCACCCCGTCTACTGTTCGAGGCTATTCGGGCGGCTCCAAGGCGCCCGATGGAGAATACCGCAAGGCTGACTGGCAGGGACCTGCCCAGAATGTGCCCAAGCCTCCTGCACCGGAGGAGGGCTACCGCGAGAAGTCTATCTCTGGTTTGGAGAAGACCATTCGAGCTTGGTCGAATTGGCGTAATTACGCCGTCGAGACAGGAAACTTTACTGAAGTTCGACGTTACGTATCACAATCACTTAAATCAGAAATAAATTTCTATGATGAAATGAGCAGCTTATATCAAAAAGGTGGTTGGATCATTGATGGGCACAATGAATTTGTAGCAGATGGGGCACCCTATTCAGAAGATGGAACAACCTACACCTGGAGGGTCTACCGCAAGTGGAATTCCGTCATGTACGTTCAGCCAGACGGCAGCTGGGAGAGTCGAGAAAATCGCGAAGTAGATAACAATAAGTGGAATCTTTCTCTAATTTATGCAGACGGTAGCTGGCTTATCAACGGACTAAAGAAAGTCAGCAAGGAGCAATAATGCGAGGTCACAAGTTTGCGATTCTTCTAGCATCTTTACCACTATTTATATCCCAGACTGTGTCCTATGCAGGAGAAGCACCCTTCAATTCATATTCAGAGTGCGCAGCTACGAACCCAAACTCTGCCAGTGTCTGTGAACAGATATTTGTACCGAAGGATCAGACGGAGTCAGAGGATGTGGGCTTGAGAGACGATGGGCATGATACTTCCGGAGGTAGTACAAAACGCCAAGAGCAAGCTTCGATTGCACCCCAAGTCCATGAGTGGGAAAAGAGCCACAACCCCAATGGTTTTGATGTCTACTCCTCCAAAAATAACCCCGGTGTCCTTTACTGTGTAACCCCGGGAGGAAAAGTCGGTATATACAAACACACCAACCTCAGCCCGGAAACTGATGCAGGATTCATGGACCGCGGTCGCCCAGCAATGGGACTGAAGAGCCCCACCAGTGCTAACTGCATCCCCTCAGACATCAAGGCTGTTCAGGACACTAAATCCAAGGCAAACGACGGTCCCACCTGGGAGCAAATGATGGCGCAAATCATTGAGGCCGCCCAGTCGCTAGAGCCGGGCAAGCCGACCCTGCACCAGTCCTACAACAACCCCGCAGGCACTGGCCGAGCAGAAGGCGACCCCAACGTCTACAAGGGCGACCAGATCAACTTCTACGTCGATGACGGAGGCCCCTACCGCCTCGAAGCAGACATGCTCGCCGGACACGTCGAAATTGAGCTCATGCCCTCCTCCTATGTCATCGAGTACGGCAACGGCGATACTGCCACTAACTACACCGCTGGCAAACCGGTCACCACCTACCCCCGTGAGCGTCCGAGGCAGACGGATACCAGCTACGCCTACCAGCGTTCGGGTAACTTCCATGCGTATGCGACCGTGCATTACACGGCTCGTTTCCGTGTGGATGGTGGCCCGTGGCAGATGATGGAAGTGACCCCGCAGGCGACCAGTGACCCGTTGCTGGTGCGTGTGTGGTGGGTTGATGTGGGACGCGTGGCAGGTGACTGCAGCTACGACGACACTCGCTGGGGCTGCAAGAACGACCCCACGATGGGTAAGAAGGATAACCCGAACCCGCGCCTGCGCAAGGCCGATATTCGCACCGGTCAGCGCTGGCACCTGAATGATAACGGTGACGGGGACACGGAGTATTCACTGCACCGTGACTGGCCCGACATGTAAAGTCCACTGTGGGTCTTACGTTGAGAAGCCACATGTTCGC
>NZ_KV800108.1:270660-280364 GCF_001810135.1 Rothia sp. HMSC069D01
GCTTTTCGAAACACATGTGGCTTCTCAGCTATCGGGGTTCTCCCCTTCAGCTGGTTAGTCTTCCGGTTTCTAACCAGCCCCCCTATTCACACTTCACACCGATACGAGGAATGTATTTCCATGACTTCCGTTATTTTGAACCGCCGCACACTGTTGAGCGGCGGTACCCTTCTGGGTCTTGGTGCCCTGCTTGCGGCATGCGGCCAGCAGGCGGCTAATGAGGCGAGCGCCTCGGCAGCACCGAGCGAGACCGCCTCCGCCACGCCGAGCGAAATGACTTCCGCTTCAGCTTCTACGGCGGCTTCCGATGCCTCTTCTGCATCAGCTACTCCGAGCCCGGTCATTACCCGCGGCTACTCCGGCGGCTCAAAGGCACCTGACGGGGAGTACCGCGGAGCTGACCCTAACGGTCCGGCACAAAACGTTCCGAAACCTGCATCACCTGAGGACGGATACCGAGAAAAATCCAATGAAGGTCTACGCAAAACACTCAACGCGTGGATTGAATGGAACAACTACGGCGCCCAAACCGGAGATTACAGCCAAGCACGCAAATTCGTTGATAGCAGCTTTACCGAACTACTAGACTCCTACGAAGGTCTTGAAGCCCTCTACAAGCGGGGCGGATGGATTATCGCGGGTCTTGATCACTACATTGCTGACGGGAACCCTTGGAGTGAGGGAGAGACTTACTACTGGAAAGCGTACCGGGAGTGGGGCTACGTTATGTACATTGAACCTAACGGTGATTGGAAGTCTTACGAGAATGACAGAAAGGATGACGACACCTGGAAGTTCTCGTTTAAATACACTTCTGAGGGCTGGAAGATTATCGACTTTGAACAAGTAGATGACTAAATAGGAAATAAAAAGCACTTATTAGTATCGCAAGAATTCTTATTCTTGCTTCGAGAATTTCTCTATCTTCCGCTTTCTAATCAGCATCCCCCATTCACACCACACCGATATGAGGAATGTATTTCCATGACTTCTGTTTTTCTTACCCGCCGCGCAATGCTGAGCGGCAGCGCACTTGCGGGTATTGGTGCCCTGCTTGCGGCCTGCAGTCAGCAGGCTAATAACGAGGCGGCAGCCACCGCCTCCGCAGCGCCGAGCGAAACGGCTTCGGCGTCTGTAGCGGTGTCGGAGTCGCCTTCGGCAAGCGCTACCCCGTCTACTGTCCGAGGCTACTCGGGCGGATCAAAAGCACCCGATGGCGAGTACCGCCCTGCTGATAAATACGGTCCAGCACAGAATGTACCGAAACCCAATGCTCCGGAAGACGGCTACAACGAAAAGTCTCTAGAGGGCATGCGTAAGACGATGGATGCCTGGATTTTGTGGGGTAATTACGGTACTCAAACTGGCGATTACTCGATGGCTTTCAAGTTCATGTCCCCTACTTTTGAAGACGAACGTAAGGCCTATACAGGCGTCGAGGAACTTTACAAAAGCGGCGGATGGGTCATTGGCGGTATAAACCATTATCTTGCTGACGGTAACCCCTGGTCAGAAGACGGTGAAACCTATTTCTGGAAGGCGTACCGCGAATGGGATTACGAGACTTATGTTGAATCTGACGGTAGCTGGCGCAAATGGAGTAATGACGATAAAACCGATGACACCTTTAGATTTGAGCTGAAGCACAACGGGCAGAAATGGGAAATCATGAATTATGAGCCCGTTGATGACTAGTCCCTCCAGCCGATCCTAAAAGTCCGCACCCCGCAGATATCCCGCATCCCACAGACACCCAGCAGACATTCCGCAGACACGCAGAAGCCACATGTATTTCGAGAAGCCACCAAAAAAGTGGCTTTTCGAAACACATGTGGCTTCTCGGCGTTAATTAGACCGTTATTTAGACCGTCTGCTAGACCCTAGTTGCCGAAGCCCTGCAGGGTTGCTGCCCAGGCGCGGCGCGCCTCCAGAGCTTCCTTAGCCTTGGCGATCTTCTTGGAGTCGCCGCCCTTTTCAGCTGCTGCGAGCTCTGCTTCCAGCTCGGCGAGGGAGTCCTCGATCTGTGCGAGCAGGGAGTTCGCGCGTGCCGCCTTGGCGGGGTCGTTGCGCTTCCACTTTGCCTCTTCGGCGCCGTTGATTTCGTCCTGAATACGGCGCAGTTCGCCGTCGACGCGGCGCAGGTCGTTGCGGGGCACGCGGCCTGCCGCATCCCAGCGGTCCAGGATCTTCTCGAAGGATGCCTTTGCTGCCTCGATGTCTTCGACGGGCAGGAGTGCGCGTGCTTCTTCGAGCAGTGCTTCCTTGACCTTGAGGTTTTCGGCGTAGACTGCGTCCTGCGCTGCTTCGGCTTCGTTGCGGGCGTTGAAGAACACGTCCTGTGCCGCGCGGAAGCGTGCCCACAGCTTGTCGTCTTCGCGACGGTGGCCGCGGGGTACCTGCTTCCAGGCGCGCATCAGGTCGCCGTATGCGCGGGAAGTCTCAGACCAGTCAGTCGAAGTCGACAGCTCTTCCGCACGTGCAATCAGCTCTTCCTTGGCGCGCTTGATGCGTGCGTTGCGGTCGTCCAGCTGAGAGAAGTGTGCGCGGCGGTTGCGGTCGAAGGTGGTGCGGGCTGCGCGGAAACGCTTCCACAGCTCGTCCTCTACGCTCTTCGCCAGGTGAATTTCGCGCTGTGCCTTCTTCCACGCTTCGAACAGTTCGTTCATGCGGGAGTGGGAGTTCTTCCAGTGGATTTGGTCGGGGTCCTGGCCGGCAATCTGCTCGGCTTCCGCGACGATTTCTTCGCGGACGGCGAGGGCGCGTTCACGGTTTTCGGTGCGTGCCTGCTGCTGCTTTTCGCCGAGTTCAGCGATCTGCTCTGCGAGGGAGACGAGGCGCTTCTGCAGGCCGGAGTAGTCACCGACCATGTTGCGCACACCGATCTGTGCACCGATGGAGGTGATGCCCTTCTGCAGGTCTGCGGCGGGGGCGTTGTTGGCGAGGCGGGATTCGAGCAGGGCAACCTGCGCCTCGACGTTTTCAAACTTGCGGGCGAAGTAGCTGAGCGCTTCTTCTTCGGAGGCGCCGGGCAGCTGGCCTACGGCGTATTCTTCGCCGTCGACAATGACGAAGACGTGGCCGTCCTCGGAGACGCGGCCGTACTGGCGTGCCTTTTCGAGGTTTACAGTGTCGTCGGGTTTGGTAGTCACCGCTATAACTCTTTCACTCGGGGGTGCTGGGGGTGGGGCGCCTTTGCGCTGTTCCCCGTGGTGGGCACCCGTTTGGGTGTGCGTGTGCACCTCCTAAGCATAGCCTCTGTGGGGTGTGTGTGAGTAGTGTCTGGTCGTGTTGTGTTGTGGGCGAACCTGCCGGCTACGGGTTTGCGTGGGTTTGTGTCGGGTGAGCTGGGGGAGCGGGTGCTGTGCTGGGGTGGGTGTTGGTATGATGGGTAGATATGCCCGGAGGTGTTCCGGGGTTTTGTTGTCGAGTTCTTTGTCAAGGAGTATCGCGTATGGCTCGCAAGGCTTCGCTGTCTGGTTTTCCCGAGTATCTTCCGGCTGAGCGGTTGGTTGAGAATCATGTTCTGGACACTTTGCGTGAGACTTTTGAGTTGCACGGTTTCTCCCCGATTGAGACTCGTTCGGTAGAGACTATTGAGCAGCTGCTGCGCAAGGGTGAGATTGACAAGGAAGTTTACGCAATTTCTCGCCTGCAGGAGGACGAGGCTGCTAAGGCTAAGGAAAAGCTGGCTCTGCACTTTGACCTGACCGTGCCATTTGCCCGTTATGTGGTGGAGAACGCCGGTTACCTGAATTTCCCGTTCTCGCGTTACCAGATTCAGAAGGTGTGGCGTGGTGAGCGTCCGCAGGAGGGTCGTGCCCGCGAGTTCACTCAGGCTGATATTGACGTGGTTGGCGACGGTGAGCTGCCGTTCCGTTACGACGTGACCTTGGCGCTGGTTGTTGTTGATGCGCTGTCGAAGCTGCCGATTCCTGAGTTCAAGCTGCGTGTGAATAACCGCAAGCTGGCTGAGGGTTTCTACCTGGGCTTGGGTTTGACTGATACTGCGGCTGTTCTGCGTTCTATTGACAAGCTGGAGAAGATCGGTGCTGAGCGTGTGGCTGAGGAGTTGCAGGCTGAGGCTGGTGCGAGCGCGGATGCTGCCGCTGCCGCCCTGGAGCTGGCGCAGATTCGCACTGAGGATGCATCCTTCGTGGAGCAGGTGCGTGCGCTTGCCGCTAAGTATTCGGTGGAGCACGAGCTGCTGGATCAGGGTCTTGCTGAGCTGGCTGAGGTCATTGAGGAGGCGGCTCGCCGTGCGCCGGGTAAGGTGCTGGCTGACCTGTCGATTGCTCGCGGCCTGGACTACTACACCGGCACCGTGTATGAGACTGTTCTGGTTGGTCACGAGTCGCTGGGTTCGATTTGCTCGGGTGGCCGTTATGAGTCGCTGGCGTCGAACGGTAAGAAGACGTACCCGGGTGTGGGCCTGTCGATTGGTGTGACTCGTGTGGTGGCTCGTATTCTGTCGCAGGGTTTTGCGCAGGCGAGCCGTAAGGTGCCTTCGGCTGTGTTTGTTGCCCTGACGAATGATGAGGGCTGGTCGGCCGCGAATGATGTTGCGGATGCGCTGCGTGCCCGCGGTATTGCCTGCGAAGTGTCTGCGAATGCGGCGAAGTTCGGTAAGCAGATTAAGTACGCTGAGAAGCGCGGCATTCCGTTCGTGTGGTTCATTTCATCGGATGAGTCGGGTGCTCCGGTTCATGAGGTGAAGGACATCCGTTCGGGTGAGCAGGTTGCTGCTGATCCGGCTTCGTGGATGCCGCCGGCTGAGGACCTGCACGTTCAGATTGTGCGTGCTGAGGGCCTGTAAGTACCTGTCATACCGTAATATCTGGCTGCTGGAGTATTTGGCCACTGCAAGCCTGCATATGGATGTGTACCCGCCTGGTGGGGAGGATGTTGACCTCCCTGCTGGGCGGGTCCTTTTGTCGCGCTTTTTGGTCGCGCGGATTTGTGCTGTGTTGATTTGCGCCATGGGTTAGTGTCTTCAGCCGTGGGTTCTTGATTTGGGTAATGACTTAGTGACTTTGGAGAGGGTCTTTAACCCGTACCAGAGTCACTAAGTCATGACTGAAATCCGTAACTCATGACCGAAAAACTGCAACCTCGCACGGAACACCTCCGCCCGGCTCCTTGGTCTTCGGCTGCCAACCCCGGCTTATTTCAGAAGTAGATTCCGTAAATGGGTCACGACCTCTAGCTCCTTGTTAAAGATGTCTGCCCACGTGAGGTGCACGACCGTCCAGCCGGCGCGGGTTAGGGCACGGTCGCGGGCTGCCTCACGCCGGTCTCTGCCGGGGTGGTCCACGTATTTCTGTTCGCCGTCGAACTCGAGAATGACCCGCGCTTCGGGCCAGGCGAAGTCCATCCGATAGTTACGGCCCTCGCACGAGATTGGGTACTGCGTTACGGGCAGGGGTAGCCTGTGTTCCATGAGTAGGCACCGGGTGAGGCTTTCACCAGCCGACTCGCTGGATGCATCCACCGCCTGCGCCAACAGGGGCCCTGCGGAACCGCCGTATCCAGTGAGGTTCAGTAGAATCTCGGTTACCTCGCGGGGTTCTAATAACCCTCGCCGCATGATGGAGTCGGCGAGGATTACCGCCTCCCGAAAGGGCATAGTGCGAGCGCAATCCTGCAACGTGCGAGCCACCGTTGTAACCATGATGGATGTGCCCGGCAACCTGGTGGCTTCCTCAGGGGTAATGGCGGTTTTATGTCGGTGAATCCGTTCCCGGTCCGTGGCGCAGTGACTGCGGCTGTACGCGTCCAGCATCTGTGGAACGGTCAGCAGGTCAAGGCCCCACAGCACCGCAGCTGATTCGTGTGAAAATACTCCCTGAAACCCCACGAGGTCGGCGGCGATGCATCGCACGCGGAGCCGGTCGTCGGAGTTGAGTTGATTTGCGTTGTGGTTGTAAATGTAGGCTCCTCGTCGAATGCGTTGCAGGGTTCCTCCGGCTATGAGATTACGGAGGCGGCGCGGGCCTATTCCTTTCATGCGAAGTGTGGCTGGGGTGTGCACGAGAGGGTACAGCTCCGCGATACGTGGAATTCCAGACATCTTGATGGGAGCATTTGGGTCTGAGACATGTGATGTCAGAGAGGTTATAGCGTTCATGGCATAAGCCTGACAGTTTTGAGCCAAAGTTACAGGGCTAACCCAAAATCTGTGGATAACTTAGTCGGTTTTGCAGAATGAGTGTTTGTCCACAGGTTGCAGATGTGGGTTCTTGATTTGGGTAATGACTTAGTGACTTTGGAGAGGGTCTTTAACCCGTACCAGAGTCACTAAGTCATGACTGAAATCCGTAACTCATCATCAAAAACCGCTGCCCGTCTCCTCACCTCTGCCTCCGCACCCCATTTTCTGGTGCCTGACTTGCCCCGACCCGCCATCGACCTGCCCGGAGGGGATACAATATATGAGGCGCACGCAGTGTGCGCATATCATCAACCGCGTGTACCCGGCTACTGTCTATAGTCGTGAGGTGCCCGCTATGAAAGGAATGTCTGTGCTTCGCACTCACACCAACGGCGAGCTGACCGCCGCAAATATTGGAGAGACTGTTACCCTGACCGGTTGGGTGGCTCGTCGCCGCGACCACGGTGGCGTCGCCTTCGTTGACCTGCGTGACCGCGAGGGCGTCACCCAGTGCGTTTTCCACAACGAGGCTGACTTCGAGCACCTGCGCAACGAGTATGTGCTGCGTGTGACCGGTCTGGTGACTAAGCGCCCGGAGGGTAACGAGAACCCGAACCTGGCTACCGGTGAGATTGAGGTTGAGGTGTCCGCCGTTGAGGTGCTGAACACTGCCGCTCCGCTGCCTTTCCAGATTGACGAGCACGTTGAGGTGGGTGAGGAGGCGCGCCTGCGCTACCGCTACCTGGATCTTCGCCGCCCGGAGCCGGCTCGCATCATGCGTCTGCGTTCGGACGCGAACCGTGCGGCACGCAACCTGCTGGCTGAGGACGGCTACATTGAGGTTGAGACCCCGACCCTGACCCGTTCGACCCCTGAGGGTGCGCGTGACTTCCTGGTGCCGGCTCGTCTGGCTCCGGGTTCTTGGTATGCTCTGCCGCAGTCCCCGCAGCTGTTCAAGCAGCTGCTGCAGGTGGGCGGTATTGAGAAGTACTACCAGATTGCTCGTTGCTACCGTGATGAGGATTTCCGTGCGGACCGTCAGCCTGAGTTCACTCAGCTGGACATTGAGGCTTCGTTCGTTGATCAGGAAGACATCATTGAGCTGGGCGAGCGCATCGTTGAGGCTGTGTGGAACCTGATTGATGTGAAGGTTCCCCGCCCGATTCAGCGCATGACCTACAAGGATGCGATGGAGAAGTATGGTACGGACAAGCCTGACCTGCGTTTCGGCCTGGAGCTGACTGAGCTGACCGAGTACTTCAAGGACACCACTTTCCGCGTGTTCAAGGCTCCTTACGTGGGTGCTGTTGTGATGCCCGGTGGTGCTTCCCAGCCTCGCCGTACCCTGGACGCTTGGCAGGAGTGGGCTAAGCAGCGCGGCGCTAAGGGCCTGGCTTACGTTCTCATTCAGGAGGACGGTGAGCTGACCGGCCCCGTGGCTAAGAACATTACCGACGCTGAGCGTGCTGGCCTGGCTGAGGCTACCGGCGCGAAGCCCGGCGACTGCATCTTCTTCGCTGCTGGTGAGGCTAAGGCTTCCCGTGCGCTGCTGGGTGCTGCTCGTGTTGAGATTGGTCACCGTACCGGCCTGATTAAGGACGGCGAGTGGTCCTTCGTGTGGGTTGTTGACGCTCCCATGTTCGAGTCTTCTGCTGAGGCTACTGAGTCCGGTGACGTGGCTCTGGGTCACTCCGCGTGGACTGCTGTGCACCACGCGTTCACCTCCCCGAAGCCCGAGTTCATGGATACTTTCGACACTGACCCGGGTTCGGCTCTGGCGTACGCTTACGACATTGTTTGCAACGGTAACGAGATTGGTGGCGGTTCGATCCGTATTCACCGCCGTGACGTGCAGGAACGCGTGTTCGCTGTGATGGGCATTGGTGAGGAAGAGGCTCAGGAGAAGTTCGGCTTCCTGCTGGATGCGTTCAAGTACGGCGCACCGCCCATGGGTGGTATTGCGTTCGGTTGGGACCGTATTGTGTCTCTGCTGGCTGGCGTTGATTCGATCCGCGAAGTTATTGCGTTCCCGAAGACCGGTAATGGTTTCGATCCGCTGACTGCGGCTCCTGCACCGATTACTCCGGAGCAGCGTAAGGAAGCTGGCGTTGATTTCAAGCCGAAGAAGAAGGACGAGGAGTAATCTTCTCTAGTCTTTGGTCGTGCGCCCCGTAGGGGGTGTGGGCCTGGGCGGCGTGAACCCGGCGGGCGTTGAGTTGTGCCGGGGTCGCCGTTGAGGGTGGGCTGTGTATTCTGCTGGTGCAGGGTCGCAGCCCACCTTTTGTATGAACTGGCGTGCGTGCCGATTTGTGTACTAAGCAAAGGTGTGTGCTAACTGAAGGGGGAGGGGAGCATGCGCATCCTGATTGCCGGCCCGAGCGGTAGCGGTAAGACGACGTTCGCGGCGCGGTTGGGGCGCCTCCTGGACATTCCGCATACGGAGATGGACTCGTTGCATTGGGGTCCGAACTGGACTCCGCGCCCTAGTTTTGAGGCGGATGTTCAGGCGCTCATTGAGCGGCCTGCGTGGATTACGGAGTGGCAGTATCCGCAGGTGCGCGGCCGTCTGCTGGAGCGTGCGGATGTGGTGATTTACTTGCGCTATAGCCGTGCGGTGGTCATGTGGCGTGTGGTTCGCCGGACGGTGCGCCGTGCGGTGACGGGTCAGAGGCTGTGGGCTGATAATGTGGAGCCGCCGCTGAAGAATATTCTGCGCGACCCGGACAACATGATTCGGTACACATGGAGGAGCTACCCGCACGTCGGGGAATTGCTGGCGGAGGCTCGCGGGCAGCATCTGCAGAAGCGTTTTCTTGAGTTTCGTACCCCGCGGGCGGCGAACCAGTTTTTGCGTGCCGTGCAGTTGCGCGGTGTGCTCTGAGGCGGCTGCCTCTAGAACTGCGGCTCCCCTAAACCAGCCGCGTCTAAAACAGCCGCCTCTAAAACGGCTACCGAGCGCGGTGTCGAAAGAGATATATGAGCTCGGTGAAGGCCGGCTCCAAGTTGAAAGATGAACCCAGTTGAAAGGTGAACGATGCGAGTAGTTATTCAGCGTGTGACCCGCGCAGCGGTGCGCGTGGCGGGTGAGACGGTCGGCGCGATTGAGCAGCCCGGCTACCTGGTGCTGGTCGGTATCACGCACGGTGACGGTGCGGCACAGATTGCGAAGCTTGCCGATAAGACCGCGAACCTGCGCCTGATGGAGGGGGAGAAGTCCCTGCTCGATGAGGGCGCACCCGTGCTGGCGGTTAGCCAGTTCACCCTGTACGGGGATGCGAAGAAGGGCCGCCGCCCCTCCTGGTCTGCCGCTGCGCCCGGCGCGGTGAGTGAGCCGCTGTTCAACGACTATGTTCAGGCGCTGCGTGAGCGTGGCCTGCACGTGGAGACCGGCGTGTTCGGCGCGGACATGCAGGTGGAGCTGGTCAATGACGGCCCGGTGACCCTGATTCTCGATAGTGAGACCCTCTAAAAGCGGTGCTTTCGATAGGTTAGTGGATTGCCCCGAGGTTTAAAGCCTTGCCCCGGGGTTTAAAACCCACGGCGAAGACACTAACCT
>NZ_KV800108.1:280464-365829 GCF_001810135.1 Rothia sp. HMSC069D01
AAAACCCACGGCGAAGACACTAACCTATCGAAACCCCATCGAAAACCCATGTGGCTTCACGCCGCGAGCTAAATCCGCACCCCGAACCCACCTCAAGCCTTTGAAACGATAGAGTAAGACTATGGCTGATTCCCTCTTTGATCTTGAATTGCCCGATGACGGGGACCGCGTGAGCTTGATTGGCGCGCCCGCTGAGGAGTCCGCCTCCTCGCGTGCCTCTGCGTCGCGTGCGCATTCTGCGCGTTCGGCGTCTCGTGCACCGTTGGCGGTGCGGATGCGTCCGCGCACGATTGATGAGGTCCTCGGCCAGGAGCATCTGCTGACTCCGGGTGCGCCTCTGCGCGTGTTGGCGGGGGAGAACGCCGGCCCGGCTGGCCCGTCCTCGGTGATTTTGTACGGCCCTCCGGGTACGGGTAAGACCACTCTGGCGCATGTGATTGCGCGCGCGCCGGGTCGTAAGTTCGTGGAGCTTTCGGCGATTACCGCGGGCGTGAAGGATGTGCGCGCGGTCATGGATCAGGCACTGCTCGACCGCGACATGTACGGCACGACCACCGTGCTGTTCCTCGACGAGATTCACCGTTTCACCAAGGCTCAGCAGGATGCGCTCCTGCCCGGCGTGGAGAACCGCTGGGTGATTCTGGTGGCGGCTACGACGGAGAACCCGTCGTTCAGCATTATTTCGCCGCTGCTCTCGCGCTCGCTACTGTTGCGGGTTCATTCGCTGGAGCAGTCCGATATTGAGCATCTGATTGACCGTGCGCTGGCTGACCCGCGCGGTTTTGACGGTGCGGCGGTCATTGACGCGGATGCGCGCGCCCACCTCGCCGCGGTTTCTGGAGGCGACGCTCGCCGCTCCCTGACCTCCCTAGAGGCGGCGGCGGCGATTGCGTTTAGCGAGGCTGAAGCTGCGGGAAATGCCCCTGCAGAAACTGGCCCCGCAGAAACCGGTGCCGAAGAGGCTGACCCTGCCGCGCCCGTGCGCATCACCCTGGCGCATGCTACGGAGGCAGTGGACCGCGCCGCGATCCGCTACGACCGTTCGGGCGATCAGCACTATGACGTGGTGAGTGCGTTCATTAAGTCCATGCGCGGCTCTGATGCGGACGCCGCGGTGCACTATCTGGCGCGCATGCTGGAGGGCGGCGAGGATCCGCGTTTTGTGGCTCGGCGCATCATGATTTTGGCGAGTGAGGATATTGGCCTGGCTGATCCGCAGGCGCTGCAGGTGGCGACGGCTGCGGCGCAGTCGGTGGCGCTGGTGGGCATGCCGGAGGCGCGTATTATCCTGTCGCAGGCGGTGATTTATTGTGCGCTCGCGCCGAAGTCAAACGCGGCGTATAACGCGATTAACCGTGCGATTGCGGATGTGCGTGCGGGTGCTTCGGGTCAGGTTCCGGTGCATCTGCGTGATGGTCATTATGCGGGGGCTAAGCAGTTTGGTCACGGCGTGGGGTATGTGTATGCGCATAATGAGCCGGGGCATGTGGCGGCGCAGCAGTACCTGCCGGATACTCTGCGCGGTACGGTCTACTACGAGCCGACTCAGCACGGTTTTGAGCGTACGTTGACGGAGCGTCGTGAGCGTATTCGCCGTATTTTGGATGCGGCTCCGGTGCAGGATACGACCCGTTAGCTTACGTGGCTCCCATCGAGCCGTCTACTACTTTGAGTGCTGACCACCGGGGGAGTGGTGCGCCTCGGCAGGAAAGCAACCGTATAGAGCAAGCAGCCGTATAGGGATGAGCGCAAACAGAAAGCGGTGCGTAGTACCTCGGTAGTACTGCGCACCGCGTCAGAGTTTTGAGTTGTGATAGACGTCTTGACTATCGGCCTTCCCGGAAGGGCGGACGCCAAGCTTGTTATGGTTTCTAGTCTAGGCGATATGGGGGTCTGATTCAAGCTAATCCCATAGATTCACAGGTTAAAAATAACGAAATGATTACAATCCAACATCTCGACCCCGCAATTTTTCGGGAAAGGTGCACCTAAATAGCGCTGACGGGTGCAAATATTTTCTATTGGGGTCGTGTGGGTAACCATCAAAAACCCACATGTGCCGTGATTTGAACCAAAGAATCCCCAAAAGGCTGGTAAAGCCCGGGCGCATCCGGTAAGCTTGACGGGTCTGGCAATTACTATGCCCGCATTTGTGCGAGCGTCAGTAATGTAGCTGCGGGGTACTCTGCCCCGAGCTCTCCGCCCCACCGCCGTACAGCAACGACCGAACCGGTCGCGTACGGATTCCGGCGGGGTCAACCGAGGAGGCCAGTATTCAACAGACCGAGGCCCCACCCGTGAGGGTGCAGGAGCCTCACATAGAAAGGTAGATTGTGGCTAAGCACAACCGCACCCGCCGTACCGTGCGTCAGTCCCGTGCCCTGGGCATTGCACTGACCCCGAAGGCAGAAAAGTACCTCGAGCGTCGTCCTTACGGCCCCGGCCAGCACGGCCGTGCCCGCAAGAAGGCTGACTCCAACTACGCTACCCAGCTGAAGGAAAAGCAGCGTCTGCGCGCTCAGTACAACATCCGCGAGGCACAGATGCGCCGCGCATACCTCGAGGCAAAGCGTACCGAGGGCCAGACCGGTAAGAACATGGTCGAGCTGCTCGAGACCCGCCTCGACGCTCTGGTTCTGCGTGCAGGCTTCGCCCGCACCATTGCACAGGCACGTCAGATGGTTGTTCACCGTCACATCATGGTTGACGGCGTTCGCGTGGACCGCCCCTCGTTCCACGTCAAGCCCGGCCAGCTGATCCACGTTCACCCCAAGGCTGAGAAGACCACCCCCTTCCAGGCTGCGGCTGCAGGTGAGAACCAGGCAGTTCTGCCCGAGGTTCCCGCATACCTGAACGTTGAGATCGAGAAGCTGCACGCAAAGCTTGAGCGCAAGCCCAAGCGCGAAGAGATCCCCGTGATCTGCGACGAGCAGCTGGTCGTTGAGTACTACTCGCGTCTGGCATAATCTCGATTTTTCGAGAAGCAACCCGTCCTGCACCGTTCGGTGGGGGCGGGTTGTTCCCGTTTAACGCGCGGGTTTTTGGGGTATATACACTACAGGGCAGTGATGCCGCTGAACCTGTGAATCTTCCGTCGCTGGGAGTTTCATGAGAGTTTAGGGGGCGCTTGAAGGATTTTTCGACTAAAATAGGGGATTGAGCTGTGTATACAGTCCTGAACTGTATGCACGATCCGGCTGTACGCCACGGTGGCGTCCAGCCTTGTACGACTATTGATAAGCATCATGCATTGAGCGGAATGGGGTTATAGATGACCGGCGGAGATATTGCGGGCCTGATTGCAGCAGGAGTTTTTGCGATTCTGGTGGCTCTTCTTGCGTTACCCATTATTCGCCTGACTAAGGTGTTTGATGAGCTTATCGTGACGATTCGTTCGCTGAACCAGAGCACCGGCCCTCTCATTGAAGAGGTGACCCGTACTGTGGTGACCACCAATGAGCAGCTGGAGAAGGTTGACGACATCACCTCGAACGTTTCGGATGCGTCCGCGAACGTTTCTGCGCTGTCCTCGCTGGTGACCTCGACTGTGGGTCAGCCGCTGATTAAGGTTGCGTCCTTCTCGTACGGTGTGCGTCAGGCGTTCCGCGGCGGCAAGACCGGCGATGCACACGGCACCGCTGGCAACACCGGCAACACCCACACTGGCGGCCAGTACGGTTCGGCTCAGTCCTCTTACTCTGCAGGCGGTGAGAACTAATGGGTCTGCTTCGTTCAGCTCTTCTGCTCGGCGCCGGCGCGGCGGTTGGTTACTTCGCTTCCAGGCGTGCCACCTCCGAACCTGCTCAGCGTACCCCCGGCAGCGCCCTGCTCATGCGTGAGCACGGTGAGCTTGCCCTCAACCCGGAGTCTCATATGGGAAAGTTCTTCGATTCGCCGATTGGCAAGCCCCTGCAGCCGTATGCGTTGCGTGCTGTTGAGTTCGCCGCCCGCGTGCGTGAGGGCATGCAGGAGAAGGAGATGGAGCTCAACGCTAAGGTGGAGCGCCAGAAGCAGGATCTGCGTCCTGGCTCCCTGGATACATGGGACCGCCAGATGAGCTCGGCTGAGATTGAATCCACGAACCGCCGCCTGGCTGAGCGTGAACTCATTGAGGTGGAGGCTGAGATTGCCTCCTTGGAAGAGGCTCAGAAGCGAGCGCGTGAGCAGCGTATTGCGCGTGACCGTCAGCTCGGCGACGGCTTCTTCAACTAGGTTTTTAAAGGTGGTGTTTTTGTCCGTTAACCACGGTACGAGGGTGGCTCGATTAGCCATTTTGCTCTCGGACAGGCACCATAGGTCAGTAGACTAATTTAGAATTTCGCACAGATTACTCTAAGGAACGAGATGCTCTCACAGGAGATTTCTAAGCGTTGGATCGATTTCTTCGCTTCCCGCGGCCATACTGTGGTGCCTTCGGCATCGCTGATTTCGAACGAGCCCGGCGCTATGTTCACCATCGCCGGTATGGTGCCGTTCATTCCCTACTTCCTGGGCCGTGAGACCCCTCCGTTCTCCCGCGCGACCAGCGTGCAGAAGTGCATCCGCACCCTGGATATTGAAGAGGTCGGTAAGACTGCGCGTCACGGTACCTTCTTCCAGATGGCTGGTAACTTCTCCTTTGGTGATTACTTCAAGGAGAAGGCGATTCCTTTCGCTTACGAGCTGCTGACCACCCCTCAGGATAAGGGCGGTTTCGGTCTGGATCCGGAGCGCCTGTGGGTCACCATTTATGAGGGTGACGATGAGGCCTTCGACATTTGGCACAACAAGGTGGGCTTCCCGGCTGAGCGTATTCAGCGTATGGGCATGAAGGAAAACTACTGGTCCACCGGTCAGCCCGGCCCCGCAGGTCCCGACTCGGAGATCTTCTACGACCGTGGCCCCGCGTACGGTAAGGAAGGCGGCCCGGCGGCTGACGATGACCGTTACATTGAGATTTGGAACCTCGTGTTCATGCAGTACCAGCGTGGCGAGGGCATCGGCAAGGATGACTTCGAGATTCTGGGTGATCTGCCGAAGAAGAACATCGATACCGGTCTGGGCGTTGAGCGTCTTGCCATGTTGCTGCAGGGTGTTGAGAACTTCTACGAGACCGACCAGGTTCGCCCCGTTCTGGACGCTGCTTCTAAGCTGTCCGGTAAGAAGTACCACGGCTCTGAGTCCGCTGAGGACGAGGGCTACGAGGACGACGTGCGTATGCGCGTGGTGGCTGACCACATCCGTTCCTCGCTGATGCTGATTGCTGACGGCGTGACCCCCTCCAACGAGGGTCGCGGCTACATTCTGCGCCGTCTGATGCGCCGTGCGATTCGCGCGATGCGTCTGCTGGGTGTGACTGAGCCCTGCCTGCCCGTACTGTTCCCGGCTTCGCGTGATGCGATGAAGGGTGCTTTCCCGTACGTTGCTGACGACTTCGAGCGTATTTCCCGTATTGCGTACGCTGAGGAGAAGGCGTTCCTGCACACCATTGAGACCGGTACTGAGCGTCTGGAAGAGGCTGTTGCTGCGGCTAAGAAGGACGGCTCCAACGCTGTTTCTGGTGCTGAGGCGTTTGCTCTGCACGACACCTACGGCTTCCCGATTGACCTGACCCTGGAGATGGCTGCTGAGGCTGGCGTGAAGGTTGACGAGAAGGCTTTCCGTGAGCTGATGGCTGAGCAGCGTCACCGTGCGCAGGCTGACGCTAAGGCGAAGAAGGGTGCGTTCGCTGACCTGTCCGAGCTGCGTAAGCTCGTGGACGAGCGTGGCTCCATCTTCACCGGTTACACCGAGCTGCGTACTGAGACTAAGCTGCGCGCAATCCTGGTGGATGGCGTTTCCGTGCCCGCTGCTAAGGCTGGCGACAAGATTGAGGTTGTCCTGGATGAGACTCCGTTCTACGCGGAGGCTGGTGGCCAGGCAGCTGATACCGGTGTCATTACCGGTAACGGCTTCGTCATTGACGTTCAGGACGTTCAGCAGCCCGTGAAGGGTCTGAGCGTTCACCGCGCCGTTGTGCGTGAGGGTGAGGTTCACACCGGTGCCGATGTTGTGGCACAGGTTGATGTTCAGCGCCGCCGCGACGGTGAGAAGGCACACTCCGGTACCCACATCATTCACGCTGCCCTGCACCAGGTGCTCGGCAACGAGGCTACTCAGCGTGGCTCTTTCAACAAGGAAGGCTACCTGCGCTTCGACTTCGCGTGGGGCGAGGGCCTGTCCGAGTCCGCTAAGCGTGAGGTTGAAGAGGTTGCTAACCTCGCGATCCGCGATAACCACGAGGTGATTACCCGTGAGATGCCGATTGCTGAGGCTAAGGCTCTGGGCGCTATGAGCCTCTTCGGTGAGAAGTACGGCGACGTGGTGCGTGTTGTTGAAATCGGCGGCGAGTTCTCCCGCGAGCTGTGCGGTGGTACCCACGTTGGTTCGTCCGCTGAGATTGGTTCGCTGACCCTGCTGACCGAGAGCTCTGTTGGCTCCGGTAACCGCCGTGTTGAGGCGCTGGTGGGTCTGGATTCCTTCAACCACCTGGCTGCTGAGCGTACCCTGGTGAACCAGCTGACCGGCCTGATGAAGGTTCAGTCCTCCGCTGATCTGCCCGAGAAGATTAACCAGACTCTGGCTAAGCTGAAGGCTGCTGAGAAGGAACTGGCTCAGTTGCGCCGCGAGAAGCTGCAGGCTGAGGCTGGCAAGCTGCTGGAGAACGCACAGACCATCGGTTCTGTTCGCGTTCTGGCGCATGACGCTGGCGAACTGGACGCTAACGGCGTTCGTGAGCTGGCTCTGGATCTGCGTTCGCGCTTCGGCTCCGAGGCCGCTGTTGTCGCCGTGGTGGGTGTGGCTAATGGCCGCCCCGTCGTCCTGGTGGCAACCAACGAGGGTGCTCGTGAGGCTGGCGTGAAGGCTGGCGCTCTGGTCCGCGTTGCTGCCGGTGTTCTCGGCGGCGGTGGCGGCGGTAAGGACGACGTCGCTCAGGGTGGTGGCCAGGACGCATCCAAGATTGGTGCTGCACTGGACGCTGTCCGCGACGCTATCGCACAGGCTCAGGCCTAAACATGGCAGAATTCCAGCGCGGAGTGCGGATGGGTGTCGATGTGGGTAATGCCCGCGTCGGCACCGCCCTCAGCGACCCCGACGGCATTCTTGCCACCCCGCTCAAGACGTTGCGCCGCGACGCGAAGAAGAACTCTGACCGCCGCGTTTTGCGCAAGCTGATTGAGGTGAACGAGGTGGTGGAGGTGTTCGTCGGCCTTCCGAAGACCATGCGTGGTGGGGATTCTCCCTCCACGGAAATGGCTCGGGAGTACGCTCAGGCTCTGCGCTCCGAGCTGGATGCCGAAGAGAAAACACACATTAACATTTGGCTGGTGGATGAGCGACTCACCACCGTGAGCGCTCACCGTGCACTGCACGAGGCTGGGGTTTCCAGCCGAGATTTCAAGACTATGGTTGACCAGGTGGCGGCTGTGAACATTTTGCAGTACAGCCTGGATGCCCTCAAAGCGGGGCAGTCCGTAGCCGGGTACAAGGTGAGCGATCCGGCCCACGAAGAAAACCGACCGTCCGAGTCAGAAGGGACCACGGTCGGTGCCGTCAACGAAACGGAGAACCTTCAGTGACCGAACAGAATAAACATCCCGAAGAGAGCGGGCTCGACCTCTTTAGGCCGACAGCCGAGGATGAACGTAAGGGCATCACCGGCATCACGATGGAACAGGAAATCGTGTCGGTGGCTACGTTGCGTGCGCGTAAGCGCCGCCGCCGCGCCATCATGCTGAGCGCTATTTCCTTGTTTGTGGTGGCTCTGGTCATCATTTCGGGTGCCTTGATTACTCGCTATGACCCGTTCAAGACTCGTGACTACTCGGGTGGCGGCAATGGTACGACCGTGACGTTCACGATTCGTTCTGGCCAGTCCACCGCGCAGGTGGCGCAGGAGCTTGAGGCGGCGGGCGTTATTGCTGATGCTGATAAGTTCGTTGAGGTGTACACCAAGGAGAGCAAGGGCAAGTACCTGCAGCCTGGCACCTACGAACTGCAGCAGCACATGAGCAGCTCGAGCGCGATTACGACCATTATCGAGGCGAACAGCAACGTACTGTACCTGGCGATTCCGCAGGGTAAGCGCGTGAGCGAGACCATCGATTTGATTGTTTCTGGCTCCGATGGCGCGTTCACCCGCAAGCAGGTTGAGGACGCGGTCAGCAACTACACCCAGTACGGTGTGCCGAGCAACTTCCCCTCGATTGAGGGTTGGCTGCACCCGGGCGAGTACCGCTTCCCGAAGGACACCGACATCAAGAAGGTCATTCAGACCATGGTTGATAAGACCAAGGCTGACCTGAAGGAAGCCGGCGTGAGCGGCGACCAGAAGACCTTCGAGGTTCTGACCATCGCCTCCATCGTGGAGCTTGAGGCTCAGCCGAAGGACTACGTGGCGGTTGCAGGCATCATTGAGAACCGTCTGAACAACCCCGATGGTGAGACCTCGGGTCTGATTCAGTCGGATGCGACCGTGACTTACGGTCTGGGTGTCCGTTCGTACCACCTGACTGAAGAGCAGAAGGCCGATAAGAGCAATAAGTACAACACTTATGCGAATAAGGGTCTTCCGAAGGGTCCGATTGGTTCCCCGCAGCTGGCTTCGATTAAGGCTGCTGCGGCTCCTGAGAAGAACCCGTACTACTACTGGGTGACCGTCGACCTGGATTCCGGCGAGACCAAGTACTCCCGCACTTACGCTGAGCACCAGCGTTACGTGGAAGAGTACAACCAGTGGTGTTCTAAGCACCCGAACCGCTGTAGCTAAGTTGTAGCTCATTGGTTTAGCTGGTAGCTACGATTTGGTAGCTTTGGACTGAAGGTTCCTTGCTGAGGCGGGTACCGCCTCCACGAGAGTGGGGGAGGTGCCCGCCTTTGCCGTACCCGAATGCTGGGCTGGACTTGGCTGTTGGGCTGTACCTGATTGTTGGTGTCCCTTAAAATGGGTAGAGTGCGCCTATGAACTTGGGTTCGTGGTGTGCATGTCCGCAAGCCCCAAGCGTTGAGAGCGTTCCCCAGCGTTGAGAGCGAAAGAGTATCGATGAAGACTGAACCGTACCGCGAAGCCTCGTATCTTCGCCGCGCCTACGTGCTGGGCCACCCGATTGCCCATTCGCTCTCGCCCGCGCTGCATCGGGCCGCGTACGCGTACCTGGGCGAGGCGAACCTCGAGTACGATCGTCGCGATACCCTGCCCGATGACCTGCCGGCGATTATGCGCGGCGTGCGTAACCCGGTTGGCACCGAGGAAGCCCCGTATATTGCGGGCCTGTCGGTGACGATGCCGTTGAAGACCGCGGTCATCAAGTATTGCGATGAGCTGAGTGAGACCGCCCGCGTGACCGGTGCGGTGAACACGGTGTACCCGCGCGGCGAGAGGGTGCTGGGCGATAACACGGACGTGATTGGCATTGTGAACGCGCTGCTGCACGCGGGTTTGGAACCGGAACCGCTTAAGGATTCTGCCGCGATTGTGGGCGGGGGAGCGACCGCGATTTCCGCCCTGACCGCCCTGCATCAGCTGGGTTACCGCCGCGCGAGCGTGTACGCCCGTTCGCTGCATAAGCTGGGTAGCGTGCAGGAGGCGGCGGACCGCCTGGGCGTGCAGCTGTCGACCGTTGCCCTGGCCGAGCTGCCGCAGAATCTTGCGGAGCGCGGTCATCACCCGGTGGTGTCTACTCTTCCTGCCCATGCGGCGGATGAATGGGCGAGCCAGCTGAGCGGACTGAAGGGCGCCTCCGCGACGCACCGGCCGGTACTGCTCGATGTTGCGTATAACCCGTGGCCTTCGGTGCTGGCGAGCGCCTGGGAGGCTAACGGCGGCACGGTGGTTTCTGGCCTGGAGATGCTGCTGTATCAGGCGGTGGAGCAGGTGCTGCTGTTTACCGGCCGTGAACTGCAGCCCGCCGAACTGCTGGGTCTAATCAATGCGATGTGCGCGGCGGTTGATCTTGCGCCTCGTGCTTCCGTTTCGTGAAAAAAGCGTGCTTTCACTCGCTCAGTAAACAGGCATTTTATACACTATTTATACACGTGAAGAATTATTATTCCTTCCACCTGCGCGCCGGTGCGGGTGACACGAAAAGAGGTTAACCTATGGCTCTTCGTTGGCTCACTGCCGGAGAATCCCACGGCGAGGCGCTCGTCGGCATTATTGAGGGCGTTCCCGCCGGTGTGGAACTCACCAGCGACATGGTGCGTGACGCCCTGGCTCGCCGCCGTCTCGGCTACGGCCGCGGTGCCCGCATGAAGTTCGAGGAGGACCGCGTGCGCATCCTGGGCGGTGTGCGTCACGGCCTGACTCAGGGCGGCCCGGTCGCGATTGAGATTGCGAACACCGAGTGGCCCAAGTGGACCGACGTAATGAGCTCCGACCCTGTGGATCCGAAGCTGATTGAGGGTCGTGCGCGTAATGCTGCGCTGACCCGTCCGCGCCCCGGTCACGCCGATTTTGCGGGTATGCAGAAGTACAACTTCTCTGAGGCTCGCCCGGTGCTGGAGCGCGCCTCCGCACGTGAGACTGCGACCCGCGTGGCTCTTGGCGTGGTTGCCGCCCAGATTTTGAAGGCTCTGGGTGTTGAGCTGGTTTCTCACACCGTGGCTGTGGGTGGCGTGCACGCTCCCGAGGGTGCCCCGGTGCCTTCGCCCCGCAACGTTGACCAGCTGGACGCTGACCCGCTGCGCTGCTTCGACAAGGCAACTTCCGACGCGATGGTTCAGCGCGTGGACGAGGCGCACAAGGACGGCGAGACTCTCGGCGGTGTGGTTGAGGTGCTCGCGTACGGTATGCCTCCCGGACTGGGTTCGTACGTGCACTGGGACCGCCGCCTGGACGCGCGCCTTGCCGCAGCGCTGATGGGTATTCAGGCTATTAAGGGCGTTGAGGTTGGCGACGGTTTCGCGACCGCTGACCGCCCGGGCACTGCCGCTCACGATGAGATTTCCATTGGCGAAAACGGTGTAACCCGCGATACCAACCGTGCAGGTGGTATTGAGGGCGGCATGAGCATTGGCGACCTGCTGCGTGTGCGCGCGGCAATGAAGCCCATTGCGACCGTGCCGAAGGCCCTGAAGACCATTGACACTTCCACCGGTGAGGAGGCTCGCGCCCACCACCAGCGTTCGGATGTGTGTGCTGTTCCCGCCGCCGGTGTGGTGGCGGAGGCTATGGTCGCCCTGGTGCTCGCTGAGGCGGCACTGGAGAAGTTTGGCGGCGACTCCATTGGCGAGACTCGCCGCAACATGGATTCCTACCTGGAGGCCATTCCGGCGTCTCTGGCGTGGGAGTCTAACGTGGCTGGTTGGGACGCGTAGTGCCCCTTCCGGTTGAGCCTGCGGGCGTTCACCCCGTCGCGTCGAGCCCCCTGGCGCGTATTGCTGCGGCTGCGCAGCGTGCGCGAGGGGGCGCTTCGCCGCGCCCGGAAACCGGCGCAGAATCCGGTGCGGAACCCGGTGTATCTGCCGCGGCTGAGCGGGTTGTTGAGGCTGCGAGCGCTGAGGTTCGTGAGACTGTTGCGCGTGAGGCCACCGCCTCGGTTTCTTCCGCGTCAGTTTCCTCTGCGCGCACGGCTTCTCGCGTGCCGACCCCGGCCGACCTGATGCGTTCGGGTGTTCGCCCCCTGCCCGCCGCTCCCGTGAGCGCGCGGGGCGTGCGTCTGTACGCCTCCTCGGTGTCTGAGGATGCCGACCCGGCGCTCGGCCTGGACGAGGACCTGCGCCTGAAGCTGCTCAGCGCCCTGCAGGGCATGGCTGAGGAGGAGCCTCGCGAGGAACCCGCGAAGGCGGAAGTTCCCAAGCCCGCAGCTCCAAAACCGGCCGCGCCCAAGCCGACTGTGCCTAAGCCGGCACCTCCGAAGCAGGCTCAGCCCGCGGCGGGGGAGAGCGCAACCTCTGCCCCCGTTCCTGCTCCCGCGCAGAAGGCCGAACCCCAGCCCGCGCCGGCACAGACCGAAACTTCCGCGGCTCCCGCGCCCAAGCACGCTGTGGCTAAGCCGCTACGTCCGACCCCGGCGCTATTCGGCAAGGTGCAGGTTTCTGCGGCTGAGTCTGTGGCTGAGGAAATCGTGGCGGTGGACTCCGCCGAGGCCGCGGCCGAGATTGAGGCGCGCGCCGCATCCGAGGCGGAGCTGAACGCCGAGCTCGAGGAGTCCACCCGCATCCACCCGCAGCAGGTGCGCGAGATGCACGAGAACTTTGCCGAGCAGTCGCGCCCCATCGTGCTCATTGGCCCCATGGCGGCCGGTAAAACCTACATCGGCACGCACCTGGCGCGCTTCTACGGCTACGAGTTCCTCGACGCCGACCAGCTGATCGTGGAACGCTACGGTGAAGTCTCCGAAATTTTCGAGATTTTCGGTGAGGCGTATTTCCGCGAGCTGGAACGCAAAACCATCGAAGAGGTCCTCACCTCGCCCGTGTACCGCAACACGGTGTTCTCCCTGGGCGGTGGCGCGCCCATGACCGACTCGGTTGCGGAGCTCCTCAAGGACGAGTGCGTGGTGTACATCCTGGTTGACGCCGAGACCGTCACCCCGCGCATTACGGGCAATAAGACCCGCCCGCTGCTGCAGCCGAACCCGGTCGAGCGCTGGACCGACATTTTTGAGCGTCGCCGCACCCGCTACGAGGAGCTGGCGCACTTTACCCTGGACGCTCGCGGCGGCCGACCCATTACCGAGATGACCGCAGAGATTCAGGCGTACGTCACCGCCAGCCGCAAGGCGCGGGCGAACAACTCCTGACCCCCCTCCTACCCCCACTCTCCTGTGAAAGGACACACGATGAGCACTCAGCCCACCTTTGGCGCTTCCGGCGAAGCGGATATCACCCGTATTCCGGTGACCGGTAGCTCCCCGCGCGAGAACTACGAGGTTCTCATCGGCCACAACCTGCTCGGTAAAATCCCCGAAATTCTGGGCAACCGCACCAAGAAGGTGCTCGTGATTCACCCGCGTGCCCTGCGTTCCACCGGTGAGCTGGTCATGGAAGACCTGCGTGCCATGGGCTACGAATCGTTCAGCGCCGAAATCCCGGACGCTGAGGAGGCCAAGCACTACCAGGTGGCGGCGTTCTGCTGGCAGGTGCTCGGCCAGAACGACTTCACCCGCACCGACGCGATCATCTCTGTGGGAGGCGGCGCCATTACCGACCTGGCCGGCTTCGTCGCGGCAACCTGGCTGCGCGGCGTGCGCGTTATTCACATTCCGACCACCCTGCTCGGCATGGTGGACGCTGCCGTGGGCGGTAAGACCGGCATCAACACCGCCGAAGGTAAGAACCTGGTCGGCGCGTTCTGGCCGCCCGCCGCGGTGCTCTGCGAGATTGGCACCCTGCGCACCTTGCCTGAACATGAGCTGCTGACCGGCATGGGTGAGGTCGTCAAGTGCGGCTTCATCGCAGACCCCGAAATCCTTGACCTGATTGAGGCGAACCCGAACGCCGTACGTGACTCGCAGTCCGCCGTGATGCGTGAACTCATTGAACGTAGCGTGCGCGTGAAGGCGGAGGTCGTCTCCGAGGACCTGCGAGAATCCGGCCGCCGTGAAATCCTGAACTACGGCCACACCCTCGCCCACGCCATCGAGCGCAACGAACGCTACCAGTGGCGTCACGGCGCGGCAGTGTCCGTCGGCATGGTCTACGCCGCCGAACTGGCGCTGGCAACCGGCCACGCCGACGAAGAACTCGTGGCACGCACCCGCCGCATCCTCGAATCCCTGGGCCTGCCCACCTCCTACAAGGCAGACGCATGGCCCCAGCTGCTCGAAGCAATGCGCCGCGACAAGAAGGCACGCGGCAACCTGCTGCGCTTCATCATTCTTGACGGTTTGGCTCGCCCGCGCGTCTACGAGGTGCCGGACGACTCAATCCTGTACATGACCTACCAGGAAATTACTGAGTAGGTGGTGAGTCCCGTACATTTACCGGATGCACATGGCACATGCCCGCCGCATATGGCAGTCAGCATGCGGTAGCCGGGCGGGGCGCCACAGAAAAACTGTGGCGCCCCTGCTAGGCAAACTCGTGCGCATCCTGTAGAATGTACGGGACATATTTTTGCTCATTGAAAACTTAGCGCCTCGCCGGGTACCACTACGGCGTGAGCGTCGATGACACGAAGGAGAGCCCCATGGCATCCACTACCGATATTAAGAACGGCGCCGTCCTGAAGATTGACGGCAACCTCTGGTCCGTCGTTGAGTTCCAGCACGTTAAGCCCGGTAAGGGTGGCGCGTTCGTTCGCACCAAGCTGCGTAACGTTACCTCCGGCAAGGTCGTCGACCGCACCTTCAACGCTGGCGCTAAGATTGAAACCGCAACCGTTGACCGCTCCGACTACCAGTACCTGTACCAGGACGGCGACGACTACGTCTTCATGGACATGAAGACCTACGACCAGATCAACGTTCCCGCAACCGTTGTCGGCGACGCAGCAAACTACATGCTCGAGTCCCAGACCGCAACCATCGCAATGCACGAGGGTAGCCCCCTGTACATCGAGCTGCCCGCATCCGTGGTCCTCGAAATCACCTACACCGAGCCCGGCCTGCAGGGTGACCGCTCCACCGGCGGCACCAAGCCCGCAACCGTTGAGACCGGCTACGAGATCCAGGTTCCCCTGTTCCTGGAGACCGGCACCAAGGTCAAGGTTGACACCCGCACCGGTGAGTACCTCGGTCGCGTGAACGACTAATGAATTCGCGTACTAAAGCCCGATTGCGCGCCCTCGAAGTGCTCTTCGAGGCGGATCAGCGCAACGAAGATTATATTGAGGTACTCCGCCGCCGCCGACTGTACACGGTAGCGCAGATTTCTGCTTACTCTGAGGAAATCATTCGTGGCGTTCGCGACCACGATGAAGAGATCCGCGAGTTTGTGGAGACTTACGCCCGTGACTGGTCCTTCGAGCGTATGCCCGCCGTGGACCGTGCCGTGCTGCGTATTGGCACTTGGGAGCTTCTGTACAATGACGAAGTTCCGGATGCTGTCGCAATTTCTGAGGCTGTCGGTCTGGCGCGTGTGCTGTCCACGAATGAATCTCCGAAGTTCGTGAACGGTCTGCTGGATAAGCTCCGTCAGGTGAAGCCGACCCTGCTCGCGTAAGACGTCCCGCCGCGGCCTGCCCGCCAGCTTTTATGGCTGGTTGGTTTGCCGCCGTTGAGGATGCACCCGCAGGGAGCGTACGTGAAACCCCCACCGTACTGTAGTTCGCTACAGGACGGCGGGGGTTTTCTGTGTCTAGGTTGCGTTTGGTTGGTGCAGTTCTGCGTGGGGTTCCGTATTGGGTGCGGATGCGCTCGCAGGGTTTGTTAGCAACAGTTGAGGTTTCATCGGAGCCAGTGGGTAGGGTAGGCGGCAACAGTCGAGGCTTCACCAGACAACGCAGGCGGGGGAGTGCCCCCTCTGCGGCGCTGAGCGCCTTGAGGACGGAGCCCCCGCCCCGCGTGCCCGGTATGCGCTCGTGCAGTATCAGTTACTCACCTTGAGCGGGTGCGGTTGCCTCGTTCGTAGCGTCTGCTTCGCCTCCGCAACCGTTATGAAGGGTTTCAGACTTGATAACAACGAACGCGTTATCTTCAGAACGGCGAACAACAAAGACCCGTCGCGTTAGCTGCGGGTCCTTAAATTTCTTACCCTCAGCAGAGCGAACGTTGCTCCAGTCTTCACAGAACGTGATGGTTGCGCCGGTGTTGTATGAGACAGAACCATCGTCGTTCATGGTTCCATAGGTGACTGGATCGATGTTATTGAAGGCAATTTCGCCCTTGATAGGACCGTGGTTTTCTTCTGTGAACTTTTGAATATTCTCCACTTCTTCCTTTGTGTCTTCCAGGAAGTTTTTATGCACGTATCGGAGCAGCTCTTCATCGCTCGTGTGCTCCAGGCTCCCATGCATCCATGCATTCCAAACGCGTCGGTACTGTTCCAACGCATCGTATGAAGCCTTGAGGGTCGCATCTGCTGCTTCCTTCGACGGGTTATCCAGATCAACGTTCGCACGAATCAGCACGGGCTCATAACCCGTCGGAGTGGGCGAAGGAGTGGGAGTTGCAGAAGCTTCCGCGCTTGCCGACTCAGCGCTCGCGGAGGTGGAAGCGCTCGATTCTGCGCTGACCTGCGCACCACCGGAACAAGCGGACAGGGTGAGCATCATTGCCGCAGAAAGCGCGGCAATAGAACTACGGTTAAACATCATTGTTGGTTCTTTTCTGGTGTGTGGTTGTGCCGATATAGACGGGTAAGGGAAAGGTGACTGGCTGTTGGATACGCAACCGGAGCCCGCAGGCGGGGGAGTGCCCCCTCTGCGGCGCTGAGCGCCTTGAGGACGGAGCCCCCGCCCCGCGTGCCCGGCATGCGCCTCGGTCAGTATCAGCTACTCACCTTGAGCAGGTGCGGTCGCCTCGTTCGTAGCATCTGCTTCGCCTCCGCAACCTTTATGTACGGTTCGCATCTTGGCAATAACGAACGCACCATCCTCTGCACGGCGAATAAAAGTGATTTCTCGCGTCTGCAGAGGTGAATCAACTTTCTCACCATCTACCCGGCGAAGATCGCTCCAGTCTTCACAGTAGGTGATAACCACGCCGGTATTGTATACGCGTGACCCGTCATCCTTAATGCTTCCGTAAATCTCTTTTGTCTTAGCATCACGGAAGATAATATCGCCGTTCGCGGGAGCTTCCTGAGAGAGCTCATAAAAATTCTCTACAGTCTTCTTTACGCTTCCGAGCACGTCTTTATGTACGTACCGGACCAGCTCCTCATCGCTGGTGTGTTCAATATCCCCGTGCCTCCAGGCATTCCAAAGGCGGAAATGCTGCTCCAATGCGGCGTGTGCAGCTTTATTGGTTGCCTCAGCGGCTTCCTTCGTGTTGCTATTCACGTCAATGCTTGGGTAAATCAGTTCGATTTCGGAGCCAGACGGGCCGGTCGGGGTGGGCGAAGGCGTGGGAGTCGCAGTGGGAGTCGCGGAAGCTTCAGTGCTCGCCGACTCAGTGCTCGCGGAGGTGGAAGCACTCGATTCTGCGTTGACCTGCGCGCCGCCGGAACATGCGGACAGGGTGAGCATCATTGCCGCAGAAAGTGCGGCAATAGAAGTACGGTTAAACATCATTGTTAATTCTTTTCTGGTGTGTGGTTGTGTAAACCGCAGAATTATCCACGCAACAACGTGTGGAATTCAGCGGAATGTTATCGGTTGATGTCATTACCCTAACATACATCTGCAGAGCGCACACCCTGCTTTATTCTTTGTCCATTTAGAGACTCGGTGTGCGCTTCATTTCTGCAGCCGCCTCACCGTGAGCGGACTCTCGCCGAACCTGAACGTAGCCTGTGAACTGTGGTACCCTACTAGAAGCACAAAACCTTTAAATCCGTCCCGTGAGGCGGGGAAGGAGACGGCTATGCCTGGGTCAACTGTACCCACATCCGGCGCGAATCAGGGGCGAAATGTAACCGCAGCCCCCCATTCGGCAACCCCTCAAAACGCCTCCGAGGACGCGACCACCGTCGGCCGCACCATCCTCAGCGAGGACGAAATCCGCCGCGCCCTCACCCGCATCGCCTACGAAATTATTGAAACCAATAAAGGCGTAGAAAACCTCGTACTCATCGGCATCCGCTCCCGCGGCGTACCCCTCGCCGTACGACTCGCCGCCCGCATCCAAGCCATCGAGCCGAACTTCAACGCAGAAACACGACTCGGCGCCCTGGACATCACCGCCTACCGCGACGACCAGCGAACCGGCGGCACCACCTCCCCAGATACCGCAGGGGAGAGCATCATGCCCAGCATCGGCATTGAAGGTAAAACCGTAGTCCTCGTTGACGACGTCCTCTACTCCGGCCGCACCGTACGCGCCGCACTCGACGCACTCAACGCCCACGGCCGGCCCGCCCTCGTACGCCTGGCGGTCCTCGTAGACCGCGGACACCGCCAGCTACCCATCCGCGCCGACCACGTGGGCAAAAACCTGCCCACCAGCGCCAGCGAAACCGTACGCGTCGTACTCACCGAAACCGACAACGCAACAGACCGAGTTGACATTATCCAGCTGGGAGGGCTCTCATGAAGCATCTGCTCGACACCCGCGAACTAACCCGCGAAGAAGCCATCGAAATCCTCGACGTCGCCGACTACATGGCGCAGGTCAAGGCCGAAAACCGCACCCTGAACGTGCTGAACGGCAAGACCGTCGTCAACCTCTTCTTCGAGGACTCCACCCGAACCCGCCTCTCCTTCGAAGCCGCAGAGAAGCGCCTGGGCGCCGCCGTCACCAACTTCTCCGCATCTGGTTCCTCCGTGTCTAAGGGCGAGTCGCTCAAGGACACCGCGCAGACCCTCAAGGCGATTGCCGCGGATGCGTTCGTGATCCGCCACTCGGCATCCGGCGCACCGCAACGCCTCGCCGAGGCAGGCTGGACCGACATCCCCGTACTCAACGCGGGCGACGGCACCCACGCACACCCCACCCAGGCACTGCTCGACGCCGTATCCCTGCGCCAGTACAAGGCAGAACGCGACGGCCTCGACAGCCCCCGTGGTACCGACCTGTCCGGCATGCGTGTTCTCATCGTCGGCGACATCCTGCACTCGCGCGTGGCACGCTCCAACCTCTGGCTGCTAACCACCCTCGGCGCGCAGGTCGTCTTCGTCGCACCGCCGACCCTGCTGCCGCTGAACACCGCCTCCTGGGTTGAAGAAGCCGGCGTGGAAATCTTCCACGACTTTGACGAAGCCATCGCCACCAACCCCGACGCCGTCATGCTGCTGCGCATCCAGAAGGAACGCATGAACGCCGCGTACTTCCCCTCCGCAGAGGAGTACACCGAGCTGTGGGGCCTGACCGCCGAACGCTTCGCAACCCTGCAGGCGCAGCCGCAGCCGGTCGCAATCCTGCACCCGGGCCCCATGAACCGCGGCCTGGAAATCTGCACCGAAGCCGCCGACGCCACCAACTCCTGGGTCCTGCGCCAGGTCAGCAACGGCGTGGCGCTGCGCATGGCGGTGCTCTACCTGCTTCTGACCGACGGCTCCAGCGCCAAGCTCTACGCCGGCGACGAATCCTAAACGACCTTCCTAACGAGAGGAACCAACACCATGAGCAAGTACCTGATCAAGGGCGCAAGCCTCTACGGCGAAAAGGTCGCCGACATCCTCATCGAGGACGGCGTGATTAGCCGCATCGCAGAGAACATTGACGCCGCAGACGCACAGGTCGTCGAGGCGGCAGGCCAGGTGGCGCTGCCCGGCCTGGTCGACATCCACACCCACCTGCGTCAGCCCGGCTACGAGGCATCCGAAACCGTCGAGACCGGCACCCGCGCAGCAGCCCTGGGCGGCTACACCGCAGTGTTCGCCATGGCAAACTCCATGCCCGTGGCAGACACCGCCGCAGTCGTTGAGCAGGTTGACCGCCTCGGCAAGGAATCCGCATGGTGCCGCGTGCAGCCCATCGGCGCAGTGACCGTGGGTCTGAAGGGCGAGCGCCTCTCCGACATCGGCGGCATGGCGAACTCCACCGCGAATGTGCGCGTGTTCTCTGATGACGGCATGTGCGTGTACGACCCCGCCGTGATGCGCCGCGCCCTCGAATACGTCAAGACCTTCGACGGCGTTATTGCGCAGCACGCGCAGGAGCCGCGCCTGACCGAGGGCGCCCAGATGAACGAGGGCAAGGTGTCCGCTGACCTGGGTCTGGCCGGTTGGCCCGCCGTCGCTGAAGAGGCAATCATCGCCCGCGACGTGCTGCTGGCCGAGCACCTGGACTCCAAGCTGCACATCTGCCACCTGTCCACCAAGGGCTCCATTGAGGTTGTGCGCTGGGCTAAGTCCCGCGGCGTGCAGGTCACCGCGGAGGCAACCCCGCACCACCTGCTGCTCACCGACGAGACCGCACGCACCTACGACCCGATTTTCAAGGTGAACCCGCCGTTGCGCACCGAAGAGGACGTCATGGCGCTGCGTCAGGCTGTTGCTGACGGCATCATCGACGTGATTGGTACCGACCACGCACCGCACCCGGCAGAGACCAAGGAATGCGAGTGGGCGTGCGCCGCGAACGGCATGACCGGCCTGGAGCAGGCACTGTCCATCATCCAGATGACCCTGGTTGACACCGGCATGATTACCTGGCGCGATGTGGCACGCATCCTCTCCGAGGAGCCCGCGAAGATTGGTCGCCTGGACCACGAGCAGGGCCGCCCGCTTGCCGAAGGAGAACCGGCAAACATTGTGCTGGTCGACCCGAAGGCAACCCGCGTAATCAAGCCGGAGGAGCAGGCCACCAAGGGCAAGAACAACCCCTACCGCGGCATGGAGGTTCCCGGCTCGATTCGCGCAACCTTCTACGCCGGCCACCCGACCGTGCTGAACGGCAAGCTGGCCACCCCGCGCAAGTAACCCGCGAGGCGAACGTACGTGGTGACTGCCCCGCGGTGGCGGGCCTGAACCTGCCACCGCCTCGCCGGGAGCACCGCCCCCAACCTCACCAACCCAGGCCGAGATTATCGACCGAGACCCCAACCGAAAGAGAGAACCTTCGTGGGAAAGTTCCTGACCGCCGTCATCTGCATCGCCCTGGTCGCCCTGTGCATCTACGGCATGTGGCACGGATGGCGCTCGCGCCTGGCACGCCAGGCGAACATGTTCGGCTCCCTCAAGGAAGTTCCCGAACGCTACGAGGGTATGACCGCTGACGCCGCTTTCGAGGGCGAGTACGTCAGCACCACGATTTTCGGTAACTGGCTGGACCGCGTGGGTTTCGATTCGCTCGGCTTCAAGAGCAAGTCCACCCTGCTGATTTACCCGGACAGCATCATCTTCACCCGTAACGGCGCGAAGGACCTGTGGATTCCGGCGAAGAAGCTCGCAGTCATCACCACCGACCGCGGTATGGCGGGTAAGGTTGTGGAGAAGAACGGCCTGGTCGTGATTGGTTGGACCCTGGACGGTCACCGCGTGCAGACCGGCTTCCGCACCCGCTACGCCGAGGATAAGCAGGCGGTACTGCGAGAGCTGCGCCGCATCGCTCCGAACGCGGTGGATGCGCCCGAGAAGTGGGCGGCAGAACCGGAAGCCTAAAACCCGGCGCAATATCGCGGTGTAATATCCCGGCGCACCCACACCCATAGATTTTGCCTGAGGTCAGGCGAACACCCGCCGAAGGCACCATAGACTACCCCGGAACCTGCACGGTAGAGGCCGTACAGGAAGCGGGGGAGAACACCAGAGAAAAGGAAGAAGAGCATGACTGACATGACACGATCCGGCGCCCTGCGTACGGACCGCGCGCTGCTCGTCCTGGAGGACGGCACCGTCTACCGCGGCTACGGCTACGGCGCAACCGGCGCGTCCCTGGGCGAGGCGGTTTTCGCGACCGGCATGACCGGCTACCAGGAAACCCTGACCGACCCCTCCTACGCGGGTCAGATTGTGGTTCAGACCGCTCCCCATATTGGCAACACCGGCGTGAACACCACCGACGCTGAAGCCCCCAAGATTTGGGTTGCCGGCTACGTGGTTCGTGACGCCGCACGTGTGGCATCCAACTGGCGTTCTGAGCGCACCCTTGACGAAGAGCTCATCGAGCAGGGCATCGTCGGTATTCAGGGCATTGACACTCGCGCCCTGACCCGCCGCCTGCGTTCGAGCGGTTCGATGCGTGCGGGCGTGTTCTCCGGTGAGCACGCAGAACGCCCCGAAGCTGAACTGCTGGAGGAGGTGCGCGCCTCCGAGCCGATGGCAGGCCGTAAGCTCGCTGACTCCGTTTCGGTTGACACCGCCTACACCGTTGAGGCGCACCAGTTCAACTGGTTCGCACCTCCGGTCGCAACCATCGTCGCCCTGGACCTGGGCATTAAGGCGATGACCCCGCAGCGTTTCGCTGAGCGTGGCGTGCGCGTGCACGTGCTGCCCGCAAGCGCAACCCTCGAGGACATCTACTCCTACAACCCCGACGGCGTGTTCTTCTCCAATGGCCCCGGTGACCCGGCAACCGCTGACGAGCAGGTTGAGCTGCTGCAGGGCGTGCTGCGTAAGGGCACCCCGTTCTTTGGTATCTGCTTCGGTAACCAGCTGCTCGGCCGCGCCCTGGGCTTCGGCACCTACAAGCTGCCCTTCGGCCACCGCGGCATCAACCAGCCGGTCATGGACAAGACCACCGGCAAGGTTGAAATCACCGCGCATAACCACGGCTTCGCTGTGGACGCGCCGATTGGCGACTACGTAACCGCACCGAACGCCGAGTTCGGTCAGGTCATGGTCTCCCACGTGGGTCTGAACGACAACGTGGTTGAGGGCCTGACCTGTAAGGACATCCCCGCGTTCTCCGTGCAGTACCACCCCGAGGCTGCTGCGGGCCCGCACGATTCCGCCTACCTCTTTGACCGTTTCATCGACCTGATGGTCGCAACCAAGACTGCAAAGGAAGCATAAATGCCTCGTCGTACTGACCTTAATAGCGTCCTCGTCATCGGTTCCGGCCCCATCGTCATCGGTCAGGCAGCGGAATTCGACTACTCCGGCACTCAGGCGCTGCGCGTGCTGAAGGAGGAGGGCGTGCGCGTCATCCTCGTGAACTCGAACCCGGCAACCATCATGACCGACCCCGAGTTCGCGGACGCCACCTACATTGAACCCATCACCCCCGAGGTGATTGAGAAGATTATCGCTAAGGAAAAGCCGGACGCAATCCTGCCGACCCTGGGTGGTCAGACCGCACTGAACGCGGCTATTGAGCTGGGTGAGCGTGGCATCCTCGAGAAGTACAATGTTGAGCTGATTGGTGCAAACATTGAGGCGATTAACCTCGGTGAGGACCGTGAAGCATTCAAGGGCGTGGTGGAACGCGCCGGCGGCGAGTCTGCACGCTCGGTGATTGTTCACTCCATGCCGGAGGCGCTGGAAGCCGCTAAGGAGCTGGGCTACCCGATGGTGGTCCGCCCCTCCTTCACCATGGGTGGTCTCGGCTCGGGTATGGCGTACAACGAGGAAGACCTCTACCGCATCGCCGGCGCCGGTATTCAGTACTCGCCGACCAGCGAGGTCCTGCTGGAGGAGTCCATCCTCGGCTGGAAGGAATACGAGCTGGAGATGATGCGTGACACCAACGACAACGTCGTGGTCGTCTGCTCCATCGAAAACTTTGACCCCGTGGGCGTGCACACCGGTGACTCCATCACCGTGGCACCCGCGCTGACCCTGACCGACCGTGAGTTCCAGAAGCTGCGCGACATCGCGATCAACGTGATTCGCGAGGTGGGCGTGGACACCGGTGGCTGCAACATCCAGTTCGCTATCGACCCGAAGACCGGCCGCGTCATCGTCATTGAGATGAACCCGCGCGTGTCCCGTTCCTCGGCGCTCGCATCGAAGGCTACCGGCTTCCCGATCGCGAAGATTGCGACCAAGCTGTCGCTGGGCTACACCCTGGACGAGATTCCGAACGACATCACCCAGAAGACCCCGGCTTCCTTCGAGCCGACCCTGGACTACGTGGTCGTGAAGGTTCCGCGCTTTGCGTTTGAGAAGTTCCCGGCTGCTGACCCGACCCTGACCACCACCATGAAGAGTGTTGGTGAGGCTATGGCTCTGGGCCGTAACTTCACTGAGGCTCTGCAGAAGGCGATGCGTTCGCTGGAGCAGAAGGGTGCGTCCTTCTCGTTCAAGCCGCTGTCCCTGTCTGAGGCTGAGCTGGCTGAGCTGATTGAGAAGACTAAGGTTCCGACCACTCAGCGTATTTACCAGGTTCAGCAGGCTCTGCTGGCCGGTGCTACCGTGGAGCAGCTGCACGAGGCTACCAAGATTGACCCGTGGTTCCTGGATCAGCTGGTGCTGCTGAATGAGGTTGCCGGCGTGGTTCACGCTAAGCGTGACAACCTTGACCCGGAGACTTTGAAGCTGGCTAAGCGTCACGGTTTCTCGGACGCTCAGATTGCTGAGATTATCGGCTCTTCTGAGGATGTTGTGCGCGGTGTTCGCCACGCTCTGGGTATCCGCCCGGTCTTCAAGACTGTTGACACCTGTGCTGCCGAGTTTGAGGCGTTCACTCCGTACCACTACTCCTCCTACGACCTGGAGGATGAGGTTGCGCACCACGAGAAGCCCTCGATTATGATTCTGGGTTCGGGCCCGAACCGTATCGGTCAGGGTATCGAGTTCGACTACTCCTGTGTGCACGCTTCGCTGGTGCTGCGTTCGCTCGGTTACGAGACCGTCATGGTCAACTGCAACCCTGAGACGGTTTCGACTGACTACGATATTTCGACTCGCCTGTACTTTGAGCCGCTCACCCTTGAGGATGTGCTTGAGATTGTTGAGTCGGAGCGTCGTACCGGCGGCCTGATGGGCGTGTTCGTTCAGCTGGGCGGTCAGACTCCGCTGAAGCTGGCTCGTGCCCTGAAGGATGCGGGCGTGCCGATTCTGGGCACCACCCCCGAGGCTATTGACCTGGCTGAGGACCGCGGCGAGTTCTCCCGCGTGCTGGAGGAGGGCGGCCTGATTTCGCCCAAGAACGGTACCGCGTTCACTTTCGAGGGTGCTAAGCGCATCGCTGACGAGATTGGTTACCCGGTTCTGGTTCGTCCTTCGTACGTGCTGGGCGGCCGTGGCATGGAGATCGTCTACGATGAGGCGAACCTGGCTCGCTACCTGGAGAACGCTACCGAGGTTTCGCCTTCGCAGCCTGCTCTGATTGATAAGTTCCTTGAGGACGCTATCGAGATTGACGTTGACGCCCTGTTCGACGGTGAGGAGCTGTACTTGGGCGGCGTCATGGAGCACATTGAGGAAGCCGGTATTCACTCGGGTGACTCCTCTTGTACTCTGCCTCCGATTACTCTCGGCCCGGACATCATCGCGAAGGTGAAGGACGCTACCGAGAAGATTGCTCGCGGCACCGGTGTGCGCGGCCTGATTAACATTCAGTTCGCGTACGTGTCTGAGAACCTGTACGTGATTGAGGCGAACCCGCGTGCGTCTCGTACTGTTCCGTTCGTGTCGAAGGCTACCGGCGTGCAGATGGCTAAGGCTGCTGTGCTGATTGGTCTGGGTAAGAGCATTGCGGAGCTGAAGGCTGAGGGTTACCTGCCGTCGAACATGGATGGCGCATCCTTGCCGGAGGAGACCGCGATTGCTGTGAAGGCTGCGGTTCTGCCGTTCGCTCGTTTCCGCACTCCCGAGGGTGTTGTGGTGGATTCGCTGCTGAGCCCGGAGATGCGTTCGACCGGTGAGGTCATGGGTCTGGATAAGCACTATGACACCGCGTTCGCGAAGGCTCAGGCTGGTGCTGGTTCGCCGCTGCCGACCTCCGGTAAGGTGTTCATTTCGGTGGCTAACCACGATAAGCGTAACGTCATTATTTACGCGAAGATGCTGGAGTCGCTGGGCTTTGAGATCGTTTCGACCGGTGGTACCGCTGAGATTCTGCGCCGTAACGGCCTGAACTCGGTGATTGTGGCTTCGAAGTTCGCTGAGGCGAATGGCGACCACTCGATTGTGGACATGGTCCGCAACGGTGACATTGACCTGATTCTGAACACCCCTGCCGGTGGTGCTGCTCGTAGCGATGGTTACGAGATTCGTGCTGCTGCGGTTTCGGTGGGCTGCCCGGTCATGACCACCATTTCTGAGTTCGCTGCGGCTGTTCAGGCGATCAATGCTCTGCGTGAGCACAGCTGGGACATCATGAGCCTGCAGGAGCACGGCGTTCAGCTGGCTGCCGCTGTGGATGCTCGTTCCGAGGGTGGCGAGGCGTAATGTCCGCTACTTTTGGTGATCGTCTGGCGAAGGCGATGGCGGAGCGCGGCCCGCTGTGTGTGGGTATTGACCCGCATCCGAACCTGCTGGAGCAGTGGGGTCTTGAGGATTCTGCTGCCGGCCTGGCTGCTTTTACTGAAGCGGTCTATGAGGGTTGCGCCCCGTTTGCGGCGGCGTTGAAGCCTCAGGTGGCGCTGTTTGAGCGTCACGGTTCGGCTGGTCTTGCTGTGCTGGAGGCACTGTTCGCCCGCGCTGCCGCTGATGGTGTGCTGATTGTTGCTGACGCTAAGCGCGGCGATATCGGTTCGACCATGAAGGCGTACGCGGATGCGTGGCTTGGCTCGTCTTCGCCGCTGGGTACCGATTCGGTGACGCTGAGCCCGTACCTGGGCTTCGAGTCGCTGCGTCCGGCACTGGATTTGGCTGATCAGAATGACCGCGGCACGTTCGTGCTGGCGCTGACCTCGAACCCCGAGGGCAAGAGCGTTCAGCACGTGGGCGCGTCGGAGTCTGGTCATTCTGGCGAGTCTGAGGGCGCTGTGGCTAAGCGTATTATCGCTGCGGCTACCGCTGAGAATGCTTCCCGCCAGTGGGAGCAGATGGGCCCGTGCGGTCTGGTGGTTGGCGCGACCGTTGGTCAGGCGCTGGTTGATTTGGGTATTGACCTGAGCGTGTTCAACGGCCCGATTCTGTCGCCCGGTTACGGCGCTCAGGGTGCCTCGGCCGCTGACCTGTACCGTGTGTTCGCGGGCATTGAGTCGCAGGTGCTGGTGAATTCCAGCCGTGGCGTGCTGGCTGCTGGCCCGTCGGTTGAGGGTTTGGCTCAGGCTGCGCAGGCGGCTCGTGATGACCTGTTGGCGGCTCGCGGCGCGTAGTTCGCGTGTTGTGTGAGAGGGGCGTGTGCTCCGGGTGGATTCTGTTGAGGGTCTGCTCGGGGTGCGCGCCCCTTGTGCGTACCTCTTGTGCGAGCCTGTTTTATCGCAATTTTTGGGTACATCTACATGCATAATTTTGCCGCCGCCCGCTCGCGCCGATGCGAGTTTTCTCACCTCTGTAGTGGGGGAGTGTGTTTCCGTCAAGACTCACGCCCGCGGTTCCGCTTTTGATAGGGCGAATACTCCGCTATGCTATAGGGGTACTCTCTGATATTTACGTGCTGACGTGCGTAGACGCATTGTTGGTGCGAGGGTGAGTGCCGCGGGTGGAACGAGGGCTCTTGTGCTATCCGTGTTACATTAGTTGATAAGTAAAATTCTATAACTCGCAGAAATGGGGGACCCAACCATGCCGCTGACTCCGCTAACTGAGGATGCGCGCGCCTCCGCCCGCGAGAAGGCAGTACTTGCCCGAGCACACCGCCAGGAAATTAAGCGTGCACTGAGTGACCGTGAACTTTCCGTGCGTCAGGTGCTTGATATGGTCGATTCCGACCCTGCACTGGCTAAAATGCCGGTGGGGCAGATGCTGCGCGCACTTCCGGGCATTGGTGCCGTTCGAGCTGAACGCATCATTGAAGAACTTCATATTGCACCGACTCGCCGCCTTGGCGGCCTTGGTGTACACCAGCGTCGCAAGATGGTGGAGTACTTCAACCGTAATTCGCGGTATTTGAACCGTGCACGTCGCAGGACTAATACTCTGCCTCCTGAATCTTCTCAGTCCTAACACATCGTGCCTTCAGCCGATGAAGGCGCAGTAAGGAAGCTATGTCTCAGCCGACTCTCACCGTACTGGCTGGCCCCACTGCTGTTGGCAAGGGTACGGTGTGCCAGTACATTCGTGAGAACTACCCGAACGTGTGGTTCTCTGTTTCCGCTACTACTCGTGATCCTCGCCCCGGTGAGGTTGACGGTACTCACTACTATTTCGTTTCGATGGAAGAGTTTGACCAGATGATTGCTGACGGTCAGATGCTTGAGTACGCTGTGGTGCACGGTAAGAACAAGTACGGTACTCCGCGCGCTAAGGTCCAGGAGGCCCTGGACGCTGGCCGCCCGGTGATTCTTGAGATTGACCTGCAGGGTGCTCGCCAGATTCGCGAGACCATGCCTGATGCCCGCCTGATTTTCTTGGCTCCTCCGAGCTGGGATGAGCTGGTGTCGCGTCTGGTGGGTCGAGGTACCGAGAGTGAGCAGGAGCAGGCTCGTCGCCTTGAAACCGCGAAGGTTGAGCTGGCTGCTGAGAAGGAATTTGACGTCACGGTCGTCAACGACTCTGTTGAGCGTGCGGCGAAGGAGATTGCTGAGCTGATTGGCGCCGCCTAATCTGCATGCTTTGCGTTTGCGGTGGGGCTAGAGTTTCTTCCGACCTGTAGTTCTGCCGTGAGGCGTTGTGAAGGGTGGGGGTTTCGAAGAGTTTTCTTCGGAGCCCCCACCTTTTTGACTGGCCTGATACCTTTTTGTCCGGGCTGGTACGTGCGTTTTAGCCGTTGAGAGGGTAGAATGGTTCTTTAGTTTTGACCGTGCCCTCAGTGTGCCCGGTTTGCGCCATAGCGCGAACGGTGTGCGGGGGCGTTCGGTACGTACATTCCATCAAGCTATTTGGAGTTTTTAGTGGCAAACGAAATCAAGGAACACGAGGACTACAACTTCGTTGACGGTGTCGCTCCCGAGGGCATCGTGAGCCCCAGCGCTGACGCGCTGATTGAGAAGGCGGAGTCCAAGTACGGCCTGGTGATTTTCGGTGCCCGCCGTGCACGCCAGATTAACGCGTACTACGCTAACCTGCAGGACAATACTGCTGCGCACGTTGGCCCGCTGGTTGACGCTGAGTCGAACGAGAAGTCCCTGTCGGTGGCAATGCGTGAAATCATTGCTGACCGTGTTGTGGCGGAGCACCGCCCGGACGCTAAGTTCGACGAGGACGGCTACCCGGTTCCCGAGGATCTGTCCGCTGTGATTGATTTCAGCGCGGCTGAGTTCTCTGGCGCTATCGAGGAGGAGTACATCCCCGCAGGTAGCGAAGAGGTTATTGCTATCGAAGAGGTTATCCTCGACGAGTCCGCTGAGTAATCTGCTTCTACAAGGATTCTTTGACGTACCATGCGCATTATCGTTGGTATTGGAGGGGGCATTGCTGCGTACAAGGCGGCGATGCTCCTTCGTCTTTTTGCGAAGAATGGCGACGAGGTAATCGCCATGCCCACCCCGAACGCGACGAAGTTCGTGGGTGTTCCCACTCTGGAGGCGCTGAGCGGCAACCCCGTCTCAACGGATGTGTTTGACCGTGTGCCTGAGGTGAACCACGTGCGCCAGGCTGAACAGGCTGACGCTGTGGTGATTGCCCCGGCGACTGCTGATTTGCTGGCTCGTTTGGCGGCTGGTCGTACGGATGATCTGTTGTCCTCTACGGTGTTGACGACGCACGCCCCGGTGATTTTGGCGCCGGCGATGCACACCCAGATGTGGGAGCATCCGGCGACTCAGGCGAATGTGCAGACTCTGCGTTCGTGGGGTTATCACGTGATTGAGCCTGCGATTGGGCGTTTGACGGGCCCGGATTCTGGTCCGGGCCGCATGCCTGAGCCGGAGGATATTTTCGCGGTCGCGCTGGATGTGATTGCCCGCTTCCCGAAGGGTCAGGTGCACCCGGTGTACACGCCCGGTTACGCGCCGACTGAGCCCCTGTACACGGGTACGGAGCAGGAGCGTATGGCGGCGGCGCGTGCGGCGACGCTGACTTCGGCGCTGCTGGGGCAGGTTGATGCAGGCCAGGGTGAACCCAGCCAGGCAACTGGCGCATCCGAATCGCTGCATGGTCCTCTGTCCGGTCGCCTCGTGGTCATTACCGCCGGCGGCACCCGTGAGGCGCTGGACCCGGTACGTTTCCTCGGCAACCGTTCGACCGGCAAGCAGGGTGTGGCGCTCGCGGAGGCGGCACGCGACCTGGGCGCGACCGTGCACCTGATCGGTGCGAACCTTGAGGTTCCCGCGCCGGAGGGTGTGCAGGTGACCCGCGTGGTGAGCGCCCTGGATCTGCGTGAGGCGACACTTGAGGCGAGCGCGGCGGCGGATGTGCTGATCATGTCTGCGGCGGTGGCTGATTTTAGGCCCGCCGAGTTTGCCGAGTTCAAGATTAAGAAGAGCGCCGATTCTGAGGATGCGCCGGTGATTCAGCTGGTACGCAACCCGGATATTCTGCGTGAGGTCGTGGTGCGCCGCCAGCAGGCTCGTAAGGCGGGGGAGAGCACCCTCGGCCCGAAGCTCATTGTTGGTTTTGCGGCGGAGACCGGTTCGGCGGAGAAGACTCCGTTGGAGCTGGGTCGTGAGAAGCTGCAGCGTAAGGGCACGGACTTCTTGGCGGTCAATACGGTGGGCGTGAATCGTGGTTTCGGCACGGACGATAACACGATTACGTTGCTGTCGACCCTGAATGATGAGGCGCCGGTGTTCTCCGGTTCGAAGAAGGAACTGTCGGTGCGCCTGCTGGAGCATGTGGCGGCTTTCCTGCCTGAGCTTTCTGCCTGAGTTTTCGTCTAAGGCAACCTGGCGCATCCGCGTAAAGTTTCGCAGCGTTTATAGTGTGGAGCCCGTGCGGTACTTCCTGTGGGAGGTATCGTGCGGGCTTTGCTGTACCCTCCGTAGCTCTGCCGCCTGCCTCTTTCTGTAGACCCCTCGGGGAGCATTATGTGCAAGCACTTGTGATGCGGGTTTCTTTCTTCTGGGGTTCCTTCTGGGGTTCCGCCGGGGGAGCATCTCATATTTCTGTCATAGTGGTGAAATTTCTGACCGTACCCCTGAACCGTCAGATAAAGGTCTAGTATCATGGCATAGAGAGTATTTCGCGTTGAAGGGGAAGAAGCACCATGCCCGAGAATCAGAGCAAGCCCGCCACGGTACAGCCCGCCCAGAGTGAGGAGCGTCCTCAGATTCTGGTGATCACCGGTATTTCCGGTGCAGGCCGCAGCACCGTCGCAAACGTACTGGAGGATGAGGGCTGGTACGTTATCGATAACATCCCGCCGCAGATGCTTGGTTCCCTGGCTGATTTGGTGACCCGCGACGGTGCGCGAGTGCCGAAGGTGGCGCTCGGTATTGACGTCCGCGCCCGCGCACTGTTCTCTGATTTGCCCGCTGCAATTGAGACTTTGCGCAAGTCCGATATTGACTTCTCCATGCTCTTCCTTGACGCCAAGGACGAGACCATTATTGCCCGCTACGAGGCTCAGCGCCGCCCGCACCCGCTGCAGGGTGAGGGCCGCGTCCTCGACGGTATCCGCGCTGAACGCACTCTCTTCGAAGGTCTGCGCCTCGCTTCTGACCGCACCATTGACACCACCGGCATGAACGTGCACGAGCTGGCTCGTACCGTGCGTGAAATGTTCGCTGAGGGTGCGGATAAGAAGCTGAACCTGACCGTGATGAGCTTCGGCTTCAAGTACGGTGCGCCTTCGGACGCTAACTACATGGCTGATATGCGTTTCATCCCGAACCCGCACTGGGTTCCGGAGCTGCGCCCCCTGACCGGTCAGGACGCCCCGGTGCGCGACTACGTGCTGGAGCACGCAGGCACCGAGGAATTCATCAGCAACTACCTTGCGGCTCTTCGCCCCGTGCTTGAGGGCTACCGCCGTGAGGGTAAGTACTATGCCACCATCGCAATTGGCTGCACCGGTGGTAAGCATCGTTCCGTGGCTGTGACGGAGGAACTGGCTCGTCGTCTCTCTGCTTTCGGTGAGCTGAACGTGAATGTTCAGCACCGCGACAAGGGTCGCGAGTAAGTTCCGCCCGGCGCGTCCCAACCACCGCGTCGTGTTTCATTAGCCGCCGTCCGGCCCCGCACCCGTGGGGCCGGCATACCATTCCTTCCGGGTATGTGAGGTATTACTATGTCCACCCATTCGACCAGTTATGACACTCAGGGTATTCCGCGCCTGCCGGCTCTGCCGACTCAGGCTTTGCGCCTGTTGAAGACCACGCACCGTTCGCCGAAGGTCACGGCGATGGGCGGCGGTCACGGGCTGTACGGTTCCCTGTCTGCGTTGCGCCATGTCACGCCTGATTTGACGGCTGTTGTGACGGTTGCTGATGATGGCGGCTCGTCGGGTCGTTTGCGTGAGGAGATGGGTATTCTCCCTCCGGGGGATTTGCGTATGGCGCTTTCTGCGCTGTGTGATGACACCGGTTGGGGTCGCACGTGGCGTGATGTGATGCAGCATCGTTTTAGCGCGCCCGAGGGTTATGAGGGCGAGTTCCCGCTGGATTACCACGCACTCGGTAACCTGCTGATTGCGACTCTCTGGCAGCTGCTCGATGACCCGGTTGCCGGTCTGGACTGGGCGGGCGCCCTGCTGAATGCGCGCGGCCGCGTGCTGCCGATGGCGCTGGATCCGATGGTCATTTACGGCACTGTGCTGCGTGAGCATAACGGCGGCGGTATTGAGCGTGTGAAGGTGGTCGGCCAGGTGAACCTCTCCAAGGAGGAACGCGTTCACGATATTGGTCTGTCTCCCGCAAATGCGCGTCCTTGCCCGGAGGCGCTCTCCGCTATTGAAGAATCCGACTGGATTGTTTTGGGCCCGGGTTCGTGGCGTACGTCGGTTCTGCCGCATCTGCTGCTGGACGCTCAGCGTGAGGCGATTATCCGCACGGAGGCGCGCCGCTGCGTGGTCATGAACCTCTCCGACGATAAGGAGACGGTCGGCTTCACCCCGGCAACGCACCTGGATTTGTTGCGCCAGTACGCCCCGAAGCTTCACCTTGACGCGGTGATTGCTGACGCTGACATGCAGGCTGATCACCGTTCCGAGCTGGAGCGTGAGGCTTCTGCGATGGGTGCGAAGGTTGTGTGGGCGCATCTGCGTTCGAGCTCCCAGCCGAATGTGCACGACCCGCTGAAGCTTGCGGCTGCGTATAACGAAGCGTTTGAGCTGAGCTCCTAGGTTTACTGGCTTGGGTTTGCTGCTCAAGTGTGTTGCTTGAGCTGGCTGTTATGTGCGCCCTTTTTCCTGATTTTTAGACTTAAACACTACGCCTAGAAGGACCTGTTCATGGCATTAACCACGCTCGTCAAGGACGAACTCGCCAACTACGAGGCAACGAAAGTCTCTGCTCGTAAGGCAGAAATCTCTACGATTCTGCGTTTTACCGGAGGCCTGCACATTGTCTCGGGGCGAATTGTGGTGGAGTCTGAGGTCGACCACGAGGCAACCGCCCACCGCATGCGCCGCACCATCGCGGAGATTTACGGCCACGACTCTGAGCTGACCAGCGTCAGCGGTGGTGGCCTGCGTCGAGGCGGCCGCTACATTGTGCGTGTGGATCACGGCGGTGAGGCGCTGGCTCGCCAGACCGGTCTGCTGGATCTGCGCGGCCGCCCGGTGCGTGGCCTGCCGCCGGCCGTGGTGAACGGCTCCCTGCAGGACGCCGAGGCGGTCATGCGCGGCGCGTTCTTGGCGCACGGTTCGCTGACTGAGCCGGGTCGCTCCTCCTCCCTGGAGATTACCTGCCCCGGTCCGGAGGCGGCGCTCGCGCTGGTGGGTGCGGCTCGTCGCCTGGACATTATTGCGAAGGCACGCGAGGTGCGCGGCACCGACCGTGTGGTGGTGCGTGACGGCGAGACGATTTCGCAGCTGCTGGAGCGTATGGGTGCGACCGGCACCCTGACCACGTGGCGTGAGGCGCGTACCCGCAAGGAGGTTCGTGCGACCGCGAACCGTCTGGCGAATTTTGATGATGCGAACCTGCGCCGTAGCGCTCAGGCGGCTGTTGCGGCGAGCGCCCGCGTGGAGCGTGCCCTGCAGATTCTGGGTCATGAGGCGCCGGATCATCTGCGCTATGCCGGTGAGTTGCGTGTGCTGCATAAGCATGCGTCGTTGGATGAGCTGGGTCGTCTGGCTGATCCGCCGATGACGAAGGACGCGATTGCGGGCCGTATTCGTCGCCTGCTGGTGATGGCTGATAAGCGTGCTTCGGAGCTGGGCGTTCCGGGTACTGAGTTGCCGCGTGAGGACTAAGCGAAGGCTAGATTCTGCTCTTAAACGGTGCGGGCAGCTCGTGTGGCTGAGGTGTTTGTGACGGTTTTATGACAAACCAAGCCCCTCCGTTTTTGAACAAAAACTGCATATTTTTCAAAAATGAGCCTGTGGATGGCCCCTTTCGCGTTGTGCGAGGGGAGTTATCCACAGGTTCTTTGCGTGTGCTCGTGCGTTCGCGCGCGTGAGCCTAGGGTAGGGGTATGACGAGCATGACCCCCAACCACGAGCAGAACAACCTGCAGAACCCGAGTGCTGCACCGAACAACGGTGCTTTGCAAGACAACGCACCCCAGCAGGGCGGCGCGCAGCGTAGCGCCCGCTCCCTGATGAACAGCCTCTACCGCAGCCCCCGCGCCCGCAAGAACGGTACGCCGGATGCCGAGGACACCGTGCCGCTGGCTATTGCCGCTGAGGTAACGCCCGCGGAGGCGCCTGCCGAAGAAGCTGAGGCACCGCAGCCTGAATCTTCGCTGCCTAATTCTTCTCAGTCCGGCACCGCACAGCCCAGGGCGAGCCAGCCCGTACCTACCAGCAAGCCCGCGGCATCCCAGCCGGAGTCGAATGGTTGGGCTGACTGGGATCAACAGCCCGATTGGAACGAGGTGGACGACTGGGCGGAGTGGGAGCAGGCTGATCAGCCCGGCACCACCCGCAGTGCCCGTTGGGGCTTGTCGCCGCGCGTGCTGCTTCTGGTGGCGGTGTTGGTGTTGGTTGCCGTGGTGTGGGGTGTGACCCAGTTTTCGGCGGCGCCGCGTGCCGAGCAGCTTGCCTCCCCGAGCGCTTCCGCCGAGTCGGTGCAGGCGGTGGGCGCCCAGCAGAGCCCCGGTGCTCAGCCCGGCGCCCAGTCTACTGCCCAGCCGGGCGCTCATCCGAGTGAATCTGCGCAGGGTGGCGCCTCCGGTGAGGCTACCGTGCGGGTGCACGTGGCGGGTGCCGTGAACAACCCCGGCGTGTACACGTTGCCCGCGCAGGGTCGTGCCGTGGATGCGATTGCCGCCGCCTCCGGTGCCGCCGCGGATGCTGACCTGGACCGCGTGAATCTTGCCGGTGCGCTCAGTGATGGGGTGCAGATTTATGTGCCGCATCGTGGCGAGACGGCTGCTCCGGCGCAGATTCAGCCTAACGGTGGTACGGCGAATGCGGGTCAGGGTAACGCGGCGAATGGTGCAGCGCAGAACGGCGCTTCGCAGGGTGGCACTCAGCCTCAGCCTGCACGCACGCTAACTCCTGCAGGCAGTGCGCAGAAGGGTTCAACCCCGGTGAACATTAACACCGCCACCGCTGAGGAGCTGCAGACCCTGCCGCGTATTGGTCCGGCGATGGCTCAGCGCATTATTGCCTGGCGTGAGGCGCACGGCGGTTTCCGTAGCGTGGATGAGCTGGATGCGGTGCCCGGCATTGGTCCGTCGATGCTGGAGAATTTGCGCCCGCTGGTGACGGTCTAATGCCCCGGCAGAATCGCTTGCAGAACCCCAGGCCGAACCGCGTGCAGAACCGCCAGCAGGTAGGGGAGCGGGAACTCTTTCCCGGTTCCTTGCGCCTCACCCGGCACCTCACCGGGTCGGCGGCTACGGCGTATGACCGTGCCCGCTACCGCTGGAGCATCGGCGCTGAACGGTGGCGTACTCGCCGTGATGAGCAGGAGCTGCGCGCCCAGGGAAGCCTCATTCACCTGGACCTTCGTCTGAGTTTTACGGTGCTGGCACTGTGGGCTTTTACCGCGGCGGCGCTGACCGTGGGCACGTGGCGGGTGGTGCATCCGCTGGCGTGCGTGCTCATTGCCCTGCTGGGGTGCCTGGCGATTCTGCTGTTCTTTCCGCCGCGTGCGGCAATGCCCTACAGCCTGCTCTTTCGCACGACCGGTCAGCTGGTTTTTCTGGCGTGTATTGTCACGGTTCAGGCGGTGCTTTTGTGCGCTACGGGGGTGGATGCATCCCGCGCCACCCTACAGCAGGCGCAGGGCGCCTCGCTTCGTCTGAATGGCACGGTGGAGCAGGTTCGCCGCGTGGATCCGCGCACTACTCTGGTGGTCATTAAGCTGGAGGAAATTCAGGGGCGGAGCGTGCGTGCGTTGGTGAATGAGCGGGTGCGTGTGTATCGGCGTGACGGTTCGGCAAAGAGCGCCGCGCAGCGCCTGGAGGCACGTTCGGCGGCGAGCTCGGCAGCTCAGCAACAGGGGAGCGGTACCGCGCGCTCGCAGGCGATTTATCCAGGCATGAAGGTGACCGCCCTCGGCACGGTGGAGTTCAACGGTTCCACGGCGAAGCTGAGCGGCGCGACTATTTTTCCTGCGCCCGCCTACGGTACCGGGTCGAACGCTGTCACCCGGACGGCGGCGGAGCCGTACCTGTCCACGCTCAAGGAGCAGTTGCGCACCCGCGCCCTAGACACCCTCGGCACGGAGTCTGCGGCACTGGTTTTGGGCACCGCCTACGGGGACGATTCGCTGATGAGTTCCACCGCGCGGGAGGAGTATAAGCTCAGCGGGCTCAGCCATATTACGGCGGTGTCCGGGGCGAATATTGCCATTGTGTTTTTGGGTGCGTACCGGCTGGTGCTGGCGGTTCGTCCGTACCGTTTCGCCAGCGCATACCTGCTGTTCCGTTCCTGGATGCAGTGGTTGCGGGGGAGATGCACGGCTCGTTCTCGCCGCCCCGCCCACTCTCAACAATCGGCCTACCCTCAACAACCTACCCCGCCAAATGCCCACGCCCTGCCGCCGCTCGTGCACCGGCTGAGCACCTTCGCCATTCCGCACCGCGTCATGGTGCTGTGCGGGGTTGCGGCGGTGCTCGCCTACGCCATGCTGCTGGACTCTGAGGGTTCCGTGATTCGTTCCCTCGCCATGGGTCTGCTCGGTGCTTACGCGATGCTGCGCGGTTCGGGTCGCCAGTCTTTGGCGGCTCTGCAAACCACGGTGCTGATGTGTCTGCTTGCCGCCCCGCACCTCGCCGTGGATATAGGGTTTGCCCTGTCGGTGACGGCAACTTCCGCGCTGATTCTGCTGGGTCCTCCGCTGATTCGCCTGCTCATGCGCCTCATGCCGGTGTTCTGCGCGGAGATGCTCGCCGCGCCCATCGTGGCGTCCCTGTGGTGTACTCCGCTGATTTTGGCGATGAGCGGTACGGTGCCGCTCTATTCGGTTCCGGCGAATCTGGTGGCGGCTCCTTTGGCGCCGTTGAGTATGCTCGCCGGGCTGGCGGCGCTCGGATTCATGCTCCTGGGCCTGCCCGAGCTGGCGGATGTGTGCCTGCGTGCCGGTGGGCTTGCCGCGCAGGGTATCGAGTGGGCGGCGCATACTGCCGCGCACGCGCCGGGTAACCCGTGGGAGCTCGGTTCGAGCGTGCCCGCGGTGGTGGGCAGCGCCCTCTGCGTGCTGGCGTTGAGCGTTGCCCTCTGGTGGGTGGATGCGCGCCGCTACCGTGCGGTCACGCACCGGCAGTATTTGCGGGTAGTACCGCAAATCGCGCCCTCCTATCAGCGCCCCAATCAGCCCGCCCGGTCTTAACCGACTAACCGTGACCGACTACCGCTAACCACCGCTAGGAGGCATCTGAGAAGAAAACGCTATGATGGATACTCGAGACTCTACCCGCGCCGCACCCCGCGCGCAGCGGGGCCGAGTTCAGCCCGTACCCTGCAGATAAAGGCGAGTGATAAGCGTGTCCGAGCGTAAGCGTTCAACCCAGCGTGGTGGTTCCCGAGGCTACGCCCGCCGAGGCGGCCCCGCCCTCGACACCGCGTGGCGTACCGTCACCCCGGCACCCGCCGTCATGCTCTACGGCCCGGAGGAGTACTTCGCCTCCCGTGCCGCGGCACGCCTGCGTGAGCTGTTCCGCAGCATCCACCCGGAGGTGGACCGCGTTCAGATTAACGCCGCCACCTACACGGCGGGGGAGCTGATCCTGCACGCTTCGCCCTCCCTGTTCGGTTCGGCGAAGATCATTGAGGTTGAGAACGTCGCCTCCATGAGCGACGAGTTTTTGACCGATACGCTCGCCTACCTGAACGCCCCCGAGCCGGACATCATGCTCATTCTGAACCACTCGGGCGGTAACCGCGGCAAGAAGCTCATCGACCTGGTGCGTTCCCAGTTCGTGCTCATTAACTGCAAGGCGCTCAAGACCGACCGTGAGAAGAGCGAGTTCTTGGCGGGGGAGTTTGCCGCCGCTCAGCGCCCGATTACCGGCGGCGCTCTGGCGTTGCTGACGGCCGCCGCCTCCGACACTGCTGAGCTTGCCGCCGCATGCCAGCAGCTGCTCTCAGACGTACCCGGCGACATCACCGAAGAGGCTGTGAACCGCTACTACGGCGGCCGCACCGAAGTCACCGCGTTCCGCGTCAGTGACGCCGCGATTTCCGGTAACGCCCCGGAGGCTCTGCGTCTGCTCCGCCACTCTCTCGCCACCGGCACGGAGCCGATTCCGATGCTGGGCGCGCTCGCCATGCGTATCCGTAATATTGCGCGCGTGCACCACGTGCGCATGAGCGCTAACGAGCTGGCGCGTGAGGTGGGTATGTCACCGTGGCAGGTTGAGCAGGCTCAGCGTGACGGCCGCCGTTTTACCGGCGCCCAGTTGGCGCATATTGTGCAGCTTCTGGCTGATGCGGACGCCCAGCTGAAGGGTGAGTCGCAGGACGCGGTGTATGCGGTGGAGCAGGCTGTTTTGGCGATTGCTCTACCTCCGCGCCTGTAGTGCATAATAGAGCCCATGCTCGAAATTCTGAAGAAAATTTTCTTTGCCCTGCTGCCCTTCCTGCAGAAGGCGGCAGAGGATGCCCTCAACGACGCTACTGCGTCTAAGGGCGGCTCCGAGTCCTCCCAGAAGAGTGAATCCCGCAAGGATGAATCTCGTCAGCGTGAGGCTCGTACCTCCGGCTCTTCGACGCCTAAGCCGAGCGCCTCGAAGTCTTCCTCGGCACCTAAGCCTTCCGCACCGGCTTCGACCGGCGCATCCGACGGTTCGGATTACCCGGGCGATTACCGCGACATAATCAACTTTGAGTACTCGCCCTCCCTGGACGGCGACGCTGACCCGGGTGAAATCGTGTGGACGTGGGTTCCCTTCGAGGAGGACCACTCGCAGGGTAAGGACCGCCCGGTGCTTCTGGTGGGTCGTGACGGTGAGTACCTGCTGGCGCTGATGATGACCAGCAAGGACCACAATAACCGTGAGCACGCTGACCCGAACTACCTCGATATTGGTTCGGGTCCGTGGGATCCGCAGGGCCGCGCTTCTGAGGTGAAGCTGAACCGTGTGATTCGTGTTCGCCCGGATGCGATGCGCCGTGAGGGTGCGATTATGCCGGAGGATACGTTCCGCCTGATTGAGCGTGCGTGGACTCGCCATAACGGCTAACGCCCTGTGCCGGTAGTTTTGCCGGTGGCCGGCGCCGGTAATCTGCGCCGGATGTGGAGGCTGCGTGTAGTGGTTTTCACAGTATTTTTCTCTCCGCGGGGGTCTGTCGTGGAGGCTGTTCATCTGGTATTATGTGTGGTTGAGTGTCCGATGGTCATCGGGCACTGCTGGCCGGTTGCCATAGGCATCCCCACGCCGCTCAGTCGATGATCGGCCAGCGTCGCCCTCACCGACCAATAAGACAAGAAAGAAAGTTTAATTGTGGCTAACATTAAGTCTCAGAAGAAGCGTATCCTCACCAACGAGAAGGCTCGCCTGCGCAACAACATTGTAAAGTCCGAGCTGAAGACCGCGACCCGCAAGGTCAAGGCTGCTGTTGAGGCACAGAACAAGGAAGCAGCTGTTGAGGCTCTGCGTTTTGTGAACCGTAAGCTGGACAAGGCTGTTTCCAAGGGTGTTCTGCACAAGAAGACCGCTGCAAACAAGAAGTCCGGTCTTGCTACGCTGGTAAACAAGGCTTTCTAATGTGAGAGCGCACACGTAACAGGTGTGCAAACTATATGAACCCCCGTATTTCCTCTAGTTGACTAGGGGAAATACGGGGGTTCTTCTTTTTTGTGCCAGGTTTAATACTGGTTTATTTTTGGGGTTTGCTGGTTTCAAAATGGCGAGTAAATAGCGACCAAATTACGCCCCCGCCAGCCCCTCCAACACGTCAGCAAAGACCGCCTGCCGGTCACGCGCCACATACGCGCTCAAGGTCTGCGCCTCCGAGGCGTGACCAAGCTGCGCAGACGCCTCAGCCAATCCGAGACGCTCATCAAGGAAGGTTGCTGTGGTCTTGCGGAGCACATGCCAGGTCACCCACTCTAGCTCAGAGCCTGCCAGCGCCCGCTGGAGGTAGTTTCTCGCTGAGTTGTAGGCGAGTGGTGCCCCGCCTTGCTCGAACACGTGCACAGCGCCGTCACAGGCTTCTGAGTGCCGTCTGCGGAGCACATCGAGCACAAAGGACGGCACCTGCAGGGTGCGGGGCTCGTGAGTCTTTGTGTCAGCCTGCCAGCCGCCCTTCTGAATGAGCGTGCCGGCGACCGTGACAGTCCCCGCGCCCAGGTCTACGTCCTGCCAGCGTAAGCCCGCGCCCTCACCCCACCGGCACCCAGTACCCAGCAGAACATCCACCAGATCGGGTAGATACCCCGAGTAGGCGCGGGTTGCAGGCAGGGCGGCGACCAGTCTGCGCAATTCGCCGACCTGTTCGAGGGTGAGGGCGCGGACTTCCTTCTTCTTGCCCTTGACGGTGCGGGTTGCCAGGATAGGGTTATGAGGGAGCGCGCCGAGGCGCGTCGCTTCGTCCAGTGCCATCTTTAGCACGAGCCGCTGATTGTAGCGCGCGGTGGGAGCCTTGATAGTGGTGAGGTAGGCGTCTAGTGTGCCGGCGGTCAGCTCCCTCAGCTGCAGGGAACCTAACGCGGTTGAGGCTTGTCCCGCCCACAGGCTGTAATTACGTGTCGTGTTGGTGGCGAGCCCGTCGAGCCCGTCGAGCCAGCGGTCGAGCGCGGTCTTGAGGGTGGTGGAGCCGCTGAGGGCGGCACCTGCGGCGGGGAGTGCTGCCAGTTTTGTTTTGAGTTTGTGTTCGGCTGCGGCTTTAGTGGGAGCCTGGGCGGTGATGTTGCGGCGCACGCCGCGGGCGTCCCGGTAGTTGGTCCGAGCACGCCACACCTTCGGGCGGATGCGGGCGAGGTTGATGACGCCGTGGGTGCCGATGGGGAGCGGGTCGCGAACCAATGGTGTGTCCTTTCTGGTTGCATGGGCGCGTTTTCGCACCTATACTCGTGCCCGCACCAGATGGTGTGGAACCACGTTTTTCTTCCTTACGTAACCACGCGGAGAGCGGCAATCTTGCCTCAGAGTAACGACTCTGGGACAAGGTTGCCGCTCTATTTTTGTGCCCTCAACCAGGCCTCAAGGATGCGGTCGGTGACTTCGAGCTCTGCGGCGGCGGCAGAGAGCGAATCAGGTGCGATTGCCAGGGCTGTTGCGACTGCGTCGGGTGTGAGGAGCCATTCTGCGGCGATCTGGTCGGCGCGCCGTTCGCGCTTGAGTGCGGCGATAGTGTCGAGGGGAGAGTGAGTGTCGCCCTGGGTGGCGTGGGCGAGCTCATGAGCAAGGACGCAGCGTCGTTGCCGGTACAGGAGCCCTGGCGCGGTGATGATGGTGCGGGTCTGCTCGTCCCAGAGGGCGAGGGTCCCGGCGGGTGGTTGGGCGTCGATGATGCGGATGCCCAAGCTCGCGGCGTGGGCATCTGGACTATATGGGGTTGGGTGAGTCATGAGAAGTTGGTGAATAGGGGAGTGGTTGGCAGGGGGTTAGGCGCTGGCGGGGTCTTCGGTGATGATTTCGTCTGCAGGGTGTGCCGCCAAAGCATATCCTGCCTGCTTTGCGGCTTCGGCACGCGCCAAAATCTGCGCAGCCAGCTGAGCATCAGTAAGGGGAGCACCCACTTGTTCTCGCATTGCGTTGTCTGCCGCTGAGACAATAACCGTCATGTCCACATTGAGTGCGGCGCAGATGGTCTTGAGGTCACGAACGGGAAGCGAGCCTTCTGACCGATATACGGATCGGCTGAGCTTACTCTTGGAGATGCCAGTTTTGGCGGCGAGAGTCAGCAGGTCTTCACCTCGCCGAACCATCCATACCTTGATTTCACGGTTCACCAAGTCGTTGAAGAGCTCTGCTTGGGATTGCAGTTCTTTGATGTCTGTCATGGGAACAGTCTACAAGATTTCTAAAAAAAATTCCTGTTTCAGGTTGCACATTCCAAAAAATAGGAATATGATAGTTGCATATCAACGAAAGGAGGCACTGAGATGCAGAAGGAAACCTTCAGCGAGAACATGCGAATGGCATTAGCAATGAAGGCTAAGACGCAGCACAGTCTAGCCACAGCATCGGGGCTTCACCCCAGTCGCATTAGCGCTATCGCTACAGGTAAGGCCGACCCTCGCATTACCGAAGCATGGAAGATTGCGGAAGCCCTGCAGATACCTATCACATGGCTTTTTGAAGACCACTCCGCAAGCATGGGCACCACCGTCTAATTTTTTTTATCCACCATTCCTAAAAATAGGAGCTATTCCTAGAAAGGGATGCACGAAATGCTAACCATCCCTCACGAGGGGCTGACCATCTGGTCCCCCGATGAACTGGCCGAAGCGCTCGGAGTTTCCGCCACCACCCTCGCCGATTGGCGAACGGCACGCACCGGCCCCGAGTTCATCCGAACCACCACGGGACAGCGCGGAGGGCGCGTCTACTACACCTCAACCGCAGTAACCGCCTGGCTGAGCAAGCTACCTGTCACTCACACCAACAACTAAGGAGCCAGTAATGAACCCGCATGAAGAGCCTCTCTTCTCACCCGAAGAGAACAACACGCTCCAAGAAATCGGAGAAAGAACCCTCCGCGTGATCCGGCAGATCGCCGCGGGGATGCACCTAGGCAACGTCGAAGTGGCTATCACCTACGACTCCAGCATCGACGTCAAAGAATTCACCATCCGAGGGCTCCTTTTGCCTCTCTCACCAGAGGAGGAGGAAGAGGAGCGAAAGAAGAGGGAGGAAAGGGTTCGTAAGTTACTCGACCAATTGAAGCAGGTATAACCGCACCACCCAGGAAGGACTACACAATGACCGCCAAGACCAAGCGCGACCGCGCAGCAGGCCGCCAGCACCGCCACACCGCAATCCAAACCATCGTCAACAACCACCAAGGCATCATCGACGACATCGCCAGCATCGACAACAACATCGCCGCCCTGCAAGAGAGGACATGCGACCTCGGCAACAGGGTCGACAGCTGGTACACCAAGCTCAACCAAGCCAACAAAGACGCCCTGGCAAATGTCGCCTACACCATGCGGTGCGTCGTCGAGAACGAACGTAAGGCAGCCGAAGTTGAAGCCGCCGTCGGCATCCTCCAGGAGTCCAGCAAGGAACACCAGACAGGCATCGCCATCCTCAACCACACCAGCAAGGAACACCAGGAAGCCATCGCCCAGCTCATCGCCTACACCAACAAAGTGCACGGCAAGCAGACCGCACTCAACCAGGAAATCAACCTCCTGCAGGCAGAAATGGACGACACCAACCGCCGTCTCTTCCAGCTCGCCTGGATCACTGTCGGCCTCTGGGCAATCGCCGCCCTCACCATCTTCGCCTACCTCATCACCACCCACTAAGGAACCCCCCGACCATGGACACCGCAACCCTTCGTGCCGCACGCGCCCTCGTCTGGGCATGCGTCGCCGCGTCCATCCTCATCACAGGTATCGGCACCGCACAGGAAGACATTGCCCTGCGCGCCATCATCTTCACCGCCGCACTCATCCCCGCAGCCGCCGCAATCCTCATCGGCTCATTCATCCACGACCACACCACAGGAGACACCAACAATGGCTAACCCCGACCTGCCTCACAAGACCGCATACGAAGCCTGCAACCCCAACCACAACCTCATCTCCGAGGTGCAAGTCGCCGAGGACGAAGGCATCAAGATTCAGACGCTCCGCCAGTACTCGCACGCCTCCATCAAGGCCGCCGTGGGTACCCGCCTCGACCCGGTCTGCAAGGATGAGGCAGGTATCCGCTGGTACGTCAGCGAAGACGTCGCGGCGTGGAAGGTCAAGCGTGCCGAGACCAAGGCGCGCTGCCGAAACCACATGCAACTGCCATACCGCCGCCGCTAACCCCGCCCTCAGCAAATCAGGAAAAGAAACACCACCATGGGACACATCGCAGATAGCCTCCCGCACCCCAACGACTGGGAGGGAGAGAAGCCCCTCTACTCGGCAGCCGAAGCCGCCGTATTCCTCGGCGTCAAACCGCTCACCATCACCAACCGCGTCTACCGGCGCACACTCACCCCAGTTGCGTGGAGCAAAGACACCGGGTACTGCTTCACCCGCGCCACTCTCGACCACGCGCTCTATCGCGCCGAGAAAGCCCTCCGTCAAAAGCGCGAGTACCGGCACATCATCCCCAGCAAAGAGCAACTCACCCCGCCCCGCTTGAAGCGCTCCAGCATCGACTGGAACAACCCCTACGAAGGAAGGAAATAACCATGCCCACCATCTTCTCCGGCGTTGAAAACCGCATCGCCCAAGCCGCCCGCATCACCACCACCGTCAACGCCCTCAACGAAGCCAACGAGGCACTCGACGCCAAAGTGAACGCGGCACTCTCCCTGTCCGTGCTCGCCGCAACTGTCAGCCTCATCGCACTCAAGAGGCGGTAAAACATCATGGCTGTCAAGAAACTCTGCGGGGCATGCGGGCAGGATGCACTAGAACGCAACCCCAACTGCGCAGCCTGCGGCAACAGGCACGCACGCTGGTGCAGGGCAGGAGACCCCCGAGGCATCCCCACACCCCGCAAAAACGTCTGCGCCGCCTGCGGGCAACCCGCCCACCAAACCAACCCCGACTGCAAAACCTGCATCAAACGCGAACAACGCAGAGCTAAAGCAGAAGGCCGCGAACCCTGGATTCCCTTCATGACCACGAAGGCGATGGCGGCACCCCCAGTACCCGTCACCACGCTCACCAAAGCGCGTGACGTCCACAACCACGAGGTTCTCACCGGCTGGCTCACCGCCCGCCGCAACCGCCTCAACCCCACCCGAAAGAAGGAGAAAGAAATGACCACCCACACCACCCTCACCGGCGCAACCATCACCGACGAACAGCTGCAGGCACTCGCCCTCGAACTCGTCAACATCCAGGCAGACATCGCCCACCTCAAGGAAGAAGCCGCCAAGATCGAGGCGACCCTCAAGGCCCTGCCGAACGGCAAGTACACCTGCGGCGACGCGACCCTCACCGTCTCCCACCCCCGCCGATTCAACGAGAAGAAATTCGTCGAAACCTACCCGGTCGAGTCGTTCCCGCAGTTCTACCAGACCGTGCGCAAGGTCGATTTGAAGACCCTCGCCCCGGCGCTGAAAGACCAGTTCGCCGAGGACTCCACCGCACGCCTCACCATCCGCTAACCACCCATAGGAAGGAAACGCACGTTGGTCACCCCCACCATCGCCAAACCCCCCACCGGGGCAGGGCAAGCAGAAGCCTACACCGCCGACATCACCGTCGCAGGCATCATGGGCATCATCACCGACTCCATCACCGCCCACCCCCGCAGCCTCCAGAAACGCATCGGCCCCTCCGAGATCGGCATGGACTGCACCCGCAGGCTCATCCACAAACTCGCAGGAGACACCGAACCCGACCGCGGCATCGCCTGGAAACCCACCGTCGGCACCGCCTGCCACACCCAAATGGAGGAATGGTTCGGCGCCCACAAGGACGAAGGGTACCTCGTCGAGAACCGCGTCACCGTCGGCCAGATTGGCGGTACCGCGATCACTGGCTCAACCGACCTGTTCAGCGTCAACGACAAGACCGTCGTTGACTGGAAGTTCGTCGGTCCCGCCATGCTCAAAAAATACAAGCTGCACGGTCCAAGCCAGCAGTACAGGGTGCAGGCTCACCTGTACGGTACCGGCTGGGTCAACGCCGGCTACGAAGTTCAACAGGTCATGATCGCGTTCTTGCCCCGTGACGGTGAACTCGGCGACGCCTACTTCTGGTGGGAACCCTACCAGCCCGAGATTGCAGAAGCTGCGCTCGCTAAGGCAAACCAGCTGGTCAGCCTCATTAACGCAATCGGTAAGGACGCGACGCTGGCGATGTACCCGCTCTGCAATGAGAGGTTCTGCCCCTGGTGCCCTGCTGATAGGGCGAAGCAGAACGCCACCATCTAACCCCCAAATTTTTTATCAACCCCCTTTTGAAAGGAAAACCATAATGTCCGCTTTCGATTTCTTCGCACCCCGCGCCAGCCATTCCTGGAAGTTCACCAACCCCGGCGACACCCACACCGGCACCATCACCGAGGTCAGCGATGCACGCCAGGCCACCGAGTACGGTTCCAATGAGCTCGCCTACTGGGACAAGGAACGCACCCGCCCGAAGATGCAGGTCGCAGTCACCCTCGACACGACCGAGCGTGACCCGCAGGACGCCAATGACACTGGCAAGCGCACCCTCTGGGTTGTTGAGGACGGCCGCTCCGGCTCCATCCTCTCCGCCATCCGTCAGGCAGTGCACCAGGCAGGCGCAGGCGCCATCGACATTGGTGGCCAGCTGACCGTGACCTTCAGTGGTTTCGACCCGAACAGCAAGAACCCGGCGAACCCCCGCAAGATCTACACGGCGGCATACCAGGCTCCGGCACCGGCTGGTGGCATGTTCACCAACCAGGCACCCGCACAGCCCGTCGCACAGCCCGCAGCGGCACCTGCCCCGGCGGCACCGGCACCGGCTCCTGCTGCGCCTGCACAGCCTGTAGCGGCACCTGCAGCCCCGGCACCGGTCCCCGCCGTACCCGACGCAGTACGCCAGGCAGTCACCGCCCTCATCGCCACCGGCCAGGCTGATGAGCAGATCGCCGCAACCCTCGCCGGCACCGGCCTGCCAGTCACCGCAGAAACCGTCGCCACCATCCGCGCCACCGCCGCATAGCGCCGCACATCTACCTTCACCGGTAACCCCATCAGTGCCCCGCGCGGACTTCCACACACCAAACCGCGCGGGGCACACCCACCCCAACCAAACCAACCAACCTGAAGGACACACTATGGGAACCCCCGTCACCCTCGAAACCGCCCTCCACCTACGCAACCACCGCCTCTCTATCATCCCCACCCGCCCCGACGGCACCAAAGCACCCGCCCTACCCTGGAAGGCATACCAGACCGCCCCCGCACCGCTGGCCGAAATCAACGAATGGTACCGGGACGGCAACCGGCGTAACCTCGGCATCGCCATCGTCACCGGCGCCGCCTCCGACCGTCTTGAAATGACCGAAATCGAAGGGCGCGCCGCAGCCGACCTCCCCAAGATCGCCGCCGCCATGACCAGACACGGCCACGCCCAGCTCTGGGAACGCCTCAACAGCGGCTGGCTCGAACTCTCACCCTCCGGCGGCTTCCACTGGATCTACCGCCTCGAAGCGGGCGCCAAGGTACCCGGCAACACCAAACTCGCACGCAACGCCGCCGGTGAAGTCCTCGCCGAAACCCGCGGCGAAGGCGGATACTTCATCGCGTCTCCGACCCCCGGCAGCCACCACAAGAGCGGCAACCCCTGGCAGGTACTCGCAGGCGGATGCGAAACCGTCCCCACCATCACCGAAACTGAGCGCGCCGCGTTCCACAAGGCAATCACCGACACCCTCGACGAAACCCCAGAACGCCCCGTAACGCTCTTTAGCACCCCCAAGCCCACCACCACCCGCCCCGCTGCTGAAAGCCCGGCTGAGGGCGGTGTGAAGCCCGGAGACGACTACGAAGCAAAGACCGACTGGGCAGACATCCTCACCCCCCACGGCTGGACACTCCACTCCACACTGTCTAGCGGTGAGCGGTTCTGGACCCGACCCGGCAAACACCCCCGCGACGGGCACTCCGCATCCACCGGCCACGCCGACGACCGCGACCGCCTCTACGTCTTCTCGTCCTCCGTCCCCGACTTCCCTGTTGAAGAACCCATCACCAAATTCCGCGCCTACTCACTGCTCAACCACGCAGGCGACGACACCGCCGCCGCCCGCGCCCTCGCAGCCGCAGGTTTTGGTGAGAAAGCACCCATCACCGTGAAACTCGCAGACATCCTCCCCGCCCGCCACCCGGCACCACCCACACCGCCACCCGCCCCCGCAGGAGAACCGGCAGAGGTGCCGGCGGTGAGGGAGCAGGCACCCGAAACAGCAACCACCGCCGCAGAGGAACCCACCACCGCCAGTAGTGACGGCGCAACCGCCATTACCGACTGGACCGAACTCGGCCTCATCCGCGCCTTCACCCACCTCTTCAACAACCACATCCGCTACAACATCGACCGCGGCCGCTTCTTCCACTGGACCGGCACCCGCTGGGAAGAACAGCCTGATACGGGCGGCGACACCAAGCTCGCACTGCTCAACTTCGCAGCCGCCCTCAACCCACCCGTCACCGACGAAGGCAAACCCGACAAAGAAGCACACGCACTCATCCGCTACGCCCGCTCCCACCGCGGCTCCACCGCCCTACTCGGACTCCTCAAAGTCCAGCCGACTATCGCAGTACCCGCCTCAGCCTTCGACACCCACCTCGACGAACTCAACACCCCCGCCGGAATCATCAACCTCAGAACAGGAGAACTCATGCCACACACACCAGAGCGCATGCACACCAAACAAACCGCCGTGGCACCCGCAGGCACCAGCTCCACCTGGGAGCGGTTCCTCGCCACCACCTTCAACCACGACACCGCCCTCACCGGCTACATGCAGAGGCTCGCCGGCTACAGTGCGACCGGCCTGCAGCGTGAGCACGTCTTCGCCTTCGCCTACGGCACCGGCGGCAACGGCAAATCCGTCTACTACGACGCCATCACCGGCGCACTCGGCGACTACGCCGCAACCTTGCCCGCTGGGTTCCTGATGAAGAAGCCCTTCCAAGAACACGCCACCGAATTGGCGCGCCTCAACGGCAAGCGCTTCGTCGTCGGCTCCGAAACCAACGCAACCGACACCCTCGACGAAGCCAAGCTCAAGATGCTCACCGGCGGCGACCGCATCACCGCCCGCTTCATAAACAAGGACTTCTTCGAATTCACCCCCACCCACCACCTGCACCTGATGGGCAACCACCAGCCCGCAGTCGAAGACGGCGGCGAGTCCGTGTGGAGGCGCATGAACCTCGTCCCGTTCGTCCACACTGTCCCCGCCGAAGAGCGTGATGAGCTCCTGCCGGAGAAGCTGCGGCAGGATGCGGCGGCAGTGCTCGCATGGATCATCCAAGGCGCAGTCGCATACTTCCGTGACGGGCTACAGCCGCCCGAAGCAGTCCGCGCCGCCACCGAAGCCTACAAGAGTAGCCAGGACACGGTCGGTCAGTTCCTCGCCGCCCGCTGCGACCTCTACCCCGGCAACCGGCACTACACCGTGGCGGTCACCGACCTACGCCAGGCCTACCACATCTGGTGTGCGGAGGAAGGGCTGGAGCCGGTCAAGGGTAGGGCGCTCGCCTCGCAGTTGAAGGTGCACGGGGTGCTGGTCGGCCGAGACGCACCGCGCGCAACAAACAGCGGCGGGCGCGTGTTCGGCGGCCTGCAGCTCAAAGATTCTGACATTTGGTAGTGACACAAAGTGACACAAAGTGACACAACTTTTAACCCTTGTGTCACTGAGGTTTTCCCAAGTCAGACCATAAATCAGTGACACAAGTGACACAACTTTTGCAAGTAGATGACAAACACATACGCGCGCACACACGCCCGTTACAGCCATGCATATAGAACCTTGTGTCACTTGTGTCACTGAAAACCTGCCGACAAGGCAAAACACCCAGTGACACAACTTTTCCATGCACCCCGAAAGACCCACCATGCCCCGAAAACCTGCCAAAAAACAGCCCGACCTCCTCGACCAACTCCCAACACCACCACCAGGCACCCCCGAATGGATCCGACACGAACAAAACACCCAGCCCAACCCCCGCCAAGCACGCCAAGCACACATCAACACCTGCACCCGCTGCGGAGCACTCATCCTCACCGGACTCACCGGACCCACCACCGCAATGCCAACCCAAGCAGACCCCACAACCACCACCAACCAAACAACCATCCGCGCCACCCTCGCCCAAGGACGCCGCGCCTACCAACTCGAAACCACCGACACCGCACTACACCTCAACGAACTGCACGCACCACCAGCCCCCGGTATCACCGCAGTACCACACCACATCTGCCACTACACAGCCCCCGGCTACACCCCAATACTCAACCAACACCGAAAGGACACCACCCATGACCAGCCACCCTTCTGATGTCGAACCTGCCGTCCCCTTCGACCACAAAACCGACCGCTATGAAGGCATCATCAACGGCGAACTGCTCGCTGCTAAATGGTTCAACAGCCCAGGCGGCTTTATTGCAATCATCAAGGAAACAAGCCCCATTACCGGCGTCACTGAAATCTGCCACGTCAACATACCTTGCCAGAACGTAAGAGAAGGCGTCCCGCATGAAAGCGATGCACTCCAAATCCGCATCCAAGAACACACGCCAGAGAACAAAATCCTCACCTCCCGTCACGTCGCCCGCTACCGAGCAAACGGGTATGGCAACTACATAGAAATGACGCACTGGCTCGTAATCCTCGTCCCAGAAAGTCGCGTCCACGAACTCTCCATCATCAGCTAACCCACTAACGCCGAAAGGACACCACCAATGACGCTCCACCCTTCTGAAACCCCGCCCGCAACCATCACCCTCAAAAAGACCCCCCACAGCAAACCAATCCTCCGCTGGATCCCCCTCGACGGAAAAACCCTCCTCTCCATCAACCGCTCCAACGGCACCCACTGGCGCACCTACCGCAAGAACGCAGACGAGTGGAAACACGCAGCCAACCACGACATCCACCAATGGAAGAACGAGCACCCCAGCCACCAAATCCCCACCCTCACCCACGCACAAATCGACATCTGGATCTACAAAGCACGCCGAGGCCGCTACGACCCCGCCAACCTCTACCCAACCGCCAAAGCCATCATCGACACCTACGTCCAAGCGGGGCTCCTCCCAGACGACAACCACGAACACCTCGACGGACCCCACCTACACCACGGAGGCTTCGACAAAGAAGCCCCCGGCCTGCTCATCGTCATCACACCCCTACACCACCAGCCCGAACCACCAACCCACCCACAACACTAAGGAAACACCACCATGCTCTCCCTGGACTCGCTGCTTCACGAATTCACCAACTACCACACCGCCACCCACACCTGGCACGGAACCACCCTCTACATCCGAGCCCTACCACTGCTGCAGCAACTCGAACACGCCATCACCGAACGTCCCAACAGTGGACCCGGCGGCGGCGGATTCAAATCCACCAGCCCCTGCAACGACCACGCCCTCCTCATCAAAGCCGCCATCGAACACCAAATCAGGTACGACCTGCCCGCCACCTACCAGATCTACAAGCACGCCACCCTCGCCGACAAACTCATCAACTGGGCGCGCCACGTCGATACCGACTACGCCACCACCAAACTCACCGGCTGGCGAGAAGCCATCAAAGCACTCGACGAAACCGCCATCCCAATCCGAGTCCCCTGCCCCAACTGCGGCGCCGAATGGGTCGTCACCGAAACCAGCGAAGGAGGACAACGAGTGGGTGAAGCAATCCACTTCCACCTACGCGCCGAAACCGCCATCTGCACCGCCTGCAAAACCACCTGGCACGGCATCGACACCATCCGCACCGCACTCATTGCAACCGTCTGAAAACTTGTGTACACTGTGGCCCAGCTTCATGGTGCCCAAAAACAATTAGCGGGCACATGAAAGCGGCGGATCACAGACGACACTCAATGGTTAGCAACGTGTAGTTACTTCAGTCGGAGCCCCTGCCCACCACGGACAGGGGCTCCACCTGTACCAGAAAACAAAAGAATGCCCCCCCGTCACAATCACCACCATATAGGGGGGCATCATATAGGGGGGGTGCCCATCAGCAACCACCCCCTACCCACCATCACCGGAAACAGGCGCGGGGAGTGACAACTGCGGCTAAACACCGCGACCACACACACCGCAACCAACCTGCAACACTCCGCAAAGCAACCACCACCAACCCACAAACAAACAGTGGAACAAGGAGGGAGTGAAACAATGGCGACCAGCCGCACCGGCACCGCCCGCTGGAAGAACCTCCGAAAACAAGAACTCGCCGCAGCCTTTGAACGCGGCGACATGCTCTGCCCTATTTGTGGCGTCGCCTACGACTGGCACCGAAGTAAACAGCCGAATTCGCCCGAACTCGACCATGTAACAGCCCACGCCGAAGGCGGCAAGGACGTAGCAGAAAACACGCGAGTCATCTGCCGACGATGCAACCAGCGACTCGGCGGAAAGCTTGGAGGAAAACGCTCTCAAGCTCTCAAAACAATACGAATCGCAGAACCGCTTAGACCAAGAACAACGCTGATCTTTTAGCCCTCTCCGAACAGCCCAGCTCAGGGCATCAGCCGCCATAAAGGGGGGACCTAATGCCAAGGGTGAACAGTCTAAACAAACAGTGGCAGGGGAGGTACCCCTCCCCGGGGAGATGAAGTCGCGCCCTACGGCGATAGCGATATTTTTGCGCTGAATTTCCACATAGTGAGAGGGGGTGACCGTGAGTAAAAGCGGGAAGCCTAAGCAGCTGCCTCCTGTAGAGCACGGGGCAGAAGGTGAATTGGTCTCTGCCATTGATGCTGGAGTTGGTCGCCTCGCAGAGCTACGAATTTTGAGGCGTATCGTTGCAAGTCATCTGGAACACCCCAACACGCTAGCGCGTGACCTTGCTGCGCTCGCACGCCGTTACCAGGACTTGACGAAAGAGATTGAAGAGCTGGAGACCCTAGAAGAGACCCTTGGTGTCGAAGCTAGGGAGGCAGGGTATGTCGAAGACGTCGCTTTCGACCCGCAAGCTCTCTGACCTTGCGCGACACCTAGTTATCCCAGCGGGCATTGAAACAACAGCCTGGCCTCATCTGGCGCAGGCTCTTCGTCGTATGCGCTACCCTCTGGACACCTGGCAGATGTCGCTGGGGAAGCTCCTGGTGGCAAAGCGTGCAGATGGTATCTATGCGTGTGGCGTTGGTGGTGCGGTGTTTTCCCTGCCGCGTCAGGTGGGTAAGACCCACACCATTGCTGGTCTCATCTTCGGGCTGTGCGTGGCGTTTCCCGGGACATTTGTCCTGTGGTCTGCTCACCGTGCTCGTACCCATAATGAGACGTTCCGTTCCATGCAGGGAATTGCGAATAAGCCGGACATTATGCCGTTCATCGGGCATGTGCACCGTGCAGCAGGCTCTGAAGGTATTGAGTTCGCCAATGGTTCCCGAATCCTCTTCGGTGCGAGAGAGAACGGGTTCGGTCGTGGCTTTGCAAAGGTTGACGTGCTGGTCTTCGATGAGGCGCAGATTCTTTCTGAGAAAGCCATGGATGATATGGTTCCGGCGACCAACGCGGCCCCAAACGGTCTGGTGATTATGCTGGGCACTCCGCCGCGTCCCAACGACCCGGGCGAAGTCTTCCGGCAGCGCAGAGAGGATGCGCTCAAGGGGGATAAAGACACCCTGTACGTAGAGTTCTCTGCAGACCCCGATGGGCGCCTGGATGATAAGCGGCAGTGGGCAAAAGCTAACCCGTCCTACCCGGAGCGCACTAGCGCTACAGCCTTTGGGCGACTGCGTAAAATGCTCGGCTCTGATGAGTCCTTCCGTCGTGAAGCTCTTGGAGTCTGGGATGAGTTGGCAGGCGTGACTAGCGCGTTCACCCCGGACGCGTGGAACGCGTTGGAAGGTACTGCACCAGAAACCGGTCGTGATGTGTACGGTGTGCGTTTCTCGCCGGATGGGTTGGAGGTCGCACTCGCTGTGGCACGCCGCCCCGAAGAGGGGCCTGTGTTCATCGAGGGTATCCGTTCCGAGCCGCTCTCTGCAGGCACCGGCTGGCTCGTCGATTTCCTTGCGTCTAAGCAGGAGCGCGCAGCCCAAATCGTTGTTGACGGCAAATCAGGCGTGGGCTATCTGATTCAGGCGCTCCACGATGCCGGGGTGAAGAACAAGAAGCTTATCTGGCAGCCCTCCCTAGACCAGGTCATTGCGGCACATGCTATGTTCGATCAGGCTGTTATCAGTCACGATGTTGCCCATAGTGCTCAGCCAGAAATGACAGTCCAGGTACTTGCCGCCTCCAGGCGAAAGATTGGCAGCCGCGGTGGCTTCGGTTGGCAAGCACCAGAAGGCGGTAGTGTCACGATGTTCGAGGCGGCAACCCTAGCCTACTGGGGAGCGAAAGTCACACGGCGTAACCCCATCAAGAGAAAGCAGGTGATTAGCGTATGACCGCGTATATTCCTAGCGTGCAGGCAATCCCTGCTGAGCTCCTCACCGAGACTGAGCGTCGCCAGGTACAGGCGATGATTGACCAGCTCGGCTCCAAGCGAGCCATGAACGCCCAGCGGCAGGCATACTACGACCAGAAGATGACGCTCCGAGACCTCGGAATTAGTCTTCCGCGGCAGTTCCTGAATATCGGGTCCGTCCTCGGCTGGCCGGGTAAGGTCGTTGACGTACTGGCAGACCGTATCCGTTTTGAACGGTTCGTATCCACCTCAGAAGAGGATGACCCGCACGGGTTGAATGCTCTTGTAGCCGACAACGGTTTCCAGGAGGCGTTCTCTCAGGCTGTCAGTAGCGCGCTCATCCATTCCTGTGCCTTTATTACGGTGACTGAAGGAGACCCTAGCAAGGGTGAACCCGAAGTGCTCTGGCTCCCTCGCTCCGCGCATTGGGCAACTGGAATCTGGAACCCCCGCACGCGCTCGCTCTCAGCTGGTCTGACTGTTTCAGAAATCCGCAAGGACGGCACCACCTCGTTCATCCCGACCGAGTTTGTCGCGTACTTTGCAGATAAGACCGTGCAGGTAGTCTTCGATGACACCACAGGGCGCTCCGCGGTTGAGGTCATTCCCAACAAGACCGGCCGCCCTCTGCTGGTGCCCATTATTGTGGGAGCTGACCTGCGCAATCCTTTTGGGCGCTCACGTATCTCTAAGGCTGTTATGTCGTTGACCGATTCGGCAATCCGCACGATTGTTCGCTCGGAAATCGGCGCGGAATTCTATGCCTCCCCGCAGAGGTACATGCTTGGTGCCGATGAAGAGGCTCTGACCGGCTCGAAATGGTCCGCGTTGACCTCTCGACTGCTGACTATCAGCAGGGACGAAGAAGGCGAAGTCCCGACCGTGGGGCAGTTCCCGCAGATTAGCATGCAGCCGCATACTGACCAGTTGCGTCAGTGGGCGTCTTTGCTGGCTGCGGAGTCTCAGATTCCGCTCGATGAGTTGGGTTTCCCCTCGGATAATCCGTCGAGTGACTCAGCGATCCAGTCGCAACGTGATCCTTTGCGTTTGGCGGCTGAACGCGCGATTCGTGGGTTCAAACAGTCTCTACGGCAAGTAGCGTTGCTGTCTGTTGCTTTGCGTGAGGGCTCTACTGAGGGCGTGTCGCTGGTAGAGCCGTGGTTTGCCCCGACGGTGCATGTGTCGGATTCGGCCGCTGCAGATGCTGTGCTGAAGCAGGTGCAGGTTATGCCCTGGCTGGCTGAGTCTCAGGTCATCTTGGAGAAACTTGGGTATGACGACGCGAGCATCCAACGTCTGTGGGCGGATAAACGTCGTGCGCAGGCTTCTCAGACCATCGCGCAGCTGGTGTCTTCTCGTCAATCTAAGCCCGAAGAGGCGGCTGGCCCAGGTGAGGTAGAAGAGCTTGTAAAGGAGTGATTCTATGGTGGCGCGTACTGATGTATCTGTACTTGCGGATACGCTCAATGAGATTGTGAACGGTGCGCGCCGCGACCTGGCAGAGATTGCCCAAGCCCTTATCGATACCCCGGATGAGATGAAGCGTGAGGTCATGCTGGAGAGCATGTACGGGCTGGTCTCTGACTATGGAGATGCTGCTGCGGTGGAGTCACTGGGTTGGTATCTTGCGGTGCGTGCTGAGGCTGTGGGGCTTGATGACGGATTCCAGCCGGCTCTTCCTGACCAGATGCCCGAGGATGTGGTGAACGCTTCGACCCGGTGGGCATTGGGAGAGCTAATGAGAGGTGAGGACCTGGATAAGGCTCTTAAGTCTTTGAACGGGGTTCTTGACCGCCTGGTGAAAAAGCTGGGGCGTGAGAGTATTGTTCACGCTGCTGATTCTGACCCGAAGAAGCCCCGCTGGGCGCGTGTTCCGCACGGGCAAACCTGCGCATGGTGCTTGATGCTGGCATCTCGCGGGTGGGTGTATCTGGATGCCCAGTCGGCGGGTGCTGCTCGACAGTGGCATGCTGATTGTGACTGCCAGATTGTGCCTGCGTGGGGGAAGAAGACTCCGAAGATTGCCGGGTATGACCCCGATGCATTGCACGCCCAGTATGAGGCTGCTCGTGATGCTGTGGTTGCTCGTAAGCAGGGTAAGCATGGGTATTCGCCCTCGTTGGCAGAGGTGGCTTCGTCATGGCGGGAGATGTATAACCGTGGGCGTGGTGAGAGCGTTCAGATGCCTAAGGTGCTGCGGGACTATTCGTCAGGGTGGCCTGAGTATTTGGAGTTGTTGAGGCCTGGGCAGTGGCAACATATTTTGGCCCGTCATGGTGAAGGTGGGAACGCTCCTACTACATTTGGCACGTTAGATCCTGGGGATATAGCTATTCTTCTGTTAGGTGTAGTTCAAACTCCTAGGTCTGAATGGGAACCTGGGAAATTTCCCGAGACGTATGTAATCACGAAAGAAATACCCAGAATAGGAAAAATCTTAGTTGCTGTAAGTAAAGAAGATGATAAACTGAAGGTCGAATCGATTTATCCGTTTAGGTAGTCTGGGCGTGAATGTATATGCTAGATTGGGAAGAAGCTAAGGTCCTTTCTGGGTACATGGTTTCTCTTCCTATTGTGCGCAAAGATAAGTGGGCTACTCACTTTGATGCCGTGGGGGAGTGGGAAATGTCTTTGTCGTGCTCCGCTGCTGATTGTGTAGAAGCTGGGTTGTCGATGCCGAAAGATGTTTTAGAGAAGGCAAACTTAGGGATTATCCCGGAAGACATTTTATCTTCCATTCAGAAACTGGCTACTGAAGACTTCGACTACGAGGAACATATAGACTTTCTCGACCGCTAGATTTTAGGTGTGGCAAGGCCCTGTGCACGGTGTGCGTGCACGGGGCTTTTGTGTACCCATTTTTGAGTTTTCCACTGTACGGGCGGTGGTGAAATGCCCGGTGATGATCCATTGACAAAACCCCGTACACGGTTCTCGTGTGCGGGGTTTTGGTGTACCCCTTTTTGGAGGTTTGTATGAGTGAAGAAAATAGCGCACCTGCTGAGGTTACAGAGCCTAAGAGCGCTACTCAGGAGGGTGTAGAGGCACCTGCAGAGCCTGGTAACGGTTTTGAGCCTATTACCAGCCAGGCGCAGCTGAATAAGGTGCTCAATGCTCGTTTGGCGCGTGAGCGTGCGAAGTACTCCGATTATGCGGAGCTCAAGGAGCGTGTTGCCGGTTGGGACAAGCTTGTTGAGCGTGCAGAGACCGCGGAGGCTCGGCTGAGTGCTGTGGAGCATGAGAACCAGGTGCGTGCGTGGCGAGCTTCGGCCGCCTCTGAGTATGGTGTCCCCGCCGACGCCCTGCGTGGAGACACCGAAGAGGAGCTGACTGCACACGCTAAGCAGCTTTCGGAACTTATCCAGACCCCCGCAGCAGAACCGGCTCGTGTTGTTGTGACCGGTGCTGCTGAACCCCAGAACATGGCACTGAACAGCGACGGAATCGCAGAAGCATTCCGTAAGGCTCTGGGTTTGTAAGAACTATAGACACAAAAAATGTGAAAGGAGGGTGACCATGGCCGTCACTAAGGCAGTCACCACCACCGATTTCTCCGGCTTCCTCAAGCCCGAGATGGCAGAAGCCTACTTCGAAGACATCAAGCGCGTCTCTGCTGTCCAGCAGATGGTGCGACAGGTACCCCTTGGTGCCTCCGGTATCGAGGTGCCCGTTGTCACCTCCAAGGCAACCGCGAAGTGGGTTGCTGAAGGCGCAAAGAAGGAATCTACCAACGCAGGTCTGGGTCTGAAGACCATGAAGCCCATGAAGATCGCGGCAATCGTCCCGGTCTCCGCAGAGGTTGTCCGCTCTAACCCCGGCAACTTCATGTCCCTGGTCCGTGACCAGGTCGCCGAAGCAATTGCAGAGGCCTTCGATGCCGCAGTACTGCACGGCACCAACAGCCCCTTCGGTGCAAACCAGGCACTGACCAACACTGGCAAGACCGTTGCTTTGGGCACCGCAGCAGATAACAAGGGCGGCATGTTTGCCGACCTGAACTCTGGTTTGGACCTGCTGGTCAAGGACGACAAGGAACTGACCGGCTTCCTGTTCGACCCCTACGCAGAGCCCAAGCTCAACACCAGCGTAGACACCACCGGCCGCCCCCTGTTCATCTCCGCACCGACCCAGGACACCGCCTCCCCGGTACGCTCCGGTAGCGTGCTCTCCCGTCCTGCTCTCTTCGCAAAGGGTGTGCGTAACGGTGTCGGCGTAGGCAACGTCGTCGGCTTCGGCGGTGACTTCTCCAAGGCAATCTGGGGCACCGTAGGCGGCATCTCCTACGACGTCTCCACTGAAGCAACCGTCACCATCAACGGTCAGCTGACCTCCCTCTGGGAGAACAACCTGGTTGCCCTGCGTGTCGAGGCAGAATACGGCTGGCTGCTGCATGACAAGGATGCATTCGTTAAGTACACCATCAAGTAAGGAGACGTAGATGGCTAGCATGGACAACGGCTACCCGCTCGTGCTTGCGGAAGACCTACGCGCTCGCTGGCCTGATATGCCTCTTGGCTCGGATGCAACCGCCCAGGTGCTTCTGGAGGATGCTGGGGCACTTATCCGTGCCTCGGCTCCCCACTGGGCGGAGCTGGACGAATATGTGCTGCGAATGGTTGCCTGCGCCATGGTCAAGCGTGGCATGGCAGCATCAGCCTACCCAGATGGTGCCTCCAGTATTTCCCAGACTGCAGGACCGTACAACCAGCAGGTGAGTTTCAGCAACCCTAACGGAGCTCTCTTCCTGACTAAAGCAGAGAAGAAGCTTTTGAAGGTGGGCTCTCAAAAAGCATTCGTCTATGACCTGCTCGATGAGCAGGTGGTGCACTAGTGTATTGGCTCACCACCTCGCATACAGTACGCCATATGCCTCTGGAGGAGTACACGGAGGACAGTTGGGGTGCTCAGCCCCAAGCCTGGGGCGACCCAATCGAAGTCGCCGTGTACGGCTGGGCACCAGTAGGCGCCGACCAGCTCATGCGCGATTTGGACACCGGCATCCGCCGTGGCTACGACCTATACGCCCCCGAACCCTTCGCCTCACCAGGTGACAGGATACTACTCCCCGGAGCGGGGATGTTCGAAGTCGTAGGGCACCCGGAAGACTACTCGACCGGTCCGTTCGGGTTCAAGAACGCAGTGCGTATCAACCTCCTCCGAGTAGAAGGCTAAACAATGGCAGAAAAAACCAAAGTGAAGCTGCACCTACCGGGGTTCTACGCACTACGTATTTCGCCCGAAATGCAGGCATTGCTTGACGAGCACGCCGCAGCAATCCAAGCCCGCGCCGGAGCGAACTACAAGCACAGCGTGCATGTAGGAGCCAAAACCGCCGTGGCCCGCGTCTACCCCGCAGGCGCAGCCGGAATCAGAGAAGAGCGCAAACATGCCTCTCTCTCCAAGGCTGTAGGAGGCTGGTAAATGGCAGAAGTCATCCTCTACGAGGACATCTTCAAAACGCTCCGGCACATCATCAACCAGATCACCGGGCTGGACGTACACGTCGGGCGACTGCCCACCGTACGCCCAGCCCGGTTCGTGCACCTCACACCTTCTGGAGGCGAAGACAACAGCCCCGTCCACGGGCAACGAGCCTTCGTCCTGGATGTATGGGGCTCTAAGCCTGCAGGGGATAGAGAAGCATATGAGATGTCCGAACTTATCAGAGCAAACCTCAAAGCGCTCGCCGGCGTGCATGATGGATTCACGATCTATCGGACACGGCCGGTGGGTGCAATTGTGTGGATGCCTGATGATGAATCGAACCAGCCCAGGTATCGGCAGAACTGGGCAATCTCGTATAGGGGCACCGTTGTGGAGTCCGCGATCAAAACCAATTAATCCAATGAATGGAGGGAACCATTATGGCTCTTACCGCTTCTAATGTGCGCGTGGGCGTCACCGGTGCAATCTATAAGGCACCGTTGAAGACCGCAGCACCGGCAAACGCCACCGCAGCAATTGATGCCCGGTTCAAGGACCTAGGCTATGTCTCTGAAGACGGCGTAACTCAGACTATCGACTCTGATAAGTCCGAGATTAAGGCGTGGCAGAACGGCGACATCGTTCGTACGATTCAGACCTCTCATAATGTGAGCTTCCAGTTCACTCTGATTGAGACCAGCGAAGAGGTGCTCAAGCTCTACTACGCCGACCCGACTGCTACCGCAACCGCGGTGAAGGTCACCGGTGCACAGTCCGAGCATAGCTCCTACGTGCTGGATGTACTGGACGGTGACAAGACTATCCGAATCGTCATTCCGGACGGTCAGGTCACCGAACGTGGTGAAATCACCTACAAGACTGATGAGGCCATCGGCTACCAGGTGACCGTTACCGCGTCCCCGGACGCCACCGGTGCGAAGGCTTACCTGTACCTGAAGTAAGCAACCAAGCTTGTACTCTGCCTGCCTTATAGCGCAGGCTTTGTGTGTTTCTCCGGCGCTAACAACCGGCGGGCAGAGTACAGAACCTTACCCAAAAGAAGCACACCCCCCCTGAGACCTTGAAGGAGAAACACATGAGCAAGAACGACCTGGTCGTTGATGAAAACGGTATCGCACGACCCCAGGACCACAAGCGTAAGGGCAAGAAGGACCTGCGCCGTGTCAAGCTGCGCGGTATCACCTGGGAAATCGATGTGGACGCCATGGACGATGCAGACCTGATGGAAGACCTCGTGGAGTCCGAGAACGGCAACCCTAAGGCAATGTTCACCGTTATCGATGCCATCGTGACTAACGGTGGTGTGAAGGCTGTCAAGGACGCTCTGCGCGATAAGAACGGCAAGGTGAAGTTCTCCGCATACTCTAAGTTCTTTATGGAACTGATGGAGCGTCTGAACCCTTCTTCCTAATGCTCCTGTCCCTGCGCAGGGGCTATAGGGAGCAAATAGATGTTGACTGTGTCCGCTACTACGGGGCGCCCTTTCTGCAAACCCTGCACCGCTACGGAGTGCTTATGACCGCGTCACTGATCCGGTACCTCCCGGAAGATTCTGCGACCATGCGTAGCATCAACCAGCGTTGGAGTATCAGCGACCACCTGCTGGCAGCAATCTATGACCAGCTATCAGTGGCCAACTGGCAACGCTCAGCAGACGGGCAGAAGAACCGCAGGCGCCCCAAACCGATACCCAGACCGGGTGTCGAAGACGCAGATAAGAAGAAATTCGGTACAACCGTGGTCAGTCTGGAAGAGGCAAAGCACCGTTTCAGACGCGACTAACCTAACCCCTTGGAGAGGAGAGAAACATATATGGCAGGTGGCTACGAACTCGCAAAGGCATATGTCTCAGTTATCGCCTCTACCAAGGGTGCAGGTGCCCAGATTATTGCTGAGATGGGCTCCGCAGGTGACAGCGCGGGCGCAAAGGCAGCCGCTGGTTTCGGCTCGAAGTTCGGCTCCATTGTCCCCGGGCTGGTCACCAAAGCACTTGGAGGTATCAGCCTGGGCGCGGTCTTTGGCACCGCGTTCAGCAAGGGCTTTAACCGTCTCAAGGCGATTGACGTTGCGCAGGCAAAGTTGCGTGGTCTGGGAAATGATGCGGATAGCGTGAAGGTCATTATGGACAACGCGTCTGCTTCCGTGAAGGGTACCGCGTTCGGTTTGGACGCGGCAGCGACTGCTGCGGCCGGTGCTGTGGCGGCTGGTATTCAGCCTGGTGAGCGTCTGGAAGCAGTCTTGAAGTCCGTATCCAACTCCGCAGCTGCCTCCGGCTCCAGTATGGAAGAGATGGGCGCGATTTATAACAAGGTTGCCTCCGTGGGTAAGGCTCAGAATGATGTGTTGGCGCAGGTCGCCGACCGAGGCATCCCCATCTACCAGGCACTCGCGGACGAACTGGGTAAGACTACTGAAGAGGTCTTCAAGATGGCCTCCGACGGTAAGATCAACTTTGAGACCTTCGAGAAGGCAATGACGAAGGCTGCTGGTACCGTGGCAACTGAAATGGGTAACACCCTGCCCGGTGCATTCGCCAACGCACAGGCTGCGCTTGGTCGCTTTGGTGCAAACATCCTTTCCGGAATCTATCCGGCGCTTACCAAATTCTTCCTGGCGTTCCAGGAGTGGATGAAGCCGGTCGAAGCATTCGGCAAGGTCATCGGTACACAGATTGGTGCGGGTATCACCAAGGTAGGAGAAGCCATTAGCGCCTTTGCTACGGGCTTCAAGTCCACCATGGGCGATGGTAAGCGCTTCACGGTCACCTTCGAGATTATCCGTGAAGAGATTGCCCGGTTTGCCTCCGCGTTCCAGACCCAAGGCGCGGGCATTGTCGGTGTAGCCCAGAAGGTAGGGTCTTTCCTTGGGACCGTCTTACCTTCTCTGCTGCATTCTTTTGTCTCGGTTGCACTGAATATTATCCGAGTGGTGGGTTCTCTGGCGGTTGCGTTCAAATCCGTACTCCCTAGCTTCAGTGGAGCAGGGGACGGCGCAAACGTAGCAACGAGTGCGTTCGATATTCTCGAGTCTTCTATCCGCTTACTTTCGACTGGTCTTTTTCAGCTCTCCCAGTTTATTGAGAACCATCAGCAGGGAGTCGGCAGGCTCGTTCTCGCACTCGGCACCGCCGTCACCGCATACAAAGGCGTGACAACCGCAATCGGGCTGGGAAAGAGCGCCATCGAATCCTACAACACCGCTATGGGCACCATTTCGGCGGCCAAAGACACCGTCATGGGCGTAGCCGAAGGATTCAAAATGCTAACCAGCGGAGCAGGCTCCGCCCGAGAAATCGCAGAACTCGGAAGGAACTACCAGCTGGGTGCAACCGCCGCCTCCGTCTACGAGGTCGCAGTCCGTGCAGCAACTGCAGCGCAAACCGCTTTCAACACCGCCGCCGCAAACATTGCAGGCAACCTTTCCAAAGCATTTGGCCTGATGAAGGCTAATCCCTTTGCCTCTTTGGTCGGTGCTATCGGCATCGTCGCAGGTGCGCTCGCCTACTTCTTCACGCAAACGGAGACTGGGCGCGCCGCGTGGGAATCGTTGATGCAGGCTATCCAGCCTGCTATCGACCAGATTATGCCTATGCTGTCTCAGGCGTTCCAGGGCATTGTGCAGGCTTTGCAACCGGTTATTGCTACGGTGGTGCCTATGCTCGGTCAGCTGGGCGCTAATATCCTTCAGGCTTTGCAACCGGTAATTAGTCAGGTTGCACCTAAGCTGGTAGAGCTGGGAGGGAAGGTTGCTGCCGCGTTCGGTAAGCTGCTGCCTGCGATTATGCCGGCTGTGGAAGCTATCGGTGGGGCTTTCTCCCGTATGCTCCCGGTGATTGGTAACGTGGTCGGGCAGATTGCGTCTATGGTGGGTCCCATCTTTGAGACGCTCGGCCCGGCTATCGTTGCTTCGTTGCAACCGGTCATTCCGGTAGTCAGCGGATTCTTCGAGCGTATGGGCGCATGGATCCCGCAGATTGTGCAGTCCCTGTCTCCATTGATCCCGCTGTTCGTCCAGTTCGGCACGACGCTTATGCAACAGCTGGCACCGATTGGCGAACAGGTGATGTCTCAGCTGATGCCGGCAATTATGGAGCTGGCAACTACTCTGATGTCATTCCTGCCTCAGATTGCGCAGATTTTCCAGGCGATTATGCCGGTCATTATGCAGGCTATCGGTGCGATTCTGGCTATGCTCCCGCAGATTGTCGGAATCTTTATTGAGCTTGTCCCAGTCGTGGTGAGTGTGGTCGGTGCTATCGGTCAGCTGGCAGCTGCTCTCCTTGATATTGTCACCGCGATTATCCCGGTGCTCCTGCCTGTCTTCCAGGCGCTCATCGGGGTTATCGGCGCAATTCTAGCGGCGCTTCTGCCTCTGATTGCAGCAATCATCAACACGGTTATTCCCATCGTGCTGAGCCTCATCGAGGCAATCATGCCGATTGTCAATATGCTGATTCAGATTCTGGTGCCCGCAATCCAGATGGTCCTCACGGTAGTGCAGGCAGTTATCGGGGCAATCGTCCCGATTATCCAATCGGCAATCGCTATCATCACCGGCATCATCAAGCTCTTTACCAGTGTGCTCAAGGGTGACTGGAAGGGAGCATGGGACGCCGTGAAGCAGATTCTCGAAGGCGCATGGAACCTGATAAAGTCCATCGTCACCGGTGCTATCAATGTTGTCCGCAGCATTATTGAAGCCGGTGTGAACTTCATCAAGGCAGTATGGGAAGCCGCCTGGAATGGCATCAAATCGTTCTTCACAACGATTATGAACGGCATTATCACCGGTGTCAGCAACGGCATCCAGTCGGTAGTGAACTTCTTCCGTAACCTCGGCTCCGACATCATCAATACTCTGTCCAGTCTGCCCGGAAGGATGGTCCAGATTGGTTCGGAGATCATGGCAGGCATTGGCCAGGGTATCGCTAATGGTATTGGTGCAGTCCGCCAAGGCTTCAACAACCTGTTGAGCATGCTTCCCGGCTGGGCTAAAGACATCCTCGGTATCCACTCGCCGTCACGAGTCATGCGTGACCAGGTCGGCCGCTGGATCCCCGCAGGTGTCGCTGTCGGTGTGGAGAACGGAACCGGAGCACTCCGCGACTCTGTGCGCCGCATGGCGAACGGAGCCATTGATTCCGTGCAGACCTCCATGGATGACCTCTACGACATCCTGGCACCGCGAGACATTGAATGGAACCTCAACGTGGCAGTGAACGAACCAGCCTTGGCAAACCTGAACGGATCTATCAACGCCAACACCGCCTACAACCCCGCCCCCGCACCCAGTGCAAAGCCTCAGCTGCACGTCCATGTTGAACCGCCTACCGGCGTCGAAGACGTCGACCGATTCGGCAAGCGAGTTATGCAGGCAATCAACTATGAGATGAACGGAGTGCTGGTCTAATGGTCGATTTCGCTCAGGACGGCGCTCGCTCCGTCTGGCGCGCAGCTCTCTCCGGTCCACACGGAGAAATCGTGCTCTCCACCTACGAAACCGCAGATGAGCTGGAAATCTGGCTCACCGATATAGACGGTTTCTACGGTGGAGTGGGCGTAGAGAGCTCCGATATTCAGCGCAAGCTCGGGCACGGAATGCTCTCAGTGCCCGCTCGCCGGTCAGGACGCACCCTCACGCTCAAAGGCACGATTGTTGCCCCCGGCATGAACGCCCGCGACCTGTCCGCTAGATTCACCTCATCCCTGCTCTGGGACGGCGCGCTCGGCAACCTCACTGTCTCTTCCGACTGGGGCGAGCTATCCTGCGCCGTCCGAATCGACGGGGCGGTAAAGACTGAGCTACTCAGCGATGTGGGCCTACATTTTGAAGTCCCCCTCCTCGCTCCCGAGCCCTGGCTCTACGGACCGGAATTCACCACCCAGATATTCCCCGCAGGCCAGGGCACCGGGCTACGCTACCCGCTCTTTGCCCAGAAGCCCAAACCCGAGGGCACACTGCACTTCGGTGACCAGGCACTACCCTCCAGCGTCGCGCTCGCTCACGAGGGCACCGCTACCGCGTACCCCACCTATGTTGTGCAGGGGGAGTGGGATTCGGGATTCCGTCTGGTCAATAGCGGTCGTGTGATTGAGTACCCCTACCAGGTGCATTCCGCCGCGCCGGTAACGGTTGATTGCCATAAGGGCGCTATCTATATCGGAGGATTCGATATGTCGTACCTGCTCACTCGCAGGGAATGGCATTCGGTGCCTGCCCGCAGCGGCTTCCAGCCTCGTGTGGAGTCCCTGGCACCGTCTACCGGCTGGGTGGATGTTCATCTACGAGACACCTACATCTAAGGAGCAAATATGGCCACTGGTTTCGGCATCCCTAACGACATGGTGGGTAATGGCACCACCCCCGAGGATATTCAGACCATCACCGCAGCAGAGTACCCGGAGGCTGGTGTTATCTCCGGCTGTGAGGTAACCGGTACGTCCACCATGAAGTACAAGGTCGCCGGTGGGGCTGTGGTCATCCATCTCTCTCCGGGGCGTGCGGTGCGTGTTCCGGTGCTGGCCCAGGAGCTGACTACCCAGCCCGCACCTGCGACCGGTACCCGCACCGAGTACGTGTATGTCAAGCAGAACACTTTGCAGGATGGCGGCAATATCCACGCGACCGTCGGTATCGGCTCCTCGGTGCCCTCGAACGCGGTCATGCTCTCCAAGCGTGAGATTCGAGCGGGTATGACCTCCACCAGCGCAGCGCCCGAGGCGGGCAATATCGTCTATTCCCGCCCTGTGGGTGGCTTGCTGGGCCTGCTGCACCATTCCTGGTATGTGGACCGTTCTGCTGTCAACGGGGGCGAATACAGGCGCGGGGAGGGCACCTTCTACGTGCCAACCGATAGGAACATCGATATCCGCCTCTCCTCCTCCGTCTCCAACGCGGTGGGCGGCGGAAATAACGCCTCAGCACGCAGAGAGGACGTCGGCTCAGTCACCTATGAAATCTGGCTGGACGATAAGAAGATCCTCTCCCGAGAGCGCGGATACAGCAACGTCTTTGACACCGAGGATTTCGCCCGTATCTGGACCGTCAAAGCTGGAGTGCACCGCATCTACTACAAGGTCCGCCACCAGTGGGGACACCCTTGGTGGATGGTCCGCGACAACGCTGCAGGCGACCAGCTCGCAGTGGTCGATATGGGCGTAGCGAAGGAGTAAACCATGAGCAAAACGACACGCACCGGATACCGCGTCTACTGGCTAGACCCAGTATCCGGTGCCGTCGGCTCACCCGTAGAGGTAGCAGGCGGCGGCTCCTGGTCTATCACGCTCAACGACACCGAAGATTTCAGCTTCACTGTACGCAAGAGCGACCTGTCGGCCGTACAGCCGCGCTTCTACACGCCCCTCTCTGGCGGCGCCCTGCTAACCCACACCGCACCCGACGGAATCGAATACCCCATCTTTGCCGGTGTCCTCACTGACTGGGGTGCAGAAGAACAACACACCCTTGAGCTGAAGTTTGCTGGTATCCGTGAAATTTTCGAGCGCCGCACCATTTGGGCAACCCTCGAATACACCAGCTCCACCCTCGGTGACATCGCCTGGGCACTCTGCGAACACGGAATGGACCGCCCCGCTGGCCGCTTACCCATCACCCACGGCACCCGAAGCACCGTCACCGGACAGCGCCAACGCACCTACGAGGCATGGAACCTCTCTAACAACTTCATCGGCAAACGCTGGAAAGAACTCTCCGAAGTCATCAACGGCCCAGACATCATGCTGCGTCCCAAATGGACAGACGACACCCACACATATATTCGGTGGGAATTTGTCCACGGCACCGAAGACTACCCATACATCGCCCAAGCCTGGACACCTGACTTCGATACCACAGCTACCGGCGGCGAGATTATCAGCGTAAAAGTCACCTCAAGCGCAAAAGATATCCTCCATCGTGTCTGGTGCACCGGGGCAGGGGAAGGCGAAGGAATCGCATTCGCCTACGCCGAAAACCCCAACGCAATTCGCGACGGGCTCCCATACATCGAAGGAGTCATAAACGACCGCGACCAAACAGATGAAACAATCCTGCGCATCAAGGCCCAAGGCGCGCTCGCGTCCCGCTCTGCAATGGTCGACCAGGTCACCCTTGATTTCCCTGCGAACTCGCAGAAGACCCCGCTTGGCTCTTTCTTCGTGGGGGATATTGCCACCGTTACGCTGCGGAACTGGCTCTCTATCCCGGACGGCACCAGGGATATGCGTATTATCAAGCTCTCCGGCAACCTGGACGCTACGGTCACCATCGATTTTCAGGAAGCCCAATGGTAGAAAGGAGACCCGCATGGTCGGATTCATTGACCAGCGACCAGACGGCAAAGACACCCTCCGACAGCTGGTAACCAAGCTGCGCACGCCCTCCTCCGTTCCTTTCGGCAATAAGGTGGCATCGGCTGGGGAGGGCGTCACCTTCGTAACCAGTGCGGGCGACTCCCTACGCTGGGACGGGGACACCCTCGCAGCGTTCGACACTCGCATGGAGAACGCGGTGAAGGTCGTACAAGCCTCCCGCGCTAACCTGGAAGCCACCGAGACCCGCCTGGAAGAAGCCGAACGACGCATCCAGGAAGCAGAGGCAGCAGGCGCCAACGTAGATACAGAAGCTATCGCCACCAACGTACAGAAGCGCCTGGTGCAGTCGAAAACCCCATGGATTGACGGCAGGAACCTCATCGTCCCCGGCACCATCGACACCCGACAGCTCAACGTTACCGGCGAATTGGCTGCAAACATCGTGCGCTCCATGTCCACCGAAACAAAAAAGCTTGTAGTCACCGAGGAAGCAATCCTCAACAATCTGACCGTCATCGAGAACATCGTCACCCCAGAACTGGTCACCAAGAAAATTAAAACTCGTGAACTGGCTGCGGAAATGATTGCTGGCGGCCTGATTCAAACCTCCACCCAGGAGCGACAGGGTGTCAAGCTCAGCGACGACGGCATCATCGCATACGACTCCACCGGCAACATCACCGCACACATCAAAGCCACCGGCAAAGACCACTATATCCGCGGAAAATTCTCCACCGGTGGTGACGGTAAAGCCGGCGTGCAGATCTACGCCACAGAGCCCCACCCCATCACTGGTTTCCGCGACTCTTTCATTGAGATGCGACCCCGCGACGATCAAGATAACGCCCACCGTGGCGTAATCTACACATCCGACCAGGGCGCAATCCGCCTTGTGCTCCTCAAACCCTCCCAGCGCCTGGGTGAAGCACGAGGAGTAACCATCGACTCCAATGGTGGTCTCAACGTGGAAGAGTCCATCCGAATCCGACACAACATGCGCCTCACCGGCTTCATGGTGCGAACCGACACCATGACACACCTAGAAATGGGTCCTTTCGCATTCGACGCATACGGCGGGCAACGCTACCCCATCAGCCATGTGGATCTCGGATTCAAGCGAACCGTAGTCGCCATGCCTGCCGGAAACATCTCCTGGCCGCCCGTCATCGGCGTAGAGCCCATCAACGGAGAACGAACCGAACTGGTCGTCCGCAACCCCTACGGGCACAGAATCGAAAACATCTGGGTCCATGTCACCTTCATACCCTACAACCGCAACACCTAACGAAAGGACAGGATGGAGCCGCTAACTACCGACCAGCTCACCGCAAAAATCCTCTACCTCGAAGAGGACAACTCCAAACTCCGCTCCCAGCTGCTGGACGCGCAGGTACGCCTCGGACTGATCGCGCTCGCACCCTCTGAGGAACAGATGACCATTAGCGCCGAGCCTCTCGACCAGCCTGCAGCACCCGAAGCTCACGTGATGAGTATCGATGAGGCTGCAGAACATTTCTCGAACGGTGAGGCGCAGTAACCTATGGGTTTTGCACATGTAGTGGGCGATATGACTTCTAAGGGTATCGCCTCCGGCACATACACTTTCACACCAACCCGCTACGACCACACCCTGGGGCTAAAGCCCGTCAAGGTCAAGCTCATCGCGGGCGTACTACCTCCTACGGACCTGCTCGTCCCTGATGAAGGCACCGTGTCGTACAAGGTCACCGCGACCCTGCGCGATGCCGATAACGTCCGTGTGCCGTTCACTGCGGGGTTCTTGCACCTGTCCGCGGGCATGCGTGTCAACCTGGCAGATACCCGCCTGTCTGGCTCTCCCTATAGCCCCTCAGAGACCGGTACCGTAGACCCCACCCAGCCGGTACCTCCGAACCCGCCAAAGCCCGACCCGGCAACTCCGGGCGGGAATACTACCACCGTAGTAGTCAAAGAAAAGCCCGCGGCGTTCTTCCCGAAGTTCCTCCAATCGCGCAAGCGCGCCATCTGGTCGCCCTCGTACTGGTGGGCAGACTGGTGGGACCCTCTCTCGAACCCGCCCAAGCCCTCGAAATGGGATGGCATCATGCAGGCAGCTGGCACCTCTGAGCTGGCTGTGCTGAACATTTCATCCGGCTCTGGTGATTCCAAATCGGACGACTGGGTACGACAGGCAAAGCTCATCCGACAAAAGGGCTTGTACCTGCTCGGCTACGTACGAACTACCTGGGGTGACCGCCCGGTTGAAGAGATTCTCGCGGAATGCAAGAATCACCTGGATTGGTATGAGGTGGATGGCTTCTTCCTCGATGAGTACCCCAACGGCTGGGGTGACCAGGACGGCTACTGGAAGAAGCTTGTGCCGGTCTATCAGAAGCTCAAGACGCTCTACCCCGACAAGATCGTCATCGGCAACCCTGGCACAAACACCACTGCGGAATTTGTGCAGACCGCCGATGTGCTGATGACCTATGAGCAGGCAGCCGCCCGCTACCTGGGCGACGGCATGGAACCTAACTGGAACGGCACCCACGGCGAATACAATCGCGGCGAATACGAGGGGGTCCCTACCTGGCGGTTCTGGCACTGCATCCACGACGTCAAGGACCCCGAGCAGGCAATCCGATGCCTACGCAAGGCATCCACTTTGAATGTCCGCGCAATCTACCTGACTGACGACACGTTCTTTAACGCCGCCGGCGAACCTGTAGAAAACCCCTACAACGAACCGCCCAGCCCCTGGCTCTGGGCACTACAAAACGCCTGGGCAGAAGGTGACACTGTTTTCGAGACATACGTGGCAACCTTCTACCCCCAGCACAAGAAATCCGTATAAGGAGGCAATCATGGCAGAGTACGCCCACATCACAGGGCGATTCAGGACCCACCAGCAAAAGTACGGAACCCAGGTACCCGCGACCGGAACCGTAACCTTCACACCGACCAGCTACGCCACCGACCAGGCGACCGTATATGTCCCTGGTGCTCGCACCGCGTACCTGGTGGACGGTGTGCTTCGCGAAGAACCTCATGGTGGCGCGGAGGGCATTCTGCTGCTGGCTCCCGGCGAGGGCATGGAGCCGTCAACCTGGGCGTATAAGGTGACTGGCTCGCTGCGTGACGAGCGCGGTAATCCGGTACCGTTCCCGCCCGGTTTCCTGGAAGTGGCCGCCAATGAAACTATCGATTTGGCGCATCGTGGTCTCACCCATGCTCCGACCGGGGAGGCTCACTGGACGAATATCCTCGGGGAGCAGGGAAAGCGTGGCGAGCAGGGTCCGAAGGGTGAGAAGGGAGACCCCGGGGAACCCGGCAAGGACGGTACAGATGGCGCCCCGGGCCGTGACGGTCGGGACGGCCCTCCCGGTCCACGTGGTGAACGTGGCGAGCAGGGTCCGAAGGGTGAGAAGGGAGACCCCGGCGAGCGAGGCCCCAAGGGCGACCCTGGTGGGTTGGATGCGGAAGCCTCCGAGCTTGTGCGGCGCCTCTCCTCCGAGGCAGCCCCGCGTGATACTGGCTGGCGGCGCGTAGATTCCCCCGCCCTCGCCGAGGGGTACATCTGCTACCGCCGTATCGGAGATTGGTGCATCATCACCGTGCGTGGCGGCAAATGGGATACCTTCACCGCCCTCGACCGCACCGACATCTCCGATTGGCGATATAAGGACGCCGCCGAAAAGATTCGTCTCTCCTTGGGAGTACCGGACGGGTGGAAATCCCCCCAGGCTGTGGTAGTCCCCGTTGTCACAGACTCAGGAGAGTCCCGAGGCGTCCTCGCTCTTCACGCAAAGAATGATGACAGTCGTATCACCTGGCGCCGCGGAAACCTCGACCTTTCCCCAGGAAACCGCACCCACCTGCGGTGCGGGCTGCTCCTCTACCCATCCTCCGACCCATTCCCGTCCACCCTGCCGGGCACCCCCCTGGAGTAAACCCGGCACAGGACCACCAAAAAATCTTCATCTAGAAAGGACAATAACCGTTATGGCCACTATCGCACAGGAACTCGCAGCCTCCCAGGACGCCGATCTACTCAAGCGCGCCCGGCAGGCCGCCCAGCGCCAGCGCATCCCCAACGCCCTGTACTCCGTGGAGGCAAACATCGGACTGCTCGTCTCCCTGCCCACCGGGGCAGGCTCCAGCAATACCATCGCAGACGAACACGCCTACGCCGTCGCTGAGCATGCTAAGGCCGTGGCAGCACTGGATGCGGCGCAGGCCGAGCTGGATGCCAAGCGCGCCGCGCTCGCTTCTCCCGGTGCGGACCCCGCTCGCGTGACGGATGAGTACATCATGCACGCTATCGGTGTTCTCTTCAAGGCCCCCAACACCGAAGAAACCACCACTGGAGAGTAGGCGCGGTGATGTTGCCTGAGATTCCCAGCCTCGGGCACCCGGTGCTGGACGGCATCGTCCAAGCCGTAGTCTCAGTCGGAGCTGTGCTCTTCTCGCTGCTGATTGTTTGGCTTAAGTGGGGTGCCCCGCAATGGGAGCGTCTGAACTCCAAGGTGCGCTCCATCAAGGAGCAGACCAACAACAGCCATGAGACGAACCTGCGCGATGACCTGGATAAGGTTATCGCGCAGGTGGAGCAGGTGAGTGAAACGCTGACACAGATGCAGGGCGAGACGAACACCACCCTGCTGAACGTGCTGAAGCATCTGGATACCATCGCCGAGGATTTCGCTACAGCTCGCGTCGAGCACGCCGATTTTCGGAAAGATATTGGTGGGCTGCGGGATGAGATGCGGCATGCGCGCAAGCGCCATGATGCCAGTGAGGACAGGATTACTGCCATCGAAGCACGGGGTGCACGAAGGGAGGATTAGCCCACCTGGGGCTTCCAAACTGCCCGAGCAGGGTTCAAAGTTGCCGCGCTATACGGCATATATTTGGTGGAGAGGCAGATACCCCGTGATTGGGGTGTCTGCCTCTCCTTAATTAAAAGGAGTAACGATGAGGTATCTCGTCGAAGTTGTTGAACAGGTACCGGAGGCTGTGGAGGTTCAGAAGCAGTCGCCGGCAAAGCACCGCACGGTGGATGTTGTTGCGGCGGGTGCTGATCCGACCGGTGCAGCGGATTCGACTGCCGCAATTAACCAGGCTATCCGCCGTGTCCATGAGGCTGGCGGAGGCACCGTCCACCTGCCTGCTGGCAGTTATAAGGTGTCCGCGCCGTTCATTGAGCTGCTGGGCGGCGTTCACCTGCAGGGTGCTGGTCGCGAGTCGACCATCATCTTTGCGGACACTGGCGCAGGGGCGGAGCAGAAGACGGCGATTATCCACGCGGGCACCTGGTTCACCCCGCGTGTTGGCAAGGACAATCTGCTGATGGGCGTCTCCGACCTCTGGATCAAGAGCTCGCATGCTCGCCCGTCGCATGTTTCGTCGGCGACCCCGCGCCCTGGCCAGGATGGTATGCACCCGAATATTGGTGGCATCCTCCTGAACACTGAGCTGGGTGATAACCCGCCGGAGCCGGACGGTGCCCACCGTATCGAGAATGTCCTCATCTGGGATGTTGCGTTCGGTGTGGCTGTGCTGGGTCTGGACGACCAGGGTTGCCAGTTGCGGAATGTCCGTGTCCGTCGCACGCTGGGTCCTGGCGTGGTGATTGGCAAGTCGCCGGAGCACATCACCTCTGTGACGGCTGGTCGCCGTGAGATTGGTGCGGCGGACAATATCCTCGACGCTGTCGATGTATCGGGTGCGAATATTGCTGGCGGCACTAATGCTGGCTTCGAGGTTTACGCGACCAATACCACTCTGATTGGTTGCAAGTCCTGGTACAACCGCCGCTCGATTCACGGGGCAGAGGGGCGACCTGGCGGCATCTGGGACACCTCTAATATGCACCGCTTCACCGCCGCTGGTGCCGGATATTTCATCCGTGGTGGCCGTAATATCCTCACCGCGTGTACTGCCCAGGAGAACGGTGGGCACGGCGTGGTCATCGTCGGCCATTCCTCGCAGGTCACCGGGTGCCGCAGCGCCTCCAGTTCTTGGCACGACTGCGTCAGCGGTGAAGCCAAGCCCGCAGAGGCTGCGGATTTCTTCGTCACGAACTGGGCACACCACCTCATCCTGAGCTCGAATATCGCGCAGGCAGAGTACAAGGGCAAGAACCCCCGCTACGGCTTCGCCATCGAGAAGTGGGCACACGACATCAGCGGCACCTCAAACATGACCGTGGACATCCCAACCCCTCACCGCGCCACCGACATGGGCGTGGCTGTGAAGCTGGAAATCAACAACAACACCATCAATTAAGGAGACATTGTGCAGTACACCGACATCACCGAGTACAACGCCACTTCGTTCACCGAGGCAAGCCGCACCATCGACGACATCGATACCATCGTTATCCATCACTGGGGTGATGACAACCAGCGTTTCGAGAAGGTCTGTGAGTTCTTTGCCGGCGGCCCCGGCACCTCCGCCCATTTTGTGGTGGAGTCAGGCCGCTGCGCCCAGCTTGTCGAATTCAAGGACATCGCCTGGCATGCAGGCAATTGGGCGGCAAACCAGCGCTCGATTGGCATCGAGTGCCGCCCCGAGATGAGCAACGAAGACTTCGAAACTGTCGCCCAGGTAATCGCCGATATCGAAACCTACTACGGGAAGTCCTTCTATGTGCACGGCCATAAGGACTTCTTCAACACGGCTTGCCCCGGTCGCTGGTACGACCAGCTCGACCGCCTCATCGACCGCGTCAACGCAATCAAGGAGGGCAAGGTCGAGCGTGGCATCGAGGGCGTCCCTGCGCCGCTGGACAAGGAAGAGGTCTCGGCTCTGCGTGCGTCGTGGGAGAAGCTGCAGAACGCTGTAGATGAGCTGGGCAAGGAGATTGATAATGCGTAACCTATCTCGCCGCCAGTATGCGGCCCTCCGCAAGGTGTCGTATGCGCTCGGCCCGTCACTTTCTGCAGTGCTGGTTGCCTTCGGCATCTGGACGAGTGACCAGGCGGCGGTAGTTGCCGGTGTTGTAACTGCGATTTTGCCGAACATCCTGGCCTTCTTCAACACCGACCCTGGCATGTATGAAGACGCTGCCGACGATGCCTCTGCGGAGCCTGGCGGCTCTGTTGAAAGTGGTGAGTAAATAGCGACTAGGTATGGTTTTACCCCTTGAGTTCCGCGGAATATCAAGGAACTAGCCACCTTTGGTAAACAAGGCTTTCTAAAACTTGCGGGGTACGTGAGTACCTCTCTGGTTTAAGGGCAGAGACCCCCTGTGTTCCCCCTCCTCTAAGGGGAACGCAGGGGGTTTCTTTTTCGTGTATACTTGGGGTCAAGGAGTTAAACGACCCCTCTGAAACCCTGAGCCTCACTTCTTGGTGTGGCAATAATGCTTGGGCGGCCGCGGCTTTATGCTTCGGTCTAGAGGACCGTTCGGGGGCGTCACTGGCTAACTCCTCATAACTTTTGTGAAAGGCATCCTGCTAAGCGCGGGGTGCCTTTTGCTATGCCCAGAAGGAACCCTAAAGATGCGGTACTGTGTACCATGCCAACAGAACTCAGTAAGAAGCTAGGCTAGAATACTCGCATGGAACCTGAAAAAATCCCTCCGACGCTGAGCGACCCTATCACCTTCTGCGTAACTAAGATTACGCCGCCGGTACCAGCTAATAAGGCTGAAGCCATGAAACGCCAATGGGTTCTTGAGGAGCGTTTTCAGCGGGGGTCGCATGTCCCAATGCGTACTATCGCACACGAGTATGATGAGCGCACCGCAGCTGGTGAGGTTCTTATCCCCAAAAACCCAGGCCTTTAGATAGACAAGAGGTTTTGCTTGTGGAGGGGGAGGGTAATTTAGAGGTGATAGGATTAGGGAAAGAAGATAACCCTGTTATTTATCTGAAATACCTCAAGAAGAAGATAAAATGAAGTCTGTATCCATTAAAGAACGCCCGTTATTCTGGGGTGTGTTGCGTCCTTTAAAGAGAACCCTAACCATGGAGGATTGGGAAAGAGCGCAGGCGGATAACCCTGGATTTGTGATTCCAAAGCCCGGTGCGGAACGGGAATGGGTAAAGGAAGAGTTTAGGCGCCGGCTTGATGATCCCAAATACTCTAACGAGGAGAAGAGCAGTAGCTATTTAGCGTTGGAGTATCGTCGTCGTAAGGCGGAAGGTACCCTGTAATTTTGTGTAGGCAGAAGCCCTGTGCACGGTGTGCGTGTGAGGGGCTTTTATGTACCCATTTTTGAGTTTTCCACTGTACGGAACTTTTATCCGATTGAGAATAAAGAAGCTGAAGACTATGTTGGATTGGGAAAAAGCTAAGATTCTATCCGCTGTTATGCGAACCCGTGCCCTGGAGGAGCGGACACGACCTTTTGTCGAAGAATTTGATAATGCGGGTGAGTGGGAGTTGGCTCTTGCTAGCGTTATTGGTGATTTTGTGAAGCAAAAGGTTACTTTTCCGTATGATGTTGCGGTGCTGGCGGATCATGAATTTATGCCTGATGATTTGGTAGAGAGTATGTGGACTTACGCTACTGAAGAGTTCGACTATGAGGCTCATCTAGACCTCCTAGAGCGTTAGATTTATATCATTAGAAGCCCTGTGCACGGTGTACGTGTGAGGGGCTTTTGTGTACCCATTTTGAGTTTTCCACTGTACGCAGCGGCACCGCCCGCCCTGTGACGAAACCGCTTGCGGGTCGCGGAAGAGCCCGTATAGTGGGAACTATCGGCGGTACCGCACACCGCCTGTGCCTACCACGAGCGCCCTAAGCGGCGTTGCACATTACCAGGAGATTCCCCATGAGTAACGAGACCACAGAAAAAGCTTACGATTATCGTGAAGACCCTGAGTATTGGCGTGCTCCGTTCGATTTTACGAAGCCCCTGCTTGATGTAAATACTCCGGAGGGGTGGATGCGTGCTGAGTTGAATGGGCGTTCTTTTAATGCTCCGGCTTCGCGCCCCGGTGCCGAATATGAGTGGTGTCTGGCAGAGATTAAGCGTAGGAACGAAGCTAAGGAATTCCCCTTCAACTATAGCGAAGTAACCAGCTTGTATCGTGAGAAGGTAGCTAATGGTGAGTTGCCGGATGTTTATGCTGGCACTCCATACGATTTGGCGCTTCTGCCTTTCTAACATAGTTTCCCTTTCCGTCCGGGGTTTTGGGCGGCATAACCGAATATAGAACATATTTTTTACAACACCACCCACCACACAACCACCGACCACGAGCTAAGGACAACGATGAGCCAGCCGAACTTCCCGCCTGCCCGACTCTTTGACGCTTTCGCCAAGCCCGCCTCCACAGAACAGTCCGCGAAGAAGGGCCTGCTCGGCAAGCTGGGCCTGGGCGAATCCTCCGAGGAGGACAACTACACGACCGTCATGCTGGTCGGCTTCAACTCCGCGAAGGAACCCCCGGGCAACGGTGAGGACGCCCTCGACGTGATTCACCGCGCGTTCGACCCGTGCGACGAGAGCCCCGGCTTCGACATGGACGACTTCTACGACTATGGTTCCGTTGCCCCGCAGCTGCAGAACAGCGACGACTCCGATTCCACGGTCCTGGTGTGGCCCAAGATGTTCTACAACATGGTCACTATCCCGGAGCGTCGCCTGCGCCTGCTCGTGGTGACCGGCCCCGCTCCCAGCCTGTGCCTGCGGCGGTTCATGACCCGCTTCTTCAAGTACGTGAAGAAGCTCCACGTGGACCACGCGATCTTCGTTGAGACCTTCGAGGATGAGGTGGCGCACACCCGCCCGTACCCGTACACGCTGACCACTCACGACGAGAAGCTGGCGGCAATCCCCGGTATTCTGCATGAGTATTTCACCGGTTCTACCTCGGTGACGATGGCGATGTCTGCGCTCGCCGCCGAGCACGGCCTGTCCTCCTCTGTCATGCTGCGTATGAGCATCCCGGGGTATCTGAGCTTTGACCAGCAGAACCCGCGCGCGGTCGTGAGCCTGATCGAGGCCCTGGAGGTCATCCTCGGCATTAAGGTCGAGTCGGAGGAGTACGACCGCCTGCGCACCCACGCTGATGAGTGGGAGGCGGAGCTCGCCGAAGAAATGGCGAAGGACTACGAGAAGGTTGAGCTGGTGCGTGAGATTGAGCAGAAGATGGATTCGACTCTGCGCACTGTCTCCGGTGAGGTGATTGCCGAGGATATTGAGGGCTACCTTGATTCCCTCAGCGGCGCCTCCGAGGGCGTAAACCCTGCCGATGATGGTGCGGATTCCGCGGAGGATTCTTCGGAACGTTAGGTCCGTTCGCACATATGGCGCGGGTATGGGAAAATGATAGGTAACTATGCCCATACCCGCAGCCAGCATCTCGAAAGGATGATGTGATTGGCACCCATGTCGAAGAACCCGCCCGTTCCGGCGGCGACCGACCCCGCGATTATTCGCAACTTCTGCATTATCGCCCACATTGACCACGGTAAGTCCACCCTCGCAGACCGTATGCTGCAGGCCACCGGCGTGGTTGCCCCGCGCGATATGAAGGCGCAGTACCTGGACCGCATGGACATTGAGCGTGAACGCGGTATCACCATTAAGTCCCAGGCTGTGCGCATGCCCTGGGATGTTGACGGCACCTCCTACGCGCTGAACATGATTGACACCCCCGGCCACGTGGACTTCACCTATGAGGTGTCCCGCTCCCTGGCTGCGTGTGAGGGTGCGCTTCTGCTCGTGGATGCCGCCCAGGGTATTGAGGCTCAGACCCTGGCGAACCTGTACCTGGCGATGGAGAACGATCTGACCATCATCCCGGTGCTGAACAAGATTGACCTTCCCGCGGCTCAGCCCGATAAGTACGCTGAGGAGCTGGCGAACCTGATTGGTTGCGAGCCGGACGAGGTTCTGCGCGTATCGGGTAAGACCGGTGAGGGTGTTGAGGCTCTGCTGGACCGTATTGTGGAGGCGATTCCCGCCCCGCAGGGTGACGCATCCGCCCCGGCGCGTGCCATGATTTTTGACTCGGTGTACGACTCGTACCGCGGCGTGGTCACCTATGTGCGTGTTGTGGACGGTAGCTTGCAGCCGCGTCAGAAGATTAAGATGATGTCCACCGGCGCTGAGCATGACCTGCTCGAAATCGGCGTGATTTCCCCTGAACCTGTCCCGTCGAAGGGTCTGGGCGTGGGCGAGGTAGGTTACCTCATTACCGGTGTGAAGGACGTCCGTCAGTCCCGTGTGGGTGATACCGTCACCTCCGCCGCGAAGCCTGCACAGGAGTCCCTGGGCGGTTACGAGGACCCCAAGCCGATGGTGTTCTCTGGCCTGTTCCCGATTGATGGTTCGGACTACCCGGCGCTGCGTGACGCGCTGGATAAGCTGAAGCTTAACGACGCCGCGCTGATTTACGAGCCGGAAACTTCTGCCGCTCTGGGCTTCGGTTTCCGCTGTGGCTTCCTGGGTCTGCTGCACCTGGAGATTGTGCGTGAGCGCCTGGAACGCGAGTTCAACCTGGACCTGATTTCGACCGCGCCGAACGTTATTTACGACGTGGTGGACGAAGCCGGCAACGCTAAGCGCGTGACCAACCCGAGCGAATTCCCCGAGGGTAAGGTCGCGACGATTCGCGAGCCCATGGTGGCGTGTACGATTATTGCCCCGAGCGAGTACATTGGCGCGATTATGGAGCTGTGCCAGGCTCGCCGCGGCCAAATCGGCGGCATGGATTACCTGTCCGAGGATCGTGTGGAGATGCGTTACCGCCTGCCCCTGGCAGAGATCGTGTTCGACTTCTTCGATCAGTTGAAGTCCCGTACCCGCGGTTACGCCTCGCTGGACTGGAAGTTCGACGGTGAGGAAGAGGCTGACCTGGTGAAGGTCGACATCCTGCTGCAGGGTGAGAAGGTGGATGCGTTCAGCGCCATTACTCACCGCGATAAGGCGTACTCGTACGGTCTGATGATGACTTCTAAGCTGCGTGAGCTGATTCCTCGCCAGCAGTTTGAGGTGCCGATTCAGGCGGCTATCGGTTCGCGTATTATTGCCCGCGAGAATATTCGCGCGATGCGTAAGGATGTTCTTTCGAAGTGTTACGGTGGCGATATTTCGCGTAAGCGTAAGCTGCTGGAGAAGCAGAAGGAAGGCAAGAAGCGCATGAAGATGGTTGGTCGTGTGGAGGTTCCTCAGGAAGCCTTCATTGCGGCACTGTCTTCGAGCGAGGAGAAGGAAAAGAAGAAGTAGCCTTTCGCTGCTGTAGCTTTTCCGGCTGTGTGCTGACCTGTTGATTGTGGAGAACCCGGCTGGTGCCTCGTGTACCGCCGGGTTCTCTGCACGCTGTCTGTTGATACACTGCCCGTTGATACGTCGCCTGTTGATGCCACCCGCGTAGCCGCATGCGCGGTGCCCATATTTGATCCCCCCGACCTCTACATCTAGTTCCAGGAGGCAGAATGCCCGCCCAGCCCACCGGCGCCCCCGCACCCCGCGACGGGCGCATCCCCGCCACCAGCGCGGCAGGATGCGAAACCCGCGACTTCAGCCTCTACGTACACATCCCCTTCTGCTCCGTACGCTGCGGCTACTGCGACTTCAACACCTACGCCACCGAAGACTTCGGCGACGGCATCGGCCTCGGCACCTACGCCGACGACGCCATCGCAGAAATCCTCTTCGCCGCCCGCACCCTCGAAGCCTCCGGCGTCGCAAAACGCCCCATGCACACCGTCTTCTTCGGAGGCGGCACCCCCACCAAACTACCCGCCCGCGACCTCGTACGCATCCTGCACGCAGCCATCGACGTATTCGGCCTCGTCGAAGGCGCAGAAGTCACCACCGAAGCGAACCCCGACTCCGTCACCCGCGAAGACCTGCAAACCCTCAAGGACGGTGGCTTCACCCGCGTATCCTTCGGCATGCAGTCCGTTGTCCCCGAGGTGCTACAGGTACTCGACCGCACCCACACGCCGTCGAACGTGCCGAAGGTCGTCGCCTGGGCTAAAGAGGTCGGCCTGCAGGTATCCGTGGACCTCATCTACGGTTCGCCGGGGGAGACCCTGCACCAGTGGGAGCGCAGCGTTCGCGCCGCAATCTCCTACGAGCCCGACCACATTTCCGCGTACTCGCTGATCGTGGAGGACGGCACCAAGCTCGCCGCGCAGATCCGCCGCGGCGAATACACCATGCCCGACGAAGACCTCATGGCGGACATGTACCTGCTCGCCGAGGAGCTACTCACCGAAGCCGGCTACAACTGGTACGAGGTCTCCAACTACTCGCGTAGCGAGGACACCCGCAGCGACCACAACCTCGCCTACTGGCGCAACCAGGACTGGTGGGGCATCGGTCCTGGCGCGCACTCGCACGTGAACGGTACCCGCTGGTGGAACGTGAAGCACCCGGTGCCGTACGCGCAGAAGGTGCGTGCGGGGGAGTCCCCTGCGGCGGCACGTGAGGTGCTGGACACCGCCACCCGTGCTTTTGAGACGATTATGCTCATGATCCGTGTGCGTGAGGGTTTGGCGATGCGCGAGCTGCTCGCGGTGCACGATGAGGCGCAGCTGGGCGCCTCGTTGCGCTGGCTAGTTTCACAAGCTCTGATTGAGCCTGATGCTTTGAATTCTCAAGCTGAACCTGACCCTAAAGCTCACGTGCGACTGACCCTCAAGGGGCGACTTCTGGGCGACGCTGTGACCCGTGAGCTGCTCCCGGAGGTCTCTGACGAGCACGAGGAACACTAAGAAGCATTGGTCTGACAAGGGGCTTTTCAATCGGGGCGGCGTTCCGGTTCTGGTCTGTCGCAGCTCCACTTGATGCTTTTCTCTGACGCTACCTGCGAATGGCGTGCACCCCGGTATTGCCGTAATATTTCGGTGATTTCGGGGTGTTTTTGCGGGTCTTAAAAAACTTTTAAAAAATTTTTCGGGGCTGTTTGGGGGTACTTTAGGGGAGCGCCAAACCTTACATTGGCGTGCTAATTGTTTGCATTTGTGCTGGACTAGCCGAAAGAATTTTCCACTCCTTCATGCCGCTTTTAGGGTGCGTATTTTTCGATTACTTTCCCGAGAAAAAATTTTCCAAAACACCCAATTTCAAGTTGTGGTTGAAGGTTACGCTGTGCCATAATAGGTCATGGCAGGACGGTATATGTCTAACAGCGTGTTCTCGTCTTTGCTGAAGTTGAGTGAATACGGTTGTGGGCTCCTGGTAACAGGGGCCCACGATCGTTTAACAATGATTATCTATAGCACCATTCGGTAGAGTTTGCGGCAATTCACGCGCACTAGGCAAAGAAGCCCTAAAAGAGAAGCTCGGAAGAAAAGCCCGGAAGAAAAGTCGGGAAGAAAAGCCCCGACAGAAGAACCTGCAAGCCCTCCATGCGCAGAACTAGCAGGCACAATCCCACCGAAGGTAACGCCTCCGTCAGTAGCCTTTAGAACAGCAGTACTTAAACGTAGAACGCCCCACACACAACGTGCGGGGCGTTCATCGTAAAAGCTATCAGCGCGGTTCTGAGACAGCGCGGTTTAGGACCGGCAGTTCTTAGGATTCTGCGGATTCTGCGTTCTCGGTGGAGTAGAAGCGGTCCAGCAGGCGCGGGTTAATGCGGTAGCTGTACGGCTCACCGCGGTTCACCTCAATACCGGCTCGGACAGATGCAACCGCCATGAACAGCCACACGAGCGCGCCCAGAACCATGGCAGTGTTGCCCATGCCGGGCAGGAAGGACAGTACCCACAGCGTCACCAGAGCAATGGAGGGCAGGAGGGTGAAGTTCATCGCCTCGCGAGCTTCCTGCTCAGCGAAGGGTGCGTTATTGCGGCTGACGTAGAAAACCGCAGCGGAAGGGATGATGCCGAGAATACCGCCGAAATGCGCGAGAGTCGCACGGTTGCGGTCCTGAATCACGCTAATCTTACGGGTTTTCTGAGGCCCGGTTGCCGGGCGAACATCGTTAGTCACGAAAATCCTGGTTCGATAGAAGTTTCTTGTGGTGGTCACCTAAGCCGGTGGATCTGCCCTCCGAAGAGGTGAATCGTTTGAGCGGTGGTGACCTAGAGTGTAGTGATGGTGCAACATAAACCCACAGGGGCAATGCCACACGCTCAACTATTGTACCGCTTTAGCGGGTAAAACCCACAGGATAATGCCCTGGAGGGAAAGGTTCTGAGCAAATTCACACCTGCGCCCGCATACGGGGGCGCAATAGCGGGTCTCGGGTGCGGCTAGGCACCCGGCTCGGTGAGAAAATCAATGAGCGATTCGACCGGGCCGAGCAGCGTCGGATCCAGGTCAGCGTAGGAGTCAACGCGGGAGAGAATATGCTTCCACGCCTGCGCCACATCCGCCTGCGTTTCGTGCGGCTGACCCAGACGACGTAGCGTGCCCTTCTTGAAGTCCTCACCGCGCGGCACCTGCGGCCACGCCTTCAAACCCAGCACTGAGGGCTTGACCGCCTGCCAAATATCAATGAACGGGTGGCCCACAATCTTCACGTGCCCGGCGGCGCCCGGCACGGCAAGCGCCTCCGCAACGATACGCTGCTCTTTCGTACCCTCGATGAGGTGGTCAACCAGAATACCCAGGCGGCGGCCCGGGCCCGGCGCGAACTCACGAATGGCACCGGCAAGGTCATCCACGCCGTGCAGCGGCTCCACGACAATGCCCTCAACACGCAGATCGTGACCCCAGACCTTCTCCACCAGCTCGGCGTCGTGCAGGCCCTCAACCCAGATGCGGGAGGCGCGCGCCACCTTAGCCGGGGCGTTCTTCACCGCAATAGAACCGGAGCGAGAAATCGTGCGCTTCGGCTCCTTCGCCGCCACCGGGGCGACAATCTCAACGGGCTCACCCTCAATCAGGTAGCCCGGACCCAACGGGAAGTTCTTCACGCGACCCTTCGCGTCCTCGAGTCCGAAGAACAGAGCACCGCCGATGCGCTCAGCCTTCACGACCTCACCCACCCAGCCGTTAATATCCTCAATCAGCAGGCCGCGGCGCAGCGGTACTTTACGCGGGGCCGGCGCCTGGCGGCTCATGCGGGCGGCGTTTAGATCCTGGGCACCCCAGCCGTAGGGGGAGTGGTGGGTACTCAACGTATTCTCCTTTGGGGCGGTAGGGGCAGCAGAGCCAGTCAGGGCGGTGATAGCGCCGGAACCATAAGACAGAACAATCAGACGGAGCCGTGAGACGGAACCGGCGGGGAACTAAAACGGGGTTCGGGGCGCACCGCAGATTAAGCGGATAGCGGGAGCGACCTCCATTCAGCCTAGCCATTGTATCGGGTCGGGGGTAGTATCCCCTAGAATTGATACGACCATTGTTGGCGGTGCACTCATCGAGCACCGCCATCGTCTCGAGAGGAAGGAAACGCATGAGCCACTACGATACTCTCGGCGTATCGAACGACGCCAGCGCTGAAGAGATCAAGAAGGCGTACCGAAAGAAGGCACGCCAGCTGCACCCCGACGTGAACCCCTCCGAGGACGCAGCCGAAGAGTTTAAGCGCGTCACCCTCGCCTACGAGGTGCTCTCCGACCCCGAAAAGCGCCGCAACTATGACACCACCGGCGACGAACAGGGCCGCGCAGGCTACCCCGGAGGCGGCGGCTACCCGGGCGGCGGATTCAGCGGCTTCGGCGGTTTCGAGGACCTGCTGAACATGTTCACCGGCGGCGCGGCAGGTGCCCGCGGCCCCGCATCCCGCATGCGTCAGGGCCAGGACGACCTGATTACCGTCTCCATCAGCCTGCAGGACGCCGTGTTCGGTGTTGAGAAGACCATTGAGCGTCGCTCCGCCGTGACCTGCAAATCCTGTAACGGTGAAGGCACCGCAGAGGGCACCCAGCCCGAAACCTGCACCACCTGCTCCGGTCACGGTTTCATGCAGCGCCGTGTGCAGTCCATCCTCGGTACCGTCATGCAGCAGGTCGAATGCCCCGACTGCCACGGCTACGGCACCGTCATCAAGACCCCCTGCCCTGAATGCCACGGTCAGGGCCGCGTACGTGAAGACGTGCCGCTGACCTTCAACGTTCCCGCCGGTGTGCACGACCAGGCGCGTATCCGCCTGCGCGGCAAGGGCGAGGCAGGCCTGTACGGTGGCCCCAACGGCGACCTGTACATTGACCTGAACGTCAAGCGTGACAAGTACTTCAGCCGCGAGGGCGACAACCTGGTCACCACCGTGAACATCCCCATGGTCGCGGCGGCACTGGGCACCACCATCCCGCTGAATACCTTCGACGGCGACCAGGAAGTTGCAATCCCCGCAGGCACTCAGAGCGGCGACGTGATCACCCTCAACGGCCTGGGCGCAACCGTGCTCGGCACCGAGCGTCGCGGCGACCTGCTGGTGCGTATCCAGGTGGTCACCCCCACCGACATGACCGAAGAACAGCGTGAACTGCTGCGCCAGTTCGCTTCCCTGCGCGGTGAATCCCTCACCGAAGGTTCGCAGGTCAAGCACCGCGGTGGTCTCTTCTCCCGCCTGAAGGACCAGTTCAAGTAGGATCCCTACACCAAGCTGAGGATGCGGCGGGGG
>NZ_KV800108.1:365929-407782 GCF_001810135.1 Rothia sp. HMSC069D01
CGGGTGCGGTACTCAACCCGCACCCGCCGCTTTCCTGTCAGCACTGCTGTCAGCACAGCACTGTACGCGCCCGCACTAAGCAGCACACCTATTTCACACGCCACCCGCACACTACCCACGCTTTCAAACCGCACCCTCAAGGAGAACCATGAGCGCCCCCATCTTCTACATCAGCACGGAAGAATACGACGCACTCACCCCCGGCGCCACCTGCGCACTCGGAGGCTCCGAAGGCAAGCACGCCCTCGTCAAGCGCCTTGAGCTTGGCGAACGCATTGACCTGGGTGACGGCACCGGCCGCCGCGCACTCGGTACGGTCGCCTCCATCAATGCGGACGGTGTGAGCGTGCAGGTGCAGGAGCTGCGCGAGGAACGCAGCGTGCCCTCCATCTACCTGGTGCAGGCGCTCGCGAAGGACGGCCGCGACCTGCTCGCCATCGAAACCGCCACCGAGCTGGGCGTGTACGGTGTGCTTCCGTGGAGCGCGGACCGCTCCATCGTGCGCTGGAAGGGGGAGCGCGCTTCCAAGGCACACACCAAGTGGCAGAACACCGTCACCGCCGCGGCGAAGCAGTCGCGCCGCGCACTCATTCCCGAAGTGTACGACCTGTACAACACCGCCGACCTGGTCGAACTCATTGAAGAAGTTGCCGGCTCTGAGCAGTCCGCCGCCGTGTTCATCCTGCATGAGCAGGCGACCGAACGCCTCAGCGCCCTGGCACGCAAGCTTGTAGAGGCGGAGAACCTGCCCGACGAAATCTACCTGCTCGTTGGCCCCGAAGGCGGCATCAGCGACCGCGAAGTGCAGCTTTTCACCGACGCCGGCGCGCAGCTGGCACTGCTCGGTGATGAGGTGCTGCGTTCCTCCACCGCCGGTTCTGCCGCCATGTGCACCCTGAACGTGGTGCTGGGCCGCTGGTAGAGCGCCGCTGACAGGAATCCACCAGGGCGTGGCGCATCACACCCATCTATACTTGTAAATACATCACTAGCCAAGGAGCCCATATGACTACCTCCCGACCTCTCTCGACCGCACGCACCGTATCCTTCAAGAGCGCCGCAGAAATGATTGCCGTGCTCGGCCCGCAGGACGCGCACCTGGCAATTATCGAGGACTACTTCGAGCAGATTAGCCTGCGTCCCAAGGACCTGGACGTGCTCATCACCGGCCCCTCCGAGGCCGTCAACACCGCCGCTAAGCTGCTGAACGAGCTGCGCGTGCTCTCCAGCCACGACACGCAGATTACCGTGCAGGTCATTCACCGCCTCATGGGCATGCTCGGTGACGAACTGAGCAACCCGGCGCACTCGCTGTCCACCAGCATCCTCTCCACCCGCGGCACCACGATCCGCCCCAAGACCATTAACCAGAAGAAGTACGTGGACGCTATCGACGCGAACACCGTCATCTTCGGCATCGGCCCGGCGGGTACCGGTAAGACCTACCTCGCCATGGCGAAGGCAGTGCAGGCGCTGCAGACCCACGAAGTGAACCGCATTATCCTCACCCGCCCCGCCGTGGAGGCTGGCGAGCGTCTGGGCTTCCTGCCCGGCACCCTCAACGAGAAGATCGACCCGTACCTGCGCCCGCTCTACGACGCACTGCACGACATGCTCGAACCCGAAACCATCCCCAAGCTCATGGAGGCGGGCACCATTGAGGTCGCACCGCTGGCGTACATGCGCGGCCGCACCCTCAACGACGCATTCATCATCCTTGACGAGGCGCAGAACACCACCGCCGAGCAGATGAAGATGTTCCTGACCCGCCTGGGCTTCGGCTCGAAGATGGTCATTACCGGTGACATCACCCAGATTGACCTGCCCGGTGGCGCCGCCTCCGGTCTGAAGCAGGTGCGCAACATTCTGCAGGGCGTGGAGGATATTCACTTCAGCATCCTGGAATCCTCTGACGTGGTTCGCCACACCCTGGTGTCGAACATTGTGTCCGCCTACGATCAGTGGGGCGAAGACCAGAAGGCGATGGAACGCAAGCGCAACCGCAAGGTCAAGCGCGCTACCATCGAGGCCGCAGCCGAGAAGCTGCTGGACCGCGCCGGCATCAACGGCGGCTCCGAAAAGAACGCCGAGCAGAACCCCGACAACGCACAGACCACCCCGGAAGGACGCTAAACGGTGGCAGAGATCGAATTCGACTGTGAAGAACCCGCAACCGGTGCCGACCCGGCAACCGACGCCTTCATCCGCGAATCTTTCGAAGCGGTAGACACCGAGGTGCTCACCCGCCTCGTCGAGCACGCCTTCAAGCGCATGCACCTTGCCGATGACACCTACCTGTCCATCGCCATCGTGAACGAAGACGAAATGGAACGCGTGCACATCGAGTGGATGGATCTGCCCGGAGCAACCGACGTGATGAGCTTCCCCATGGACGAGCTGGAACCGGGAACCCCCGAAAATCCCTCCAGCGGCATGCTCGGTGACATCATCCTCTGCCCGCCCGTCGCCGCACGTCAGGGCGCAGACGCGGGTCACAGCACCCTGGACGAGCTGTGCCTGCTCACCACCCACGGCATTCTGCACTGCCTGGGCTACGACCACGGCACCGCCGAAGAGGAAGCTGAAATGTTCGGCATTCAGCGCTCCATCCTCGAAGAGTTCCTGGGCCGCCCGGCACCGGTCGAAACCCGACACTAGGGGAGCGGCGTGGACATTCTATTCACAGCCCTCCTCGCCGTTCTCGCGCTCTGCCTGACCGTGGTCGCGGCAATCGCCGAAACCGCGTTCACCTACTTGCCGCACAACGAGGCGGAAGAAGCCGTGGAGGCACACCCGGACACCCTCGGTGCGCGCGTCCTGCAGCGCACCCTCGACGGTGACTCCGAGGCGTACACGCACCCGCTGCGCCTGACCCGCCTCATTGCGGCAGCCACCGCGGTGCTCGCCACCATGACCTGCCTGCTGAACCTGGTTGAGGTGCACGCGCTCGCCGTCGTGTTGACCCTCGTGATCGTTGCGCTGGTGGGCTACCCGGTTCTGCATGTGCTGGCGCGTGCTCTGGGACGTAACCGCCCGGTCGCGTCGATTCGTGTGCTGGCTCGCCCGGTGCACTACCTGTCGGTTCTGCTGAGCCCGGCGACTGGTCTGCTCGATAAGCTCAGCGTGCGCCTGGCGCCGGAACGTTCGGCTGAGGCCCCGGTGGGTGTGTTCGATGAAGAGGAGCTGCGCGAGTTCCTGGACCGCGCCTCCGACGCTGAAACCATTGAAGATGACGAGGCGCAGATGGTGCAGTCCGTCTTTGAGATGGACGATACCCGCATCCGTTCGCTCATGGTTCCGCGTACCGACATGCTCACCGCTAGCCGCGACACTCCTCTGCGTGAGGCGCTGAGTCTGTTCCTGCGTTCGGGTTATTCGCGTATGCCGGTGATTGGTGATTCGAGCGATGAGATTCTGGGCGTGCTCTACCTGAAGGACGCGATGCGCGCCTTCATCCTGCATTCGGAGTCTCCGGAGGGTACCGCCCTGCCGACCGTGGTTGAGCTGATGCGCCCGGCTCGTTTTGAGCCCGAGTCGAAGCGCGCCATGGACCTGCTGCGTGAGATGCAGCGTGAGTCCACGCACGTGGCAATCATTGTTGATGAGTACGGCGGCACCGCCGGTCTGATCACGCTTGAGGACCTGATCGAGGAGCTGGTCGGTGACATTTCTGATGAGTACGACCATGAGCGCCCCGATTACACGCTAAACGATGACGGCACGTTCCGTCTCTCTGCCCGTCTGGGTATTGATGAGCTGGGCGAGATTTTCGGTCGTGAACTCGAGGATGAAGATGTTGATACGGTGGGCGGTCTGCTCGCTAAGCATCTGGGCATGGTGCCGATTGTTGGTTCTGAGATTGAGATTGACGGTATTCATATTCGTGCGATTGGTTCGTCGGGCCGCCGCCACCAGGTGGATATGTTGCAGGCATGGTACGAGCCGCCTCGTGATGAGCAGCAGAACGCTGAAGGTTCCGCGGCGTCTTCCTCGGAGCCTAATTCCGCGGAGGTTGCTGACATCCTCACCGTGGATACCGAGCCTCCCGTTGTGGCTGAGCCGCATGCGCATCCTGATCTTCCGGGAGATATTGCAGAGGCTGAACCGGCAACCGATCAGCACGGCAACCGCTAGATATCGAACATAGACGCCGCATTTTCCCTAACACACTTTGAGTCGGCCGCCCCGCCCCGGAAGGCGCAGGCAGATGAGGCTGGCACCCCATACACCCCGCACGGGGTTTGATAAGGAGAAACACAATGGACCAGGAGTACACCCCGCTCGATTTGAGCATGCTGGACTTGAGCACCCCGCTACCGACCTACCCGGAGAATTTCCGTTCGGGCTTCGCGTCGCTGGTGGGCCGCCCGAATGCGGGTAAGTCTACTCTGACGAACGCTATGGTCGGTCAGAAGGTGGCTATCACCTCGAACCGTCCGCAGACGACCCGCCACACGATCCGCGGTATTGTGCACAAGGACGAGTACCAGCTGATTCTGGTGGACACCCCGGGTATTCACCGCCCCCGCACTCTGCTGGGTGAGCGTCTGAACGACCTGGTGGCGAGCACCCTTTCGCAGGTGGATGTGCTGGGCTTCTGCATTCCGGCGAATGAGAAGATTGGTCCGGGTGACCGTTACATTGCGTCGCAGCTGGTGGCGTCGAGCAATAAGCCGGTGGTTGCTATTGTGACGAAGGCTGACACTGTGAGCTCTGAGGAGTTGCGTGAGCAGCTGCTGGCTGTTGAGGCGCTCGGCGAGGAGGTCATGAGCGCTGAGCGTGCGGCTCGTGCTAAGCGTGCCGCGCATCGTGCGAAGCAGAAGGGTAAGGGCCCCAAGGGTAAGGGCGGCAAGAATGATGCTGTGCCTTTCGCGAAGGGTTCGGGCCCTGCGGCTAAGCGCCGTGCCGGTGAGGTCGCTGAGCCGATGCCGGTTGACGGTAAGGGCGGCTGGGCTGCGATTATCCCGGTGTCTGCTGTGAAGCATTTCCAGGTGGATGCGGTTGCTGACCTGCTGGCGCAGTACACTCCGCTGTCGCCGCCGCTGTACCCCGAGGGTGAGCTGACCGATGAGCCGGAGGCAACCCTCATTGCGGAGCTGGTGCGTGAGGCAGCTCTGGAGGGTGCCCGCGAGGAGCTGCCCCACTCGATTGCTGTGACGGTTGAGGAGATGGAGTTCCGTGAGGGCCGCCCGGCGGATAACCCGCTGCTGGATGTGCACGTGAACCTGTTTGTGGAGCGTGAGTCGCAGAAGTACATCATTATCGGTAAGGGCGGCTCGAACCTGCGCAAGATTGGTACGAAGGCTCGTGAGCAGATTGAGGCGCTGCTCGGTACCCGCGTTTATTTGAATATTCATGTGAAGGTTGCGAAGGAATGGCAGTCTGACGCGCGTGCGTTGAACCGTTTGGGATTCTAGTAGCTTTCCTGAGCGCATCGCCCAGAGAATTTGCGCTGAGAGGTCACCCCTGCGAGGTCACCCCGAAAGGTGGCCCTGAGAGGTTGTCTTCGGGGTGGGCGCGCATCCATAGTTTTCACCCGGTGACTTGCAGAAATATGTGCATGCCTCCGGATGAAAACTTTTCATTTTCATTCGGCACTCATAGGGAAGAGTGTTACTCTGAGAAAGCACTTGCTCACCGGCAGAAAGAGAAAAGGTATGCCCCAGGCACCTCGTTTACGAAGCACCGGTCGTCATATGCGCACGACGGTGATGACTTCAAATCGCAATAAGTGGATTGCTCTGCTTACTGCTTGCATGCTCGTCATTGTTGTTGGCTTTGGTGGCGTGTTGGCTCTGCGTATGCGCAATAATCTGCATACTCAGGAGCTGAACATCAGCAATTACAAGGACGGCCTGGAGAACGGCGCCTTGGACATTCTCGTGATTGGCTCCGATACCCGTAAGGGTAATAACGGTGCGTACGGTGATGAGGATGACCGCAATTCTGAGGCTCGCGCGGACGTGATGATGCTGCTGCAGATCAGCAAGGACCGTAAGAACGTGAGCGTGCTGTCGTTCCCGCGTGACTTGATGGTTGATGTGCCGCAGTGTACTGACCCTGAGAGCGGTACCGTGTACCCGGCCGAGGAGAACGTTCAGATTAACGAGTCTCTGTCTCGCGGTGGTGCTGGTTGTACTGTGGCGACCATTAGCAAGCTGACCGGTGTGAATATTGACCACTTCATGTTGGTGGACTTTAACGCTGTGAAGGAGCTGTCGAAGGTTGTTGGCGGCGTTCAGGTGTGTGTGGACGCTCCGATTGATGACGAGTACAGTGGCTTGAAGCTTCCTGCCGGTACTTCTTCGGTTGAGGGTGAGCAGGCTCTTGCGTTCTTGCGTAGCCGCCACGGCTTCTCGGATGGTTCCGATATTGGTCGTATTCAGGCTCAGCAGGGCTTCTTGTCTTCGCTGCTGCGTAAGGTGAAGAGCGAGGGTACTCTGTCGAATCCGGGCCGTCTGATTAACATTGCTGAGGCGATTACTCAGAACGTGACGGTGGATAAGAATCTGGGTAATATCAGCACTCTGGTGGGTGTTGGTGCGGCTCTTGGCGGCGTGGATCTGTCGAATGTTGTGTTTGCGACGGTGCCGACTGAGCCGTGGAGCCAGGATGAGAACCGCCTGCAGGTTTCTGCGGATGCTGCGAACGTGTTCCAGCGTCTGCGTGATGATAAGTCGCTGAAGGAAGAGAAGGCTCCGGAGGCACCGGCTACTTCTGCCGCTCCGGTTCAGCTCGATCGTACGGTTCCGGTGAACGTGTACAACGCGACCGGTCTGGATGGTCGCTCGGCTACAATCGCTTCGGTGATTGAGGGCCTGGGCTACACGAATGTTACTCCCGGTACTTCCGCTAACCCGACGAACTTCACCACGGTGTTCTACTCGACCGGTTACGAGGCGGAAGCGAAGGAAATCGCCGCGAAGCTGAACGTAACCCGCGTGGTGGCTACTGAAGAGGTTCTGGGCGTGGCGGTGACGATCGGTACTGACTTCCCGTCCGGTGAGGCGATGGAGAAGCAGGAGGCTGCGATTGCGGGTAACGCGACCGGTCAGACTGCTGATCAGCACAAGTGCCAGACTGCTTTCGCCTACTAGGCCCGAACTGCTGGGTGGCTGGTAGCGCAGTTGCGTGAATAACGAATAGAAGGGGCGTAGCGCCAGTAATGGTGGCTACGTCCCTTCGTCGTTAATGCTCGCCGTTAATTCTTTCCAGATGATGGACGGCGCCCCGTGCGCTGTGCCACCGCCTCCGGGCGCTGTGATAGCGTGGAGGTATGACTATTCACGGTGAGAGCATGCGCGGGGTTACCCGCCAGGCAGTGAACCTGCTGCTTATTCGCCGGAACGGGGCACGCTAGAATCTGCCGCAACCGTTCCGGCTTTTTGACGCGGCATCTCACCTTCGCATCCTTTCTGATGCACCGCCTTGAACACGGCAGCCGGGGGACCGATATCCCGGCAGGTACGAGCCCCGAAACTGGGGTAGAGCGAGACGGACCAACCCACAGGAATTCATGATGAAAAACCACCAGAAGCCCAGCCCCATGCCGGTACACAAGTACCGCCCTTTCCACGAACAGATTGTTGTTGACCTGCCGGACCGCACCTGGCCGGATAAGGTCATTGAGAAGGCTCCGCGCTGGTGCGCAGTGGATCTGCGTGACGGCAACCAGGCGCTGATTGACCCCATGGACACCGACCGTAAGCTTGCGATGTTCAAGCTGCTGGTGAAGATGGGTTACAAGGAAATTGAGGTTGGTTTCCCCTCGGCGTCGCAGACTGACTTTGATTTTGTGCGCACCCTGATTGAGGACGGCCACATTCCTTCGGATGTGACCATTCAGGTTCTGGTGCAGGCGCGTGAGCACCTGATTGCCCGTACTTTTGAGGCGATTGAGGGCGCACCGCAGGCGATTGTGCACTTCTACAACTCGACCTCCGTGCTGCAGCGCCGTGTGGTGTTCCAGCAGGACCAGGAGGGCGTGCTGGACATCGCCCTGCAGGGTGCGCGCCTGTGCCGCAAGTACGAAGAGCAGATGATCTCTGATACTAAGGTCATCTATGAGTACTCGCCCGAGTCCTTCACCGGCACCGAGCTTGAGTACGCGGCTCGCGTGGTGAACGCTGTGGCTGAGGAGCTGGAGGTTGGCCAGAACGGCCGCGAGTTGATTGTGAACCTGCCCGCTACCGTTGAGATGGCTACCCCGAACGTGTACGCCGATTCGGTCGAGTGGATGGACCGCCATCTGAACCACCGCGAGCACATTGTGCTGTCGCTGCACCCGCACAATGACCGTGGTACCGGCGTGGCTGCTGCTGAGCTGGGTTACCTGGCGGGCGCTGACCGTATTGAGGGCTGCCTCTTCGGTAATGGCGAGCGCACCGGTAACGTTGACCTGGTGACCTTGGGTCTGAACATGTACACCCAGGGTATTGATCCGCAGATTGATTTCTCTGATATTGACGGTATCCGTAAGACTGTTGAGTACTGCAACCAGTTGAAGGTGCACGAGCGTTCGCCGTACGGTGGCGACCTGGTGTTCACCGCGTTCTCTGGTTCTCACCAGGACGCTATTAAGAAGGGCTTTGAGGCTCTGGAGCGTACTGCTGCTGAGGCGGGTAAGACCGTGGATGAGGTCTACTGGGAGGTTCCGTACCTGCCGATTGATCCGCGCGACCTGGGCCGTACCTACGAGGCGATTATTCGTGTGAACTCGCAGTCCGGTAAGGGTGGCATGGCGTACCTGCTGAAGCAGGATCACGGCCTGGATCTGCCGCGTCGTGCGCAGGTGGAGTTCTCGAAGATTGTTCAGGCTCGTACCGACGCTGAGGGCGGCGAGATGACCAGCGAGAAGCTGTGGAACATCTTCGCGGATGAGTACCTGCCTGCTGCTGATCCGCAGAACCGTTGGGGTAAGTACCGTATTGAGTCGATTAACATTGATTCGGCTGATACCGGTGCGACGACTCTGCGTGTTGGCCTGAACATTGATGGTCACACTTACACTCGTACTGCTTCGGGTACCGGCCCGGTGGATGCTCTGCAGAACATCCTCTCGGGCGAGGGCGTGGATATTCGCGTGATGGATTATTCGGAGCACACTATGTCGTCTTCGTCGACTGCTAACGCTGCCTGCTACGTTGAGGCTGCTGTTGGTTCTCGCGTGCTGTGGGGTATTGGTGTGGACAGCTCGACGACTCGTGCGGCTTTGAAGGCGATGATTTCGGCTGTGAACCGTGCGCTGCGTGATGAGCGTCAGGCGTAGGCGATAGCCGTACATGCTTTGTGCAAGGTTTGCGGGTGACCGCTGGCTGATGACCGTTAACCGTGCATGATGTGGGGGCGGGATGCATACTGGGAGTATGTATCCCGCCCTTAGTCGTTTAATGTGCGCAGGTGTTGTGTGCATCGGCGTGCTGTGGGGGGAATAATCTGCAGAGAGGAACTCTCATGAAAAGCTACGCGATGGTGTTTAGCCCCGTTGATGCGGCGGGCACCGATTCTTCTGTCCGTTCCTGGAATTATGAGCTGAGCGGTGGTGATGATACTGCTCTACCTGCAGGTTCCACCGAGGCGTGGGAGGCCGGCTGGGTGGGTTCGACCGGTCCCGGTATTGAGCAGGATCAGTGGCCGCGCAGTACGTTTACTGGTTTGCCGATGCAGCATATTTTTACGGTGAGGTTGCCGGGGGAGTACCTGCCGGATGCGCAGAAGTATCCGGGCGTTGTGGCGTTCTCTTTCTTCGCCGGTGATGGCCAGTTCGCTGAGGATGAGGCGACTGAGGGTGTTGCTAATGCTGCTAGTGATGACCCGTTTGAAGTGCAGTATGCGCAGGCGCGGGTGCATCCGTACCAGTTGTTGTTGCGCGATATTTTGGATGCCGAGTTTGCGGTGCTGTACCTGAGTGAGGAGGAGTTCTCGTCCCGTACGGAGCCGCCGCAGGATGTGCGCCGGCCCGGTGAGCATCGTGGTGAAGAGGAGAGCTTCAGCGCCTGGGCTTTGGCGGATCAGCAGCAGCCGCTGGCTCGTAAGCCTGCTCTGGTGGGGTGGGTTCCGACGGATGACCCGAACGCCGGTAAGGTCCCCAGTGATGTGTTTGAGAATGTTGACCCGCAGACTGGTTATCTGAGTCCTTTCGATTGGGATACTGAGGATTCGGCATGGTTTGAGTGGGCTAAGCCGCTGATTGCGGTGGGTACTCACCTGGGTGGCACTCATTTTTATGCGCAGGCTCTGCCGGATGATTTAACGGCTCGTTATATTGAGTTCGATGAGTTTGATGTGCTGAATTTTGGGTGCGGTAGCGCTGTTTTTGATTTTGAGACTGGTGTTTTCGACTGGTCGTGCGGCTAGTACGCTTGCGCCGGAGAGCGCGCCGTTGACGCACCTTTGATGCGCCGGAGAGCGCGTATTTGAGGTGTTTGCGCGGTCTCTTTGAGCCGTAGATGAACCGTTGATGAGCCGTGGATAAGCCCCGGTTGCACCGCGGTGTACCTCATGAAACGGCACCCTGAGCGTTTCAGAGTGTGGACGGGGCGGTTTGCGGAGGTTCCACATCACCTTCGGCGAACCGCCCCGGGCGGGTGCGCCTCCTGTATCCTTGAATGCGTGGAATGGATTCAAGCAATTATTTTGGGCTTTGTTCAGGGCCTGACCGAATTTCTGCCGATTTCGTCATCGGCGCATCTGAACATTGTTGGCCAGATTCTGCCGGAGAAGGCTGACCCGGGCGCCGCGTTTACCGCAATCACCCAGCTGGGTACTGAGACCGCGGTCTTGATTTTTTTCTGGCGCGATATTGTGCGCATTGTGAAGGCGTGGTTTGGCGCTCTTACCGGTCGTGTACCGCGCAATGACCCGGATGCCCGCATGGGTTGGCTGATTATTATTGGCTCCCTGCCCATCGGCGTTCTGGGCCTGCTGCTGGAAGACTACATTGACACGCAGTTCCGTAGCCTGTGGATTGTGGCGACCATGCTGATTGTGTTTGCTGTGTTCCTGGGCCTTGCGGACCGTTTTGGTCGTGAGCAGCGTGAGCTGAAGGACCTGACTTTCCGTCACGGCCTGCTGTACGGTTGCGCACAGGCGCTGGCACTGATCCCGGGTGTTTCCCGTTCGGGCGGTACGATTACTGCGGGTCTGTTCATGGGGTACACCCGTGAGGCTGCGGCACGTTACTCGTTCCTGCTGGCCATGCCTGCCGTGTTCATGTCTGGCCTGTACAAGACCTTCAAGGTGGTCACCGGCGAGGAGGCGACCGGCTACTACGGTATTCCCTCGACTATCGTGGCTACTCTGGTTGCGTTTGTGGTGGGTTACCTGATGATTGGCTGGTTCTTGAAGTACGTGTCTTCGAAGTCCTACGGCATTTTCATCTGGTACCGCATTGCGCTCGGTATCCTGATTTTCGTTGGTCTGGGCACTGGCGTTCTGAACGCTACTTCTTCGGCGTTCTAAGGCTTTAGCCCTCAGCGTGATATGACATACCCGTCCGTGAGTTTCTCACGGGCGGGTATTCTTATTGGAGTAGATTTTTTGGCACCCGCATGCCTTGAGGTTGGGCGGCGGGTGTGGCGCGTCCACCGGTTGTGGGCGTTTTTACAGAAAGGAAACCCATGCGAGCTTGGGATGCCCCCGCCTCTGTGACTCTGCCCGGTCAGGCTGCGCTGCCGCGCATTTTTGATACTTCTGCCGGTGAGATTGTTCAGGTTCAGGAGGATAAGGCGGCGAGCCTGTACGTTTGCGGTATCACCCCGTACGACGCGACGCATATGGGTCACGCCTCCACCTATGTTGCTTTTGACTTGCTGCACCGCGCCTGGCTGGATGCGGGCGTGCCGGTCACCTACGTGCAGAACGTGACCGATGTGGACGACCCGCTGCTTGAGCGTGCGACCGCGACGAACGTTGATTGGCGTGAACTGGCTGAGGATCAGACGGAGCTGTTCCGCACCGATATGAAGGCGCTGAACGTGATTCCGCCTGCGCACTATGTGGGTGTGGTGGAGTCCATTGAGTGGCTGTTCCCGCTGATTGAGGATTTGCTGCGCCGCGGCCTGGCGTACCGCGTGCCCGGTTTCACTGACGAGCAGGGTGTGGTGCATCCTGACGGTGACGTGTACCTGGACTTGAAGGCTGTGCGTGAGCTGCCCGCGAACGCTGAGGGCTACTCGTGGGCACCGGGCGAGGTCTGCCACTTGACCCGTGATGAGATGCTGGAGATTTTCGCTGAGCGCGGCGGCGACCCGAACCGTGCCGGTAAGCGTGACGCGCTGGATCCGCTGCTGTGGCGTGTTGAGCGTGAAGGCGAGCCGAGCTGGGATGCCGGCGAGCTGGGCGCAGGCCGCCCCGGCTGGCACATCGAGTGCACCATGATTGCCCGCCGTTTTGTGGATGGTTCGCTGACCGTTCAGGCTGGCGGTAACGACCTGACTTTCCCGCACCACGATTTGGGTGCGGGCCATTCGTGGGCTGTGTCTGCACGCCCGCACGCTAAGCATTACGCGCACACCGGCATGGTCGGTTTGGACGGCCACAAGATGAGCAAGTCCCGCGGAAACCTGGTGCTGGTTTCGCGTCTGCGTGCGGCCGGTGAGGACGCGAACACGATTCGCCTGGCGATTATGGGCCAGCACTACCGTTCGGATTGGTTCTGGACCGACGAGCTGCTCGAGCACGCGAAGGCTCGCCTGGATACGTACCGTCATGCGGTGTCGGTGGCTGAGGGCCGTGAGGGTTCCGAAGGTGTCACCGATGAGGCGGCTGTTGAGCTGCTGGCTGCTGTGCGTGAGGCGCTCGGCGAGGACCTGAACGCTCCGGCGGCGTTGGCGGCTGTGGATGCGTGGGCTGTGAAGGCTCTGGCGGACACCACCGTCGGTGGTGGCGCGCTGGTGCGTGACATCCTGGCGGCACGCCTGGGCGTGGTCCTCTAAGGGGCTCAAAAATGTTGAAGCGCAGGAGCGGCGCTACGGTGTGAAAGCCGTGGCTGCCGCCCTGCGCTTTTCTGCGCCTCCAATAGATGCGCCAGCTCTCTACCGCGGTGTAATAAAACCGGGCGGGGGAGCCGCCGCATTATCACGACTGCGGGGTAATGCGCCACAGCCGATTTGCAGACTCCGCTAAAATAGAAAAGGATTTTTTCCGTCCACAGTTCGCCGCGACGGCGAACAGCACAGACTGACCCAAACCCGAGGAGAACCACCCCGTGAGCAGCGGCACCCACACCCCTACCGGCGCAATCAACCGCCGCGGCCCCTTCCGCCCCGGCGAGCGCGTCCAAATCACTGACGAACGCGGCCGCATCACCACCATCACCCTCGCCGAAGGCGGCGAATACCACTCCCACAAGGGCTTCCTCAAGCACGACGACCTCATCGGCGCACCCGAAGGCACCGTCATCGCCAACACTCACGGCATCCTCTACCAGGCGCTGCGCCCCCTCTACAAGGACTTCGTGCTCTCCATGCCGCGCGGCGCAGCCGTCGTCTACCCCAAGGACGCCGCCCAGATCATCGTCAAGGCAGACATCTTCCCCGGCGCACGCGTCGTCGAGGCCGGCGTCGGCTCCGGTGCACTGTCCATCGCGCTGCTGCGTGCAGTCGGCGACTACGGTTGCGTGCACTCCTTCGAACGTCGTGAAGAGTTCGCAGACGTCGCCCGCGGCAACATCGAAACCATGTTCGGTGGACCCCACCCGGCGTGGAAGCTGAGCATCGGCGACCTGCAGGACACCCTTCCGCAGGTTGAAGAGCCCGGCAGCGTCGACCGCGTCGTACTCGACATGCTCGCACCCTGGGAATGCCTGGACGCTGTAGCGGAGGCGCTCGCACCCGGCGGCGTGCTCATCTGCTACGTTGCGACCGTGACCCAGATGTCCCGCCTGGTTGAGGGCATGCGCCTGGACGGCCGCTTCACCGAACCCGAATGCGACGAAACCATTGTGCGCGGCTGGCACGTGGAGGGCCTGGCGGTCCGCCCCGACCACCGCATGGTTGCACACACCGCGTTCCTGGTCGTGGCTCGTCGCCTGGCTGACGGTGCGGTGCGTCTGGCACCGAAGCGTCGCGCGTCCAAGACTGATTTCTCTGAAGAGGATATGAACGCGTGGATTCCCATGAACGTGGGTGAGCGTGAGGTGACCGATAAGAAGATTCGCCGCGCAGCCCGCGATGCGAAGAACCTTGCCGCTCACGCCGCACGCGCGAACGAGATTGCGCTCGAACAGAACGGTACCGCGCAAAACGACAGCGCAGCAGCTGAGGCGACTGAATCCGCCGAATAATTTGAACCACCTTTGACCTGCGGGGGCACGGGCGTTGCCTGGAGCCCCCGCAGTGCACTCACCAGGCTACTCACTGTGCCCAACCACCCGCACCGAGTAGCCGCCGATTAGGACGAACAGCTAAAGGAGCTACCGTGTCCACCCACGAATCTGCAGATCAGGCAGGAACCCCCCAGTACGGCACCGCCCACAGTGCAGCCAGCGCGGCACCGCACTACTCGGCTGCTTTCGGGTCGACCTCCCTGCCCGGCAGTCAGCCCGTCAGCGTGCAGGAGTATGACGCCGTGCTGCGTCGACTCTCCGCGGCGGAGGCAACCCGCGACAATATGAGCCGACAGATTCGTGGTGCGGGGGAGAAGAACCGCAAGCTCGTCGAGGCCATCACCAGCATGCGCTACCAGGTGGAGCGTCTGCGCGCGTCCCTGTCGCAGAACGTTATGCCGCCGCTGAATTCGGCGATTGTGCTGGCGGTGCATGAGGGTCAGACCATGACCTACGAGCAGGTCGCTGACGATAAGACCCCGGCGGAGATTGATACGTACCTGGATGTTCAGGTGAGCGGCCGTATGATGCGTATTCCCGTGTCCCCGCTCATTGACCTGTCCACGCTGACCCCCGGCATGACCGTGCTACTCAACGACAAGACGGAGGCGGTGCTCGCCCTGGACACCGAACCCTTCGGTGACGTGGTGACCGTGCGCGAGGTGCTGGATGAGCAGCGCGTGCTGGTTGATACGTCCTCGGGTGCCCAGCAGGTGGCGCGTGTGGCTGGTTCCCTCGATATTGAGCAGCTGCGCACAGGGGATGCGGTCACCCTTGACACGCGCACCCGTATGCTGACCTCGCAGGTTCCCGCTTCTCGTTCGCAGGAGCTGGTTCTGGAAGAGATTCCGGACGTCACCTACGAGCAGATTGGTGGCCTGGGCGCGCAGATTGAGCAGATCCGCGACGCGGTGGAGCTGCCCTACCTGCACCCCGAGATTTTTGAGCGCTACCACCTGGCACCGCCCAAGGGTATTCTGCTGTACGGTCCTCCCGGTAACGGTAAGACCATGATCGCTAAGGCTGTGGCGAACTCCCTGGCCGCCCGCGCCGCCGCGCTGAACCCGGGTTCGGCTACTCGCGGCTACTTCTTGAACATTAAGGGCCCCGAGCTACTCGATAAGTTCGTCGGTGAGACCGAGCGTCAGATTCGCGATATTTTCGTGGCCGCCCGTGAGAAGGCGGAGGCCGGTCACCCGGTCGTCGTGTTCTTCGACGAGATGGAGTCGCTGTTCCGCATGCGCGGTTCGGGCCGTTCCTCCGATATCGAGACGACCATCGTGCCGCAGCTGCTTGCCGAAATCGACGGCGTGGAGTCACTGCAGAACGTCATCGTGATTGGCGCGACCAACCGTGAGGACCTCATCGACGCCGCCGTGATGCGCCCTGGCCGCCTGGACCTGAAGATTCGCATTAACCGCCCGGACGCTGCCGGTGCCGCCGAAATCTTCGGCCTGTACCTGACCGAGGACCTGCCGCTAGACGCCGCGGAGGTGGCCGCCGCCGGATCCGTCCGCGCCGCCCTGACCTCGATGATTGCCGCCGCAACCGGCCAGCTGTACGCGCGTACCCCCTCCACCGCGTACGCCGTGGCGACCGTGGATTCCTCCATGATTGTGGGCTCTTCGAACGCCGCGACCGGCCACCTCTCCACGCACACGCTCTACCGCGGCGACTTCGCCTCGGGTGCGGTGATTCGCAATATTGTGGACCGCGCGAAGAAGGCCGCGATTAAGGAGCAGCTGCAGGCGCTGACCGCCGCCGGCGCTTCCGGTGCGGCCGAGGTAAATGGCGCGGCGGGTGTGGGTATTGGCACCCGCCACCTGCTGGAGGCTGTGCGCGCCGAGTTTGAGGATCAGGTGGACTTGCCGCCGCTGCCCGATATTGAGGATGCGCTCACCGTTGCCGGTGTGCGTGGCCGCCTGGTGTCGGTGGAGCCGCCGCGCTAAACCGCGCGCCCACTCAACTGTGCGATCAGCCCACACCCCGCGCTTATCCCGCATCAACCCAGCATTACCGCAGGTCCAAGGCCTTTAGATGGTATAGATTTTTTCAGGAGAACCCCATGAACTCCACCCCCAGCTACGGCGTGCACCGCATTATGGGTGCCGAAACCGAGTACGGCGTCATCGCCCCCTCCGCGCCGGGCACCAACCCGACCGTGCTGTCCGCACTGGTAGTCAACACCTACGCCAAGCTCGCCTTCCGCCGCGGCGCCGCCTTCCGCGAGCAGCTGCAGCGCCGCGCCCTGGCGGATGAGCTGACCGCCGAGCAGGCACGCCAGGCAGAGAACTACTCGACCGCAACCCCCGAGGGTCAGTGGCTGGGTGAGTCTGAGTCGCCGCTGCGTGATGCGTTCGGTCAGGTTCAGGACGCATCCACCGCCCACTCAAGCCAGATGACGCACACCCGCACCGAGCTGACCAGTGAAGATATCGCCCTGGAGATTATGCGCGAGGCGGGCGTTCAGGCACCGGGTGAGCCCGCCGAGCCGCGTAGCGCCCTGGATGCGCTCGCTGGTGTGCACGGCCGCGGTGGTTTCCCGGAGCGTCTGGACTGGGACCGCGTGACCATGAACGCGATTCTGCCCAATGGTGCGCGCCTATATGTGGATCACGCGCATCCGGAGTATTCGTCGCCGGAGGTTCTGACCCCTGCCGACGCGGTGCTCTATGACGCTGCCGGTGACGCGCTGGCGTACGAGTCGCTGGTGGAGCTGGGCAACCACGCGCAGGATTTGCCGCAGGTGAAGCTGTACAAGAACAACACCGACTCGAAGGGCCAGTCGTACGGCGCCCACGAAAACTACCTGATTAGCCGTGATGTTCCGTTTGAGCAGGTTGCGGATGCGCTCCTGCCGTTCTTTGCAACCCGCGCAATTTTTACGGGTGCGGGCCGTGTGGGTATTGGTACGCACGGTGAGGTTCCGGGTTTCCAGATTAGTTCGCGTGCTGATTTCTTTGAGCGCACGATTGGCCTGGAGACCACGATTCGCCGTCCGATTGTGAATACGCGCGATGAGCCGCATGCGGATGAGTCGAAGTACCGCCGCCTGCACGTGATTCCGGCGGATGCGAACATGTCGCACTATTCGAACCTGTTGAAGTTTGGTACGGCGGCGCTGGTGATGAACCTGATTGAGTCGCACAGCGAGCAGCACCCCGTGTTGCCGGGTGTGCGTCTGTCTGATCCGGTGGCGGCGATGCACGCGGTCAGCCACGATTTGTCGCTGTCGGTTCAGCTGCCGCTGGCGCCGTCTTCGGCGACCCTGCCGAACCCGGTGTCCACGAGTGGTTCGGCGAGCGCCCTGCAGATTCAGCGCGCCTACTATGAGGCCTCCCGTGCGCACGAGGAGTCGAACCCGGCGGGTGTGGATGCTGCGACCGCGCAGATCCTCAACCTGTGGGGTGAGGTTCTGGATGCCCTGGAAACCAACCCGCTCTCGCTGGCGGATCGTCTGGATTGGGTGGCGAAGTATGCGCTGGTGCGCGGTTATGTCGCTCAGGGCGTAGATTATGCGAATCCGAAGTTGAAGGCTTTGGATTTGCAGTACGCTGATATTGACCCGTCGAAGAGCCTGTATCACCGTCTGGTGGCGCGTGGCCGTATGCGCACGCTGTTCTCTGCGGAGCAGATTGAGCGTGCGACGACCGAGCCGCCGCGTGAGACGCGCGCGTTTTTACGTGGCACGTTGATGGCGCGTTGGCCGGAGGAGATTCTGGGTATTAACTGGGATACGGTCTCGTGCCGCGGCAGGTATTCGAAGGATCTGACTCGTTTTACGATGATGGAGCCGACCCGCTACGGTGCCGCCCAGGTGGAGCCGCTGCTGGATGAGGTAAACCATTCGGATGCGTTGCTGAACCGCCTGCGCTAGCAGCACACCCCCTAAACCCACATAAACTCACATTCTTCCCCGGGGCGAATACCCCCATTCAGAAGAGTAAAAACCACATAACCCACAGGCGGGGTGCAGTAAGGTCCGGGTACCAAAACCCTTATACCCCGCACCCAACCCCACTAAAAACTTATTTGTCCACAACCGAAAACCCCTTGAGGAGAGAACCATGAGCCGCGAACGCATCAGCGCGCAGCAGACCGAAACCACTGCAGCCGAGCAGGAGCAGGAACTGACCCTCGCCGCCTCCCACGTTGTCTCTGACGTGAGCGAGGTCGACGACCTGCTCGACGAAATTGACGGCCTGCTCGCTGAGAACGCCGAGGACTTCGTGACCGGCTTCGTCCAGAAGGGCGGCGAGTAACCGGCACGCTGCGCCGGGTCATCATCATGGAACACCGCATCTTCGGCATTGAGAGCGAATTCGGGCTCAGCTACGTCCCGCACGGCATGGGCCGGCTGAGCATCGAAGAATCCGCCGCCGCCCTCTTCAAGCCCGTACTGGACCAGTGGCGTTCGACGAACGTCTTCCTGCCCAACGGCGGCCGCCTCTACCTGGACGTCGGCTCGCACCCCGAATACGCCTCCGCCGAATGTAGCAGCATCGACGAGCTGCTCGCACAGGAACGCGCCGGTGAGCTGCTCTTCGCCGACCTGGCGCGCACCGCCCGCAAGCGCCTGCTCGCCGGTTCCGAGGGCCGCCCTCTCGACGGCGAACTGTACCTGTTCAAGAACAACGTGGATTCGGCGGGCAACTCCTACGGCAGCCACGAGAACTACCTGATTAGCCGCAAGCTGCAGTTCAACGACCTGATTGCCCAGCTTGTGCCGTTCCTGGTGACCCGCCAGATTCTGGTGGGCGCCGGTAAGACCCACCCGCAGGGTGGCCCGGTGCCCGGTTCGACCGACCCGGCCTCCAGCACGGGCGTGCCCTCGTACTCATTCTCGCAGCGTGCCGACCACATTTGGGAGGCGGCATCGACCTCGACCTCCCGCGCTCGCCCGCTCATTAACACCCGTGACGAACCGCACGCCGACGCCTCGAAGTTCCGTCGCATGCACGTCATTAACGGTGATTCGAACATGGCGGAGCCGACCGTGCTGCTGAAGATTGCCAGCACCGACCTGGTGCTGCGCATGCTCGAGGACCGCTTCCCGGTTACGAGCCTGGATATCGTGTCCGTCCCGGCGGCTCTGCGCGCTATCAGCCACGATCTGACCGGCACCGCGACCTTCGAAACCACGGACGGTAAGCACTACACGGCGTTGAGCGTTCAGCGTCACTACCTGGATGCGGCACGCCAGTACGTACAGCAGTACGGCGCGCACCACCACCACGTGGAATACGCCCTGGACCTGTGGCAGCGCACCCTAGACGCTATCGAATCCGGCGACTACAGCAGCATCGATACTGAGATTGATTGGGCGATTAAGAAGAAGCTTCTGGATGCGTATATTGCCCGCGCCCGCGCGGCTGGTCAGCCTGCCGATTATGCTAGCGCCCGCATCCGTCAGCTGGATTTGGCGTACCACGACATCGACCCGGAGCGTAGTGTCTTCCATGCGCTGGTTCGTCGCGGTGCGGTCAAGCGCATCCTGCCTGAGGGCGCTGCGGAGGCGGCGAAGACTCAGCCGCCGAACACTCGCGCGACCCAGCGTTCGCGTTTCATTAATGCGGCGGTTGCGGCGGGGGAACAGTTCACCGTGGATTGGGTGCATTTGAAGCTCAACGCCTACCCGCAGCACACGCTGGTGTGTAAGGACCCGTTTGCTACCGGTAGCGAGGAGCTGGAGGAGGTGCTGAGCCTGTTGGCGTCTAAGGCGCGTCAGCATCAGGAGGCGGCATTCCCGCCGCCCTGCTAGACAGCACTGCTAAACACCCCTGCTAGACGGCACTGCTAGAAACGCTCTGATGAGGGGAAACCCGCCAGCGGTCGGGGTTCTCGGGCCTTCGGAAACACCCCGCGCCGCGACACAGCCTGAACACAGCTACATGCCGTAGCATAAAACAGCTAAACCTATACCTGTAAACTGTTCTGTGGCACACGGGCACTCACACGCCCCACTCTCACAGAAAACCCCAGAGGATAACACTATGACCAAACGCTCTAAGCTCACTATTTTCGGTGCCAGCGCGGCTGCTCTCGCGCTTGCACTGTCTGCATGTGGCGCGCAGTCCAGCGGCGACCTGTCTAAGGTGAAGTACACCTTGAAGAACGCGACCGCTGAGCCTGAGGCGTCCTTCGCGACCCCCTTTGCTGCTTCTAGCCCCTCCGCGTACGTGATTGAGGAAGGTAACGGCGAGTCCATCAACGATGGTGACTACGTGCTCGTTGAGGCTGCCGTGTTCAACGGCACCGACGGCAAGCTTAACGGTTCCACTTACTCCAGCGAGCCGATTCTGCTGCCGATTAACGATCAGCTGAAGCAGGCTGCACCGCAGGTGTACGAAACCCTGAAGAAGATTAAGGTTGGCGGTTCTTTCTCGTACACTACCAACGTTCTGCAGCAGCGCAGCACCGCGGGTGTGACCACTACGACCGCTTCGCCCGGCGCCGCAACCAACGTTGAGGTGTACACCGTGAAGACGAAGCTGCCCAAGTACGCAACCGGTAAGGCTGTTGAGGCTGACCCGTCGCTGCCGTCCTTCACCCTGGATGAGTCCACCGGCAAGGCTGAAATTAAGCTGCCCGATAACAAGCCGGAGGTCACCGAGCTGACCGCTAAGACCCTCATCGAGGGCGAGGGCGCCGAGGTCAAGGAAACCGACACCGTGTACGTGCGTTACATTGGTGTGCAGTACTCCGACGGTAAGGTCGTCGACGGCAACTATGACGCCGCCACCCCGATGGGCATCTCCCTGCAGGGCGTTATCAAGGGCTGGACTCAGGGCCTGAAGGGCAAGAAGGTCGGCTCCCGCGTTGAGCTGGTCATCCCGGCGGACCTGGCGTACGGTAACGACACCGGCGGTTCCAAGCCTTCGGGCACTCTGGTGTTCGTTGTTGATATTCTGGGTGCGGAGGAGAACCCGCAGACCCTGCAGCGTGCTCAGGCGGCTTCTAGCGCAGCTGCTGCGGAGGCGAGCGCCTCGGCAACCGCAACCCCGGCAGCGTCTGCTTCGGCTACCGCACAGTAGCCTGGGACCTATATTTTCGGGACCCACGTTTTTACGTCACATTTTTATACCGTGCTCGCCGCCTATCGACTTAGGCGGCGAGCGCACCCACTATTTCGATTCATTTCGAACCAATCAAAGGAGACACCCATGTCTTTCGGTCAGCGTAACCTCGACCGCGAAAAGCCCGAAATCGATTTCCCCGAGGGCGACGCCCCCACCGAGCTGGTCATCACCGACCTGATTGAGGGCGCAGGCGCTGAGGTTGTTCCCGGCTCCCGCGTGCTCACCCACTACGTTGGTGTGGCTTTCTCCACCGGTGAAGAGTTCGACGCATCCTGGAACCGCGGCGAGCCGCTGCCCTTCCAGGTGGGCGTTGGCCAGGTTATTCGCGGTTGGGATGAGGGTCTGCTCGGCATGAAGGTCGGCGGCCGTCGTCGCCTGGAGATTCCCGCCGACATGGCGTACGGTGACCGCGGCGCTGGTTCGGTCATTAAGCCCGGTGAGTCCCTGATTTTCGTGGTGGACCTGCTGGACGTCCGCTAAGGACTAGCAAGGTTCTCGCGTTTTTCGCGTGAGAGACGCGTAGCCCGGTGCTTTCTCCCGATTGTGGGAGGGGCGCCGGGCTTTTGCGTACCGGGGATGCGTGTTGATGGCGCGTGCCGGTGGGCTTTCTATGCCGGCGTAATCTTCCCGTATCCCTCCCACAGCCACTCCACACGCAAAGTAAGTGCCGCGGAACACACACGGTATGATGGAATCATGTCCACCGCAGCTCAGCTTTACATGACTCTTCACCGCCTCGCCACCGCCGCCGAGGCGCCCGATACCGCAACCCGAACCCAGGGCATCAGCCGCAACGAGCTACTGACCCTGCTCGGTATTAGCACTCGCGCTAACGGCTCCCTCAGCGAGGCCCAGGAACGCGCCTTTGAACGAGCCAAGCAGACCCTGCGTGATGCCGGCGCGCGCATCACCCACGTGACCACGGACCTGGGAGAGCGCTACCGCCTCGAACCCAGCAACGCCGCTAAGCTGCCCGCCTGGAACCCCACCGCTGAGGAGTTCCGCCTCATCAACACCATCCTGCGCGGCTGGGAAGGCACCGAACTGCAGGATGACGCCTACCGCATTCTGCGTAAGATTGCGCTGACCAGCGAGAACCTCACCGATGAGGCGCTCGCCGCCGCGAAGATTCTGGAGCCGAAGACCGGCAAGCGTCAGCGCGCGAAGAACCTGTACACCTACCGCGAGCCTCTTCAGCGTATTTACTTTAGCGATAACCCGCACCTGAATGAGCTGTTCACCGCCTATGCGGAGCGTAAGACGGTCACGTTCACCTATCAGACGGCTGCCGGTGCGACCCGCGTGCAGGAGAAGGTCAGTGTTGCCGGTATTGGGTACCGTTACGGCACCTGGTATTTTGTCGGCTACTACACTGAGAGCTCGGAGCGTAAGGAGTACACGTTCCGTGCCAGCCGTATTCAGAAGCTCACGATGCTTTCGCGTATTGATTCGACCCCCATCAATGCGACGTTTAACGCCAAGAACTGGCTTGAAGACATTAAGGGCTACGAAGAGTACCTGTCCGTCGTGGAGGTCAGCGCCGATTCTACGCTGTCGGAGCCCTTCACCGTGCCCTCGTACGGCACGATTGATAGCGCCGTGGCGGCGACCAGCTACAGCTGCGTGATCGAGCCGCCCGAGGAATCGGAGGCTGCATCTACCCGCCAGCGTGACAGTTACGCCGCCCAGCAGCAGCTGTTGCGCACCCTCACCGACCTGCACAGCGGCGCAGTTGAAGACCCCGGCACCTGGGCAGATATCAACCAGCGCAACCGCAACAACTCCCTCGACGACCTTGTTGACCTGCTCCTGGGTCTGCACCGTGCTGACCGCTGGGCGAGCGCCCACGATGAGGCGCCCATGCCGTTGAACCAGCTCAACGCCCTCTACAGCGTGGACACCGAGAAGAACCGTGCCCTCGGCAAAACTATTGCCGAGATTTTCGCGCGGGTAGACACCGTACCCTTCGACTCAGACCCCAAGGACCCGGACGCACTCAAGCCCACCTACATTAACCTGCTGCCGGACTTTGACGGCGCCACCCCGAACACGCTACTGAACTACGCCCGTCTCACCGACACTGAGCTCGCCATCCTCGTTTTCACCCTCTCTGCCGCAGATATTCTGCACCCGGCTGATGCGCGCCTAGGCAGTATCCGTGCGGCGCTCGCCGCCGCGTACCCGAACGCGCCTGTCTATGCGCAGCACCTGTGCTTCGCCCCGGAGGAGCCGCTACTGCAGGAGGCAACTGCCGCCTTGAGTAGCGGCAACGCCGTGACCATTGGTTACGGTGAGCGTGCCGCGGACCGCCTGGTGGACCCGTATGCGTTGGTGCTGCACCGCGACCACATGTATCTGCATGCGTGGTGCCGTACCGCTGAGGAACGCTACTATGCCGCGCGCGGTGAAGAGGTGCCCGAGTATGTGCCCGAGGCTTTTGCTCACCCCACCACCGGCGAGGCAGAGAATGGCGAGGTTGCAGAGAGCGAGGCGGGGGAGAAGACCCCCACTTTCTGGCGTAACTTCCGCCTCACCCGCATCAACCACATTCACGAAGCGGGTGCGGGTCGTGCCCACCCGGTCACCGGTGACACCGTCCCCAACTGGCATGCTGAGCAACACAACACTCAGACCAACCCCTTCGCTGAGTTGCGGATCCACCCGACCGAGCATATTCCCAGCGGCGAGCCGCTCGACACTCTCACCGCAACGTACATGCGCCGAAGCACCCACCACGTGAAGAAGGCTTCACGCACCCAGTACGTGCGCATCCACTACTACAACAACGCCCACGGTGCTGGCGATAAGAACATCCTCGACACCGTCATTGCGCACCGAGGTGCCCTCGAGCTCGTCGGTCCTGCGCACCTGCGCGCGGCGCTGCTTGACCAGTTGCAAACCCTCAACGCGAGTAGCCGCAGGGGTGCGCCCGCAGGTGTGCCCGCAGAAAAATAGAACTCCACCCACTAGCAAAAACACCCTAAAAACCCTTCCAAGGCGCCAAAACATTAACCTAAAACTTGTATAATGGTGCTCATGTCTTGGTGGTTCTGGATTTTGCTATGGGGCGCGCTCATCATCTGCTCGCTCCTCTATTTGGCATGGTTCACCTACAAAGCACTCACTCGCGGTTTCACACTCCTTGACGAAACCGTAACCTGGGTCGAGTCAATCGAGGGACAATTCGACGCAGCGCAAGCGAACGCAAGCCGAAAACTCCCGCGAGACACCACCCTCGGGGTATTCACACCCATCACCGAGGCATACAATAACTACGAACAAGGTAAGCAGACACGCAGGTCTGAGCGGATCAAGCGACGGGTCTCCCGACGAGATCGACTCGGCCAACCTCAAAACATCGGAGACCTGCTCTAACTAGAAAGGCACACCACCATGGGCCAGATTTTCAGCCACCCCGCGACCATCATCGTCGTTATCCTCCTCATCGTCCTGCTCTTCGGCGCACCCAAGCTGCCCGGCATGGCACGCAGCCTCGGTCAGTCCATGCGCATCTTCAAGACCGAAGTTGAGGGCCTGAAGAACGACTCCAAGAAGGACCCCCGCGAGAAGGACGGCGAAGAGGTCGTCACCGCTGAGGTCGTAGACAACGGCAAGGACGGCAAGACCGAAACCAAGTAACGGTCCCGCCACCGATGCACCAAACCCGTGCCAGCCCACCGGCCGGCACGGGTTTTGCGGCACCACCCCATAAACACCCCACCAGACCCCCTCAGCCGAATCACACACGGCACCGACACCCAGAGGACACCACGTGGCAACACCCGACCAGGACGTGCGCAACCGCAAAATCAATCCTGAAGCACGCATGGAACTCAAGGAACACCTGCGCGAATTCCGCGACCGCCTCATCAAAGCGGCTATCGCAACCATCATCGCAGCCATCATCGGTACGGTCTTCCTCTACCAGCCTTTCATTGAAATGATTTCTGCGCCCCTGCAGCAGATCAACATAGAAACCGGCCGCAGAGCAAACCTGAACTACGGTAGCGTCGCATCTCCTTTCGACCAGCTGCTTAAGGTCGGTATGTACATCGGCCTGGTCATCGCATCTCCCGTCTGGCTCTACCAGGCACTGCGATTCCTGCTGCCGGCACTGCACACCAAGGAGAAGAAGTATCTCTTCGGCTTCCTCACCGCATCTATTTTCGCGTTTGCCTGCGGTGTCGCCATTTCGTACTTCACCCTCCCCGGCGTGGTCTACGCGCTGCTGAAGTTCACCCCCGTCAACGAAAGTAACTACATTGATGCGGGCGTGTACATCTCCTTCATTCTGAAGTTCGTTGTGACGTTCTCCTGCGCCTTCATCATCCCCGTGATTCTGGTCGGCATTAACATGCTGGGCCTGATTCGCGGTAAGACCATCCTGAAGTCTTGGCGTTGGGTTGTCGTGCTCGTTGCAGTGATTGCAGCGCTGACCGCACCCGGTAGCGACATCATGATGATGTTCGTGCTCATGGCGCCGCTGCTGATTTTCTTCTTCGCAGCAATCCTCATCTGCATGATTAACGACAAGCGCCGCGACCGCAAGCTTGCCAAGCTGGCACAGGGGTCGGATGAAGCAAGCCTGAACACCGCAACCAGCAGTGAAGACCTGGCGAAGATGGGTTACTTCGAGGAAGAGAAGACTTCCTAACTAAATAGTTCGCATTGAGCGACGTAGCCGCAAGGGGCGGGGTACAGAGAACCTGTATCCCGCCCCTTTCGCATGCCCAGACATACCCAGATTAGAGTGCCCAGATTCGCATGCCGGGAAAGCTTCTAACGTCGGCTCGCACGGCACCTCCATAGCGAGATTCACAGGGAGCGTTATACCGCGCCGGATGCGCTCGCTGTTCGCCCATACCGGATTAGTGCCCGTGCAGGATGCTTTCTGGAGGCTCGCGGCGGGCGAACCGTTACACTGGACATACTATGAGCAAGCACCACGCACAGTCCGACGCACACACTTCTAACGCTTCTAACGCACAGACCCCGGCGGAGCGCACCGACTACGCTGCCGCCTACGCCGCATCCCGAGAACGCGCCGCCTACGCGAAGACCGCCCTGGGGGCTTTTGAAGCGTCCCTGGATTTTCCGCTGGATGATTTTCAGCGTCAGGCGTGTGCCGCCGTGGAGGCGGACCGTTCCGTCCTGGTTGCCGCGCCTACGGGTGCGGGTAAGACCATTGTGGGCGAGTTCGGTATTTACCTGGCGCTGCGCCGCGGCATGAAGGCGTTCTACACGACCCCCATTAAGGCGCTGAGCAACCAGAAGTACCACGACTTCGTGCGCGCGTACGGTGAGGATTACGTGGGTCTGCTGACCGGCGATACGAGCATTAACACGGAAGCACCCGTGGTCGTGATGACCACCGAGGTGCTGCGCAACATGCTCTACGCTAACTCGACCACGCTGACCGGCCTGGGCTACGTGGTGATGGATGAGGTGCACTACCTGGCGGACCGTTTCCGTGGCGCAGTGTGGGAAGAGGCGATTATTCACCTTCCCGAGCATGTGAACGTCATTTCCCTGTCGGCTACGGTGTCGAACGTTGAGGAGTTCGGCGCGTGGCTGGATACGGTGCGCGGCGGCACGGACATTATTGTTTCGGAGCACCGCCCGGTGCCGCTGTGGCAGCACATGATGGTCGGTCACCGCGTGGTGGACCTGTTCGTACCCGAAGACAACTCCGCGCAGGGTAAGAACCAGGAGCCGGAGGAGAAGCTCTCCCGCAAGCAGGCGAAGAAGGCACAGAAAGCTAAGCAACGCGGCGCAACCGTAGAGGCGGGCGCCAACCCTCTGCTTGCCGGTCTGCGCCTGAACCCGCAGCTGAAGGCGCTACGCCCCGGCTTCCGTTCGAGCCCGGGCCGCGGACGCTACGGCGGCAAGCGTGAACGTTTCCGTCACCGCCGTGAAGGCTGGCTCAATGAGACGTTCAGCAGCGGCGAGCGCGGCCGCTCGGACCGTCGTGACCGTTTCAGCAACGACCGGGACTTTGATGCGCGCGGTGAGCAGAAGCCCCTGCGTCCGCAGCGCATTACCCGCCCGGAGATGGTGCGCGCCCTCGACAAGCAGGGCCTGCTACCGGCTATTTGCTTTATCTTTTCCCGTGCCGGTTGCGACGGCGCAGTCAGCCACTGCGTATCCGCCGATATTACGCTGACCACCCCCGAACAGCAGCAGACCATCCGCGCCTACATCGCGGAAGCGACAGCCCACCTGGACACCCGCGACCTGAACACCCTCGGCTACTACGAGTGGCGCGACGGCCTGATTCGCGGTATCGCCGCGCACCACGCCGGCCTACTGCCCCTCTTCAAGGAAGTTGTCGAAACCCTCTTCACGCAGGGCCTGATTAAGCTGGTCTTCGCCACCGAAACCCTCGCGCTGGGCATCAACATGCCCGCACGCACCGTCATCCTGGAAAAGCTCACCAAGTACAACGGCGAATCCCACGTGGACATCACCCCCGGCGAATACACCCAGCTGACCGGACGCGCCGGCCGCCGCGGCATCGACATCGAAGGCCACGCCGTAGTCATCTGGCGCCCCGGCATGTCCCCGGAACACGTGGCAACCCTCGCCTCAACCCGCACCTACCCGCTCAACTCCTCATTCCGCCCCACCTACAACATGGCGGCAAACCTCATCGCCTCCTACGGCGCCGAACGCACCCGCAAAATCCTGGAATCCTCCTTCGCACAGTTCCAGGCAGACAAATCGGTCGTGGGCCTCGCCTCCCGCGTACGCAAAAACGAAAACGCCCTAGAAGGCTACCGCGAAGCAATGGCATGCCACCTGGGCGACTTCACCGAATACGTCCAGCTCAGCCGCCAAATCGCCGAACTGGAAAAGAAAGCGTCCAAGAGCAACGAACGCCACGCACGCGCGCAGGCACACCACAGCATCCAGCAGCTACTACCGGGCGACATCATCTACATTCCGCACGGCCGCTCCCGCGGCTACGCAGTGGTCATCACCCGTTCCGATTCGCACGCCGACCCGCGCATCGGCATCGTCACCGAGGACGCACACCAGCGCACCGCCTCAACCCGCGATTTCGAAGGCGCCGTCGAACCGGTCTCACGCATCAAAATCCCCAAGCGCCTAAGCCTCAAAACCGCCAAGGAACGCCGCGACACCGCAAGCCGCATGCGCCAGGCACTCTACGACGGCCGCGCCCCGCGTGCGCTCGCACAGCAGAACATCCCGGCTCGTCAGAACAGCATTGACGCGCAGCTGGAGGCTCTGCAGGCTCAGCTGCGTAATCACCCGTGCCACGGCTGCTCGGACCGTGCGAACCACATGCGTTGGGCTGAGCGCTGGCAGAAGCTCAACTCCGAGACGGAAGGGTTGCGCCGTCAGATTGCCCGCCGCACCAACACGATCGCGCAGGTCTTCAACCGCATTGCGCGTCTGCTGGAAAGCTACGGCTACGTCGAGCGCACCGAAGACGGCGAATTGTCGCTAACCACCGGCGGCCAGGCGCTACGCCGCATCTACGGCGAGCGCGACCTGCTGACCGCCCTGTGCCTGGACGCGCACTTCCTCGACGGACTGGAACCCGCCGCCATCGCGGCAACCGTCGCCGCACTAACCTACCAGGGCAAGCGCGACGCGGTGGAATACCTGGCTCACTACCCGCACCCGTCCCTGCGCGCACCCATCGCGACGATTACGCAGCGCCTCGCCGACCTGAACGCAGCCGAAGAACAGTTCAAGGTCAACCCGACCCCCGCATGCGACTTCGGCCTGGTCGAACCCATGTACGCCTGGGCGAACGGCGCGCACCTCGCAAAGGCAATCGAGGACACCGGCCTTGCCGCCGGCGACTTCGTACGTTGGGCAAAGCAGGTACTGGACGCCCTGGACCAAATCGCGCACATCCGCTCACTGGACCCGGTCATTCGAGCCCGCTGTGAAGAAGCGATTGAGGCGGTACGCCGCGGCGTAGTCGCCCTGGACGTCTAGCCCGCGCCTTAGCTACACCGTACATAGTGCTACACCGCGCCCGACCAGTTCGGGCCACCACCCCCGCTACTGTGCATTGTTCTACATCATCTAAGTTCCGCCTCATCTAAGGACGAACGAACTATCGCAGGCAGCGGGGGTGCTTCTATACTCAAATGAGACGCTCAGCTAAGCTACGCGAGCACAATTGAAGTGCCCGCCCTCGTGTGCGCCTCGGCGCGCCTCAAAGGTGAAAGGAATCTAATGTCTACCCGTATTTTCGTAGATGGTAGCGTGTACAGCCCCGTCGACCCGTACGCAACCGCAATGCTCGTCGAAGACGGCTTCGTCCGCTGGGTTGGTTCCGACTCCGGGGCGCGTTCAATTGCCGACGAATCAGCCACCATCACCGAACTTGACGGCGCCCTACTAACCCCCGCCTTCGCGCGCGCACTGGCACCGGTAGCAGGCAAAGAAGCACCCGAAATCCTCGACTACCTGCAGGCATACCGCGCAGCCGGCTACCACACGCACACCCTACTCGCCGGCATGGAAGACGTCCCCGACCTCGTCTCCACACTCAGCTACTACAGCGCCGAACACGGCACACCCGACATCCGTCTCATCCTCAACGCCACCGGCATTGAGACCGACGAACTGATCAGCGCCATCAAAGCACTACGCCCCCTCACCGAAGGCGAACGCGCCGTCAAGGGCCTGCAACTGGTCGGCATCTCTGTCACACCCGAAGAGGCACCCGCAGCAGCACAGGTAGCCGAAGACGCCGCACTCCTGCTCTCCATCGACGCATCCACCGGCTTCACCACCGCAGCCGATGCCGCACTCGCCGTACGCGAAAACCGCCCCTGGCTGCCCATCCGCCTCGACGCAGCAATCAGCACCCCGCAAGACCCCATCACCGACGAATACCTCACCAAACTGGCAGAAGCACGCATCAACCTCGGCCTCAGCGTCTGCGAACCCGAAGAAGACGAAGCCAACAACGACACCGTCCAGGCACTCCTCGCACACGCCGGGGGAGAAGCACGTGAATCTGTGGCATCCGTCGCACGCCGCGCAAACGCAGCCGGCACCTCCATCGCCCTCGGCTCCGACGCCAAACTCTACGCACCCGGCGCCTGGTCCCTCATCCGCGAACTCGTCAACGACGAACACGGCATCTCCGCACGCAGCGCCTTCGCCGCCCTCACCCGCGGCGTCTACCGCCTAGCACACGAAGAAAACCCCTTCACCGGCCAGCTAACCCCCGACACCCCCGCATACGTAGCACAGTGGCGCGTCGAAGCCCTCATGGTCCAGGCACCCGACTCCCGCGTAGCATCGTGGAGCACCGACCCCCGCGCTCGCATTCCGTTGCTTCCGGCGCTGGAGGAGGATTCGACTCTGCCCGTCCTGGAATCTATTTACACTGAAAGTAACTAATTTTTTAGCTTGTCAACACCTTTTTAGGCGGTTTAGGAGCAGTGGAGGCCGCCAATGGTTCAGTTGCTCAAATATTTACCCGGTATACTGGATACCTACACTGCCTGTTTTATATGCACCTGTGAGGGAGTAATATGCGCGTTCTAACTGTCATCCCGACGTATAACGAGAAGGAGAACCTGCCCATCGTGGTAGAGCGTCTTCGCAAGGCAGCTCCCGAGGTGGATATTCTCGTGGTGGATGATAACAGCCCCGACGGTACCGGTCAGATTGCTGATGAGCTGTCGGCTAAGGATTCCCAGATTCACGTTCTGCACCGCACCGTTAAGGACGGTCTGGGTGGCGCATACCTCGCTGGCTTCGATTGGGGCCTTGAGGCAGGCTACGACGTTCTGATTGAAATGGACGCTGACTGCTCGCACCAGCCTGAGCAGCTTCCTTCCCTGGTTCGTGCTGTGGAGGCGGGCGCTGACCTGGCTATTGGTTCGCGTTACGTTCCCGGCGGCAAGACCAAGAACTGGCCGGCTCACCGCCAGATTCTCTCTCGCGGTGCTAACCTGTACACCCGCCTGATTCTGGGCACCTCCATTAAGGACATTACCGCTGGTTTCCGTGCGTACCGTCGTGACGCTCTGCAGCGCCTGAACCTTGAGGGTATCGACTCGAAGGGCTACGTGTTCCAGGTTGATCTGGCGTGGCGTTCTGAGCAGGCTGGCCTGAAGATTGTTGAGGTTCCGATTACCTTCGTTGAGCGTGAGATTGGCGCTTCGAAGATGGACGGCAACATTATCTTTGACTCCATGTCTAAGGTGACCCGCTGGGGTATGGCTAACCGCATTCAGAAGCTGAAGAAGGCTCTGGGCAAGTAAGCCCGCAACTTCTTACTCAGACGATTCTCGCACCTGAGATTTATACGAAAGACCGGGGCGGATACGTTAACGTATCTGCCCCGGTCTTTCGTGCTTTCTGTAGCGCTCTTTCTTAGCTCACGCCTGACTCACGTACTGATCCCGGCTCACGTACCGACGGAAGCCAGCACCACAACAAAGAAAAAGCCCGCTAAGAGCACGAGTGGTGCTTAGCGGACCTTCTTACAGCGCGGGCTTCTACAGCGTTTCTACGGCGTGTCTACAGCGCTTTTAGAGCGCGTAGTGCTTGCGGTAGTATTCCAGGCGGTCTTCCAGAGTCTTTTCCAGCTCTTCGATGCTGCGGCGTTCCATGAGCATATCCCAGTGGGTACGTGCGGGCTTCTCTTCTTCGGCGTCTGCAGTGGAGTCGCCGTTGACGAGGTATGCTTCCTTACCGGACTTTGCGGTCCATACCGAGGGGATTTCTGCTTCTGCCGCGAAGGTCACGAAAACGCGGTCACCGTCTGCGGTACGGTATTCGACGCGCTGGCGGGGCGCGGGCTGTACGTTCGATTCGGTTTCCATCGACTGGGAACCCAGGCGCATACCGCGCAGGCTACGATCGCTCATTTTTCCTCCAGTGTCGTCGGGTGCGCTCTTTGGCGCTTTAGGCATAACGTTGGGCGGGGGAGAGCTATTCCCTCGAACGTTTACAAAACATCCATTATATCGGTAATAGTCTCCACCCGCCCAGCGTGGTGGTGTTTATTCGGCGTGATTTTTGGTGATTCGCGCCTTTTTATGCGTTAGATTTCGCGTTTAGCTGTTGATGCCGTAGCTTCCGGGTGCCTGCGGTGCACTCTTGGGTGCCTGCGCTGCGGGCTTCTTCGGTGCGTCTGCCAGGTCGGATGCGGGCAGGGTGCCGAATGCGTTGCCCAGGCCGCGCAGTGCATCGCCGAGTTCGGTCGGGATGAACCAGAGTTTGTTGGCGTCGCCTTCGGCGAGCTTGGGCAGGGTCTGCAGGTACTGGTAGGTGAGCAGCTGCTGGCTGGGGTTGGATTCGTGGATTGCTGTGAAGACCTTCTGCACGGCTTCTGCTTCACCGTTTGCGCGCAGGATTGCGGACTGTGCGTCACCTTCTGCACGAAGGATCTGTGCCTGCTTTTCACCCTCTGCACGCAGGATGGCTGCGCGGGATTCACCTTCTGCGGTCAGAATGTCGGACTGCTTCTGGCCTTCTGCGGTGAGGATTGCGGCGCGGCGGTCACGCTCTGCACGCATCTGCTTCTCCATGGAGTCCTGGATGGATGCCGGGGGCTGGATTTCCTTGATGTCCACGCGGGAGACGCGCAGACCCCAGCGACCGGTGGTGGAGTCGAGTACGCCTCGCAGCTCCGCGTTAATCTGGTCGCGGGAGGTGAGGGTCTGCTCCAGGTTCAGGCCACCGACGACGTTACGCAGGGTTGCGCTGGTCAGCTCGTCCACGGCACGGATGTAGTTGGTGATTTCGTAGGTTGCAGCCTTAGGGTCGGTGACCTGGAAGTACACGACGGTGTCGATGCCGACCACGAGGTTATCTTCGGTGATCACGGACTGCGAGGGGAAGGAAACGACCTGTTCACGCAGGTCAATCAGGGGCAGCACGCGGTCAACTACGGGGATGACGATGTGCAGGCCGGGGTTGAGAACGGCGTGGAACTTACCCAGTCGTTCAACGATGCCGGCTCGTCCCTGCGGGATGACGCGCACGGTCTTTGCGAGCATCGTCAGTACGAAGAGGATGAGTAGGACCGTCAAAATAAGGCTGATAGGCATTGTTTCTCCTTATCGGTGAGTTATATGGTGTGTTTTTGGTATCTGAACCTGCTTCTAGAGCCGGTATTCAGATGGGTCTTAGGCGTGGGGGAGAGGCTCTACGATTGCGGTAGCGCCCTCAATGGCTCGTACCCTCGCGTGTGATCCTGCAACGAGCTTTCCGGAGGTGGTGCGCGCCGTCCAGGTGTCGCCAGCTAGTACCACCAAACCGGTTTCACTAGTCACATCTTGAGTGACGCGCACCTCAGCACCAACGAGTGCTTCAGCATTAGTGACAGCTCCGGTGGCTGATTTATTGAGCTTTTTCAGCAGCGGCGGGCGCAGACCAAGAACCAGAATCAGGCAGATCACCACGAAAATAACGGTTCGAATCAGCATGTTATCCACAAAGGGCGATATTGCTGCGGTGATGCCTGCGCTAATCGCCAGCATGAGAAAGAACAGATCGAGGCTGAGCATTTCTATGACGGCGAAAACGAGGGCGAGTGCAACCCAGAGTGTCCAGGGTGTCTCAAAGAGCCAATCCACGAGTTTTCTCCTTTGGTGTACATCAACCGGCGTGGTTGACGTTGGATCTGCACACGAGGCGACAGCACCTTCGTGATGCGGGGTATATCCATTATTTCAGGTGGATTGAGTGCTGGCGACAGTTCTGGTGACCGAGTGAGGTTAATACATGAACTGTTAAGACTTTATTTAGATACGGGGAATCTTGAGTTCATTCTAGACCTCCCTAAAAAGCCGATAATATACATTATGTAAAGTAGACCTATTTTTCACTACCCCACCGGACACTCACCGGTGCTTTCTACGCTCTGGCTGGCGCTCCGACCAATGCGGGTCGAACCTGTACTCCTCGTGATGCGACCATGCTGTTCTCGTCCGCCACTCTGAACTCCGCGCGCCTCAGCTTCCTCGACCCGCACCTGCGCGCTCAATTGCTCCGAACCTTTGGGCTCCTCAGCATGTCCCTCAGCGGCTCACGTTAAACGACAAACACCCGAGACGAGCTCACACCATTCGGTGCGCCCCATCTCGGGTGCCTATCATCAGCTACTGAGCTTCTTTATTCTGAGCTTCTTTATTCTGCGTGCTTGGAGCTGAACTCTACCCAGGCGTTGAGCACACGCTCTGCTGCACCGGATGCAATAGATTCGCGGGCATCAGCCAAAGCCTGCGTGAAGCGAGCCTCAAAGCTTTCGCCGTTGACCGGGCGGTACGCGACCAGGCCAGCCGCAGCGTTCATCACCACAGCGTCGTGAATGGCGCGCAGCGGGCTCTTCGGGGCCTCGCCCTCCCCCGCCAAAATTGCACGGAAAACGCCCGCATTGTACTCGGCGTCGCCGCCACGCAACTGCTCCAGCGGTGCGTTCTGCAGACCGTACTCGGTCGGGTCAAAACGATACTCGGTCAGTTCGCCGTCTACAGCCTCCCACAGGCGGCTCGTGGTGGCGATGGTCAGCTCATCCAGGCCGTCATCACCGCGGAAAATCAGGGCGTGGTCGCCGCGCTCCGCGAAGACGTGAGCCATCTTCTCAGCCATGACCGGGTTAGCAACACCGATAGCCGAGGACTTCACGCGCGCCGGGTTGGTCATGGGGCCCAGGTAGTTGAACGCGGTCGGAATGCCCAGCAGGCGGCGGGTCGGGCCCACGTGACGCATTGCCGGGTGGAAAGTCATCGCAAACAGGAAGGTGATGCCAGTCTCGCGAGCGCATTCGGCGACTGCGGAAATGGGCATGTCGAGGCGGATTCCGAGGGCTTCGAGGACGTCTGCGGAGCCGGATTTGGAGGTGGAGGCGCGGTTGCCGTGTTTGACGACGGTGGCGCCGGTTCCTGCGATGACGAGGGCTGCCATGGTGGAGATGTTGACGGTGTTTTGCTGGTCGCCGCCGGTGCCGACGATGTCTACGGCGTTGGGGTCGATGTCGACGGTTTCGGCTTTGGCAATCATTCCGGCTGCGAGTGCGCCGAGTTCTTCGGGAGTTTCGCCTTTGGAGTGGAGGGCGGTGAGGAAGGACGCGAGGATCGGCTGTTCGGTTTGGCCGGTCATGATTTGGTCCATTGCCCAGGCGACTTCGGTGTCGGTGAGGTTTTGGTGTTTGACGAGCTGGTTGAGGATGTATTTCCAGGTGATTTCGTGCGTAGTCATGTGTTAAGTGTAAAACCCCCGCCGCGTATCTGCATGGTTGGGTGCAGTATGCGAGACGGGGGTTTATTAGGCGCGTTGCGCTTTAGTGGCGCGTGGTGGCGGTTTAGTGGAAGGAGTCACCGCATGCGCAGGAGCCTGCTGCGTTGGGGTTGTCGATGGAGAAGCCCTGCTTTTCGATGGTGTCTTCGAAGTCGATGGTGGAGCCGTCGAGGTAGGGTGCGCTCATCTTATCGACGATGACCTCTACGCCGTCGAAGTCGCGGACTGCGTCGCCGTCGAGGACGCGCTCGTCGAAGTAGAGCTGGTAAATGAGGCCGGAGCAGCCGCCGGGCTGGACGGCGATGCGCAGGCGCAGGTCGGTGCGGCCTTCCTGTTCGAGGAGGGTGCGGACCTTGGTCTGTGCTACTTCGGTGAGGTTGACGCCGTGGGTCGGCAGTTCGGTGGTGGTTTCACTCATTGGTGTTGTCCTTTTGTTTTGTTGGTTGCCCGTGTGCGCCGCGTGTGGGTGCGTGTGGGCGTTTTAGCCTTCACGATACGCGCCGGGGAGAGTTGAGCACAACCTAGGGTGTGCATAGTTCGCCGGGGGCGTGAGTGTTTGCGTGTTGGCTTTATAAGTAATTCTGCTTCTAGGATACCGAAAAAGTGGGGGTTGGGGTTTGGTGACCCTTCTCCCCCACTTTTTACTTTTTGCGGGTTGATTTAGCGAGCGCCGAGTGCGCTGAGCAGTAACGCCTCCGCGAGGATTGCGTTCTTGAAGTCCGGGATGTAGAGGGACTCGTTGGCGCTGTGTGCGCGGGTGTCGGGGTCTTCTACGCCGGTGACGAGGATCTGTGCCTGCGGGAAGACGTCCTTCAGGTCGGAGATGAACGGGATGGAGCCGCCCATGCCGGTCTGTACGGGTTCGAGGCCCCATGCGGCGCGCATTGCGTCGAGGGCGGTTTGTGCGCCGTCTGCGTCGACTTCGGTGGCGAAGGGCATGCCGGAGTCGACGGCGGTGTAGTTTGCCTGTGCGCCGTGGGGTGCGTGTTCCTTGATGTGTTCGGCGAGTGCGCGGTGTGCGTTTACGGGGTTGTCGCCGGGTGCTAGGCGGGTGCTGATGCGTGCGCGGGATACGACGGCGAGGGTGTTGGAGGAGGTTGCGATGGAGGGGATGTCCATGCCGATGACGGAGATTGCCGGTTGGGTCCACAGGCGGGAGGCAACGCTACCGGTGCCTGCCAGGGGTACGGTGTCGAGGATGCCGGAGTCGTTGCGGAAGTCTGCTTCGGCGTATTCGAGTTCGGGTTCGGGGGCGCGGTGCAGGCCTTCGACGGCTACGGCGCCGGTGGCGTCGTGCAGGGTTGCGAGGAGCTGCGCCATGAGGGTGTGTGCGTCGAGCATGGGGCCACCGAACATGCCGGAGTGGATGGCGTGGCTGCCGACGCGTACTTCGATGTCGCCGGATGCGACGCCGCGCAGGCTGGTGGTCAGTGCGGGTACACCGGCACGCCAGTTGGCGGAGTCTGCGACCACGATGTAGTCGGCGGACAGTTCCTCACGGTAGGTGTTGAGGAAGGAGACGAAGGAGGGTGAGCCTGCCTCTTCTTCGCCCTCAATGAAGAGCTTCACGCCGAGCTTGAAGTCCTCGCCGAGAGTTTCGTTGAGGGCTGCGAGCGCGGCGAGGTGCACGAGGATGCCTGCCTTGTCGTCTGCTGCGCCGCGGCCGTAGAGGCGGTCGCCCTTGCGGGTTGCGACGAAGGGGTCGGTGTCCCACAGGTCGAGGTTGCCGGCGGGCTGTACGTCGTGGTGGGCGTAGAGCAGGATGGTCGGGTAGCCTTCTGCGGCGGGGCGGGAGGCGATGACGGCGGGCATGCCCTGCTTTTCGGTGCCGTCGGCAGTGGTGTAGGTAGCGCGTTCGATGCGTACGTTATTGAAGCCTGCCTTGGTTGCGAGCGCGGCGACTGCCTCGGCGCTGCGGTCTACCTGGGTGAGGTCGTGCGATTCCCAGGCGATGGAGGGGATGGCGACGAGCTCGGTGAGGGTCTGCAGGGTTGCTTCGAAGTTTTTGGTGACGGCGTCGCGTAGGGCGCTGTGGTGGGTGAATTCAGTAGTCATGTTTCTACCTTACCCCCACCTTACCCACCGCCGCCGGGCGGTTGGGGTTGTTTCAGTTGCTGGTGTGCGCTTGTGGGGGCGGGTTTGGTGTGTGCCGTTCGGGTATGATGGGAGGGTGTTTGGTCGTAAGAAAGAGAAGGCTGAAGCGGAAGCTGTTCAGCCGCAGGTTGTAGAGGAGCCTCAGGCTCCGGTTAATCCGAAGTTCACCCCGAAGAAGGGCCGTCCTACTCCTTCGCGTAAGGAGCAGCAGGCGGCTCGTCGTCAGCCTCTGGTTGTTAATGACCGTAAGGAGGCGAAGGCTCGTGAACGTGAGGCGATGGCGAAGGCTCGTGAGCGTCAGAATGATGCGTTGATGGGTGGCGATCAGCGTTACCTGCCCGCCGTGGACCGTGGTGCGCAGCGCCGTTATATCCGTGATTATGTGGATGCGCGCCGTAACCTTGGCGATTTTATGTTGGCTGTGCTGCTGGTTCTGCTTATTGGTGGCTGGATTGCTCAGGGTGTGTCGGGTACGTCTACTGCGGCGGCACCGATTTATTACGGTTCCGTGTACGCAATGTATGCGCTGATGATTCTGTGGGTTGTTGACTACTTTATTTTGTGGCGTGGCCTGAAGAAGAAGCTGATTGCGAAGTTCGGCGAGGTTCAGCGTGGTTCTGGCATGTATGCGTTTAACCGTGTGATGATGATTCGTCGTATGCGCCGCCCGGTTCCGATGGTGAAGTACGGCGAGTACCCGCGCTAAGTCGTTGGTGCCTTATAGGTGCTTGGGGAGAGGTCCTGAAGGTTCAGGCCTCTCCCCTATTTTTGTGTTCTGATTTTTACGTTCTTACGCGAGAAGCCACATGTGTTTCGAAAAGCTACTTCTTTGGTGGCTTTTCGAAACACATGTGGCTTCTGGGCTAATGTATTGCGGCTAGACGCCGGTACGGTTAGGCGTCAATTTGGGAGTAGAGGATCTGCCATCTGCCGTCGCGGTGTTCGAGGGCGAACTTGTAGATTTCTTCTTCCTTATCGCTGCTCCAGGTTTCTTGGCGGCCGTCGGGCTCTACCTCGGTGTGATTGTCCCATTCGTGGTTGGTTTTCAGATAGTAGGTTCGACCGTCGTCGCTCCAGGGTATGCCTTCGGGTTCGAAGTGTTCGATGCCGTCGATGACCCATCCGCCGCGCTGGTAGAGCGCTTCTATTTCGCGATAGATTTTGAGTTCTCCGTCGTTTGAGGTGGAGAGGAATTCGCGTGCTTTGCTGTAGTCGCCGGTTTGGACGCCGTAGTTGACCCACTGGTTCCAGGCGTCCATGGTTTTGAGGATGCCGTCGGGGGTCTTTGCGCGGTATCCGTTTTCGGGGGCGTTAGGTTTGGGAACGTTCTGGGCGGGGCCTTTGGCGTCTGCTTTGCGGTATTCGCCGTTACCGGCATTGTTGCCGGCGCTGCTGCTTGAGCTGCTGTTGGTGGCAGGCGTGCCGGAGGCGGTGGATCCGTCTCCTGCAGTTGTGATGTCGTGCGGCGCGCAGGCGGCGAGCAGGGTGCTGAGGCTGATGAGGGTGCCTCCGGTCAGCATTGAGCGGCGGTTCAGCGTGTTGGGGTTCATGGTTGCTCCTCCACGTGTTCGTAGTTCATGATCTCCCACTTATTACCATTATGCGCGAGCACGTACGGGGAACCTGTCATTGCTCCTACCATTGTCCACAGCTACACGAATTATCATCAGATTCATCAAACCTCTTAGTGCCATTGAAAATAAGCATGAAACCGTGCACATGATTAATTACATTAAAATTTACCATCAATAGCATCAGGGTCTCAATGTTTATATAGCTCATTGAGACCCTGAATTCACAAATTAATTATTTATCTTTAGGTGATTTTCTTTTATCATCAATATTGGACTTGGTGATATAATTTATCAAACTTCTATACTTGCTAATCTCAGTGGGATCAATATCGCCATGGTCTTCCATAAAACTCTCCAATGCAGATTCTAGCCTACCGTATGCCTTGGTATACAAATCCTTAAAGTTAGATTTATTATACATTTCAAGATGCCTGGATAACTTCTCTTCATCTTCTGCCAATTTCTTAGCTTCATACTCTATTTTTACACTACAGCCCTTTACATCCAATTTAGGCATTCCTTCTTGTAGCTCAATTAGCATTGCATACAATATATGCCACTTGTATCGCAAGTTCTTATTGTACAAAGCTCGATCTCCGTCAAAATTTGATATCTTAATATAATCCATCAAATCAACGCACATTTTTGCTGCAAAATAATATGCCTCACGTGAATGAGATTCATCAGAAAATATTACTTTATTTGAATTTTTACCATCAGTTTCACTAATATATTTTTTTATTGAACCCGGACTGCGTGCCGCAAGATTTGCATCCCAATAATAGAGAGTAGCAAAAGACCTCATGAGAAAATCTGTTTTTATGCGTTTTTGTTTTTTACCTACAGAACCTTCAAGTCGCTCATACAATATCTGTCCATTATCTTTCCCCTTAAAATATACCTCGAGGTGCTTATGGAAAGGCTTCCTTGCTTCAAGATTAAGGTCAAAAATATTGTTTTGGGTATTTGTTGACTGAATAATACTCGATACTAAATCATCGTCCAAGCTCTCAATAATTCTTACCGGGATACATATAGATGACTTAATATTTTCAAGCGCATCTTTTTCCTGTTCTAATTTCTTCAGCAGTTCTTCTTCATTTAGTAGTTCGCCCATGAAATCTATATAATCTTCTGGGGTTATTTCTTCCTTCTTTACAAGATCATGTAATTCTTTAGCAGATTTTTTAGCAGAATAATCACCCTGCGAAGGAGTGAGATTTTTTAATTTATCCGCCTTTTGTTTATAATATTCGCTTAGAATATAACTTGTCTGGCATCCATTTACAACATTGTAGTCCTTAATTTGAAGAGTATCTCCAGCTTGAACAGCCTTTCTTGCAGTGATTGTCACACCATTATTCCTCGCAAAGAAAAGAGAATGATTAGAAGGATTCTGCAATGATTCCTTAATCGATTTATTAACACGAGTATCCCCCTTAAAGCTTCGAACATTCTCATAAAATACATTTTCTTTTATCATTCCATCTGGACCATTAATTATCTCCAAATATTCGCCTAAGGGAAGATATCCAAAGTATATTTTGGCATTTTTATTATCATCATCTTCTTGTGGCGTGATTCCATTACCCTTATAAAGCTGCAAAGTGGATGCATTAAATTTAGCTTGCGATCTATTTTGTATTTTAATAATTAAGTCTAGGAGATTGTGTGCATCAAAGAGCTCAAAATGAAATTCATATCCTTTATATTCTTCTTTCAATGATTCAATAGACTTAGTTACACGCGCTTCATCCCGTACGGTTTTTATGCTTCCATCCGTTGATCCATTGACAAAATAAGCGTAAATCTCGGGGGTTGACTCGAGCGCATCACATGCTTCTATTTCATTCTTAAGATCAACAAATTTTATATAAGGATCAGAGTATTTAGTTCTTTCACCCTCGGGAACACCCTTAGGAAACGTAAAAGTTGTTTTAATGCCACTTATAAAATTAGCTATATGTGAAACAGAATTCTTCGAGCTTGAAACATTCTTAGCCTGCACAAAAATATATTTTACATCTAATGTCGAACTGGCTTCATATATTTCCATAAATTTATCGTGGGAAGCAACGAGTTTCCCATTGATTATAATCGCCAACGCATCTATACCCTGATCTGTTCCACCTCCAGAATTTAATTCGGTTGGTTTTGAAATATCATCTCGACAGTACCCCTGTGCAAGAATATACCCTGAGAAATATTCAAATAATTTATCATCTTCATCTTGAAGCTTGAATTTCTCTTTAAATTCTTTCAAACTAGAATTTAAAATTGAATTCTCTTCCAGCATCAAAATCTCCTTTGAATGCGTAGTGCATGGTGGTGCAATCGTCGGTGCTGCACCACTCTGATAGTACTATCGCTCCAGGTCAGTGTGCAATCCACAACACACTAAACGCCACTAGAATCTCAAGTAAAGCTCAAGACTTTCCCATCAATCTGTCTAGCTCCTGAATGCTCAGAAGCCATATGTGTTTCGAAAAGCTACTTCTTTAGTGGCTTTTCGAAACACATGTGGCTTTTCGGC
>NZ_KV800108.1:407882-466103 GCF_001810135.1 Rothia sp. HMSC069D01
TGGCTTTTCGAAACACATGTGGCTTTTCGGCGGAATAGAGGGCACACAAAAGGGGGCACCGCCTCCACCCCCTACGGGTAGAGAACGGTGCCCCCTTTCAGCACGCAGAGTCAATACGCCAAGTCAGCGCGCCGGGAAGCATAACGCTCCCACCTGCAAACCTTTTAGCGGCGAGCGCGGCGCAGCTTCACCAGGCCACGGTTAATGTGTGCCGCCCAGAGCGGACCCTCATACAGGAACGCGGTGTAGCCCTGCACCAGGTCAGCGCCAGCGTCCAGGCGCTCCTGCACATCCTCAGCGGTGGTCACGCCACCAACGGAGATGATGGCGAGGTCGTCGCCAATTTCGCGCTTGAGCAGGCGCAGTACCTCCAGGGAGCGCGGCTTCAGCGGCGCACCGGAGAGGCCGCCAGCACCGATTTCCTTGACCTTGGTCATGTCGCTGGTCAGACCCAGGCCGTCGCGGGCAATGGTGGTGTTGGTGGCGATGATGCCGTCCAGCTTCAGCTCCTTAGCCAGGGCTGCCACCTCGATCACGTCCTCATCGACCAGGTCCGGCGCGATCTTCACGGTCAGCGGTACGTGGCGGTTGGGGCTGACGCGGTCTGCCTCTTCACGCACGGCAGCAAGCAGCGGGCGCAGCGACTCGATAGCCTGCAGGGTGCGCAGACCCGGAGTGTTCGGGGAAGAAACGTTGACGACCAGGTAGTCTGCCTGCGGTGCCAGGGTGCGGGTAGAGATCAGGTAGTCCTCGATAGCGTTCTCGAGCTCAACGACCTTGGTCTTGCCGATGTTCACGCCGATAACCGGGCGTACGGCGCCGCGGTATTCGGTTTCGAGGTCTGCGCGGGCGGCGGCAACGCGCGGGCCTGCCGCTGCGGCACCGTCGTTGTTGAAGCCCATGCGGTTGATGACCGCCTTATCTTCCACGAGGCGGAAGAGGCGCGGCTGCGGGTTGCCGGGCTGCGCCTGACCGGTGATAGTACCGATCTCGACGTGGCCGAAGCCGATACCAGCCAGCGCGGCAATGCCCTTACCGCCCTTGTCGAAGCCTGCAGCCAGGCCGAACGGCGAGGGGAAAGTAATGCCCATGACGGTGGTTGCCAGTTCGGGTGCGGGCTGGAAGTACTTGCGCAGCGCGCGGGTGATGCCGACGTTGCGCAGGGTCTGAACGCCCCAGAATCCGACGTGGTGTGCCTTCTCGGGGTCCATGCCCTTGAAGAAGATGTTGAAGAAGGTCGGGTAGATGCGCATTTGTTCTCCCTAGTGTTGGAGGGTGTGGGTGGTTTATGGGGCTATGAGCCGGGACTGTATGCCGGGCCGTTACTTGTCGTTGGCGACGGCGTCGACAGCGCCACCGTAGCGGCGGTCGCGGCGCGCATACTCTTCGACAGCTTCCCAGAGGGTGCGGCGGTCAACGTCGGGCCAGAGCACGTTCATGAAAATCATCTCGGCGTAGGCGCTCTGCCAGAGCAGGAAGTTCGAGATGCGCTGCTCACCGGAGGAACGCAGGAACAGGTCAACGTCGGGCAGGTCGGGCTCGTCCAGGTACTTCTGGATGGTCTTTTCGGTAATGTTGCCGGGCTTGATCTTGCCCGCCACAGCGTCCGCTGCGATAGCTGCCGCCGCGTCAGCGATTTCTGCGCGGCCGCCGTAGTTCACGCACATGGTGAGGGTGCAGACGGTGTTATCGATGGTTTCGCGCTCGCAGTGTTCGAGCTCTTCGATGACGTTCTTCCACAGCTTGGGTCGGCGGCCAGCCCAGCGGATGCGCACACCCCAGGTCTTGAGGGTCGCCAGCTGACGCTGCAGCACCTCGGTGGAGAAACGCATGATGAACGCGACTTCGCTGGGTGAGCGCTTCCAGTTTTCGGTGGAGAACGCGTAGGCGGTCACGTACGGGATGCCCATTTCGATAGCGCCCGCAACAACGTCCAGCAGTGCCGCCTCGCCGGCGCGGTGGCCCTCGGTGCGGGGCAGGCCGCGTTCGTTCGCCCAGCGTCCATTACCATCCATGACGACGGCGACGTGCTGCGGAATGAACTTCTTCGGGATCGGCGGCGGGGTTGCCCCGGTGGGGTGTGCGGGCGGGGGTACGGGCTGGGTGCGTGCCATGTGTGCCTTTCTTCCCTGGCGGGTTCTCCCCCGGGGTCGTTTGCCTAGATATGCACCAGGTATAAACCTGGCGTGCTGTTAGCTATTTTACCGTGACATAGCGCGCATGGGTGGGTGCTTTAGGGGTTATTTTGCGTCCTGGTTGGCCCATGTTTGACGCTCCGGCGTGCATCTTTTACGATGCAGGAATTTCTGCTTCGAGGGCGCTCGCCGTTTTCAGGGGGTGTTCGAGCAGGTTCTGGGTGGTTTTCAGGTAGAGTCCCAGAATTTTGGAGGCGACCGGCACCGGTGCTGCGTCAATAGTCGCCCAGGCGCGCGGATCCGCCGATGCGGTAGCGAGCGCATAGCCGAGCTCTTCGGCACGCAGGCCGGTCAGGGGTGTGTCGGTGGCGGGTGCGCATTGGGGGCAGAGGACCGTGTGGTGTCCGTAGGTGTGGGCGGTGTGGAAGGCAATGTACCTGCCGCTTCCGCTTGTAGCGCCGGGGGTGCTACTGTCTGCCCCGTTATCGCCCCGGCTATCGGCGTTCACGAGCGGGTTGCCGCATCGGGTGCAATTCTCACCGATGAGCGGCCAGCCAGCGGCGTTCATGCTGCGCGCCAGGTAGCGGGTCAGGATTCTCTGCGGCACGTGCTGCCCGTGCGCGAGCGCGGCAAGCGCCCCGTGGGTGAGGGTGTAAATATCGGCGGTGCTATCGGTGTCTTTGGTGAGTGCTTCCGCCAGTTCGGCGATGGTGGAGGCACACGTGTACGCATCGTAGTTCGCCATAATCGGTGCGGTGTAGGCGTGCAGGGTTGCCGCCTGGGTGATGGTGTGCAGGTTGGTTCTGCCGCGGCTGAAGGACAGATCGGTGTGCATGAACGGTTCGAGTCGCCCACCGAACTTGGAGGTGGGTTTGCGTACGGCTTTGGCGACGGCGTGGGTGATTCCGCCGTCGCGGGTGAGCATGATGATGATGCGGTCGGTTTCGCCGAGTTTTTGGGTGCGGAGGATGAGGGCGGCGTCGCGCCAGGTGCGGGGTTCGCTCACGGGTGTCTCCGTTCTCGGTACATGCTCGGTAGGTGCGTGGTGGATGCTCAGTAGATGCTGAGGGCAAGATCTACGCGGGTGTTGCGGGTACGGTTCGACCCCTGCCTCGTTACCCCGCGTAGGGGGTACCGGTCAGGGGTCGGTCCGTAACGTATGGGCGAGGCGCTATTTAGTCCTCGTACTCGATATCGTCGTCGTCTTCATCTTCTTCGTCGTCGACCAGTTCGTCGAAGTCGTCATCGTCTTCGTCACCGTAGACGCTCAAGGGGGTGACCTCGTTGTGCGCCTCGAAGAGGGCATCTTCGTAGGCTTCGAAGGCGTTGGCGATTTCTACGTACGCCTCATCGACGGCGGGGTCGTGTTCGCCGGTTCGGTTTACGACGGCGGTCAGGTGCGCCTCCAGCGCGTCAAGGAGGCGGGTGAGTTCGGTGCGAGGATCAATGCTCATGCCATTATTCTACTACCTACGCGCCTATGGTGTGCGCCGGGCGGTCATACGGCGGTTTAAACGCGGAACTATGAACGGGCGCGGCAGGTCAATCGGCAGATAAATTCGGTGCCGTGCAGAGAACGCCAAAGCCAGAGCGGTAAGCCCAGGTTGGTCAAGTCAGGCTGGGCAAGCCAAGCTGATAAAGCCAGGTTGGTCACGCGAAGCAGCGCGCGGCACATCAAGCACCGCATAGAAGACCTTACAGACACAGCGAACCCGCCGTCCCCAGCTCCCCCACTCCTCAAGGGAGCAGGTGCCGGGTGCGGCGGGTTCTTCTGTCGGTTAGCTCAGCTTGACGCTGCACCTACTGAATGTTTGCTTCTTACGGGTTGAGCCCGAGAGAATGAGAAGCCGGGGTTTTAGAAGCCCAGGGATGCTGCGGATGCGCGGATTGCCTCAGCGGATGCCTTCAGCTGTGCCAGCTCAGCCTCGTTCATGGGAACCTCGAGCACGCGCTGGATGCCCTCGCGGTTGACGATGGTGGGCAGGGACAGTGCAACGTCCTTGAAGCCGTACAGCTCGCCTGCAATGGTGGTGGAGACGGGCAGCACTGCGTTCTGGCCGCCGAGGAATGCCTCAGCGATACGTGCGCCGGAGATACCGATTGCGTAGTTGGTGGAACCCTTGCCCTCGATAACCTTGTATGCTGCGCGCATAGCTTCGGTTGCGAGCTCTGCACGGACCTCTTCGGTGAAGACAGGCTTGCCGTCCTGCTCCCACTCGGTCAGGGGAACCATGCCGATGTTTGCTGCGGACCAGACGGGGAACTCGGAGTCGCCGTGCTCACCAACAACGTTTGCGTGAACGCTCTTGATGGAGACGCCAGCCTTGTTAGCAATCAGCCAACGCAGGCGGGAGGAGTCCAGAACGGTACCGGAGGACAGCACGCGGTTTGCGGGCAGGCCGGTGATCTTCTGAGCCACAACGGTGAGAACGTCACAGGGGTTGGTGACGAGCATGATGATCGCGTTGGGTGCTACGGACAGGATGTTCGGCAGCAGCTTCTCGAGGATTGCGACGTTTGCGCCTGCCAGCTCGAGACGGGGCTGGCCGGGCTTCTGGCGAGCACCAGCGGTGATGATGACCATGTCGCAGTCGCGCAGCAGTTCGATGTCGTCGCCACCGGTTACGGTTGCTTCGTGTGCGAACATTGCGCCGTGTGCGATGTCCAGTGCTTCAGCGTGTGCGCGCTTGCCGTCGATGTCGTACAGGACGATTTCGTCTGCGGAGCCGCGGACCATAGCTGCGTATGCGGTTGCGCTACCGACGCCGCCTGCACCGATGACGCCGAGCTTGGTGGGGTTGTTGACACCGTTCATTGCTGTATGCCCTCTTTTCGTGAGAGTTATCCGTGTGGTGCGAGAGGATTCTCGCGGGGTTTATTAGGAAGCGGGTGTGTGCCTCGGGGTTGAATTTCCTTGGGTGGGCGTCCTTCCCCGGTGAGCTTGCTTCGTTACTTTCTATTATGCCGCAGATTCTGCGTTTTGTGTTGGGTTATTTTGCTTTTTTCGATGGGTGCTGGTGACTTTATGGGCTATTAGGGGTGTTTTTCACTCATAAAACCAAATAATGACCTTCTGACCTTTTGAGCAAGCTCACATGTCGCTCTCACATATCACTAAAGTAGCCCTCAACATCCACGGCACCGCCGGAAGCCTCAAAATCAGCACGAACCGCCTGCGCCAACTTGTCGTCAATCAGGAAATCCAAAGCCACAGAAGCCAAACCGAACGACGCATCCAAAGCAGCATCCACCGCCGCCGGAGTGTCCGCACAGTGCGCGAACTCCACCGTGTGCATACCGGTACCTTCGGGCGCAATCTGAATCAGCGGGTGAATACCGGGCACGCGCAGGCTCACATTACCGAAATCAGTAGAAGCCGCCATGGTGTCACTGACCGTGCCAGGCGGGTACGGGTGGCGACCCACCGAACGCTGAGCCGAAACCCAACGCTTCAACAGCGGACGGTTCGTGCGCACCGGCATGGTCATCGGCGAAGAATCCCACGTCACCTCCGCACTCACACCAGCCATAAGCGCCGCACCCTGCAGCACCTCCTCAACCCGTCGCGACAGCGCACGCAGAGTCGGCGCATGCTTAGAACGGATATTAATGTGCAAGCTCGCGGTGGCAGGAATCAGGTTCGGGGCGTCCCCACCGTGGTCAATAATCGCGTGAATACGGTCAGAACCGGGAATCTGCTGACGCAACAAACCCAAACCCTGATACGCCAGATTCGCCGCGTCCAGGGCGTTACGACCCATAAACGGGTGCGAGGAAGCATGCGCGCTCACGCCCGTGTAGGTCACGCGACATTCACGGCGACCCAACCACGCCTGATCAGCCACATCGATAAAGTAGGGGTGCACCATAATGGCGGCATCCACCTGCTCGAACGCGCCGGCACGCGCCATCAGCTCCTTACCGGCATCGGACTCTTCGGCAGGAGTGCCGTAATAGAGGACCCTACCGCTAAACGCCTCGGGGCCGGTGGCGAGCGCATCCGCCAGGGCAAGGAAAGCGCCCAGGCCGGATACCGCAATGACGTTGTGACCGCAGCCGTGACCGATGCCCGGCAGCGCGTCATATTCGGAGAGAATCGCGATGGTGCGGTGCTTGGCGGGGTCGTAGTCGGCGCTGGCGAGCTCCACCTTAAAGGCAGTATCCAGCCCGAAGGCGGGGTACTCGATGCTGAGGTTCGGGTTACTGAGGTTCGGGTAGGCTTCGCGGACCGCATCAACGAGCGTGCGGGAGGCGAAATACTCCTCGTAGGCAGTCTCAGGATGCGCGTGAATCGCCTTGAGAATTGCGGTCAAAGAATCCGCACGGGAGGCAACGGAATCGGCGAGGTCGCGGCGAATATGCGCCAGCCCGCTGTCTTCGTCGAGGCGGTGCCCGTGATGCTTGCCGTGACTACGTTCCTGCTCGGGATGCGCATGGTCGGGGTGCTTGTGCCCGTGCTTGCGGCGGTGCTCAGCGGCACGCTTACGCTGCTCGGTTTCGAGGGCGAGGATTTCGGAGTACTCGCTACCGCGCACGCAATCAGCGTCGGGTGCGTCGTAGTGGCGGGTTGTTGCGGCGGGTCGGTTCGGTGCCGTTCGACCGGAACTGTCAGAAGTAGGCTGGGTGTGGGCGGCGGTGCCCTGTGCGTTCGCGTCAGTCATGCTTCTACGCTACCGTCTGCGCTCGCCGGGCGCTAGATGCTCGGGCGTGATGGAGTCGAAAACACCCAAAAAGAAATATCTGTCACATAAAAGAAATTTTGTATATATCCTAGGAATCTTTGATTTATAGGAGTAGCGTTAAGCACATGGGAGCGACAATCCAGCCGCACCCGTCACCATCCGGCGCTAGCGATGCGAATGCCGGCAGGACAGTTCACAACCGGTCCAAACCATGTCGTTTGGGCCTCTGTCAATACAGTGACAGACCCAAGGACGCGAACCGTACCGGCAAGCACACACCGCAGTGAGCGCCACAACCACGCTAAGGAGCTCCAATCCCATGAAGGCAGCACGCTTCTACGACCGTAACGACATCCGCATTGAAGACATCCCCGCACCCGAAGCAGCTGCGGGCGAGGTTCTGATTAAGGTCGCCTGGTGCGGCATTTGCGGTACCGACCTGCACGAATACCTGGACGGCCCCATCTTCTGCCCCCAGCACGGTCACCCCCACCCCATTTCTGGCGAGGACTCCCCCGTCACCCTCGGTCACGAATTCTCCGGTGTTGTTGAGGCACTGGGCGAAGGCGTAGACGACCTTGAGGTTGGCGACCACGTTGTCGTCGAGCCCTACATCATTCGTGATGACGTCTACACCGGCCCCGACTCCAAGGACTACCACCTGTCTAAGGACATGAACTTCATTGGTCTGGCAGGTCGCGGTGGCGGTCTGTCCGAGAAGGTTGCTGTCAAGCGTCGCTGGGTTCACAAGATTCCTAACAACATTCCCCTGGACGAGGCTGCACTGATTGAGCCCCTGAGCGTTGGCTACCACGCTGTTGAGCGTGCAGGCGAGTTCGAAGAGGGCGCATTCGCACTGGTGACCGGTGCTGGCCCCATCGGTCTGCTGACCTCCGCAGTTCTGAAGGCTAAGGGCGCTAAGGTTATCATCTCTGAGCTGTCCCCGCTGCGCCGCCAGAAGGCTCTGGACTCCGGCGTTGCTGACTACGCTTTCTCCCCCGCAGAGGTTGACGTTCTGGCTGAGATTCACAAGCTGACCGACGGCCGTGGCGCTGATATCGCGTTCGAGTGCACCTCCGTTCAGCCCGCACTGGACCTGATTCTGGATGCTCTCAAGCCCACCGGTAAGGTCGTCATCGTCTCCATTTGGGGCAAGCCCGCTTCCCTGGATGTTCAGAAGGTTGTGCTCAAGGAGCTCGATATCCGCGGCACCATCGCATACGTGAACTCCCACCCGGAGACCATCAAGCTCGTTGAGTCCGGCAAGATTGACCTCAAGCCCTTCATCACCGGCAAGATCGCTGTGGAAGACCTGATTGACAAGGGCTTCGACACCCTGATCAACCACAACGAGACCGCTGTGAAGATTCTGGTCACCACCGACCCGGAGCGTCTGGCTGAGTAATCTCTCTGAGTGCTGAGTAATTCAGTTTCAGCTGATGCAGCTACTCTTCTAGCTTCCTTAGCGTAGCTAGTGTGGGGTGAGGTTCCTTTCGAGGAGCCCCACCCCACTACTTTTTTGTGCGCTTTTTACCGGGTGCACAAAACCGGGAATACAAAACCGAGCATACAAAAATCCCCGGTTCCGAAGAACCGGGGATTATCTGTGCGCGAGGGGGGACTTGAACCCCCACCCTCTAATACGAGGACTAGCACCTCAAGCTAGCGCGTCTGCCTATTCCGCCACCCGCGCAGGTGACTTTCGAACGTTTTCCTTTCGGTGCCGTTCGAAGCAACACGTAATACTATACGGGCTTTCTGGATACTCCGCAAATCGAAAGAGCATGTTCTGCGTCACACATTCGAGGTTGGTTAGTTCCCCACACCCCGGGTGATCTTCTCGCACCTTGAGTAATATGACCGGCACGCCCACTCAACTGCCATATTTTCGGTCATAACGACTAGAATAAAAAGCATGAATAATGAGAACCTCTCCCGCGAAGAAGCCGCAGAACGTTCGGCTCTCATCAGTGTCGACACCTACGACGTGCATGTCGACCTGACTAACGCCAAGGACCCCGAATTCGAGTCCTACCCCACCGTCACCACCGTCCGATTCTCCTGCAACACCCCCGGTGCAGAAACCTTCATCGACTACATCCACCACAGCGTCGACTCCGTTAAGCTCAACGGCACCGAACTGACCCTGGCTGATGTCGTCAACGGCGCACGCATCACCCTGTCCAACCTGCAGGCAGAAAACGTACTCACCATCCACGGTCGCTCCTACTACTCCCGCTCCGGCGAAGGTATGCACCGCTACTTCGACCCCTCCGACGGTCGCGTCTACCTGTACACCCAGTACGAGCCCTCCGACTGCCGCCGAGTCTTCCCGAACTTCGAGCAGCCCGACCTGAAGGCAGTCTTCAACTTCCGCATCACCGCGCCCAAGGACTGGGTCGTCAGCTCCAACGGCGTACTCGAAAGCCAGGTCGTAGACCCCACCGACGACTCCATCACCAAGCGAGTCTTCTCCCCCACCGCCAAGATCTCCACCTACATCACCGCAATCGTTGCCGGCGAATACTTCACCGCAACCACCACCTACAAGCCCAAGAGCAAGGTCAACAGCGGTGACATCCCCCTGGTCGCATACTGCCGCCAGTCCCTCAAGCCGCACTTCGACTACGACCACATCTTCATGGTCACCAAAAACGGCCTGGACTTCTTCCAGGACCTCTTCGACTACCCCTACCCGTACCCCAAGTACGAGCAGGCATTCGTGCCCGAATACAACATCGGCGCAATGGAGAACCCCGGCCTGGTTACCTTCACCGAAGACTACATCTTCGTCTCCGGCGCAACCGAGGACGACCTCGAAGGCCGCACCAACACCATCTGTCACGAAATGGCACACATGTGGTTCGGCGACCTCGTCACCATGAAGTGGTGGGACGACCTGTGGCTCAAGGAATCCTTCGCAGACTTCATGGGCACCCTCGGCGCTAAGGAAGCCAACAACTTCAACGACGCATGGGTCACCTTCGCGAACAATCGCAAGGCATGGGCATACATGCAGGACCAGCTGCCCACCACCCACCCCATCGTTGCTGACATCCCCCACCTGGAAGCAGCATCGCAGAACTTCGACGGCATCACCTACGCAAAGGGCGCATCCGTGCTCAAGCAGCTGGTCGCCTATGTCGGCTTCGACACCTTCATCGAGGCAGCACGCGTGTACTTCAAGCGCTTCGAGTGGGGCAACACCTCCCTGAACGACTTCCTGCAGGTACTCAACGAGGTGTCCGGCCGCGACATGCAGGCATGGGCTAACGCATGGCTGCAGACCTCCGGCGTGTCCGCACTGGGCACCAAGCGTGTCTACGGCGAAGACGGCCAGCTCACCGACCTGATCCTCACCCAGGAACTGCCCGCACAGCAGCCCGCAGGTCTGGGCCGCCCCCACGTGGCAAAGCTGGAAACCTTCGCGCTGACCGACGGCAAGCTCACCTCCACCGGCCTGCTCTCCCTCGAGTACCCGGCAGAGCCCGTCTCCGAGCACCGCGTGGAGCTCACCGATGAGCAGAAGAAGCTCGTTGGCGAAGCTGACCTGCTCATGCTCAACGCAGAGGACCACACCTACGCCAAGGTCGCCCTGACCGACGAAGACGGCCTGCAGGCAGCTATCGAAGGTGTCTCCACCCTCGAGTCCGCACTCTCCCGCGGCCTCATCTGGGGATCCCTCTGGGAGAACGTCCGCGACGCCCGCCTGCCCGTCACCACCTACGTCGACGCAGTCGTCCGCAACGTCTCCAAGGAACCGAGCGCATCCCTGCTGGGCACCATGGTCAACAACGCACAGGTCGCTATCGCAACCTTCTCCGCACCCACCGGCCGCGAGCGCCTCTATGACGCTCTCTATGACGCATTCGCAGCCGCACTGGCACAGGCTAAGCCCGGCTCCGACGAGCAGCTGATTCTGCTGCGCGCCCTGATTTCGGTCTCCACCAACGCGACCAAGGGTGAAGAGCTCTGCCGCGATATTGCCCGCGGTGCTTTCGAAGACACCACCGGCGATATTGCTGACGCAACCGGCATTCCTTACGACCAGAACCTGGGTTGGAGTGCACTGGGTGCGCTCGCAAGCCGCGACCTGGTGACCGTTGAGGATCTGGACCGTGCGGCTAAGTACAGCCCCTCCTCGATTTCTTCGAATGGTTACGCGTACGCGATTGCTGCTCTGCCCTCTGCTGAGCGTAAGGCTGCCGCGTACAAGACCATCATGGAAGACGAGTCGCTGTCGAACGACGCTCTGGCCTCGACCATTAACGGTTTTGCTCGCGGTCCGGTTGAGCTGCGTGAGTCCTACTACGACTCCTACTTTGAGGCTCTGCTGCCCATTTGGGCGTCCCGTTCGATTGGTATGGCGACCCGCATTGTGCGTGGCCTGTACCCGAAGGCTCCGTACAACACCGGCTCCACCGAGGGTCTGGGCGTTGAGGGCAACCCCTCCGTGGCGCTGGCTCAGCGTTGGCTGGAGGCGAACCCCGAGGCTCCTTCGGCTCTGCGTCGTCTGGTTCTGGAGGCTCAGGATCACGGTCGCCGTTCGATTGTGGCTCAGAAGTTCAACGCTTCCCTGCAGGGCTAAGCTGCATGGTTTAAGGGCTTGTGGCGGGGTGTGAGCCGGCATCTAGACTAGGTTCCGCTCTCCCCCGCTAGGTTCTCAATCCGCTGTGAGAGACTGCCGTTCGGCACGCTCCCGGTAACACACTGGGATGTGCCGGGCGGTGGTCTTTTTCGTGGCTTTCTCAGCCGAAATTTTTGTTTCGGGAGGCTCTACGCGGCAGGGTCGCGGCTCTTTAGTGCCTTGACGTGGGCCGGCGTTACCGGGGCTGATTCCTCTAAAAAGAAAACTATATGCACCCGGTGCTAAAAGACAGATAAATGTCACCCGTTTTTGTGAGCTGTCCACACTGAAAGCATGAGAGAATAGACTAGGTATCCGCTCGCTTAGACATACATATCAGAAGGAGTTTTCAGTGGTCGATTACGCACTCGGTGACCGCGGTAGCGTTGACATTGTCACCGATGATTACTACGAAGCAGAAACCCTCCAAATCTTTGAGGAACTGCACATCGACCGTGAACGTATCTGGTACGGTGAAGCGCGTCTTGTTCCCGAACCGGATAACCCTTACGAACCCAACAGCATTGCCGTCTACATTGACGAGTTCAAGGTAGGCCGCATGAGCGTGGAGGACTCCGCCGCGTACTGGGATTCCATTACCCGCGTGGTCGCCTCCGGCTACGAACCTATCGCGCATCTGCAGCTCTCCGCTGTTGCCGTACGCGCTGAAGGCGGCAGCATGCACGTGAAGAGCACCGGTGTGCTCTCCCTGTCCGCACCCGGTTCTCTCTTCCCCCTCAACGACGCACCGACCCGCGCAACCCTGCTGCCCCAGGGCCCGTCCATGAAGGTGCTCGACGAGAAGGAACACTCCGAATACCTGCACAGCATCCTGCCGCCCAGCGGTGAAGGCCGCGTGATCCTGACCCTGGAAGCGAACCAGCTCAAGACCTCCGACGGCCGCGTTGTTGACAGCGTGGAGGTGCGCCACGACCGTAAGCTCGTGGGCCGCCTGAGCACCCAGATGTCTGAGCAGCTCGCACCCGTGATTCGCTACGCGTTCGAGAACGACCGCCTCACCAGCGCATGGGGCACTATTCGCGGTAACACCCTCGAGCTGTCCCTGACCGTTCAGGCTGCACGCCCTGCCGATATTCCGCAGGAATGGTACGAGACCCTGCCCAACAACGTTCCGGCTCTACTGCCCGTTGGTGAAGACTACGAGGTGCCCCCGGCATTCGTGCCCACCGAAGGCGAACGCCACTACCTGGAGTCCTCTGCACAGCAGGCGCCGAAGAAGCGTCGCGGTTTCATGAGCTCCCTGACCGGTGGTTCCTCCGCCCCCGAGTCGACCCGCAGTGAACCCGCCGCAGAGAAGCCTGCCATCGAATACAGCCTGGAAGAAGAGGAGTACTACGAGCCGAACGAGCGTGACCGCCTGCTGAACCTGATCAAGGGTGCAGGCCTCGCCGTTCTGGTCGCCGGCCTGATCTCGATACTGTGGACCCCGATGCTCGGCATCCTCATCGCTATCCTGGGTGGCGCTGTCGCGGCTGTAGCATTCTACTTTGGTCGTCAGCCCTACTACGAGGACTACGAAGAATACGACGAGTACGAGGAAGAATACGAAGAGACCGACGAGGCTGAAGAAGTAGACTCGAAGGCATAAACTCCTCCACGACAGAGCGTAAAGATACAACGCAAAGATACAAAAGGGGCGGCTACCCCACCATCACGGTGAGGTAGCCACCCCTTTTGTGTGCCTACCATCCTGAGCATCATGAGCTACGCGTGGAGAGCCGATTAAAACCAGCGGGGGTGAAAGCCTCATCAGCTTTCACCCCCGTAAGGAGTCAGATCTTAGTCCTGACCATAAGTTGCCATGAACTGATCCATGCTGTCATGTTGCAAAGCATAGGACAGGTTAGCGTTCGCAGCCTGGTTCACGATAACAATCGACTGACCGTCGTAAGACCAACCCGGACCCGCGTTCGGCAGGGTAGTCATGCGCATCGTGGTGTCACCACTGGTCAGCACCGGAGCCGCAATCTGAGCAATCTGTGCAGCATCCAGACCGGAGTCCACACGCATGTAACCAGCGATGGACTCAACAGCAGACTGGAACGAACCCACGTTGCTCAACGCGCCCTTCGCCTTCATCGTGTTGTACAGGCCGCGCAGGAACGCACGCTGGTTACGAACACGCTGGTAGTCACCATCAGCGAACTGGTAACGAGCACGCACGAAGGCAAGTGCCGCGCCGCCGTCCATGTGCTGCATACCCTGCTTGAAGGACCAAATGTTGATATCAAAGTTGAAGGGGACCTGAACGTCCACGCCACCAACAGAATTCACCAGAGCCTTGAAGCCCTCGAACTCAATCTCAGCCACGTGATCAATCTTGATGCCCAGCAGGTTCTCAACGGTTGCCACCTGCAGAGAAATACCACCGTAGTTCAGCGCCGCGTTAATCTTTGCCGAACCGTAGCCGGGGATGTTCACCCAGGTATCACGCATAATCGAGACCAGGTACACGCCCTTGCCGTCAGCCGGGATGTGCATGAGCATGATGCTGTCCGCACGGGAGCCGCTCACCTGAGCAGCTTCAGAACCGGAACGGGTGTCACTACCGAGCAGCAGGATGTTCTTACCGGGGCCCTTCACGACATCGTAACTGTAACCGTCATCCAGGATGCCGTCGCCATCCTTATCGTGTTCGCTGGCGTTTGCTGCAAGAGCCGCAGCAGCATCGGAGCCGTTAGCGTTGGTACCGTTCTTGCCGGTATCCGAGTTGGTGACGGTTGGAGCCTTCAACTCCGTCACGTTCAGGGGCTTAGCTTCGCCAAGCTTTTCCTTAATTTTGGCCTGATCTTCATCCACCTTAGTGATGGAGTCGAACTTCTCGGTCTTGCTATCCCAGGTGTGGCCAGCACGCCAAATAAAGAAACCAATACCGAGGGTAATAACCAGCAGAAGAATCAGCAGGATCAGCAGAATACGCTTGACCCATTTCTTCTTCTGCGACGGTTCAGAGTGAGCGTCGCTCATTAAGTTGTCCTTTGTTTGAGGTGGTGATACGCGAGGCGCGCAGCGCATCCAGCGAAGTCTCTAGAATGCAGAGAGCCGGAGAATACCCGCCGATACGGGGCGGCGCTGGAGGGCACAGAAAATGCACAACTCGCAAAATACTTTCCCATTGTAACGCTGTCAGCGGGTCTGCGCACCGGCGAACGAAAGGTTTTACACTACAACTTTCCTCACGTTCACGCGATTTATTTTGCTATGTGCCGCAGAACGCACAATGCCCCGCCTCCCTGAAAACCAAGGAGAACGGGGCATTGATTTCGCTAAAAAGCAAAACTGGGACAGAAGATTTACTTCTTGCCGAAGTTGCCGAAGCGTGCGTTGAAGCGCTCGACGCGACCTGCGGAGTCCATGATGCGCTGCTTACCGGTGTAGAACGGGTGCGACTCGGACGAGATTTCAACCTCGACGATCGGGTACTCGTTGCCGTCTTCCCACTTCTCGGTCTTGTCCGAGGTCATGGTGGAACGGGTCAGGAAGACCTTGCCGGATGCGAGGTCGCGGAACAGAACCAGGTTGTAGTCCGGGTGGATTTCTGCCTTCATTGATTACCTTCTTCTGCTACTGGATTTTGCCAGTAGCCCTTATATAGATGGAGTAGGTTTTTCGATGTGCAGCTATCGAGAAAATCTCAGAGCGCATCACCATTGTGCCCGCATAGGGCGCACACAACCCATTAAGGGTACCACCTTCACGGATTAAATCCCAGTACGTTCCCTCACAGGCACCAACCCACACACCGCGAGGGCACCCGAAGAAGGCACTCACGCGGGTTAGGAACCAGGTTAGAAGTCAGTTTATGAACGTGGGCGGGTCTCCCAGAATGCCACAGCGCTCGCCGCCGCAACGTTCAAAGAATCCACACCGTGCGACATCGGAATCATCACCGTATCATCACACGCCGCCAAGGTGCGGGGCGACAGTCCGTGCCCCTCCGTGCCCAGAATCAGCGCAAGCTTCTCATCCCGGCGAGCAGACAGCTCCTCCAGGGTCAGCGAGTCCTCCTCCAAAGCCAACGCCGCGCTCTTAAAGCCCAGATCGTGCAGGGTCTGCAAGTCAGCAGGCCACGACTCCAGGCGAGCCCACGGCACCTGAAAAACGGTACCCATCGACACTCGAATCGAGCGGCGATACAGCGGATCAGCGCACCGCGGAGTCACCAGCACAGCATCCACGTTCAGCGCGGCAGCCGAACGGAAAATAGCGCCCACATTCGTGTGGTCCACGATATCTTCCAAAATCGCCACGCGAGAGGCACCCTGCAGCAACTGCTCCAGAAGCTGCGGCGCCGGACGAGCCACCGCCGCCAACGCACCACGATGCAGATGAAAACCGGTCACCTGCTCCAGCTGCTCCTCACTACCCACATACGCGGGAGTGTCAGGATGGGCGCGCAGAACATCCGCCAAATCATCAGCCCACTTCTCACTCATCAGGAAAGAAACGGGCTGATGACCGGCAACGAGCGCACGACGAATCACCTTCGAGGACTCCGCAATGTAAATACCCCACTGCGGCTCCATGGCGCTACGGAGCTTCACATCGGTCAGCTGCGTGTAGTAGCGCAAAGCCTGCTCGGGTGCCTGCGCCAGAGCCGTGACCGACTCGATGGCGTAGACACGCTCGGCACGCTCAGCAATCTGTTCGGCGCTCAGCTGCTTCGGGGCACGGCTCATGCGCGCTTGAACGCGGAGTAACGACCCGCGGAGGTGACGGTCAGAGCCAGATCCATGTCGTAGGTTGCTGCGAGGTTCGCCTCGGTAATGGTGGACAGGATCGGGCCGGCGGCGACCACGCCACCGTCACGGACCAGTAGAGCGTGGGTGAAGCCCGCCGGGATTTCCTCGAGGTGGTGGGTGATGAGCACGGTAGCCGGTGCGTAGGGGTCGGCGGCAAGTGCGGTCAGACGCTCGACCAGGTCCTCACGGCCGGAGATGTCCATGCCTGCGCCGGGCTCGTCCAGCAGCAGCAGTTCGGGGTCGGTCATGAGGGCGCGGGCAATCAGTGCACGCTTACGCTCGCCGTCGGAGAGGGAGCCGAAGGTGCGGTCAGCGAGGGTGTCGACACCCCATTCAGCCAGCAGCTCGGTGGCGCGCTCGTCGTCCATGACGTCGTATTCTTCCTTCCAGCGGCCGGACACAGCGTACGCTGCGGTCACGACAACGTCGGAAACCTTCTCGTTGGCGGGAATCTGGTTTGCCGAAGCACCGGAGGACAGACCAATGCGCGGGCGCAGGTCGAACACGTCAACAGCGCCGAGGGTCTCGTCAAGGATTTCAACCTCGCCGCTGGTCGGGTGCAGGCGGGCTGCCGCAACCGACAGCAGAGTGGACTTACCGGCGCCGTTGGGGCCCAGAACAACCCAGCGTTCACCTTCGTTCACAGTCCAGGAAACGTCGTTGAGAATCTTGCGGCCGCCGCGAATCACGGAGACATTCTGAAGGTTGAGTACGGTGCTCATGGTTCTTCTTCCAGTGAGTTAGATGGATGGGATGCGCCCCCACCCCGCAACCCGTGCCGAGTTATCGGAGCGGTTGGCGCATAGTGCGCGGGTACCCCACATTGGGTTCCTCGCGCGAAGCCTTATGGGCTATAGGTGCCGCCGCGTCAGGGGCGGCGCGCCTGATCAAATGTACCTTGTCAGAGGGGCGGGCGCATCCGCAACGGCACCTATAGCAGCTGAAGTTATTAGTCGATGAAGCCGCGTGCGCCACCGACCAGCTCAACGTGGCCGGTCTCAACGTCTGCGGTGACCATCTTCGCGATTTCCTGCGCGAACTCGTTGACGGTGTAGAGCTTGCCGGCGGTCTCGCGGCGCTGCTCAATAGCGCCGGGGTGCAGGCGGTTCAGCAGGGTTGCGGTGACGGTGCCTTCAATCATGTCAGCGGACACGACGACCAGGGAGATACCCTTCTCGGAAAGTGCGGGAATCTCGGCAATCAGTGCGTCTTCGCCTGCGCGCTTGGACTCTGCGACGGGCTTGTACTCGTCCATGGTCTCAACCTCGCGGATGAAGTGCGCCTGGTGGCTGGTCACGAACACGATGCGTGCGCCTTCGGGCATCTTTTCTGCAGCCAGGCGTGCCAGGTTCAGCTGTGCGTCACGGTTCAGGCGCATTGCGTAGTCTTCGCCCATGCCGGTTTCCATACCGCCCGAAGCGTTCAGGATCAGGTAGTCCAAGGAACCGAAGGTCTCCACGGCGGTGTTGACGAGGTTCTGCAGGTCCTCATTGTTGGTCACGTCAGCCTGCACTGCGATTGCCTTGCCGCCAGCCTCTTCAATAGCCTTGACGATCTTGTTCGCGCGCGGTGCCTTGGAGCGGTAGTTCACCACAATGTTCGCGCCCTCAGCGGAGAGAATCTGCGCGGTGTCTGCGCCAACGCCGCGGGAGGAGCCGGTAATGATGATGGTCTTGCCGGTCAGCTGTGCCATAGTTTTATGTCCTTAAGTTTAGAAAGGGTGCGCCCACGCTCGGGCGCTTCGTGCAGTCCGTACGGGGTGGGGTTAGTGACCCATGCCCAGGCCGCCATCAACGGGGATGACAGCACCAGAAATGTAGCTAGCCTCATCGGATGCGAGCCAGCGAATCACGCGAGCGACCTCTTCTGCCTCCGCAAAGCGACCAGCCGGGATGGACGCGAGGTAGTTCTTCTTGGTCTCTTCGGGCAGAACCTCGGTCATTGCGGTGTTAATGAAGCCCGGTGCCACCACGTTAGCGGTGATGTTACGGCCGCCCAGCTCACGGGTGATGGAGCGTGCCATGCCAACCAGCGCCGCCTTAGATGCGGAGTAATTGACCTGGCCGGGGGAACCGTACAGACCCACCACGGAGGACACCAGGATGATGCGGCCACGCTTGAGCTTCAGCATGCCCTTGATGGCGCGCTGAACCACGCGGAAAGAACCGGTGAGGTTGGTGTCGACCACGTCGGTGAAGTCGGATTCCTTCATGCGCATCAGCAGCATGTCGCGGGTGATACCTGCGTTGGCGACCAGCACCTCCACGGGACCGAATTCTGCCTCAATTTCCTTGAAAGCTTCGTTAATGCTGTCGGCATCGCGTACATCTGCCTTGACGGCGAAAAATTCTTCGGGGGCTTCACCGCTGCGGTAGGTGATGCAGACATTGTGTCCTGCTGCCTGGAATTCCTTGGCAATTTCGTAGCCGATGCCTCGGTTGCCGCCGGTGACCAGCACGGTCTTGGGAGTGTTCTCGCTCATGAGCTTCCTTGATGAGTCGACCCCTCACGATCAGAGCCGATGCAGCGGCTACGCGGTTGGGGTGTGGACGGATGGACAGACAAACCCTATTTTACCGCGTTTTAGCGCAAAGGTGCCGCAGGCTACACTCCACTCTTGAACACTGAACACCTGCTCCCCTTCTTTTACATGCCTCATCGGGCGCGTACACTATCTGAAGCGGAACAGCCCGCACCCCTTTTCCGCGGAATCACGCGGGCACGGAATAACACCGCACGTAGAGGCGCAATAGTAAGGATAAGAAAACATGGATCTGCTCGGTTCACTTTCACAGGACGCACAACCCGAGTACGCCAAGTGCTCCCGCAAGGGTTGCCAGCAGGCGGCAGAATTTCAGCTGCTCTGGAACAACCCGAAGGTGCATACCCCCGAGCGTCGCAAGATTTGGTTGGCGTGCTCCGAGCATGTGGGCTGGCTGGAGAACTACCTGCGCGAGCGTGAGTTCTGGAAGCAGACTCTTCCGTTTGAAGGGTAGTGCCATCGAGAGGTGATGTCGCTTGAGGTGACGCCGTTTGAGGGATAACCCCGTCTATCGAAAGTAATTTCGATATATGCTATATTTGTTCTAATTAGTTCGAGTGAACATCCCGACACCCGGGCAACCACACTCGCAGGGCAATCACACTCGCTGAGCATTCGCATTCAAGGAGGCACCTCCCCATGATGGGCTATTCGCACACCGTCAGCGCCGCAGCTGGCTGGCTAGTGCTCGTCGAGACGGGAGTAGTGCAGGTTCCCGATACCCCCACCCTCATCGTGACCACCCTGGCGTGCGCCGGTGCGGGCATGCTACCGGATATTGACCACCACAACGGCAGTATCGCCAACTCCATTCCGCCCATTTCACGCTGGGTAGCACGCATTGTCGGGGCAGTCAGCGGCGGACACCGTAAGGGAACACACTCCATTCTGGGCTTGGTTGCCTTCTGGGCGATCGCCTATTTCAGTGCCAACCTGAGCTACAACGGAATCCCCTGGGCTTCACTACTTCTTGCCGCATTCTCGGGCGGTCTAGCCTTGCGCGTGCTCGGCGCACCGGGTGGATGGATCGGTGCCGTCGCCCTCGGGTACGCCGCCTACACGACTGATTCACTGGCGCTGCTCCCCTGGGCTATTTCGGTCGGCGCCACCATCCACCTGATTGGCGACCTGCTGACAACCCGCGGGCTGCTGCCCCTCTACCCCATTGTTATCAAACCCCTGGTGGCATCCCCCCTATGGAAAAAGAGCGGCTACATGGCGCTGCCGATCCTGGGTGATGCCGGCAGTGTACGCGAGAAGGCACTCGTTCTAGCACTGACCGGGTACGTCGCCTGGTACGCGGCAGCCATGATGGGCTTTACCGAATACCCTCTGCAAATGTTCGGACTGGGTATTCACGCCGCATAACGTGCCGCATAACTAAATTCTCACCGAGGACAGCAAAGCGCCCCGTCACTTCCCTACGGAAGCGGCGGGGCGCTTTTCTAATCCTTATCCCGACCTATCGGGGTGAGAGATTAAGCGTCCTGGATGGGCCAGAAGACGTCAACCTCAACGTTCTCTTCACCGGAGGTGGGGTACTTCTCGAACTCAGTGTTGTGCATTGGTAGTTCTCCTTCGTGAGCGGGCGGGAATCTCTTCTCCCCCGCGCTAGCTCACCATCGGTAGTGAGCCCTAATGTTTCGCGTTTGCGTCCTCGCAGTGGCGGGAACAGTTACAAGTCTACGCCCCATGCATGTTGTGTTTCTACCATTTTTCCCACAATGTATGTAGAGACACATGAAAAATTCAAAAAGCCCACACAGACCCCCTGAAATATCGCCCGAGAGCTTTTCTTTCTCGCAGAAAAACCCACAAGGCAACATTATTTCCCGTCAAATACGCCGCGAGTTTGGTGTGTCAGAACCCACAAGTCACATGCACGGGAATGCAATTACACCACATATGATCAGAAAACAATACAACCCCACAGGTCAGGTCACATTTTTCCGCACTATTCACGAGAAAAATACCGACAATATCTCCGCAACACATTTTCAGAACACAAAAATACGCCACGAACAATAAAACAACGCGCAATACATACAAAAAGGCCCCGATGCCACACAGCACCGGAGCCTCCCCCATGCTTATATGCCAGCAAATAGTGCTCTACGCCAGCGAAATAAGATCCTGGTATTCCTTCGACCACAGGTCCTCCACCGCATCCGGCAGAAGCAGCACACGCTCGGGGTCCAGCGCCTCCACGGCGCCCTCATCGTGAGAAACCATCACGATTGCACCCTGGTACGCCTTCAACGCGTTCAGAATCTCCTCACGCGAGGCGGGGTCCAGGTTGTTGGTCGGCTCATCGAGCAGCAGCACGTTTGCACTCGATGCCACCAGGGTCGCCAGGGACAGACGGGTCTTCTCGCCGCCGGAAAGCACACCGGCAGGCTTATCCACGTCATCACCGGAGAACAGGAACGAACCCAAAATCGTACGCACACGGGTGTCATCCAGATCCGGGGCGGCAGACTTCATATTCTCAAAGACGGTGCGGTCGCCATCAAGAATTTCGTGTTCCTGCGCGAAATAACCCAGCTTCGCGCCGTGACCGTACACGACTTCACCCGTATCAGGCTCGGTGGAACCAGCCAGCATGCGCAGCAGAGTGGTCTTACCGGCACCGTTCAGACCCAGCACCACCACGCGCGAACCGCGGTCAATCGCCAAATCAACGTCCGTGAAAATCTCCAGAGAGCCATAGGACTTCGACAGGCCCTGGGCAGAGAGCGGAGTCTTACCGCACGGCGCCGGATCCGGGAAGCGAATCGCCGCAACCTTATCGCTTTGACGCTCATCCTCCAGACCGCGCAGAAGCTTCTCAGCACGCTTAATCATCTGCTGAGCAGCAACAGCCTTCGTCGCCTTCGCGCGCATCTTATTCGCCTGCTCCATCAGAGCATTCGCCTTCTTCTGCGCATTCGCACGCTCACGCTTGCGGCGGTGCTCATCCTGCTCACGCTGAGTCAGGTAGTTCTTCCAGCCCATGTTGTACTGGTCAATCACGCAGCGGTTCGCGTCCAGGTAGAAGACGCGGTTGACCACCAGCTCCATCAGGTCGACGTCGTGGCTAATGACCATCAGGCCGCCCGAGAAGTTCTTCAAGAAGTCACGCAGCCACATAATCGAGTCGGCATCCAGGTGGTTGGTCGGCTCGTCCAACAGCATGGTGTCCGCATTCGAGAAGAGAATACGCGCCAGCTCCACGCGGCGACGCTGACCACCCGACAGAGTAGACAGCGGCTGGGCAAGCACACGCTCCGGCAGGTCCAGGTTGGAGGTGATGACCGCCGCCTCCGACTCAGCCGCGTAGCCGCCACCGGCAATGAACTCAGCCTCAAGACGGTCGTAGCGGCGCATACCCTTAGCGCGCACCGCCGGGTCCTCACTCGCCATATCGTCCTGCGCCTGACGCATCTTGCGCGCCACGCCGTCCAGGCCACGCGCCGAAAGGATACGGTCACGCGCCAGCTGGCTCATGTCATCCACCTTCGGGTCCTGCGGAAGGTAGCCGATAGTACCGCTGCGGGTCACCGTACCGTCAGCGGGCAGGGTCAGACCGGCAAGCACCTTAGTCATAGTGGTCTTACCGGCACCGTTGCGGCCCACCAGACCGATCTTGTCACCCTTATCGATGCGGAAGGTGACCTCTTCCATGAGCAGGCGCGCACCTGCACGCAATTCGAGGTTCTGTACAGCAATCATGGGTGCCTTTCCGGATGGCGGTCTGGTGTGTGGGTTGATAGTGCTCGGTGGGCGGGATTTGCCGGGTTAGAAACGGCGAGCGCGCAGAGCACCTCATCAATTTTAGTGCAGGCGTGCCAAGTGCGCATATGGGGCACCTTTTGTTTTCATGGTGTGCGGTGTACGATACATACCGAACACTATTCGTAGAACATTGTTCAAAAATTGGGTTGTGACAAGCAGTCAACCACCGCTACCCTCAACTCTGTAGAAAAATCTGCAGAGCAATACGTACCAAAGGAGTACCACCCCAATGACCGATTCCGTGCGCGAATCAGCCCAGGAACCCCAGGCAACTCAGGCACCGCGCCGTAACGTAGCGGCAAAGACCTCCCTCGCCACCGATCTCTCCCTCATCGCAGTGTTCGCGGGCTTCATCGCCGCGCTCGCCATCATGCCCGCCGTCAGCTTGGGCGGCGTTGCGGTTCCCTTCACCTTCCAGACCCTCGGCATTTACATCACCGCACAGGTGCTCGGCGGCAAGCGTGCCACCGCCTCCGTAGCGCTGTACCTGCTGGTTGGTTTCGCTGGCCTGCCCATCTTCGCTAAGGGCGGCGCCGGTTTGGGTACGCTCGCCTCCCCGAGTGCCGGCTACCTGCTCGGCTTCCTGCCCTTCGCCGCTATTGCCGGTACCCTCGCCTACCTGTTCACCCGCAACACCCGTTCGGTTGGTGCGACCTTCCTCATGGCTCTGGTCGCGAACTTCTGCGGTTTTGTGGTTCTGACCGCCTGCGGTATCGCCGGTATGATGGTGAACGCCCACATGACTTTTGACGCCGCGTTCAGCGCGGCAATGGTATTCGTTCCCTGGGATCTGGTGAAGTCCACGATCGCGGTTCTGGTTGGTCTGTCGGTACGCCGCGCCTTCCCGTCCCTGGCTTCTGCCCAGCGTTAAAGGCACACGATGTGCCACACGAGAGGATAGCTATGTTTTTTCGCCGCTCCACGCGCCAGCCTGCACCGCAGCAGGTGCAGGGCGAGCAGGCGGTGAGCGCCTCTACCAGCATGCCCGCCCTTGAGCTTGAATCGGTGAGTGTTTTCACCGAGCTGCCCGAAGGCGGGCATCGCCGTATCCTCAAGGATGTGAGCCTGCAGTTCACGGCGAAGCGCACCGCGGTGCTGGGTCTGAACGGTAGCGGCAAGTCCACCCTACTGGGGCTTTTCAATGGGCTCACCCACCCGGATGAAGGTATTGTGCGCGTGAACGGTGTCGACACCATGGAGGCACCGAGCCGCGACTCGAAGGGTGCGAGTTCTCGCGCTGGTTCACAGGGCGCTTTTGAGGGTGTGGGCATGCTCTTCGCCCAACCGGAGGCGCAGCTGATTATGCCCACCGTTGCGGAAGATATTGACTTGAGCCTGCGCCGTGCCGCCGCCGTTGAAGGTAGCACCCTCAGCGGTGAGCAGCGCCTCGAACGGATTCGTGAACTGCTCCGCGAGCGCGGCCTTGAGCACCTTGAAAACCAGAGCGTTTTCACCCTCTCAGGAGGCGAAAAGCAGCTGGTCGCTCTCACCAGTGTGCTGGCGGCGCGCCCGCAGATTCTTCTGCTCGATGAGCCGACCACCCTGCTGGATTTGCGCAATCGCGCGCGGCTACTCAAGCATTTGGAGTCGCTGGATCAGATGCTGGTGCTCAGTACGCACGACCTGGATTTGGCGGCGTCCTGCGATGAAGCCGTGATTATTCATGACGGGCGCCTGCTCGCTCAGGGGGATGCGGGGCAGCTGGTACAGCAGTACCGCACGTGGTGTGCCGAGGGGTTCCCGAACGAGGGTGCGACCGAAGGTCTGGATTCGGCAGGAGGCGCGCATGGGCGCTAACACGCCGCGCGTGAATCCTCGCCCCGCCGGCCAGGGCTCGGATTTCAATCCCGGTACTCTGCTGGTGGGTTTCTATCAGCCGTTGAACACGCCGGTGCATCGGGCGCCGCTGTGGCTCAAGGGTACGCTCTTCTTTGGGTTGTTTCTGCTGTTGGCGGTGACCGGCTGGCAGGTGGCGCTGGTGGCTTTGGTCGCCTCCACTCTGTGCGCTCTATGGGCTGGCGTGCCTGCCTCCCAGCTGTGGCTGGTGGTTCGCGCGTTGTCTCTGCTACTACTGATTATGGTCGCCTATTACGTGTTGACGGCCCAGTACGCCTCCGGCGCGGATGCTATCGCGACTATGCTGACGGCTTTTTATGCGTCCCGCGCTCTGCTGGTGAGCACTCCCCTGCCGGTTCTGATTGACGGCTTTGTGAGGCTGTGTTCGCCGTTGCGTTTCGTGGGTCTTTCTCCCGAGCGTCTGGGTCTGCTGATTGCGTTGATGGTCCGGTCGATTCCGGCGCTCATGGATCGTTGGGGTGCGTTGCGCAGGGCGGCGGTGGCGCGTAACCTGCCCAAGCGCATGTATTGGCGGCTGCTGATTCCGTGGGTGGTGCAGGCGGTTGATTACGCGACGGCGACCGCTCGTGCTTTGCGGGCGCGGCACGTGGACGAACTGAAATAGCGCAGACACGCGAGAGGGGCGGGGTGAACCTTGTAGGTTCATCCCGCCCCTTCGCTTTAATCGCCCAGCTAGGCTGGTTTAGGGCGTTTCAATGAGGAGCGCCGCCGGGAGCTGCTCCCACCACAGGTACCAGTCGTGCTGACCGTAGAGCGCCTCCACGAGCTTGTCGAAGCCGCGGTAGACGCGCACCGGCATCGCCGAGGAAACCATCGTGTGCTCGACCGCCAGAATCTCGGCGTCGCGGCGGGTCGTGACCGGTACCGGCGTGTAGAACTCGATAAAGTCTGAGGCGATAACAGCCGGGTAGGCGTCATCGCGTTCAAACCAGTAGCGGGCAATGGACAGCATCGCCTCGGGGCTGGGGCTGGAATCCCAGCCGCCGAAGGGCAGGTAGGCGAACACCCCGGATACATCCCGCAGCGGCAGGTCCATAATCAGCAGTTCCGCGGCGCTGTCGATGTCGGTGGTTTTGACCTTCTCATTGATGATGCCGGCGGTCAGTTCGAAGGGGTACTCCGCCTTCAGCGGCATGCCGATATCGTCTTCACCGAGTTCGCCGTTTTCCATGAGACGGCGGTAGGTTTGCAGGTAGGCGCTCTCGTTCAGCTGTCGGAACGCCTCATGCGCGGCGACTTCTACACCGACCTGGTCCAGGTAATGATGCTGGTCGGTGATGAGCTCGTGTGCGTACCGCTTGACGGTGTCTGCGGTGATGTTCTGCACGGGCGTTGAGGTGCGCAGGGAGACGTTATTCTCAATGGTCCCGAGCAGGGTCGGGTCGAGGGCAACCACGATGGGGGTTGTTCCCCGGTTCTTGCCCTCGTAGAGGTGTTCGAGGTATCGCCGGTTAAGTTCGGCTCGTGGGGCGCCGTGGCGGATTCGCTCGTGTGGGTAGGGATACAAAGCGACGAAGCGCTCGTAGAGCTCTGCCATGGTGTTCTCCGATGTTTGGTTGCCCCCAGTTTATCGCGTATTTTCGCACAAAAATACGGGTTTTTGAAGGTTTTAGCAGGGCACGGAGTGCGAGCATTTTTTCCGTTTGATGAGTGTGTATCGGTGTGTGCTAAACACGCTTAAACTGCCTTAGTGTTGGGCGGTTTGTGCACCGATTTTCGCCAGAAAAAGACAGAAATTTTTTGCCACCATATGAGATTTTGGGCGAGTTACACCGGGCGGCACCAAAGGGGTCGGCGGACACTTTCGTGGAGGTGGCGGGCACCTCCTGAATGCCTGTTACCAACCGCAGATACACGGCAGAAAGGGCACTAAACCCACAATTTCAGAAGGAAAAATACCCTATTTTCTTCTTCGGCGCGTCATATTTGACGTATTAAGGGCGTCTCGGGCGAGTTCTGCCGCCGCCGCGTAGTTACTGGAGTAAAGTGTTGGTACCAGCTACCACCCGTGCCGCGTTGGTGCGGACAACGTCGCTGGGACCATCAACTCGCAGGAGTTCAAACCAACGGAGGTTCTCATGTCGAATAACTACTACAAAGAGATGGTTCGCCTGGCAGACAGCATCGCTGATAAGGCGCATGAGGGGCAGACTGACCGTAACGGCTGGCCCTATATCTCCCACCCCCGCCGTGTAGCTCTTGGGGCACGTAAGCTTGTGTCTGAGTTGGCTGCCGCAACTCACCCTGATACCTCTTTGGAAGAGCTGAAGGCTGAAGTGCAGATCGTGGCACTGTTGCATGACACGGTGGAGGATACCGGCGTTTCTCTCGCTTTCTTGGCGCGTCACTTCTCGACGCGTATTGTGGATGCGATTGAGGCCTTGACCCGCCGCCCGGGTGAGTCGCGTGAGTCGTATCTGAGCCGGGTGCGTGTGAATGATTTGGCTCGTCTGGTGAAGCTTGCCGATATTGCGGATAATACTGACCCGCAGCGTTTGGCGCTTCTGGAGGAACCGACTCGTACCTGCCTCATGATCAAGTATGAACACTCGCTGAAGCTGCTACACCTGAACGACTAGGTTCAGCGCTAACCGAAAATAGAAGCCGCCCGGTATGGATTGTGTTCCATGCCGGGCGGCTTCTATGAATCATCTATTGAATTAGCTCAGGTGAGAGACTGCGTAATCAGCTTCTTCCTCGGTGAAACCTTCAACGGAAGAAGTCAGCTGAGAACGGATTGCTTCAGGAGACATGTTCATCGTCTTCTGGTAGCTCTTTGCGCTCTCCAGGGCATTTGCGTTCCAGTCAGCCTTCATATTGTCCACAGCATACTGAGCAGCTTCAGGAGTGAACTTTTCGAATTCACTGGTGAGCTGGTCGTAGATACGCTGCTTGGACATGTGCATGGTGCGAGAATAAGACTCCGCCTTCTTCAAAGCAGACTTATATTCAGTGGGAACGCTGTTATCATTCTGCTTTGCGTTGGATTCCGCCCCAGCTACGGGAGAGGATTCAGTACCAGTTTTCTGAGAAGCCTCAGTAGTAGCAGCAGAAGAATCAGCAGCTGCAGAAGATGAAGAAGCGCTCGCACTCGTAGACTTGCTGGAGCCGCCGCCCATCATCGAAGCGCAACCGCCAAGAAGAACAAGAATAACGAGAGTGATAAACCACCAACGGAGGTAGAAAGGCTTCTTCTTAACGTAGACAGAACCGTCAGCGGCAATAATCTTTTGTGCCATGATTTCCTTTCGGCATCCTCAAGCAGCCATTGCATAAGGAGCCTAAATATGATGTGAGTGTATGATTCACAAGGAAATATACTTGACCCCCCCATTGTCAAAGTGGCAAAAATTGGCGTTGCTCAGAACAAGCATCCACTGCTCACATATCTGATATCGCACAAAAATACCCGCCCGGTGCCGAAGGCATACACCTTCCGCACCGGGCGGGTACCTTATCTGCGAGTCAGGAGCTTAGATGTTGAAGCCCAGCGCGCGCATCATATCGCGGCCGTCCTCAGTAATACGCTCCGGGCCCCACGGCGGCATCCAAACCCAGTTCACACGCCAAGAATCAACCAGGTTCTCCAGGTTGCTCTGAACCTGCTCCTCAATAACCTCCTGCAGCGGGCACGCCGCGGTGGTCAGAGTCAGGTCCAGAATGAGGGTTCCATCCTCATCCCAGCGCAGACCGTAGAGCAGACCAAGGTCAACAATATTGACGCCGAGCTCCGGGTCAATGACCTCCTTGAGGGCTTCCTCAATTTCTTCCTGAGGAACACGAACCTGCACAGTCTCAGTCATAGTTCTATCTTTCTATCAGAATCCGATAAGGAGAAGAAGCTTACTTCTTACCCACGTAAGAAACGTAGCCCTCTTCTTCCAGGCGGTCAGCCAGCTCGGGGCCGCCCTGGTCAACCATCTTGCCGTCCACGAACACGTGCACGAACTGCGGCTTGATGTAGCGCAGAATGCGGGTGTAGTGGGTAATCAGCATGACGCCCATGTCGTTAGCCTCGTGCGCACGGTTCACGCCCTCAGACACAATCTTCAGTGCGTCAACGTCCAGACCGGAGTCGGTCTCGTCCAGGATGCCGAACTTGGGCTTGAGCAGCTCCAGCTGAAGAATCTCGTGGCGCTTCTTCTCACCACCGGAGAAGCCCTCGTTCACGTTACGTGCGATGAAGTCGGGGTCAATCTCCAGGTTCTTCATGGCTTCCTTAACGTCCTTGGTCCAGGTACGCAGGGAGGGAGCCTTGCCGTCCACAGCGGTCTTAGCAGAACGCAGGAAGTTGGACATGGTCACACCGGGAATCTCAACCGGGTACTGCATAGCCAGGAACAGGCCTGCGCGTGCACGCTCGTCCACGCTCATCTCGGTGATGTCCTCACCGTCGAGCAGGATCTGACCGGAATCAACCTGGTACTTGGGGTGGCCAGCAATGGTGGAAGCCAGAGTGGACTTACCGGAACCGTTCGGGCCCATGATTGCGTGAATCTCGCCCGAGTTGATGGTCAGGTTAACGCCCTTCAGGATGGGCTTGGTGGTTTCGTCGTCGAGGATAACCGAGACGTGAAGGTCCTTGATTTCAAGAGTAGACATTGATTTCTCCTGGTAAAGCTTAGTTGTTGCTGAGGGCGAGCTCTGCCTCAAGGGCCTCGGTGAGCTGCTCTTCAAGTTCGGGGACACGGATCTGCTGAATGATCTCATTCAGGAAGCCGCGCACGACCAGACGGCGTGCCTCAGCCTCCGGAATACCGCGAGCCTGCAGGTACCACAGGTGCTGCTCATCGAGCTGGCCGGTGGTGGATGCGTGGCCGGCGCCCTCAATCAGGCCGGTCTCAATCTCCAGGTTCGGCACGGAGTCAGCGCGGGGGCCAACTTCCAGCAGCAGGTTACGGTTCAGCTCGTAGGTGTCGGTGCCTTCTGCATCCTTACCAATCAGAACGTCACCAACCCATACGGAGTGCGCACCCTTACCCTGCAGCGCGCCCTTGTAGGTCACGCGGGACTTGCAGTTGGGTACGGAGTGGTCCACGAACAGGCGGGACTCAATGTGCTGACCTGCGTCTACGAAGTACAGGCCGTACATTTCAGTCTCAGCGCCGGGAGCGGTGAACTTAGTGGAGGGGGTCACGCGCACCAGGTCGCCGCCGAGGGACACCACAACGTGCTTGAAGCGTGCGTTGCGGCCCAGCTTAGCGTAGTGTGCGGAGGCGTGGATTGCGTCGTCAGCCCACTGCTGCACGGAAACAACGTTCAGCTCAGCCTCGTCGTTCACCACGAACTCAACGTTCTGTGCCAGGACGGTGGAGCCGGTGTGGCGTAGAACCACGACAGCCTTCGAGAAGGGCTTAGCCTCAATCACGATGTGCTGCGCGGCTGCCTCGTTGCCGGTGCCGGTGATGTCGATTTCCACGTGCTCAGCCAGTTCAGCTTCGGCGGGGATGGTCACCACGGTTGCTTCGGTGAAGCTGGACCACGCGTTCGCTGCCACACGGTCCTCGGGGATACCTGCGGAGCCGATGCGTGCATCCTCACGGGAGACGGTCTCAACCTGAACCTGCTCGGGTGCAGTGATCTGCGGTGCCGGTGCGGTGCCGGTCAGCTTCTCCAGGTGCAGGCCACCCAGACGCTTCAGCGGGGTGAAGCGCCAGTCCTCTTCACGACCGGTCAGGGGCGCGAAGTCCTCCACGTTGTAGGAGGTCTTACGCTCTGCACGGGATGCTTCGAGTACCTTCTGGATGTTGTTCGGGTTGGAGCCCTGGTGGTGTGCCTCGGTGGCACGGTACAGGGTGTCATCGTGGGCGAACTCGGTGGCGAGCTTCTCGCCCTCCTGGTCCATGCCGGGGATGATCGGGGAGTGGTAACCCAGGGTTTCTTCGTTGGTCGGCATTAGCCCACAGATCCTTCCATCTGAAGTTCGATCAGGCGGTTCAGTTCGAGTGCGTACTCCATCGGCAGCTCGCGGGCGATAGGCTCAACGAAGCCGCGGACGATCATCGCCATTGCTTCTTCTTCGCTCAGGCCGCGCTGCATCAGGTAGAACAGCTGGTCCTCGGAGACGCGGGAAACGGTCGCCTCGTGACCCATGGTCACATCGTCCTCGCGGACATCCACGTAGGGGTAGGTGTCGGAGCGGGAGATGGTGTCCACCAGCAGTGCGTCACAAACCACGGAAGACTTGGAGTGCTTAGCGCCCTCACGAACCTGAACCAGGCCGCGGTATGCGCTACGGCCACCGTTACGTGCCACGGACTTGGACACAATGGTCGAGGAGGTGTTCGGTGCAATGTGAACCATCTTCGAGCCGGTGTCCTGGTGCTGACCCTCACCTGCGAATGCGATGGACAGGGTCTCACCCTTAGCGTGCTCGCCGACCATGTAAACAGCCGGGTACTTCTGGGTGACCTTGGAGCCGATGTTGCCGTCCACCCATTCCATGGTGGCGCCCTCGTGCGCAACCGCACGCTTGGTCACCAGGTTGTAGACGTTGTTCGACCAGTTCTGGATGGTGGTGTAGCGAACGCGTGCGTTCTTCTTCAGCACAATCTCAACCACTGCGGAGTGCAGGGAGTCGGACTTGTAGATGGGGGCGGTGCAGCCCTCAATGTAGTGAACGTAGGAGCCTTCGTCCGCGATGATCAGGGTGCGTTCGAACTGGCCCATGTTCTCGGTGTTAATGCGGAAGTACGCCTGCAGCGGGATCTCCACGTGGACTCCCGGGGGAACGTACACGAAGGAGCCACCGGACCATACGGCGGTGTTCAGCGCGGAGAACTTGTTGTCACCAATCGGGATGATGGAGCCGAAGTATTCCTTGAACAGTTCGGGGTATTCGCGCAGACCGGTGTCGGTGTCGACGAAGATCACGCCCTGCTGCTCCAGGTCCTCACGGATCTGGTGGTACACGACCTCAGACTCGTACTGTGCAGCCACACCCGCGACGAGGGAGTTACGCTCCGCCTCGGGAATGCCCAGGCGCTCGTAGGTGGTGCGGATGTCCTCGGGCAGTTCCTCCCAAGAGGTCGCCTGACCCTCGGTCGAACGCACGAAGTACTTGATGTTGTCGAAGTCAATTTCGGAAAGATCCGCGCCCCAGGTGGGCATGGGCTTACGCTCGAAGAACTTCAGCGCCTTCAGACGCATGTCCAGCATCCACTGGGGTTCGTTCTTCTTTGCAGAGATGTCGCGCACGACGTTCTCGTCCAGGCCGCGCTTTGCTACCTGGCCTGCTTCGTCGGAGTCTGCCCAACCGTACTCGTAGTTGCCAATGCCCTCGAGTTCGGGGTTCATCTCCAGGATCTCTGAAATGACGGTGTCGTTGGCGTTCTGCCCAACTTTCTCAGTCATTACGGCCTTTCTTCGATGGTTATTACATTTCTCGCCGCCACCTGCCGGTTGCAGGCGCGGTAGTTGAGGGGGCTGATGCCGCACTCAACCACAATGCGTGATGCGGTGTACGTGGTGTGGTTGCGGGCGGGTTTCAGCGTGCGGGTCGCACCCTTGAGGGGGGCATCGGGGTGCGCCGCTGCGTACTGCGGTAAGCGTTACGCGGAAGGTTCTTCTGCGTTCTTCTCGCTCTCGGCGGTGATACGGTTCAGGGGCACGTGCGTGGTACACACGTGAGCACCCGAAGCCATGGTTGAAAGCCTACGGACATCAACGCCGAGCAGGTCAGAAATAATCCCGGTTTCCTGCTCGCAGAACACTTGGAAGTCTCCAGCAAGGTCGCGCACCGGGCAGTGACCCTGACAGAGCTGAATACTTGCAAGGAAATGCTCGGGAACGGTTCGTCCTGCAGGAGGTGCGGTGACCTGAGCGGTCGCCACGAAACCGTCCTTGCTCATTGCCTCTGCGAGCGCCTGCGCTCGGGCTGCCACATCGTCACCGGCGGCTTCTACGACGGGGCGGTAGCGGGCTTCCATGTCTGCGGCGCGGGCGGAGGCGAAAGCTTCGAGGGCTTCCTGGCCGACCGTGTCGCGGAGCATTTGCAGGGCATTGCGGGCAATGATTAGGTAGTCGTTGCCGAGGCGTTCGTGGCCCTGGGGGGCGATCACGTAGCGGCGGGCGGGTCGTCCAGCTCCGGCGCCGTGCTTTTTGATGGGTGCGACCTCGATCATGTTGTTGGATTCGAGGGCGTCGAGGTGGCGGCGTACCGCTGCGGGGGTGAGGCTGAGGAGCTCACCGAGGGTTGCTGCAGATACGGGGCCATTGTTAAGGACTTCGCGTAGGACGCGGTCCCTGGTGCGTTCTTCTGCCTCGGCTTTGCGCTTGGATGTGCGTGCCGCGGAGGACTTTGTACTGGAAGCACCAGTAGAGCCCGAGGCGGCAGTTCGGGTGCCGTTTCGGGTCTGCGCCTCGTTCATTGAGGCGCGCTGAGGGGTCTTATTCACGGAATACACAAATAAAGTATGTCCTAATTAGTTTTTCTTTGGCTAGTTAGGTACCCCTACTTGCTAGCTTTTCTACCTTAAAGCGAACTTTTGGGTCGTAACGAGCGTGCCTTAGACGTGAGTTAGGGCATAAGATGAAGGGGGCACACACACGCTCATCATCGAAAAAATCGAAAGTGACTGTCTATGGAGACCACCACCGCGGGCCAGCAGGACCACCCGGGGCGTGCATCCGCCGTGTCAACGGCACACGCTGAGCACCACACGGAGCCCAGCGCCTCCCCCACCGCACGACGACGCATCATCGCCGAAGAACCGGCGCTCAGCATTAAAGACCTCATCAAAGAGTTCAAGCCCTCACGCGCCTTCCGCACCAAATACCCCGAACGGCTCACCGCCAGCGGGCTCTACCGCGCCGTCAACAAGGTCAACCTGCGCGTCTTCCCCGGTGAAGTGGTCGTCCTGCTCGGTGCTAATGGCGCTGGCAAAACCACGACCCTCGCCTGCGCTCAGGGCCTGCTCAAGCCAACCCGCGGTACCGTGCGCCTGCTCGGAGAAAACCCGCTGCAGGCGGACCCGGAGCTACGCGCCAAGGTCGGCATTATGCTCCAGGACGGCGGCCTGCCCAACGCCATGCACCCCATCCCGCTGCTCGAGCATATTTCGACCATGTACACCGACCCGTACCCGGTCGAAGAGCTCGCAGAACGCCTGGGCATTGACGCTTTCAACGGCACCACGATTCGCCGCCTCTCGGGTGGTCAGAAGCAGCGCGTCTCTCTCGCCGCCGCCCTCATTGGCCGCCCGGACGTGCTCTTCCTCGACGAGCCCTCCGCAGGTCTGGATCCGCAATCCCGCAACGTTGTCTTCGACATTATTCGTGAACAGCGTGAACTCGGAACCGCAATCGTGCTCACCACGCACCTGATTGACGACGCGCAGAAGCTCGCCGACTACGTCTACATCATTGAAAACGGCACCACGGTTCAAGAAGGTACCGTCTCCGAGCTCATCGCCAGCGACGGCACGAACCGCCTGCAGTACACCCTGGATGCACCCACCCCCACCCGTGAGCAGCTGCTGCCCGCGCATCTGCGTGCCGGTGTGGAGCTCATCGAGAAGGTGCCCTACACCCCGGCTCGTGACGGTGCACCCTCCGTACCCGGCGCGTATGAGCTGGTCGGCGCACTGCGTCCCGAGCATCTGGCGGCATTCACCTCAGCGCTCGCCGAGCGTTACCTCATGCCGATTTCCCTCACCATGGAACCGAAGACTCTTGAGGATGTCTTCCTCGACATTTCAGGACGTGATATCCGATGAGCAACACCGCACGCACTAACAATAACCGGGCAGCAGAAAACCAAGTAAAAGAAAAGCCTGCAGAAGAGAGCCGAGCAAAAGAGAACCAAGCGGAAGGGAACCGAATGGAAGAACGCACCGCGAACACCCGCTCCGCCGTAGACACTCGCCCCAGGGTCTCTTCTATTGACGAAGACGAGGAGTACATTCCCCCGCGCGCGAACTACCCGCTCGTGCGCGTGATCGAGCAGGGCCGCTACGAGACCATGGCGATGCTCCGCAACGGCGAGCAGCTGATGCTCAACATTATTTTTCCCGTCATGGCGCTTATTGCGTTGCGGTTCACCGGTCTGATTGATGAGTACGCGAACTCGGTCGGGGTCTCCCGCATGGACGCGGCGGTCCCCGGCGTTCTGGCGCTCTGCGTGATTTCTACGGCGCTGTCCGGCCAGGGCATTGCCACCGGTTTTGATCGCCGCTACGGCGTGCTGCGGTTCCTGGCGACCACTCCCCTGGGCCGTAACGGCCTGATTATGGGCAAGTGCATTGCGGTGCTGGTGGTCGTGGCGATTCAGTTCACCCTGGTGGCGGTTCTGGGGTACGGCCTGGGGTGGCGCCCGGACGCTATCGCCGTCTCCCGCTCCATCATCACGATGATCATGGGTGCTGGCGCATTTACGGCGCTGGGCCTGCTCATCGCCGGTACGGTGCGTGCGGAGGCGACCCTCGCCATCGTGAATATCGCCTGGGTGATTCTTGCCGGTGCCGGCGGCGTGGTGTTCCCGCTGAAGTCCTTCCCTGACTGGTACGCCGGGGTTGTGGCGTGGTCGCCCTCGGCGGCTCTGGGCGACGCGCTGCGCGGCAACTTCATTCAGCATCAGTGGCTTGCCGAACCGCACTGGGTCCTCATTGTGTGGACCGTGGTCATTGGGTTTGTTGCCTCACGTAAGTTCAAGTGGTCCGACTAGAGGCAGCGCAAATACAGACAGCGCAAGCGCAGACAGTGCAAGAGCAGACAGAGCTTCTTCTCATCGCAAATTAAAAGACGGGCGCCGGATATGTTCCGATCATATCCGGCGCCCATACATATAACACAAACCTTTAGTCTCAACCACGCACAAAGTGCACGGTCAGAGACTAAAAGAAAGCACTCTCCTCCAGAACCTTTTATCTCACCACCACAGTAAGATAATCGACGGTTCTTACGCGGAGGAGGGGCTTCAATCACCGAGATGCAGACCGACCCAACCACTGTTTCGGTCTGCAACCTTCCTGCTCAACCTTAACATGAGCTTCACCACTTACACAAAAATTGTTACGTTACTGAACAATATTCAGCGCATAGCTCAGAAACACAGCTCAAACGTGCACCGCGAAATCCGCGGAGCCCGCGTTGTAGCGTCGCTTTTTCTCCATCTCAGCCCCGTATCACCCTGTGAATGTCTGCATTCACACACCGGATACTTCCGCCCAGTGAACTATCCTGTTAAAACGAAAGGGTCGAAACAACTCTCCGGACGCCCCGCGCACAGCACCCCGTGTGCCCCGCACCTACCCGGGTGCCTACCGGCGCGGGAATAAGCGCCACCGAAGGCACGTTACACCCGACGGACAGCGCGCTAGCACAAGCCTGCTGGCGCATCCACTCACGTTGTGAAAGGACACCCACGTGGCAGAGAACTTCCAGTGGACAGAAACCGACCAGCGCGCCGTAGATACCGCACGTATCCTCGCCGCAGACGCCGTAGAAAAGGTCGGATCCGGCCACCCCGGCACCGCAATGAGCCTGGCGCCGGTCGCCTACCTGCTCTTCCAGAAGGTCATGAACCAGGATCCCTCCGACGACCGCTGGGAAGGCCGTGACCGCTTCATCCTCTCCCCCGGCCACACCTCCCTCACCCTGTACACTCAGCTGTTCCTCGGCGGCTACGGCCTCGAAATGAGCGACCTGGAAGCCCTGCGCACCTGGGGTGCCCTCACCCCCGGCCACCCCGAATACAAGCACACCAAGGGCGTAGAAATCACCACCGGCCCGCTCGGCCAGGGCCTGGCCTCCGCCGTTGGTTTCGCCTACGCACAGCGTCGTATGCGCGGCATGTTCGACCCCGAAGCAGCACCGGGCACCTCCCCCTTCGACCACCACGTCTACGTCATCGCCTCCGAAGGTGACGTGCAGGAGGGCGTGACCGCCGAAGCCAGCGCGCTTGCGGGCCACCAGGAGCTCGGCAACCTGATTGTCGTCTGGGACCGCAACCACATCTCCATTGAGGAAGACACCGACGTTGCCTTCACCGAGGACGTAGCAAAGCGCTACGAGTCCTACGGTTGGGATGTTCAGCGCGTGGACTGGACCCGCACCGGCGACTACGTTGAGGACGTCGCAGAACTGTACGCCGCTATTGAGCGCGCGAAGGCTGTCACCGACAAGCCTTCCTTCATTGAGCTGCGCACCATCATCGGCTACCCCGCCCCCACCAAGCAGAACACCGGCGCAGTACACGGCTCCAAGCTCGGCGCCGATGAGGTAGCCGCAACCAAGGAACTGCTCGGCTTCGACCCCGCCAAGAGCTTCTTCATCGAGGAGAACGTGCTGGCACACACCCGTCAGCTGCGCGAGCGCGGCGCTGCGGCACACAAGGCATGGGACGAGAAGTTCGAGGCATGGGCTAAGGCTAACCCCGAGCGCGCCGAACTGTACAAGCGCCTCGTTGCAGGCGAACTGCCCGCGGACTACAAGGCTGCTTTCCCCGTGTTCGAGGCTGGCACCTCCGTGGCAACCCGCGCGGCATCCGGCACCGTCATCAACGCTATTGCTGACACCTTCCCCGAACTGTGGGGCGGCTCCGCTGACCTCGCCGGCTCGAACCTGACCACCATCAAGGGGGCAGAGTCCTTCAACCCGGCATCGCGAACCACCGAAGACTGGACCGGTAACCCCTACGGCCGCGTGCTGCACTTCGGTATTCGTGAGCATGCTGCCGCAGCAATCGTTAACGGTATTGTGCTCTCCTCCCCCACCCGCGCATTCTCGGGCACCTTCTTCGTGTTCTCCGACTACCAGCGCCCGGCCGTTCGCCTCTCCGCACTGATGGGCGTTCCCTCAGTGTACGTGTGGACCCACGACTCCATCGGCGTGGGCGAAGACGGCCCCACCCACCAGCCGATCGAGCACCTCTCCGCCCTGCGCGCCATCCCCGGCTTCGACGTGGTTCGCCCCGCGGACGCTAACGAAACCGCCGTCGCATGGCGCACCATCCTGGAGAAGTTCGACCGCCCCGCAGGTATCGTGCTCTCCCGCCAGAACCTGCCCGTCTGGGCTCGTGAAGACGTGCACGCAGACGCTGAGGGCGAGAAGTTCGCTTCCGCTGAGGGCACCGCACGCGGCGGCTACATCATGGCTGACACCGAGGGCACCCCGGACGTCATCCTGATCGCTACCGGTTCCGAGGTTGAGCTCGCTGTTCAGGCTCGCGCAACCCTCGCAGAGCAGGGCATCGCGGCTCGCGTGGTTTCCATGCCTTCACGTGAGTGGTTCGCTGAGCAGGACGCAGAGTACCGCGAGTCGGTTCTGCCCTCCTCGGTTGCAGCCCGCGTCTCCATCGAAGCTGGCCTGGCAATGAGCTGGTACGACCTGCTCGGCACCGCCGGCCGCGCCGTATCCATCGAGCACTTCGGCGCATCCGCCGATGCGAAGACCCTGTACCGCGAATTCGGTATCACCGCGGAGGCTGTCGTGGCTGCCGCTAAGGAATCCATCGCCGCCGCTAAGTAGGCAATAACAACGCCGCGGTAACTGCCGCGCACACTGCGCTCCCCCTTGTACGTGTGGGGCGCGGACGCAACGGGGAGGCTCCGGCTGACCGCTCAGCCGGAGCCTCCCGCCGCCCAGTAGTTTTCACTGATATCTCAAATTTCAATTTCGACAAAGAATCGAAGGTTTTCACATGTCTGAGTCCACTCAGAAGCTTTCCGACGCCGGTGTCTCCATCTGGCTTGACGACCTCTCCCGTGAGCGTCTGACCAGCGGCAACCTCGCCGAACTCATCAAGACCCACAACGTCGTCGGTGTGACCACCAACCCCACCATCTTCGCTGGCGCGCTCTCCAAGGGTGCCGCATACGCTGAGCAGATGCGTGAACTTGCCGCCGCTGGCGCAAGCGTTGAAGAGGCAGTCTTCGCCGCAACCTGCGACGACGTACGCGCAGCCTGCGATGTGTTCGCACCCGTTTACAAGGCATCCAACGGTTTTGACGGCCGCGTCTCCATCGAGGTTGACCCCCGCCTGGCACGCGACGCCGAAGGCACCGCCAAGATGGCACGTGAACTCTACGAGCGTGTAGGCCGCGAAAACGTCATGATTAAGATCCCCGCAACCCAGGAAGGTCTGCGCCCTATCGCAGAGACCCTGGCTGCTGGCATCAGCGTGAACGTGACCCTGATCTTCTCCCTGACCCGCTACCGCGAGGTCATCAACGCCTACATGCTCGGCCTGGAGCAGGCGCTGGAGAACGGCAAGGACCTGTCCACCATCCACTCGGTCGCATCCTTCTTCGTCTCCCGCGTAGACACCGAAATCGATGCACGCCTCGAAGCTGCCGGCGGCGACGCTGTGCAGCTCAAGGGCAAGGCAGGCCTGGCAAACGCACGCCTCGCCTACGAGGTGTTCGAGGAAATGTTCTCCTCCGAGCGTTGGGCACGCCTGCAGGCACACGGCGCAAACGTACAGCGCCCGCTGTGGGCATCCACCGGTGTGAAGGACCCCTCGCTGCCGGACACCCTGTACGTCACCGGCCTGGTCGCACCCAACACCGTGAACACCATGCCCGAGGCAACCCTGAACGCTGTTGCCGATCACGGCGAGGTTACCGGCAACACCATCGTGCCGAACTACTCCGAGTCCAACAACGTTCTGGACGCTATCTCCGTTCACGTCTCCTACCCGGAGGTCGTGGAAAAGCTCGAGGTTGAGGGCCTGTCCAAGTTCGACGTCTCCTGGGAAGAGCTGCTGCAGACCGTCCGCGAAGCACTCGAGCAGGCCAAGTAGCCGCACCCCAGTAGCCATCGAAAATATAGCGTGGCACTAAACACTGTCGGTGTGCACCGCCCGATGCGCACCGCGGCACCGCATCCTAATCCGCCGGGGTTCCCGCCAGAGCTTCACCGTTCGGGGAATCTCGGTGAATTAGGGTGCCACTGAGACAATCCCGTCAAAACCGGTACAATACAGGGTACACACCTTCCAGAATGCGGCATCGCCTCCGCGCGACAAGGTACGAACCGCGCGCCGCACGAACCAACCAAGGCAATCAAAGGAATATATTGTGACTAACGGTCATGAAGCGAACCCCCTCAGGGACACTCGCGACCGCCGCATTACCCGCATTGCGGGGCCGTCCGCGCTCGTCTTCTTTGGCGTAACCGGTGACCTGGCCCGCAAGAAGCTGCTTCCGGCAGTGTATGACCTCATGAACCGCGGTTTGCTCCCGCCGAGCTTCGGCCTTGTCGGCTTCGGCCGCCGCCCCTGGAGCGATGACGACTTCCGCGCCTACGTGCGTGAATCTGTTGAGGCAAACGCCCGCACCCCCTTCCGCGAGGACGTATGGAACCAGTTCCAGCAGGGCATGCGATTCGTTGAAGGTGCCTTCAACGACGACGCAGCCTATGAACAACTCAAGAGCACCCTTGCCGAACTCGACGAGCGTGGCGCTCACGGCAACCACGCCTTCTACCTCTCCATCCCCCCGAAGGCATTCGAGCAGGTCCTCACCAAGCTCGCCGAACACGACCTCGCATCCCGCGATAACGACACCATCAACCCCGTCGACGGTTGGCGCCGCGTGGTCATTGAGAAGCCCTTCGGCCACAACCTTGAGAGCGCACGCGAGCTGAACTCCATCGTGGAGGCAGTCTTCCCGCCCGACGCCGTGTTCCGCATCGACCACTACCTGGGCAAGGAAACCGTTCAGAACATCCTGGCGATGCGTTTCTCCAACCAGATGTTCGAGCCCCTCTGGAACTCCCACTACGTGGATCACGTCCAGATCACCATGGCTGAAGACATCGGCATCGGCTCCCGCGCAGGCTACTACGACGGCGTGGGTGCGGCCCGCGACGTCATCCAGAACCACCTGCTGCAGCTGCTCGCTCTCACCGCCATGGAAGAGCCCCTCAGCCTCGACGCTAAGCACCTGCGCGCCGAGAAGGCGAAGGTCCTCGAAGCAGTCCGTATCGACGACCTGCCGAACTCCTTTGCACTCGGCCAGTACGCCGCAGGCTACCAGGGCGGCGAGCACGTCAACGGCTTCTTCGACGAGAACGACATCCCCGCAGACTCCCGCACCGAAACCTTCGCAGCGCTGAAGGTGTCCATCGCAAACCGCCGCTGGGAAGGCACCCCCTTCTACCTGCGCGCCGGCAAGCGCCTGGGCCGCCGAGTCACCGAAATCGCCGTGGTCTTGAAGAAGTCCTCCGACCGTCTCTTCGGCGAACGTGAAAACCCGCAGGTCGGCCAGAACGCCATCGTCATCCGCGTGCAGCCCGATGAAGGCATGACCATCCGATTCTCCGCGAAGGTGCCCGGCACCCAGATGGAAATCCGCGACGTCAACATGGACTTCGGCTACGGCCACTCCTTCACCGAAGAGTCCCCCGAAGCCTACGAACGCCTCATCCTGGACGTTCTGCTCGGCGAGCCGCCGCTGTTCCCCCGCCACGAAGAAGTTGAGCTCTCCTGGAAGATCCTCGACCCCTTCGAAGAGTACTGGGAAGAAAACCGCATTAAGCCTGAACCCTACGAGTCCGGTTCGTGGGGTCCGCGTTCAGCACACGAGATGCTTGAGCGTGACAACCGCGCTTGGAGGCGCCCGTGATCTCGCACCTGCATAACACCACCGTTTCCGCTATCAACAAGGAACTGAGCAACCTGGCTGCAGCCAACGGTAGCCTCAGCAGCGGACGAGTACTCACCCTCGTTGTCCTCGCGGAAAAGGGCCACTCCCGCGAAGCGATGCGCGCCGCAATTCGTGCCTCCCACGAACACCCGAGCCGCATTATCATGCACATCTCCCACGACCCGCTCGACCCTGACCAGCTGGATGCAGAAATCCACCTGGGCGGCGACACCGGCGCATCCGAGATGATTGTTCTGCGCGGCTGGGGTAGCGCATCCCGCCCGACTGAGGCACTGATTTCCGGTCTGCTACTGCCTGACTCCCCGATTGTGGTCTGGTGGCCGCACTCGGTTCCGGAGAACCCAGCACAGCACTCCATCGGTCGTATCGCTCAGCGTCGTATCACCGACTCTGCGCGCGCTGAGGACCCGAAAGAGGCTCTCAAGCACCTCGCCGAGGTGTACCGCGCCGGCGATACCGACCTGGCGTGGACCCGCCTCACCCTGTGGCGCACCCAACTGGCTGCGCTCCTGGAGCAGATGCCCTCCTCCCCCGTACGCCGCGTGGTTGTGTGGGGTTCGAGCAAGTCCCCGTCCGTGGTGCTGCTCGGTACGTGGCTCGGCTGGAAGCTTGAAGCGCCCGTACACCTCGCCACCATCGGCGCGGCAAACCGCGGCCTGTACCGCGTCAGCATTGAGCGTGAAGACGGTTCCGTGACGATGTTCCGCCCCGGCATTTCCGTGGCGACCATCTCCACCCCGTACGCACCCGACCAGCAGATTGCGTTGCCGGTGCGTACCCTTGCCGAGTGCATCTCTGAGGAGCTGCGCCGCCTCGACCCGGACGACACCTACGGTGACGTGCTGAAACAGGCGCTGTGCACCGTCACCCTCGTCGATGACACCTGCCAGCCTGAAGACATGCTGGATCTCGAAGAATACCCGGAGGTTTTCGATGCCTAAGATTCAGAACATGGGCGCATCCACCCCCACCCTGGTGGCGCACCCGACCCGCGACGCTCTCGCAGCGGACGCGGTGACCCGCATCCTCGACATCATTGAGCATGTGCTCTCTGAGCGCACCATCGCCCACATTTCGCTGACCGGCGGCACGATGGGTATCGCCACCTTGAAGGCGTGGGCTGAGAACGAGCGCGTGAAGGATATCGACTGGTCCCGCGTGCACTTCTGGTTCTCCGATGAGCGTTACGTGCCCGAACGCAGCCCCGAACGTAATGACGGCCAGGCTATTGAGGCACTGCTCGCTCCCCTGCTCTCGCACGGCCTGGTTGTGGGCAATGTGCACCGCATGGGCCCGTCCGATATTTTCACCGGCCTTGAGGCTGCCGCCGAGCACTACGCTTTTGAGATGCGTGACTACGCCGGTTCTGCACCGGCTGTGACCGTGCAGATGCCCGAGGGCGCGACCGAACTTCCGTTGACTGGCGGTCACGGTGGCGGCGCGGGTCACGAGCATGGCGGCTCCGGCGGCTGTGGTTGCGGTGGCGGCGGCTGCGGTTCGTCCGCTCCCGAGCAGTCCATCGAAGAGACCACCCTGGACGAATTTGATGCTGAGGCTGCTGAGCCCGCAGGTGGTTGCGGATGCGGCGGCGGAGGCTGCGGTGGTGGCGGTGGCGGCCAGTGGCCCGCACCGGTCTTTGACATCACCCTGCTGGGCATGGGCCCGGACGGTCACATTGCGTCCCTGTTCCCGGGCCGTAAGCAGGTTCTGCTGGGTACCGGTCTGCCGGAGGATCCGGTTGAGGGCGGTAAGGCTGTAACCGTGATGGTTTCTGATTCGCCGAAGCCGCCGGCTGAGCGTGTGTCGGTGACCCTGCCGATTATCAATAATTCGCGTCACGTGTTCTTCCTCATCACCGGTGAGGATAAGCAGGATGCGACCGGCCGCCTTCTGGCTGGCGCGAAGCTGGACGCTGAGGATCTGAACGCGGAGCTGCTGCTGGAGACCCCGGCGGTGGGTGCGCGCGGTAAGAAGCAGACCTTGATTTTTGCAACCGAGGAGTCGCTGGCTCCTGAGAACCGCCCGTAAGGTTCGGTTCTGAACTGCATTGGATAAAGGGTGGAGCCCCGGATAGACATCTATCCGGGGCTTTTCTCTATGGTTTTAAGTCACCCCGAAATGGTACTAGAAGTGGTACCATGAAGTATGCCGAGTCACACTCTCCCCCGCCAGGAGCTCTACACCTACCGCGTCGAGTGGTCTGAAGACGACCAGGAATTCGTCGGAACCGTAGCCGAATTCCCCAGCCTCTCATACCTGGCCCCAACCTCTACCGAGGCATTCGCGGGTATTCGAGAAGTCGTCGCCGATACCCTTGAGATTCTTGAAGAAGATGGCCGCGAGGCACCCGAACCGTTCTCTCTGCGTTCCTTCTCAGGACGATTCAACTTGCGTGTTTCACCGCAATTGCATCGTCGTCTGGTTCAGCAGGCAGCGCTTTCTCACCAGAGCCTGAACCAGTACGTGAGCCAACAGCTCGAAGCGGTCGCCTAAGTAAGCCTGTACATCTTCATCATCCAACGAAGATTCCAAAATGTTATGACATGACAAAAGAGTGGAGCCCCGGATAGTTTCGACTATCCGGGGCTCCACTCTTGCTACGCCCGCCTACTGTTCAGCAGCGGCAGGATTCTGCGGTTTCTAATTCTTCAGCTGCTGTGCCTGCGGCTGGGCTTCCTCCGCTTCGCTCTCAAAGCCCACGTACAGTGCCGCCAGCGACGGAACCGTCGCCTCCAGCACCTCCTGCGCCTCCTCAGCGGTCGAGGTGAGCTTCGCGCCGGTCAGCTGCAGGTACTCGCGCACCGTCATGGGCTGCGCCCAGTCAAAGTGCTCACGCACGGCGGTGATGTTCGCGCCAGACTGCAACACGTTAATGCCGTGGGCAAGACCAATATCCGTCACCTTCACGATGGCGTCGGTCTCCTCCGGGATGTCGTACGGGTCGCGGTTCTGCAGGTCCACGATGAACGGAAGCACGCCGCGGCTCTCAGCGCGCAAGGTGAACTTGGTGTGCACCTGGCTCACCTCGTGCACCTCGCCCACACCCACGGCGGGCACCACCATGAAGCCCGCCTGCAGGTCGTTCACCGCGGCCAGGGTGTGTGCCTCCCCGAAGCCGGAGTACAGCTGCACCACCGGCACGAGGTAGCACACCTCCGCCTTGAGCGCCTTGCGAGCCTCAATGTCGATGTACTCCCAGGCGCCGCCGGTACCGTCCGTAATGTCGCCGGAGTGGTGCGCGTAAATGGCGCCCTGGCTGTTTTTCACGGTCTGCGACCAGTAGCTGATCTTGTCCATGTAGTTGCCTTCGGCATCGAACATCATCAGCGACAGGTCAATGTCCACGCCCTCATCCCAGAAGCAGAAGAGGCGAATCACGCCGGTGGGCGGCAGGTGCACCGTCGAGGTGTTGTAGCGGCCCATACCGTCCAGGGAGGGGCGGGCACTGCGTGTGTTCAGCGGCATAATCGTATCACCCACCTGCTCGGGCAGGTAGATGCTGGTCTCGGCAAGACGGCCGGACAGGCCAATCTCGACCAGGCGCTCCAGCAGGTCCAGCACGACCGGGCTGTACTCGCGCGCCGGAATCATGGTGGCGATACCGGTCTTGGACAGGTTCATGCGCTGCGGGGCGGCAGGCTGAGTCTTCTGAGCGGACGCCGCGCGGCGCTCCTCGCGCTGGCTCGCGGCAGGTTCGGAACCGACCGGGATAGAAGGCAGCGGGTTCTCCGGGCCGGAATTATCCCCAAAGAACGAGCCCAACGGGTTCGGGATGCCCGCGTTCTGCATGAGGTTCTGAACCCTCGCGACGCCCTCCGGGTTGCGGCGCGCATAGTCAGCCATCTCCCGGTCCTCCTGCACCGCCACCGGGTTGGCGGGGCGCTCCTTGGGCGGGTTCGCGAGCGCGTTACGCTGCAGGGTCACCAGGTTGCGGATTTGCACCAGGATGGGCGCGGAAACGCGCGGCGCCACGGCGGCGAACGCGTCAAAGATGATCTGCTGGCCGGGGCTCGGCGCGGTGTCGATGCCGTAGCGGGGCGCTTCGAAAGCATCCAGGGCGCGCACCAGCTGGCGTGCAAACACGCCGGGGCGGGTCGAGAGCAGACGTGCCACGTTCTGCGCATCCCGGGTGGCGTAGGCGCGGTCCACCAGCGACTCGAAGCTGTACACCTCACCGCGGTACAGGTCGTCAGCCCAGCGGCTCAGCGCGGTCAGTGACGGGTAGTCACCGGGGTGAATCGCCTTGACGAGGCGCTTGTACATTTCGGCGGCAGGCGCGCTGTCGTAGCGGGCACCGACCGGGTCAGCCTCCAGCACCCGGTTGAGCAAGTGTGCGATGCGAGTGCGTTCGCTGCGGCGCAGCTTCAGGCGCGGCGCGATGCTCAGGCTCAGGTCCCCCACCGTGCCGTTGAAACGCAGACGCGAGTAGGCGGCGGCGAGGGCGAGCGCCTCCTTCATGGTGCGCAAGTGCTCAGCGTCTTCGGGGTGCAGGCAGGCGGCGATGAACACGCGGTTTTCGCGGCTGGTGTTCTCCGGTCGGGCAGCCGGCAGTGCGTCATGCTGGGCGAGGAAACGGCGCAACGCCACAAGGTCGCGCTGGTCGGTCTGGTTGTACGCCTGCTGCTGACCGAGCAGCTGCTGGTAGAGGGCACCCGCCATGATCAGGGCGTTCTGCACGCCGCTGACCATCTGCAGGGGTCGGCGGTTGCGTTCCATGCTGGTGAAGTTGGAGCGGCTCATCGGCTGCTGCCACTCGTAGGGCACGTAGTTCTCGGGCAGGCCGCCAAGGATTCGCTCGGTGCCGTCCGGGTTGTAGTACGGGTTGGAGAGGTAGTGCATGATCTGCTCGGTGTAGCGTTGCTCGTCGGTGAGCGTCAGGGCGCGCAGATCAAAGTCGCGGCGGAACACGCGGCCGGGGCGGTACCCGTATTCGTAGGACCAGATGGTCGCGAACAGGGCAAATTCGTTGGCGCTGGCGTTCAGCGCCTGGGCGAGGGACTCAGGGCTGAGGGTCAGACCGCAATTGCTCAGGACGGACACCCGCCCCAGGTCGGTGTCGAATACGCCGGCCTGGTGCCGCTCATTAATGCTCGAGTAGTTCGAGCGGTAGGAGGGGTCGTACAGGTCGGTGAAGACGTACACGCCGTAGCGGCGCATCAGGATGAGGCGCACGAGGGGGCTGAGGCCCTCGGGGGCTTCACCCTGAAGGTAGGCGGACTCGTTGAGGTAGGGTGATTCCTGCAGGTAGGGGGATGCGTCGTAGGGAGTGGTCACGGGTCGTCCTTTCCGTTGGTCTCACCCGACTGTCACCGTCGGTGGTGTGCGGCTATGTTCTTATCGTAGCGGTGTAGGCGCGGGTTGTCGCTGGGTTTGGTCATCGGTGACCTGCGGGGTAAATGTTCGCGGGGAGCAACCAACCGTTACGTATCGCGGAGCCGGGGCGGCGCTTATCCGCCGCGTGCTTGTCCATCAGCCGCTTATCTGTCGGTCGCGCGGGAACGGGGGTTAAAAGAAAAATGGCGGGAAGCGAAGAATCCGACAAATATAAGAAAAAGATATTTCAGAAAGTAGGACTCTTCATGATCCGCCATTACCTATAGAGTACTCCCGCCCCGCGATGGCGGTCAAGCCGTTTCGTCACGGGGCGGTGAGTGCGGTTGGGTGCACGAGGTTGGGTACACAGGGGTTGCGTGCGTAGGGGTGCAGATACGGGGTGCTCCCCTATGACTCCCCTACCGTGAGCTACCCTTCAGCGCCTACCGATGAGGTGCCCCCACCCGAGGTGTCCCCGCTCGAGGTTTCTCCACCCAGCAGGGCGAGCGTAGCTTCGCGGGCAGCAAGCGCCTCCTCAGTCACGCGCGGGGTCACCGCAACCAGGGCGCGCAGGCTCTTCGCCAGCACCGTGGAGCCCTTCATTTTCGGCTCCAGTTCGGCGGGGATTTCAACCGGCGTGCCGTACAGTTCGGCAAGCTCCACCGCCAGGCGCACATAGTCGCCGCCCTTCGTCAACCCGCCAACCATCGGCAGCAGCAGGCGCAGAACCTGCAGCACACGCCAACCCGCCAGAACACCGATAGACGACACCTCACGCAGGGTCGCCACCAGGCGGTTAGGAAGAACCATCCCGTCCTCCAGAGCCCACTTCAGGGTCTCTGCGAAGGTGGATGTATCCAGCAAGCCCGCCTCAAAGAGCGCCGCGATGGCTTCTGCCGCCGCCAGACGGTACTCGGGGTTCTTCGCGCTCGCCACGTAACCGAGCAGGGTGCAGGAGGGGGCGCCCACCTGCACGGTGGACTCCCTCAGCGCGCGCATGAGCACGGGGACGGGGTTTACGGTCTTCTCCTCAACGCACTGCGAAGCGGCAAACAGGAAGTATGCCGAAAGCAGGTCCGGGTTGTTCTGAAGCAGCCAGGACGCCCACTCGGTGAGCGCCGGGAGGAAGTCACCCAGCCAGCTGTCAACCCTGTCGAGATTCAGCAGATACACGAAGGGGATCAAGGCGGTGTTAAGAGCTTCGTAGGCGATGGCTTCCTTGGGGCTCATGCCAGCGGTTGCGTGGCTCAGCGCCTCGCGAGCCTCATCCGCGGTATCCGCAATGTCGCCCTTGACCTGCCACATGGGCTGGTACTTCACGAATTCCTCAACGTTAAAGTTTTCGAAGCCTGCCTCGCGGAGACGACCCGACCTGCTGGCCTCCTGGTATTCCCAGACTCGATCATTGTCGAGACCGCGGTTGAAGCCGCTCCAGGGCATATCCATGCCAGAAACAGTGCGATAAGTCCAGTCACTGTAGGTCAGCTGGCGGGCGGGTAGTGGTGCGCTCAGCAGGCGCACTGTACGACCATCCGTGTGGTACTCTCCCCCGGCGGCGACGGCACGCATCTGCTCGCGGAAGATCTCGTAGAGGTCACGGTAACCCTTCAACGGCTTGTAGTCAGCATTCCAGAGATGGTGTTTATTCTGAATAGTCAGACGTATCATCTCTTCCTTGCCCAGGAGCGCGTTACTCGGGCGGGCTCGTGCAACCATCTCACTACGGTCGGAATACTGCAGGAGCGGCGTCAGCTCGGGTAGCTCCCACGACTCGTATCCCGCGGCCTCGGCGTTAGCTTCCAACACGGCGCAGAGCGCAGGCATGTACGCGACGTTGTTGTAGCTGTAATGGTCAGCAATTTTGCGCAGGGTACGAAGCTGCTGCTGATCTGCCGGTGCCAGCTTGTCGGTCGCGGCAAAGTGGTAGAGACGTGCCAGGTTCTCTCCCCTCGCAACGGGGAGTTCGGCCCCCACGATTTGGCCGAGATGGGTGTTCGATTCCTCGGTCAGCAGAGTGCAGAACTCGTTCACGTCCGTAATCGGGGTGAACGGCTCATGGTGCGGGGTGCCGGGCAACAGCACCGGCGGCACCTCTACGGAGGCGCCCGCCGCCTCCGCCTCTTCCGCCATGGGGAGGCGGTCTTCGGGCAGGCAGGCTTCCGCGGCACCGCGCAGTTCCAGGGGTAGCACCTCGTAGGCTTCGAGGACGCGGTCGGCAATATAGTTGGCGAGCGCTACTTGCTCGGCGGTTTGCGTCTTCTTGCGCTTGGCTTTGCTCACACCGGCGTACTGGGTGGCGATGAGCTTGAGCAGGCGCAGGGCGCCGCGCTGAATCTTCTTTTCGGTGCGGTAGAGGTTCGCGCCGAGCGCGTCGATGAGCTGTTCCAGGTCTACCTGTTCGAGGGGCTGCAGGTCGGGGGTCTTCTGCAGTGCGGCGGGTGCGCAGGCTTTGAGGACGTTCTGCAGCATGGTCTGCGCGAATCCGACGGAGGCGCTGGGCTCTGCGGTGAGGACAGCCATGAGCTGCCCGAGGCGGGCCCGGTTTTCTGCGTTGGTGGGTTGCAGGTCGGTGTAGACGGAGTGGAACGCTGCCGAGTTGAAGGCGCTGAAATCGCTGGTCAGGCCGCGTAGCAGGGCGTCCAGGATCTCGTCGCGAATATCGAAGTATTCGCCCATGAGGCGGCAGAGTTCCGCGCTTTCACCCATGTGGTTGCCGTAGCCCTTGAAGAGCACCCCCTCGGTGCGGAAGACCGCCCAGAATTCCTGGTCGAGCAGGGTCATATCGCGGGTGAAGAAGGTCTTGAGCTGGGCGTGGTTGCTGGCGCTTCCCTTCTTCACACAGGGCAGGGCCTCGTGCAGGAAAAGAACCAGGTATTCGGGGGCATCGCAGCTCAGGTTACGGGCGCGAAGCAGCGTGTAGCAGGTTTCCCATATCTTCTTCGAACGAGCCCAAGAGTTCGGCAGGCCCTCAATGAAACGCAGAATCCACTCGTCGGGGCGTTCGGTGGCGCCGAGCAGGAACGCGTCAATCAGCTGCTGATCCGGGCGCCCCTCCCAGAGCAGGGTGCGCATGGCGCGGCCGGCGGAACGGTGGTATTCCCACGGGTCACCGTCGGGGGTGCGCACGAGCGCGCCGGCAACGTAGGCGGCGAGCGGGGTGCGGTTAATGTGGTCGCTACCGATCACGCTCCTGGGGGTGAGGGTTCGGGCGAGGGATGCGCGTTCCTCCTCGGTAGCGCCGGTGATGACGGCGTGGTATTCCTGCACGTCAGTTGATTCTGCCTCCATAAGGGCTTTGAGGGCGGCACGGCGCTCTTCGAGGGTGCGCTCACCGGCGTTATGATCGCTGGCGCTGCGCTCGTTAGGGTTATGCGGCTGGGCGGTATCAGTCATTGGTACCTGCTTTCGGGTCGGTCATAAAGTATGTCGATTAAGGGGGGTAGGCGGGGTGCGGTATGAACGTTTTAGCCCTGCACCTGGTTGAGGATATTCCGTGCATACCGCGCCTTCTGCGAAGAACCGGTCAGCGTGCCCAACCAGGCACGCAGCGGCTCATCCACGAGCTGCGCACGGGTGGCAGGGTCGAGAGTCGCCAACGCCTGGCTGAAGGCGCCCAGCAGCTTACCGAGCGAGTTCGCCCCGGTATCTAGGTGCGGTATGAGGCGCGCGAAGAAGCGCACCGCCGCCCGTGCATCCAGCTGAGCGAAGTCGGTGAGGGCAAGCGCCCAACGGTTCAGCATCGCCAGCGGCACAAAGTTCACGAAGCCTGCGGTGGCATCCTCGAGGCTGAGCTGGTCGTCCAGTACGCGGTGCATGATTTCCACAGCGAGGGAACGAATCTCAACGCGCTGCTCCGAGAAGCCCGCGGCAAACACGAAGGCGCAAGCGGGACCCCACACGCCGGGGTGCGCCGCCAACGCCAGGTAGAGTTCACGGTCGAAGGTGGAGTGATCCAAGATGTACCAGTTGCTGCCGGCGCAATAGTACGCCAGCGGTTCTGCCCGCGAGGGGTAGAGCAGGGCGTATTGTCCTTCTTCGTCGTGGTGGGCGGTGGCGAGGCCGCGGAAAGCATTCAGCTCGGGGGTAGAGGCGCCGTCCATCACCCCGTTCAGCTGAAGGCCCCAGCTTGTTTCTCTCTGGGATACCGTGATGGATTCCAGGTAGGGGTTGACGCGCCCGGTGGCGAGGGTGCCGTCGAGGGCGGAGCGGAGCACGCGAATCTGTGTAGGCGCAGAGCGCGGAGCGTCCTCTTGAGCGTTCTTCACGTATTGCTCTTCAAGGCTTTCAAGCAGGGTCAGCGCCTCAGCGCGGCGGTTCTGCGCATCCTGTCGCTGCTCGTCGGTAGCGTATGGAGGCAGCACCTCCGGCACACGCACACGCAACAGCGCCGCCGTGAAATCCTGGCGCAGGATGGGGGCTCCATCAGCCAGGTTCTTGGCGTACCGGCGTACCAGGGTATCCGGATGCACCCACCCGCCGAGCAGTTCAGGGGTGGCGAGCGGCGTGTAGCTCTGCCTGCTCTTCAGCGCGCCGAGGGCATCCTTGAAGCCGGTGCTGAAGAACGCGGCGTGGCGGGAGTACATGTAGTGCAGGTTCGGCACCGTACCGGGGTCTTCCCTCGGGGTCATCTCCGATGCCTTCGGGCGCTCACGCAGCTTCCCGGCGGCGGCAAGAACCGTCAAATGCGCGCGCATGTCGAACCATTCCAGGCCCCAGTGGTTCAGCTTTTTCAAGCAGATAGGAACAAGCTGTTCGAGCAGGTTGGGGCTCTGCGCGATGCCGTCGGCGCTGAGCAGGTAGGCGGTGAGCAGTTCCAGCTCCAGCTCGCATCCGGCGTGCGTTTCGGGCTGGTCCACTTCGTTGAGAGTGTCGGGGGTGGCGCAGGGCGCGACCTGGTGGTGCAGCAGCGCACGGGCGCGTTCTTGCACGTCAGATGCGGTAACGGGGCGCACGGGGGTGTCCCAGTACCGGTGGATTACAGCGCGGGAGGCGGCGAGCGCCTCCGCGGCGGCGGCCTCAATATCAGCGGCTTCAGTGAGGGCGGTGCTTTCGGTACCGCTCCCCTGGCTATTCTCCGGGCTGTACCCATCTTCGAGGAGCGGCGAGCCCTCTTCCTGAATCTGCGCCACAACCAGCGGATCGAGCTGGGGTCGGTAGTCGCGGTAGAGTTCGCGGGCACGCTCGGCGAACACGATAGTCTCGGCGCTCGCGTTGTCTGCAGCGCCCGCCTGCACCCATTCTTCGAGGTGGTTGAGGGCGGCGGCTTGAACCTGCGCGTGGGTGTGGCTGAGCGCCATGACCACAGCGTCTTCGCAAGCGGCAGCATCGAGGGTGCCCGCCCGGTACAGCGCCTGGAGCATGGTCAGGATTTTGAGTGCGTTTGCTTTAGTTCCGGCGCATACGGCGGGTGCCGCGTAGGCGAAGGCGGTGGCGTCCAGCGCCTGCGGGTTTTTGCTCCAGAGGCGGTGAATATGCTGCACGCCGAGGGTTACGCTCGGGCCGATGGGCGAGGAGAAAAGCGTCAGAAATTCGCTCTGACGTGCCGCGATTTCTTCGGCGGTGAGTTTGAGTCCGGTGACCAGGCGTGAGAACCAGCCAACCCGGTACGCAGGGAAGTCGCTCATGAGGGAGCTCAGGAGCGCATCAATGAGACGGTCACGGCTAATCAGCCCGGTTTCGGTGGCTTCGATGAGGGCGCAGGACCAGCCGGGGCTGTTGACCTTCTGCGCGGGCTTGTAGGAGTCGCGCTGGGTGAGGGATACGTCCCGGTTGCCTTCAACGGCGAGCATGCCCCAGATGAGTTCTTCGCGGAGCTGCTTATCCTCGCGCAGCAACGGGAGGATTAGCTCGCGGTCGCAGTTGATGAGGGCGGTGTAGTATTCCTCGTTGTGTTCGAGGCGCGCCCCGCCGTAGAGCTCAGCTAGGCGCATCGCAACGCTTCCGGTGAACCAGCCGAACTCTGCGTAGGCTTTGACGCGGTCCTGTGTAACGGTTCCAGGCGTGTTTTTACCGAGCTGGGAGCCGTAGGGGGTGGTGACAATGTCGAAGTACTGCCAGCGGCGGTAAATCTGTTCGAGGGTGCCGCCGACCGCCAAAATGTTGGCGAGGTTGCGGTTGAAGTGCATGATGTCGCTCCAGGTTTTCTGTTGCCTGAGGAGCGGGTAAATGACTTCACCGGGGAGCGGCTCGGTGATAACACCTTCGGGGAAGGTGTGCGTTTCGGGGCGTTTGCTCATGGTGGTCTTTCGGAAGGAAGCTGAAAGGAACTCTCGCGGCAGAAATTGTGCGGCTCAGATTTTCGCCGCAAGAGTTTAGTGCGGTGCGTGGTGTGTCTAGCCTGCGGCGTGTTCGCGGTAGAGAATACTGACCGCCAGCGCGTGCTTGCAGGGGCCGCGCGTACCGCGGTACTTCAACCACCAGGGGCAGGAGCAGAGGTACCCCTCCACAGCGTACGGGTCGGCGGGCAGCACCACGGTGTACGTGTTCGCGCCGCTGCGCACACTGTACTCGCCGGTGCCGTGCTCGCCCGCCCCGACCCGCTCAATAGCGCCGGAGTCGGCAAGCTTTTTCGCGCCGACCAGGCGCGGGTGCATGGCGGTCAGCGCCTCCGGATGCACGGGCAGCGGGCGGTGGAAATACTCGCCAGCGTGCGCGTCAAAACCAACCTGACCGGAGGAAGCCAGCAGGGCGAGGGCGTCGCGGGTTGCCGCCTCGTCCAGGCCTGCGCGGGCAGACATGACGGGCACGTCAATGCGCGGCTCGAAGGAAAGCAGCACGCTGAGCATGTCAGCGTTCTGGGCGGTGTTCGGGTTAGACAGCGCCTGCAGCACGGATCCCTCACCGGAGAATCCGCGTGACTTTTCGGGACTCAAACCGATGCTCAGGCGTGCGCCGGGCAGGTGCGCCACCCACACGCTGGGCACGGGCGCGTTACCGGCGCTCACGGGCTCACTGTACGCGTCCAGGCGCTGAATGTGGCGGATGAGCGGTTCAAGCACGCGCAGACGCTCGGGGCCCGCCACGCATACGGATCCGGCGGTGGCGCGGGTGGCAAGGCGCAGGGAACGCACCGCACGGGTCGCCCACAGGACCGCCTTGGTACTGGAGTTACGCGGCAGGGAGTGGATGAAGGTTCGGGCGGCGGCAGCGTCCAGGCTGTGCACCGGGCTCATGCGGGATGAGAGCATCTGCGTTTCTGCAAAGCCTTTGAGCCAGCGGATGGGCAGCGGCACTTTTTCTTCCATGACGGAGCCGTCAAGGGTGGTGGTGAGCAGCCCGTCGTCGCCGACGTTCAGGTGGATGGGCTCCCCTGCTCTGAGGGAGGCAAGCGCGGCACGCAGGGGCGGGTTGACGTCTACGTTGGTGACGCCTACGGCGCTGTGGCTGGCATCGAGTGCGCTGGAGTCAACGTCAAGGCGCGCGTACACTCCGCAGCAGGCGCTGAAGGATTCGAAGCGTAGGCCTTCGGCGGTGCTGGTGACGACGGGGTCTGCGGCGCGTAGGGCTCCGGCGAGGGAGCTGGGCGGCACGTAGAAGCGGGTGCGGGCGACCCTGGCGACGACCAGTAGTGCAGTGGCGTAGACGTCTGCTCGTTCGAGGAACCCGGAAAAGAAGTACGGGTGGGATGCGGCACCTTCGGGGGTGCTACCGCCGCTGGTGGCGAGGCTGAGCGCGCGGGAGTCGGCGCCGTCGATGAGGGCTGACGGGGCGGTATACGTGTAGTCGAGGGTGTAGGCGCTCATGGCTTCTTTGCCTTTCGTATGTGGTGTATACGTCCTATCATGCCGTAAAGATTCGCGCCCCGCTACCGCTTTCGTCATTGCCGTTTGGTGCATAAAAAATCCCCGGCATTCTCGGTTGAGAAGTGCCGGGGAGAAGCTCTATTTGGCTCACCCTCGGTGGGGTGGGCGTGGGCTCTGGCGAGAGGCGACTAGACGACGATCTGGCCGTTAAAGCGCAGGGCCAGGCCGTACAGGACCACTGCGATAACCCAGATGACGATCACGGTGACGGTCAGGCGGATCAGGTTCTTGGACGCCATACCGGAGGAGTTCAGGGAGTTAGTCATACCGCCGCCGAACATGTCGGAGAGGCCGCCGCCCTGACCGCGGTTGAGCAGCACAAGCATCACTGCGATCACGCTGGTGATGGCGATGATGACCATGAGTACGTTCATGATGACGTCCATGGGGACCTTCCTTCGTTGTCTTCTGGTGGGGTGCCTGGGCTGCGGGGCGCAGACAGACGGGTTTAACTATACGCTACCGCCGCCATTCGGTCACGTTGAGGCGGCTTTTTACGCGGCGCGGTTGCTGCGGCGCTGGTATTCGCTGGGGGTCAGCTGCAGGGCTGCGGGGCGGTCGGTGAGCACGCGCTGGGCGGTGAGTTCGTCGCCTTCGGTGTCGTAGGCGCGTACGTATCCGCCATCGATGAGGTAGTAGGTGAACTGCTGCGCGGCTGCCCAGTAGGCGCCTCCTTCAGTGTAGAAGCCCTGGTCTACCCAGTCGCGCAGGGTGAGGGTCACGGGGATTTCCGGTGAGGAGGTGCGGCTGTAGAGCTGGTCGAGGAATGCTTCTCGGCGGCTCTCGAAGTACTGGTATTCGGGCGAGGGTTCCTGGTATTCTGCGCCGCCTGCGTAGCCGATGCTGCCGCCGTCGTTGCCGGGTAGGCGCGGGGCGGACACTTTGCGGTTGCGCAGGTAGCTGTAGAGGATCATGCCGACGAGGGCTGCGATGACCAGGGAAAAACCAAAGCTGAACATGCCGTTAAGTGTACGGGGCGAACCGCGGAGTCGGCGTATTCTGGGCGGGTTTTGCGGTTAGGGGCGAACGTGCCCGGCTCTTCTCCCCCGCCTCTTACGTCTGGCTCCTACTCCCGGCTCTTACGCCCGCCTCGTACATCCACCGCTATCTCCGGTGGCGATTAAATGGTTCAGCGCCCGGTCGGGTGGGTACCCGCCGGGCGCTGTAACGCTATGAGACGCTATGGTGCGTCGGGGTTTTATGCGTCGAAGCGTGCGATTGCTGCGAACTCGTCAGCCTGCAGGGATGCGCCGCCGACGAGCACGCCGTCCACATCTTCCTTGCCCATGATGGAGGGTGCGGAGGAGGACTTGACGGAGCCGCCGTAGAGAACGCGGACCTTCTCTGCAACGTCTGCGGAGTAGAGCTTAGCGATTTCTGCGCGGATTGCTGCGGACATTTCCTGTGCGTCGTCTGCGGTTGCGACCTTGCCGGTGCCGATTGCCCAGACGGGCTCGTATGCGATGACGAGGGTTTCTGCCTGCTCTGCGGTCAGACCTGCGATGGAGCCGCGCAGCTGCTCGAGGGTGTACTCGACGTGGGTGCCTGCTTCGCGGATTTCGAGGGGCTCACCGACGCAGAGGACGGGGGTCAGGCCGTGCTTGTATGCTGCCTGGACCTTTGCCGCGCACAGCTCGTCGCTTTCGTGGTGGTAGGTGCGGCGCTCGGAGTGGCCGACGAGCACGAAGGTTGCGCCGAGCTTGGAGAGGAATGCGCCGGAGATTTCGCCGGTGTATGCGCCGGAGTCGTGGACGGAGAGGTCCTGGCCGCCGTAGAGGATGTCCAGCTTGTCGCCTTCGACGAGGGTCTGCACGGAGCGGATGTCGGTGAAGGGCGGGAAGACGGCTACTTCGGTTGCGGAGAAGTTGAAGTTTGCGTCGTCGAGGGTCCATGCGAGCTTCTGGACGAGGGTGACTGCCTCTGCGTGGTTGAGGTTCATCTTCCAGTTGCCTGCGATGAGGGGCTTACGCGACATAGTTCGCTCCTTAGCTTTCCCGCGCGGTATGCCGGGCGGGGTTGTTGTTCGGAATTTTCCTTTTCTATTTTAGAGGGTTGGCGGCATATTTTCACTGGTTCGGCGCGGTTTTATGCTGTGCCTTGACTATTCTCACCCCGCGTTCGCTGATTGCGCGGAACCCCGGATACGAAGTACCGGCAGGGTGGAGCTTAGGGGGCTCTACCCTGCCGGTATTCTGCCGGTGGTGTTTGTCTACGGTGTGTTAGTACCTGCCGCCGTTGAGAGCGGACAGCAGAAAAGAAAAGGTAATGGCGATAATGATTGCTTCGAGTGCCATCACTCGTGCGCATAAGCCGAGGGACTGTGCCCAGGGCATCTTACGGGTGGCGATTGCTTCGGTAATCCAGGTGACGAGTGCACAGTATGCGAAGGCGATACACACCCAGATAATGATGCTCGCAATAATCAGCAGGGGCGCGTTAGGCCCTGTCGTGTACGTCAGGTATAGCGACATTAGAGGTATCCCGCCGATAGACACTCCAAGGGGAACCGCAACCAGGAGGCAGATAAGCGAGTAGAGGCCCATGCGCTTAGGCTCTGCGGGCGCGGGTGCTACCGCCTCGGCGGGAGCCGCGGATGCGGCACCATCTACGGCGGGGTCTTGCGCGGGACTCTGGAGGGCGGTTGCGGTAGGTACTGCAGTAGCTTCTACCGTGGTGCTTTCTGCAGCGTTGTTCTGCACGGTGTTTTCCTGTACAGCATTGCTCTGCGCCGTATTCTCCGGCAAGGGGCTGCCCTGCACGGCGCTGTCCTGCGCGGGCGCGCCGGGGTTCTGGGGCGACTGTTCCATATGTCTCCTAGGGTGGTTGGTGTGGTGTGGTTATCGATGATGTCGTGCGGCTACCGGGAAGATGGGATCTTATACCTCTAGCCCTTCGAGGGAGAATCCCGGAGGGTATAGCGGCGTGGCGTCCTTATCGTCTTCCACCAGCACCCAGCGGCCGCGCAGGTGCTCCGCACAGAGGAAAGCGTATTCTTCCTCACCGGTCTTCAAGAACTTATCGATGGGTAGCTTCTCCCCCGTTTGGGGCACATAGAAGACAGCTTCATCACGAATACGTCGCCTTGCCTGGTATCTCAATATCTGCCGACCATTCTTACTGCGGTCATTAATACCGGCGGTGGTAACCTGCAGGCGGTACACGTCCTGATTAGCAATAAGCCAGCCGCGGTTTTCCCGGTACAGCCGAAGAAGCTCAGGAGAAATGATCTCTTCGGGGTTGATCACTTCAGAGAGCGGTTTGGTATCTCCGGTGTAGTAGAAATAGTTCAGGGCGGCATAAAAGTACGCCTGAAAAATATAGAAACCACCGCGGTTATACTCATTCATTCCCGGCTGCAGAACGGGGTAGGGCACATTCTGGGCTGCATGCTCTTCAGTGGCGGGTACGTACCTGCCGTTGCGTTCGTAGGCGGTGTAGACCATAAACCCCGCTGCGCTTCCACGGTCTACGTAACCAGCATCAAACTTCTCATCAGGTTCTAGAGCGATTAGTGCCCTATCCCATTTAAGAAGACGCATTTTCTGCTTTTCCTCATTGGTGGCGAGGATACCGGCCTGTCGACCGACGATGAGAGCACCGAGGGTGCCCACGCCTGCTACAGCGAGGGCACGACGAGAAAAACGGGGCTTTCGCGACTCTTGCTGGTGAGCAAGTAGCTGACCAGAAGATACCGGATGAGCTTCCTGGGAGGAGTTCTGCTGGATGCTCGTCTCCTGTTCCTTACGTTGGGGTCCCATGGTTATACCTCCTTTTCAGGGATGAAGTGAATATCCCATCCGGGATCGAGGAAACGCGAGCGCAGGGTACCGTAGATTGCTCCGTCGCGAAGGAGTCCGCGCGTGTCGAATTCGGCGATGGGCTGTAGCTGCCCGGTATCTTTCCGGAAAACTTTTGCTTCGGGAAGGATGTCGAATTTGACGTTCCAGTCGAAGATTTTTTGTTCTTCGTTGTGGATGCGCGGTTGTGCTTCGAGAATGTGCATGGTCAAGATTTGTTGATTGGGGGTGATGACCCACCCTTTTCCGTCGTCAAAGATATCTTGGATGGCGGGAAAGAATAGTTCTTCGGCGGTCATTGCATATTCGAGGCGGCGCGAAT
>NZ_KV800108.1:466203-469882 GCF_001810135.1 Rothia sp. HMSC069D01
GAATCGGATGCCAAAAGCATATAGTTTTGGCATTGATAATAGTAGCTATTATAGAATTTCAAATCAGCGGACGTTAGAAATTTAGTAAACGTATAGCTGTAGTCTGGCGGCGGCGCAGAATATGCAGGGTGCTGCTGGTCTGCTGGGGTATAAATTCCAATCATGTCAGTATCGACAAGATGGTATGCTCCCCTATAGTCCTCTTGGTTGAAGAATTTTTTAGTCCACTCCGGGTCGACACTCATTTCCTCTCCTTCCTAAAATATATCTCTTATTACCTAATGCTATTTTGAATTCACGAATCTATTTCGTGTATCCAGCAACAGAAACACCCTTGGGCAACAAAAGGTCACCTTGCAGATTTTCGTCAACGCTTACCCAGCGTCCGTCCAAAAACTCGCCGTAGAAATCTATAGTCGGGTGGCGGTCAGTATGAAACATATCCCGAAAATACTTCACTTCACCGGTATCGCGGTACACAAAATAGGCGTCTCCATATATCGACAATTCCGTCTGAAGCTTGTATATTTTTCGTCCCTGAATCTCTCGGCTACCGTATCCGTGAGTTTCCACCATATACGATTCGATTTCTTGATCCGAAACAATCCACCCCTGGTTATTGGTGATAAATTCGTACACATTAGAAAAGATAACTTTTTCGGGGTCAACTATCTTTGCTAGGGGCTCAAGATCACCGGTCAAATACCCGTAGTTCTTGGCGGCATTATAGTAGGCAAAGAATAAGTACATACCTGAAATATCGTATGTATTCATCTTCTCGCGGATAACCGGGTAGGGTACATTCTGCGCGGGGCTCTCACGGGTTGCGGGAACGTAGACTCCATCTTTTCGGTATGCGGTATATACCAGCGGACCAGATAGACCTGCTGCAGTATTCTTATAGCTTTCTTCTGCAATTATTGTTGCAGGTTCAGCGGCGGCGAGCGCCTGATTTCGCTCCCACGCGGTATCTTCTTGCGCGATTCGCTCGTTTAGCGAAGCTTTCCAGTTCGAGCCAGCTACGTACAGACCTGATGCCGCAGCGGTACCTACCACAGCAGATCCCAACAGCAGGGCACGACGAGAGATTTTGGGGTTCTTCTTCGGCTCTGATGGGTTATTACCGGTTGAGGATTCCTGGGGAGCAGGGGTGTTATTGTTTTCCTTCATTGGTCTTCCTTTCCTCTAGTTCCCCTGTACAGGACCATATGTGGGGGTAAAGTTCACTTCCCACTTTGGATCTAAGAATCGGCACACCATAGTTCCGTAGATGGAACCGCCTGTAACAAGGTTGCGGGTGTCAAAATCAGTAATCGGGTAGAGCTTTTTCTCTGCCGTGATAAAGACTTTCGCCTCTGGTTTCAGGTCGTATCGAACGTTAATTTCGCATAGGTGATTTGCTTCATCCACAATACGGGGCTGAGGTTCAAGAATCTTGAAATTAAGAATTCGCTGGTTCGGGGTAATGACCCAGCCACTAGCGTTGTCGTAGAGTTCTTGAATGGTGGGGAAGAACAATCCGCCTAACATATTTTCAAGATGAAGTCGTCGCGAGTCTCCGGATAGAAGCATATAGTTCTGATAATTTGCATAATAAGTGACCGCGATATTCATGGAAGAAGCCGTCATATTACGCTCGTATGTGCTGTTGTAGTATGGCGGCGGCGCAGCGTATGCGGGATGTGCTTCCGTTGCCGGTTCATATATGCCGATATTAAATACATTTTTCGGATCATTGATTGCCTCGCGGTAATCATAATCGTCATGGAATGGTTTTGCGTAGGCATTGTGCTTCGGAGAAGCGCTAGCTGTTGCCGAAGGGGTTTCTTTTGATTTATTATCTTTGGTTTTTGGCGTGGATGAGCAGGCACTCAAAGTTAAGACGCTGCCAACGCCAAGCACGCCCTTCATAAAACCTCTACGAGAGCTACGAAAAATCATAGTCACAGCAATAATCCTTGGGGTTACATAAATTTTCTACATTTGTTGTGAGTTGAAATATCTAATGCATCAACTTATGAAGAACACTCATTGTTCAGATAACAAATGAGATCATTAAACGAATAAATACCTTTAGCGAATCAACATCTGACTCGTCTGAGTTAGGTATTTGAGATGAATCGTGAGAGCCTCAGCGCTCTCATCTTTAAAAGGCGCAGGGACGGCATGAGCCTGAAAAGTAACCATGTGTTTAGCTTCCGGAAGTTGAAGTTGATGTGACGGTGAACGAGCATCCTCGCCCACACCTCAAGGTAACACACGCACACTCTGCATACGAACTCAGCAAGACGGATTCCATCTCCCCTAGCCAACCACGAGGAGCCAACCTCAAAAGCCCAGCAAGAAACCCCCACCAGCACAGTACCGAAAGTACCGCACCGGCGGGGGTCCTAGAAAAGCACTACAGCTGCCCGAATCCTTGCGGGTAGATCGGCTCGTAGGTGTTGCGGTTGTTGTAGCCATCGCGGTCGTAGTTATCCATTCCGGGCTGCTGAATAGGGTACGGCATGTTCTGAGCCGCCTGCACCAAGGTTCTGGGGCGACTGTTCCATATGTCTCCTAGGGTGGGTGTGGTGTGGTTATCGGTGAGGGCGTGCGGCTACCGGGAAGGTGGGTTCTTACACCTCTAGTCCTTCGAGGGAGAATCCCGGAGGGTACAGCGGCGTGGCGTCCTTATCGCCCTCCACCAGCACCCAGCGGCCGCGCAGGTGCTCAGCATAAAGGAATACATATTCTTCCTCGCCGGTCTTCAAGAACTTATTGATAGGTAGTTTCTCTCCTGTCTGTTGTACATAGAAATATGCATCTTCAGGGATAAAGGTGGATCCCTGGTATTGATATATCTTGCGACGGTTTTTAGACCGCGTACCGATTCCGGGAATCCTAATTCTTACCTGGTAGAGATCCTGGGCAGAAACAATCCACCCAAGATTTTTCTGATACATTTCAAGAATCTCTTTAGATACCACTTTTTCAGGGGTAACTAATTCGGACAGCGGTTTTGTATCTCCCGTGTAGTAGAAATAGTTCAGGGCAGCATAGAAGTATGCTTGGAAAGTATAAAAACCACCGCGACTATATTCATCAATGCCTGGCTGCTGAACGGGGTAGGGCACGTTCTGAGCGGCGCGTTCTTCGGTTGCGGGCACGTACCTGCCGTTGCGCTCGTAGGCGGTGTACACGAGCAGGCCGGATGAACTTCCACTGTCTACATAATCATCAAATTTTTGTTCAGGTGCCAGTTCGATAAGTGCTCTATCCCGTTTAAGAAGGCGCGCTTCTTGTTTTTCCTCATTGGTGGCGAGGATACCGGTCTTTCGACCGATGATGAGGGCGCCGAGGGTGCCCGCACCTGCTATTGCGAGGGCACGACGAGAAAAACGGGGCTTTCGCGACTCTTGCTGATGAGCGAGTAGCTGACCAGAAGATACCGGCTGGGCTTCCGCGAAAGAGTTCTGCTGGGCGTCCGTCTCCTGTTCCTTGCGTTGGGGCTCCATTGTTATGCCTCCTTTTCGGGGATAAAGTGGATGTCCCATCCGGGATTAAGGAAACGGGAGCGCAGGGTGCCGTGGATTGCTCCATCGCGGAGGAGCCCACGCGTATCAAATTCGGTGATGGGCTGTAGCTGCCCGGTGTCTTTCCAGAAGACTTTTGCTTCGGGAAGGATGTCGAATTTGAC
>NZ_KV800108.1:469982-588735 GCF_001810135.1 Rothia sp. HMSC069D01
ACGTTCCAGTCGAAGATTTTTTGTTCTTCGTTATGGATGCGCGGCTGCGCCTCAAGGATATGCATGGTCAGGATTTGTTGGTTGGGGGTAATAACCCAGCCTTTCCCTTCTTCAAAAAGGTCTTGAATGGCGGGGAAGAACATTTCTTGGGCGGTCATTGCATATTCGAGGCGGCGCGAATCGGATGCCAAAAGCATATAGTTTTGGCACCCATAGTAGTATTCACAGAAATATTTTAAAATTTGAACTGTAAATATAGGATTGTATGAGAAAACATATCCCGGTATGGGTGAGGAATACGCAGGGTGCTCATAGTTAGCAGGAACATGAACCCCAATCATATCAGTCTCACCCAAATCATACTTACCCCTGTAATCTTTCCCGTCAAAGAATGATCCATATACATGATTTATTACAGGCTCCATATAAACTCTCCTCCTCACATCGTACCAACAGAAATTTTAGCTCTTATAGAGCTCATATGCTCCACGTGTAATCGAATTACTTTTTGAGGTATTCGTCCCCGTATACAACCCCGTTCCTCCCCTTTCATTAGGATTATCTTCAAGAGCTACATAATCCCCTGTGTCGAGATGCACCGCAGTATCATAACCATGGCCATTCGAAATATTATTCCTAGTAGCATCAACATAAACATTCATATCATGAGGACCCAACACACCAGAAACGTTGGGGCTCTCAACAACATGTATTTCTTGAGCAGGATCTTTAATTTCTGCCTTATTTTGGGGAGCAAGAGAAGGGACTGGGTCCTGAGCATTAACAACTGAAACATAATTAAATTTATGCTGCAGATCCTCCCTCTGGCTTTCAAGATTCGCAACAGGCGAGCCATAAGTCACCACGCTGGAAACTTTATACTTACTATTAAATTCCTTATTGTTAGCCAAAGAGTATGCCACAGCACCACCCTGGGAGTGACCCACTAGAACAACTTGATCTACACCCATAACATCGGCTTGATGCATTGCATTTTCTACCATACGGTGATATGGGGAAAGTTCATCTATGGGTTTATCAGAAGTGTTTGCCCCTAGTCCCAAATTATTTCCAATAGACCCAAGCTCACCTTGCTTATCGCCAAAATCTGTTCCTGGAATATATACATACGCAATTTTCTCACCTGTATTTTTATTTTTATAAACATCAATCTGAACAGAAGAATAACCTTTATCTCCTTCAGATTTTTCCATCTCCTTAACATGAGGATTGTCGTTAACCGAATTCATACGCTGCGCCACCTCATAATCACTTTTGGGCGGAATCGGCGGGATATCGCCACTCTGGCCATATTGCCTATGGACATTTAGATCTTCAATTTTAGGGGAGAATGTGTCGTCCCATGCCTCCCTATTAGTAAAGTAAACGCCAGCTGAGCCAAATACGAGAGGACCAAAAAAGAAAAATCTTCCCAGATCTCTTAGTCCTGTTGCACCAGCAGCGTTAGCTTCACTTCTTTGCCTGAAGCCAGATGCTTGATGTTCTCTAAAATCTATCACCGACATCGGGCGCAAACCCCACGGGTCAGCTAGAGAAATAGGATTCCAGCCCACAAACGAATTTACATCAATGCCATGTACAATACCCGGCACCGAGCTCAAAGCATCGGTGGACACAAAACGGCGCACGCCAGCATCAGCTACACGGAAACCCATAAAATCAAGGCCAACAATATTGACTGAGGAAGCTGCCGGACCAGCACTAACCATGCCAAGGCCGGGAACAGTAGGAACAGTAACTACATCACTTTCCCACGGATTAGAAGACATAGACCAGCCCAAGCCATAGCCCAGTTCCTCCGCAGAAGAGATCTTCTCCAGCACAGAACCAGCACTCATTCCGCCCACACCCAGCACCATAGGTACAGATGAAACAGCGTCCCACATCAAAGGCATAGACGAACCGGAGACATCCACCGTAGTGCTAGGATGCACGGAGGCAAGCTCACCAGTCATGTCATGGTGCAGTGACCATTCTTCACCGCCCTGGCGAATAGCATTCACCTGCCCCATAACATCCCAGCCAAGGGTACGTTCACGGCGCTGTCCAGTCAGCTCGTCCGTGGTCACCTCACGGACGCGCTCACCGGCAGCGTTATAGAAATACTCAGTTCGAGAACGATTCTGGGCAGTACCACCTGCACCATACTGCACCTCAGAAACAGCGCTGAGCAGACCAATTGAATTATGGCTGAAGGCGCGTTCCAGCAGCAGGGCGTTATTTCCCTGCTCACAATTATGCTTATACAATGCCTCGGCGACCATCATGCCGTTTTCGTAGGTCCAGGTTCGCTCCTGAACACCATCCGATACAGAGATGAGAGCACCCGAAGCATCATAACGATACTTCATAGTGTGTGCCTCAGGCTTATTTTCTGCACCTTCAAGAGTGCAGACAGCAACCTGAGAAGAAGCGTTACGTTCCACATGAGCAACAAACGTACTTACAGGTGCACTACCAGTTCCCAACTCATGGGTACCGGTACGCTCTACCTTGTACTCCACGGGAACATGCTTAACAGGATCGAGTTCCCACACGGTATAAGTGTCATCTGTACACGCCGAAGTTAGGGCACCACACGGAGCATGGGTAAATTCCATCTCCCTGGTACGAGCAAAGACATCCTTAGACTGGGCGTGGCGCACTCGACCTGCGCCGTCACGTATCCAGCGAACTGAACCGTACGGGTTGCTACTCATTACCAGAACGCCATCAGCATCGTAGGTATAGTTCAGCGTGTACTCACCACGCTGCTTAAACGCTTGCAAGGCATGGAGAGTACGCTGGCTCGCGTCCGGGGCGCGAAGAATACCCGTGGTGTGATCAGCAATAGACACCGTACTTGAGATGCGCTTCATGTTCATATCACCATGGGGTACGCGAGTACGGCTCAGCAACCTGCCAGATGCAGAGTACTCATAGATATGCTCTGCCTTTGCATCATTTACCGAAACCTTCAACGTGCCCTGCTGAGAGCCACGTCCATTCATCAAGGAATATTCAAAAGTTCCCTGAAGTTCACCATCAACAGTGACCGAACGGAGCACACCCCCGCGAGCGTAATCATACTCAAACGAACGGATACGTTCGCCATCGTTCATCGTCAGAAGACGGCCTGCAGCATCGTAAGAGAAAGTACGTACGAGAGAGTCTGCCGCACTTTCAACCGTAAAACTTGTACCCGAACGTTCTTCACGCAGAAGACGTCCTGCCGCGTCCCATTCATAGCTCGTTACGATACCCGCAGGCGTAATCCAGCGCAGAGGACGTGCGAGCGCATCATACTCACAGCGGGAGGTACCACCCAAAGCGTCATCAACGCTCACAAGGCGACCTGCCGCATCGTATGAGAAAGAACGAGTACCTTCAACACTATCTTCAATACGTGCAATAAGTCCACGTGAAGTGTAGCTGTAGCAGGTGACCTTCTCCCCCGTATCTTCTTTAATGCGTCGGCCAGCAGCATCGTAGGTGTACTGTACAAGGCGCGACGGGGTAGCTGAAGTATCTGCAGAATCCCGAATGGTCTTCTCTAACAAACGACCTGCGAGATCGTACGTAAAGATAGTCTCCAGGTAACCCTCATCAGTATCGAGCTCGGTCGTTTTCTTGAGGGTTTTCTGGCTGGTACAACGGCCTGCCGCGTCATATTCAAAGAAAGTCTCTCGACCAGCTACACTGATGCTACGACTCATACGTCCCTGAGCATCGTACTCGAAGCTAATTGCCCCGCCATCGGCAGAGCTAATCTGAGCAATCTGACCGTGAGTGTTATATCCAGCCTGCGCAGAGCTATCAGATGAAGAGTTGAGAAGGATAGAGGCATCCGGCATGTTCAGCTTAGGAACGGGCACCCCAAAGAGAACCGCCATATCCTGACGGTTCTCAAACATCGTAATAACAGACGGAAGATGAGCAGCAGTAAGGGCGCTATCGCCTCGCGATACGTTATCGCGGGAACCCAAAATAGTGGGAACACGAAGTTCCGGCTGCACCAAGCTCCACGACGCCCAAGGACCCGCAGGACGCTCAGAAGGCTGCTTACCTGCTGAAGCAAGCCCCGCAAGAGAAGAGTTAGAGCGCAAAGATCCAGCGGGACCCAGACCCGGCACCATATTCATCAGAGAATTTGATGCAGAGACAACTCGTCCCAGGGCATCGGTTACAACGGCGTAGTTACCAGGCGCGCCCTCAACTCGCATTGAATACTCACCGTGAGAGCGCGAGTGGGTAATGCTCAAAGCTACACCAGTAGCGTCCACAATGCGGCTCAGGTCGCCAGTTAGAGAATATTCGTATTCGGTACGAGCCCCGCAGGGGTCAACGATAGCGACGAGCTGCGAGAGTTCGTCGTATTCATAATGGGTCTGGGCTCCTGTGGCATCAGTCATGGAGACAACGTTGCCCCAGGTGTCGCGTTCAACACTGGTTCGGTTACCCATAGGGTCAACCACAGCACTTAGGTGACCAGCTGAGTATTCAAAAGTAGTGATGTTACCTTCAGGGTCGGTCAGCGCTGTCAAGTGTTGCTCGGAGGTCGGCGTAGCATTCTGAGCTGCCTCTTCATAAGACAAACCCCAACGAGCACCTATAGCATCGGTCACTGCGCTGAGGCGCCCGCTCGCATCCCACTCAAAATACTGGGTATCTCCGAGAGGATTAGTTACTGAGCGCAGGTTGCCAGCAGCATCATACGAGTACTGCGTTTGCGCACCACTAGAGTCCGTGGAGCTCAGAAGCTGTCCACAGTCATTGTAGGTAAAGTGCTGTTTGGATCCTGATTCATCAGTGACGGCGGTGCAATGACCGGCGTTGTCCCATTCAAGATAAGTTGTATTGCCTCCGTTACGGGTAATAGTCAGGGGGTTAGGGTCCAGCGGATTCTGGGAGTAGGTATAGCGTGTTTCAGCAAGGATGCCTGCACGCCGATCCTTATTCATAATTCGGTGGGCAAGCATACGGTCGTACTCATCCCACGTATAACGGTGGACCGCACCTTCCGGAGTATTCTCCGAGACAAGGCGAGCACGTTCATCATAGCTACGATGCGTCACAGATCCGTCACGCTCGCAGATATAGGTACGGTAACCGTAGGAGTTGTATCGCATGGACTGGCGGCTTCCGTCACCAGCCACGAGGGAAACAAGCTGACCGTGTTCATTCGAACGCCAAATATTAGCGTGCTCACCGGTTTCGGAATCTTCAATCACGGTCATCAGACCGTGCTCATAGCGGTAGCTAATATTTCGACCATGCTCGGTCTTCTGGGCTACGATGCGACCGTCAGCGTCATAGCTATTCTCAACCTCGCAATATCCCGTTTCATTCCAGACACGGTGGATAAGGTTATCCTCCGTCTGTTCATAACGGCGGGTACCATCAGGTCGCTGAACTTCACAAAGTACGCCAGCAGAATTGTAAATATAGCGCGCATCGTTCAGCTGGCTTTCGACCTGTCCTGATGAATGTTTTTCAAAGGAACCTTCATTGAAGTTATTCAGAGACGCAGCAGATACAAAACCCTGGGCGTCATAGCTGACAACAATGCCCTGCGCGCTAAGAGGCTGAATCAAAGCGATCGGTCGCTGAACTACGAATTCCCCATCGGCATTAGCCTTTGGGCCACGGTTATAAAGAGCAACTACAACTGAGCTGGGGTGCCCCTCCATGAAAGCAACCAATTCACCCGAAGGCGCGTACAAATAACGGCTACCAGAATGGTTAGTAACTGACCAGTAGTAGGTGGGTTCAGGCGATTCTGCTACTTCAAAAGATTTCGGCAGTAGATGATGGGCGGACTTGACCGCTTTATTCACAGCAGAGTACAGGGCGTGACAAAGCACCTCTTGTCCTTCGGTATTTTCTTCGAAGGGCGCAGAGGCTGAATTCACATTATGTGTAGGTGCCGCGTCTAGAGCCGACTCGGTTACCTTCTCCAACCAGTAAGGAGCATTGGGAGTCCGGGCATACCCGCTAGCCGAGTTCATATCACGTTCAAAGACGAGTTCACGACCGTCGGCAGTGTGCCATGAGATGCTGTCAGAGTTTTGCTCAAGCCGGCTATCCAGCATGCTTGACCAGCCCTTACCAAAAGCGCCACGAGGGGTATTCGGGAGGGCAGCGAGAACACTGTTGTAGGTGCGCTCAAGACGCAACACAGGGTTTACACGAGAGCGAAGGTCAACTTCGCTTTCAATGAAGTTACCGGTTGCAACGTTGACGGGGTCATTTGCGTAGCCAGATGAGATATTTACACCGGTAATACTCATTCCAGGAACCTGCAGTAGGTGATGCATGGGAATATCATCATGCATCAGCTCATTCAGAAGGTTCATATCGAGGCTAAATTGAGCCTTTGCCCCAGGTCCTGAAAGATCTGCATGATGCTTCGCTGATGCATTGGTTAGGTTGCCATGAGTCGCAACATCAAGCATCACCTGAGCAACTTTTCCTAGCCAGGTAGCATCTTCATGCACATCTTCAATCCAGGTGTGCAACGCAGCAATCAAAGAATCAGCGTTAAAAGTTCCCCATGAAGTATTCGAACGGAACTGAGCATAGGTGGACGCTACGCGAAGCTGCACCTGGTCAAGTTCAGCATTCATAGAAAGAGTGACCTGACGATGCTGATACGCATTGTGCGGAATGATAGAAACCGTAGATCCATCAGAAGCAAGCGCAATCTGGGTATTCAAATGCTGAGTACCCTGTGCAGAAGAGTTTGCCTCGGCAAACTGTCCGAGAGCGCTTTGAGAAACTCCCGAAGAAACTGAGTTACCCTGAGCACCAGTGAAGGGGTCAGCTACAGGTCGTGGAGTGTAGACCTCAAAATGCGGGGGACTGGATGGTATAGGACGAGGAGGGATCTCCAGTTTGTAGTCAGAATTACTCTTATAGTTATATTGATACCAAGGAGTGGTCTGCCTCTCATGGATTGCATGTTGCTTACGCCTTTTGAGTTCCTCCCATTCAGTAATCTCTCGACGAATACGCTCTTCCTCCCGGGCAGCTTTGATATAAGTCTCCATATTACGAGCTGCGTTGCTAAAGCATTCCTTAAACTCGCGCAACAGCGCAAATGACGAAGCAAGCTTTGCCCTATACACTCGTGCATAGCCACCGGTGAACCCCTCCAGAGCGAGCTGAGCGGCACCACAAGTACCGTCGGCGCCATAGCGGGCAGGGAGCTGATGCTCGATTACTTGAGTTAGATGCGTCAAATGTGTTTTGAGAGCCTCGGCGCTCTCAAAATCAAAAGGAATAGCTTCAGTATTAGCGTGGACATAACCCATTGTGTATTTACTTCCGGAAGTTGATGTGACAGTGAACGAGCATCCTCGTTCACATTCGTTGCATGTGTGTCCTCACTCGGTGACAGTGAGAATCACACACCTTTCAAGGTAACACACGCACACTCTGCACACGAACTCAGCAGGACGGATTCCACCTCCCCTAGCCAGCCGCGAAGAGCCCCCCTGAAAAGTGCAGCAAGAAACCCCCACCAGCACAGTACCGAAAGTACTGCCCGGCGGGGGTATCTAGAGTAGCTACAGCTGCCCGAATCCTCGCGGGTAGATCGGCTCGTAGGTGTTGCGGTTGCTGTAGCCGTCACGGTCAACCACAATCACCCACTGCCCGCGCAGATGCTCCACAGCCAACGAGAAACGCCCCAGGTACCTCAAATATTTGTGAATATCCTGCTTCTCCCCCGTCTCCTGAACATAAAACGCGAGGTTCGTAGCCTTATTCGTGTACAGGGTGCTCACCAGGATATTTCGGCTCGTATTTTTAGGTTTCTCACCCGCAATAAGATCATCAACAACGTTGGCGCTCAGCACGTTCTTGTCAGCCGAAATAACCCATCCGCGCTTCTCCCTGTACAGGCGAAGAATTTCGGGGTGCAGCACCTTTTCCGGGTCCGTGACCTTAGAAAGAGGCTCCGTATCGCCCGTGTGGTAGAAGTAATTCATCGACGCGAAGTAGTACGCCAAGAACGCGTACAGGCCAGCGCGGTCGTAGTTATCCATTCCGGGCTGTTGAATAGGGTACGGCACGTTCTGCGCCGCCTGCGCCTCGGTGGCAGGAATGAAGCGACCCTTACGCTCAAACGCCGTGTAAACCAACGGCCCGGAAGAGGTCCCCAAGGTACGGAGCTCATCGTACTTTTCCGTGGGTTCCAGGCGCACAAATTCCTGGTCACGCTTCTTATCGGCTTGAGACTCCGAACCCGTCCCGTTGAGCAGTTTAGTACCCCAACCAAAAGCCACCGCAACGAGGGCGGCACCAGCGAACACGCCAGCTCGTATAAACTTGGCGCGAGTAATCACAGACCTCATGAGCGCTCGTTGCTCGTTATATCCAGATCGGTTATATCCGGGTCCGCCAAAGTTATTCGTCATGCTTCTCTCCCCTCCTCTAGCTCAGGCTATTTTCTGGAATGAATTGGACGGGCCTCCACTCATTCGTGAATTGTGTGCGTAGAGTCCCGTGGATTGCGCCGTCACGGATCAGGCCGCGCGTATCAAAATCAGTGATGGGGTACACCTGGTTCGTGTCTTTGCGGTACACCTGAACTTCGGGAAGGATATCGAACCGCACGTTCCATTCCACAATTTTTAGCGTCTCGTCGATGAGGCGCGGCTGCCCCTCCAGCAGGTTCATGGTCAGAATCTGGGGGTTAGGAGTAATGACCCAGCCTTTACCTTCTTCGTAGAGGTCCTGAATGGCGGGGAAGAACATTTCTTCGCTGATATTGTCAATCTTCAGAACTGCCGGTTCCGAGGCGAGAATCATGTAGTTTTGGCAGGCGTAGTAGTAGCCCAGGTAGGGGCGCAGGTTCCTCGCCGCATAGTGCCTCGGCGTGTACCTCACGCCCGGGGCGGGTGCCGAGTAGGCGGGGTGGTCCCGGTTTGCGGGTGTGTAGGGCCCGATTACGCAGTCGGCTACATACGGGTATGTTCCGGTGTAGTCTTTTTCGTCAAAGAGCGCTTGAGCGTTGACGGTCATTCTTTCCCTCCTTGGATTCGATGTTCACGAGTTGCCGTTTTGATAAGCTACCGAGGTGGTTCTGGGCTGCTCGGGGCGGCTGGGCTCAGCACCTAGGCTTCTTTGCCCGCCTGTATTCGCTTGTCTGTATTTGCTTGCCTGTGGAGGTGCGTGCGCTCCTCGCCTCGCTCCCCGCGGCAACCGTATGGGTACCGCCCGGTGATCGCCGGGAACCTCTACATTTCCAGTCTATTAGAGGCACCTCTAACCCTCCCCAGCACAAGCCGCACACCCAGGGAATCCACAGCATATAGCCAGGAAACAGCCCCGTCCCTGCCCGTGCAGGATTATCCGGGCATGAGTGGGCATGCAGAAACCCCCGCCGGAACGGTACCGAAATACCGCCCCAGCAGGGGTTCCTTACACTAAAACCGTGTACTAAATCTGTGCATCCAGATTAGGCGCCCAGTGCCTCCAGGCCGGGCAGGGTCTTACCCTCAATGTACTCGAGGGAAGCGCCACCACCGGTGGAGATGTGGCCGAACTGCTCATCCTTGAAGCCCAGGTTACGGACTGCAGAAGCAGAGTCGCCACCACCAATGATGGAGAATGCGTCAGAGTCGACGATAGCCTGTGCCACCGCGCGGGTACCCTCAGCGAAGGGAGCAATCTCGAACACGCCAACGGGGCCGTTCCAGAAGATGGTCTTTGCGCCCTTGATCTTCTCAGCGAAAATCTCGCGGGTCTTGGGGCCAATGTCCAGACCCTCAGCCTCTGCGCCCAGCTTGCCGCCGGTCAGATCCTCAATGGGGCGGATCTCGGTGTTAGCGTCAGCGGAGAATGCATCAGACCAAACAACGTCAACTGCGGTAATGATCTCGGTACCCTTCTCGGGAGCTTCCTTCAGGTAGCGCAGAACGTTCTCGACCTGGTCCTTCTCCAGCAGAGACTGGCCGACCTCGTAGCCCTGTGCGTATGCGAAGGTGTAGCCCATGCCGCCACCAATGAGGATGGTGTCAGCCTTGCCAATCAGGTTGTCAATCACGGCGAGCTTATCGGAAACCTTAGCGCCACCCATGACCACAACGAAGGGACGCTCGGGGTCGTTCAGGGTCTTAGCCAGAACGTCAACTTCCTTCTTCACCAGGTCACCCAGGTATGCGGGCAGACGCTTAGCAACGTCGTAGACGGAAGCGTGCTTGCGGTGAACCGCACCGAATGCGTCGTTCACGTATGCGCCGTTCTCGCCGGTCAGTGCGACCAGCTCGTCAGCGAATTCGCCGCGCTCTGCGTCATCCTTGGAGGTTTCGCGTGCGTCGTAGCGGACGTTCTCAACAACCAGAACTTCGCCGTCAGCCAGGGCTGCTGCCTTAGCCTTTGCATCCTCGCCTACCAGGTCGGTTGCAACCTTCACGGGCACGGATGCCAGCTCAGCCAGGCGAGCAGCTGCCGGTGCGATGGAGTACTGGGGGTCGACCTTGCCCTTGGGACGGCCCAGGTGTGCGGTCACGATAACGCGCGCGCCAGCCTTGGCAAGCTTCTCAATGACGGGAAGGGATGCGCGGACGCGGCCATCGTCGGTGACAACGCCGTCCTTCAGGGGTACGTTCAGGTCGGAACGGACGAGAACGTGGCGGCCTGCGACGCCTTCTTCGAGCAGTTCGGACAGTGCCTTAGCCATAGGAATTCCTCCTGGATAGGTGGGTTTATATACCGTTTCCATCATACCGAATACTAGGGTGTTTGACAGCCTAAAAAATAGCTTTTACATGGTGTTTTTCCGCAGAATATCGCGGATATTCGCACTCTCTATCAGCTATTTTCTTACGGTATTTTTGACTCAAAAAGGGCGACGGAAAATAGTATGTTTATACATTTTGGGGTTTTATTAAGACCCTTTACACAGAGCCTTGGTACAGCAAACCCCGACTCCCCCGCTTGATGCGGTGGTGCCGGGGTTCACTATGCGTTAGTTACGCGGGGTGACGCTTACACTCGGTGAGCATCGTAAGCCTATTGGGGCTTAGAGGGATGCCACAACCTTGTTGGTGAACATCACGAGGCGCGAAACGTAGCCGTACTCGTTGTCGTACCAAGCGATAACCTTCACCTGATCGCCGATGACCTTGGTCAGCGGTGCGTCGAAGACGGTGGAGATGGACTCACCCTCGATGTCCTTGGAGACGATGGGGTCCTCGTTGTACTTGATGATGCCCTTCATGGGGCCCTCAGCTGCTGCCTTGACTGCTGCGTTGACTTCCTCAACGGTGACCTCGCGCTCAGCGGTGAAGGTCAGGTCGGTGATGGAGCCGGTGATGGTGGGAACGCGGACTGCGAAGCCGTCCAGCTTACCCTTCAGCTCGGGCAGAACCAGGCCAACAGCTGCTGCTGCACCGGTGGAGGTGGGGACCATGTTCACAGCTGCTGCGCGTGCACGGCGCAGGTCGCGGTGGGGAGCATCCTGCAGACGCTGGTCAGCGGTGTATGCGTGGATGGTGGTCATCAGACCCTGCTTGATGCCGAATGCGTCGTTCAGAACCTTAGCCATCGGAGCGAGGCAGTTGGTGGTGCAGGATGCGTTGGAGACGATGTGGTGGTTAGCTGCATCGTACTGGTCGTCATTCACGCCCATGACGAAGGTGCCGTCGATGTTCTTACCGGGAGCGGAGAGGATAACCTTCTTAGCGCCAGCCTCGATGTGTGCCTTTGCCTTGGTGCCGTCGGTGAAGAAACCGGTGGACTCGAGGACTACGTCAACGCCCAGGTCCTTCCAGGGGAGGTTCTGGGGGTCACGCTCAGCGAGGATCTTGATTTCCTTGCCGTCAACAACCAGTGCGCCTTCCTTGACCTCAACCTCTGCGTTGAAGCGACCCATGATGGAGTCGTACTTGAGCAGGTGTGCCAGGGTCTCAACATCGGTGAGGTCGTTGATTGCGACGATTTCGAAGCCGACGCCCTCGGTCTGAGCTGCGCGGAAGAAGGTGCGGCCGATGCGGCCGAAGCCGTTGATTGCTACGCGTACGGTCACTGGAGTATCTCCTTGTCAGTGCGTTGGTGGCGGTGTACGAATCCGATGCCTTGTAGGCTCTGGTTTGTCGGATTCGTCCGTGCTCTATGTTGCCCGGTGTGTTCCGCCGTTGTTGGTAATAATCCTACCCTAGTTTGTGTGTGTTTTGGTGTGTTCTATCAAGAAATTTTTGTGAGTTGCGCCATAAAAATCGGCAAAAACCCGTTGTTTTCTGTTGTTTTACGTTGTGTTCGCCCCTAGAAAATGTTGCGATACGGTCACGGCAACATAAACACACACGAAACACACATTTGCTAAAAACCGCGCCATATCAAGGCAAAATATGAGGGTAAAAAATACCCTTTCACCTGCGAATGGGTTTCAATGACACCCAATACGCTCGCACACGGTGCAAATTCTCACCCAAAAACAGACGACCCCAAAGTAAGACACACCACAGCCTTAAAGAGGGCTAAATACGCTCCAGGCACACAGTTTTCGTGTCGCCCGCGGCGCATCATACGAAAACACCGCACAAGAACACCGCACGAGTGCACTCGCAGACACACAACACGGGGTCAGCATGGGCACATCGGAAGGCGGCTAGTGCACGATCCTAATAAACGACCAGCGCCACAGCACCCAAACCCGAATGAGCCGACAGCACCGGCGGTAGCGCGCTCATCAAAAACTCCGGCGCCGAAGAAGCGGCGGCATCATGAACTAGGGAGCTCTCCCCCAGCATCTGCTGAACCTGCTCATACAGCTGCACCGCCTGCGCCGCGTTGCCCACATGATGTACCGCAACCACCTCACCGCGCGGGGTTGCGGCAAGCGAAGAACTAGCGGGGTCGGCGGCAACAGAGCTTACGGAGGCAGAGTTGAGCGCCGCCGCATGCCGATGCTCGCGACAGGCCTGCACCGTCACCTCCACCAAGCGCTCCAGGGCGCGCGACGCCGTGCGGGGGCGCTCCACATACGCCAGCTTACCTTCGGTAATCGTGCCAATCGGCTTAATCTGGAACATCTGACCCACCATCGCCAACGCCGGGGAAACACGGCCACCGCGGCGCAACGCATCCAGGGTCGGGATATAGAAGTAGAGCGTGGACTGCTCGCAGACGGACTGAATGTAGTCCACCAGCTGCGCGGGACTCGGACATTCAACACTCGCGCCTGCGGATGCAGAGTTCAGCACCTCCAAGGCACGCACCACCGCATGACCGTATGCACCCGCGACCGTGCGGCTATCCACCACGCTCACACCCGTAGAACCCAGGCGACTCAGGCGGGCACCGGTGCGTGCCGCCTCCACCGTGCCCGAGAGCTCACCGGACAGATGCACCGACACCACATGCGTAAAACCTCGCGACGCCAGCTCGTCATACACATCAGCAAACACGCCCGGCGCGGGCCCGGAAGTGCTCACCGTCTGACCCATCACGTGCGCAAGCATAATCGCTTCATCCACCTCGGCGGCGGTCAAATCCTGCAGCTGACGGTCCGGCTCACCGGGCGTGCGAATGGTCACCGGCATCGGAACCAGCATAAAATTGCCGCGAGCGCTCAGGCACTGCACGAGCTCCGGGTCGAGGGCGGCGGCGCTATCGGTCACCACGGCAATGCGGTTCTCTGCTTTGTTCTCTCGCTCCATATTCCGGCCCTTCTTCCGGTTCGTCAGTGCGTGATTCGATGACGAACCCTCTCCTAGCGTTCCCTGAACATTATGGCACTCATCACTACCGCAGTACAGCAAAGCCCCGCCGCGCCTCCGGGTTCGTTCCATAAAACGAACCGAAGCCACAGCGGGGCTTGTGCTTTATCTAAGAAGCTTAGTTAGCTACAAAGCTTAGATTACGATGTTCACGAGCTTAGGCGCACGCACAATCACCTTGCGGATCTCGGCGTCACCAATCGAACGCTGAACAGTAGCATCCGCCAGAGCCAGCTCCTGAAGCTCCTGCTCAGAAATATCCTTTGCAACCTCCAGGCGAGCCTTGACCTTGCCCTTAATCTGCACGATAGCGGTGACGGTGTCATCCACCAGCAGAGCCGGGTCAACCTCGGGGAAGCCCGCGGTCAGAACCGGGGTGTCGTGGCCGAGAGCGTGCCACATGTCCTCAGCGGTGTAGGGTGCGTACAGAGACAGCAGAATCGCGATAGTCTCAGCAGCCTTACGGACAGCCGGGTCAGCCGCACCAGCACCGGAGTCAATAGCCTTACGGGTAGCGTTCACAAGCTCCATGGTCTTAGCAACAACCACGTTGAACTTGCCATTATCCAGCAGGCCCTGAACCTCGTGCACGGTGCGAGCAATCAGCTTCTGCAGCTCCAGGTCACCGGTGGTTGCGTCAACGCCGGGTTCGCTGGTGACGTCCTGAGCCACACGCCATGCGCGAGCCAGGAACTTCTGCGAACCGGACGGGGAAACATCCGCCCAGTCCACGTCATCCTCGGGCGGGGACGCGAAAATCATGGTGGTGCGGATAGCGTCCACACCGAACTTGTCGAGCTGCTCGCCCAGGTTCACGCCGTTACCCAGCGACTTGGACATTGCCTTGCCGCCGTTGAGCACCTGGCCCTGGTTCATGAGCGCCTTGAAGGGCTCATCGTGCTGAATCAGACCCAGGTCGCGAACAACCTTGGTGAAGAAGCGCGCGTACAGCAGGTGCAGAATTGCGTGCTCCACGCCACCCACGTACATGTCGACGGCACCCCACTCGCGCATGGCCTGCGGGTCGAAGGGAGCCTGGTCGTCATGCGGGGAAACGTAACGCAGGAAGTACCAGGAGGAGTCCACGAAGGTGTCCATGGTGTCCGAGTCACGGCGAGCCTGCTTGCCGCACTTCGGGCAGGGCACGATAGCCCAGTCATCGGCGGCGGCCAGGGGCGACTGGCCCTTGGGAGCCAGCTGCTCACCACGCAGGTTATCGGGCAGCAGAACCGGCAGCTGATTCTCGGGAACGAGCACCTCGCCGCAGTCCTCGCAGTGAATCACGGGGATGGGGGTACCCCAGAAGCGCTGGCGGGAGAGCAGCCAGTCGCGCAGGCGGTAGATAACCTTGCCCTCACCAGTGCCGGCGGCCTCCACCAGCTCGATGGCCTTGGCAATCGCCTCGGCCTTGGGCAGGCCGGTCAGCTCGCCGGAGTTCACGAGCACGCCGTCACCGGCGGTAGCAACACCGCTGGTGGCCGGATCCTCGGCGCCCTCAACGTCCAGGACCTTCACAACGGGCAGGTCAAACTTGAGTGCGAAGTCCAGGTCGCGCTGGTCGTGCGCGGGCACGGCCATAATCGCACCGGTACCGTAGTCGGCCAGCACGTAGTCGGAGGCCCACACGGGCAGCTTCGCGCCGGTCAGCGGGTTGATCGCGTAGCGGCCGGTGAACACGCCGGTCTTCTCACGCTCGGAGGACTGGCGATCGATATCGCTCAGTGCCTTAATGTCTTCGCGGTACTGCTCCAGGGCGGCCTTCTGCTCGGGTGCCACGATCTGCTCGGCGAACGCCGCATCCGCAGCAACCACGATGAAGGTTGCGCCGTACAGGGTGTCCGGGCGGGTGGTGAACACAGTGAAGGACTCAGCAGCCTGATCCTCGGTCGCCTCAATCTCGAAGCGCACCTCAGCGCCCTCGGAGCGACCAATCCAGTTGCGCTGCATGAGCAGAACACGGTCGGGCCACTTGCCCTCCAGCTGCTCCATGTCGTCCAGCAGCTGCTGTGCGTAATCAGTGATCTTGAAGTACCACTGGTTCAGCGACTTCTTCGTCACGGTAGTACCGCAACGCTCACACGCACCGTTGACAACCTGCTCGTTCGCGAGCACGGTCTGGTCCTTGGGGCACCAGTTGACCATGGAGTCCTTACGGTACGCCAGGCCCTTCTTGTAGAACTGCTCGAACAGCCACTGAGTCCACTTGTAGTACTCCGGGTCCGAGGTGTGCAGGCGGCGGCTCCAGTCAGCGGCAATAGCGTAACGCTTGAAGGACTCAGCCTGAGTGTCAATGTTCTTGTACGTCCACTCCTTGGGGTGAGTGTCGTTCTTAATGGCTGCGTTCTCAGCGGGCAGGCCGAAGGAGTCCCAGCCAATCGGGTGCAGAACATCGTAGCCGCACTGCTTGAAGTAGCGGGCGTTCATGTCACCAATAGCGAATGCCTCCGCGTGACCCATGTGAAGGTCACCGGAGGGGTACGGGAACATATCCAGCACATACTTGCGGCCCTTGGGGGCGTCACCGGTGGGCTGGAAAACCTTCGTTTCGTCCCAGTAGGGGCGCCACTTGGCTTCCATAGCGCGGAAGTCGTACGCATTTTCGTTGCGTTCGGTCTCTACCTGAGCAGACACAGCGATTCCTTAAATAAAGACAGGTTGATAAAAACTTAACCCTCCAAGTGTAACGCGAAACCCGCACCGCGCCAGAGTTGAAGCCGCCTCGACTACCAAATGGACGGCACCGCCCACCCGACCACCTGCGCGATCACCGATGCGGCAGGCGGGTTTCAGAGCCCTTTCAGGCTTCTCCCCTAGAATTAAGAACGGGACTTTGCCGTCCCAGTACCCAACCCGCGAAAGGTACCCATGACCTCCACCGTAACCCCGGACTCCCCCAACACCTCGATTCTTGAGGGTGTGCCCGGCCCGCTCATTCCCGGCACCCGCCACGACGCCCTCATTGGTGAGGGCGCGCAGGCGGTTATGACCCGCTACTGGCAGTACGGCAAAGGCATGAACGACGGAGTCTTTCCCGAAGGCTCCTACCCTGTGCTGCTCGTGCACGGCTTCCGCGGCGACCACCACGGCCTGGAAATCATCGCGAACTACCTGCTGAAGCTCATCCCGAACGTCAGCATCATCAGCCCCGACCTGCCCGGCTTTGGCCGCTCTGCAGACTTGCCCGAAGGCACTCAGGGCAAAGACGCTCAGGGCGCAGACAACATCAACGCGTACGTGGCGTGGCTGAACGACTTTGTGAAGCACACTAACCCCACCCGCGAGGATGCACAGCCCCTACCGCTGCACCTGGTCGGCCACTCCTTCGGCTCCATCGTCACCAGCGCCTTCGCCGCCGCACACCCCAACTCGCTCGCGCTCCTCTCGTTCATCAACCCGATTAGCGAACCCGCCCTCGAAGGCAGCCAGCGCGTCGCCTCGCGCCTCGCCTCCCTCTACTACCGCGCCGGCGCGGCACTACCCGAAAAAATTGGCTACCCGCTCCTGCGCTCGCAGCTGATTACCCGCGCCTCCAGCGAAGTCATGATGCGCACCAAAGACAAGGCAATGCGCCGCTTCATCAACGGCCAGCACGCCGCCTACTTCGGATCCTTCGGCTCCCGCCGCGGAGTGCTCAGCGCCTACGAGGCGTCCATTACGCACACCGCCGCCGAATACGCCGCAGCCATCCGGGTACCGGTGCAGATGCTCGTCGCCGAAGACGACGACCTGGGCACCCCCGAAACAGCGCGCGCCATGTACGCGACGCTGACCTCCCGCGACCTGTCCACTTCCTCGTCCGGCGCCCGCGAGCGCCTGGACATGATCCCCGAAGTCGGGCACCTTATCCACTACGAAACCCCTCGCCTCGCCGCGGAACTCATCGCCGATTTCGCTGCCGGCCATTCAGGGAACGAGAAGTAAGGAACCAACATGAAACTCATGGTTGACGCCCGATACACCCGTATCGGCTTCCACGACGGCATCAGCCGCTACACCGCCTCCCTACTGGGCGCGCTCAAAACCCTCATCGACACCGGTGACGAGGCCGCCGCCGACCTCGACCTGACCATGATTATTAGCGATGAGCGTCAGCTGGACATGCTGCCCGACCTGCCGCACGTGAAGATTTGCTCGCCCACCGGCCCGCTCGAACCGACCGCCTCGCTGCAGCTGAATAAGTATGCGCCGGACGTGGTGTTCTCCCCCATGCAGACCATCGGCTCCACCGGACGCAAGTTCAAGCTGATTCTCACCCTGCACGACCTGATCTACTACTCGCACCCGACCCCGCCGGGGTTCCTGCCCGCACCGGTGCGCGTGGGTTGGCGACTCTTCCACAAGACCTACACCCCGCAGCGTTTCCTGCTCAATCACGGCGACGCGGTCGTGACGGTTTCTGAGTCGACCGCCTCACTGATACGTGAGCACGAGCTGACCACCAAGCCGCTGTTCGTGGTGCCCAACGCCCCGCAGCCCGGCAGCGTCGTCTCCCGCCAGACCGCGCTGGAACGTGCTACCACCCGCGAAGAGCAGCCCGTCAAGCACCTGGTGTACATGGGTTCGTTCATGCCGTACAAGAACGTAGAAACCCTGCTGCTGGCGATGCGTTCCCTGCCGGATTACCGCCTGCATCTGCTGTCGAAGATGCCGCCGCAGCGCCTGGTGCAGCTCACCGACGAGCGCCTCATCGGTGAGAACGTGGAGGTGCATAACGGCGTGAGCGATGAGGAGTACCAGCAGCTGCTCCGCCAGGCGCACGCCCTGGTGACCGCCTCCCGCGAGGAGGGTTACGGACTGCCCGTGGTTGAGGCTCAGGCTGCCGGTTGCCCCGCGGTGATTAGTGACATCCCGATTTTCCGTGAGATTGCGCCGCACGCCGTGTTCGCGCCGGTTGACGGTGCCCCGGAGGCGCATGCCGCCGACTGGGTGAAGGCAATTCGTTCCCTGGAGGACACCGCCGTTCGCGAGCGCGTCATCATTGATGGACTCTCGGATGTGCGCCGCTACTCCTGGCGTGACTCTGCACTCAAGCTGCTGGAGGTCGTGCGCGGGCTCTAAAGCCTGCGTTGGGCAAAGAAATGCCGCCGCACTCCCCCGAAGCTCGGGAGGGTGCGGCGGCATTCTCGTATTCAATTCATGCGCGCCGGGTAGCGTATGCGGCTTGCCGCAACCATTTACAGTGGCGGTTCGCTACACACTTCCTCCGCGCCGACGCAGGGAACCCGCCCTCGCAGAGCTCGGGCACCCTGAGGGCGCATCCGGAAGGTGCAGCCTCACCGCATCACACCGAAGCAGAAATCCTTAGACCGCAGCAAAGCTACCGGTACGAGCCGCTTCCTTCGCAGCCAGCTCATCCGCATGACCGTACGCGTAGAAAATCTTCGCGTCATCCAGCTCAGCAAATCGAGCCAGGTAGCGGCACACCGCGCCACGCTGAGCCTTCGTCATCGAGGACAGCAGAACAGGGTCCGGGTGAGTAATGCCGTTGTCGCGGCTCGGTGCCGAACTACCGAACTCGGGCTCGTAATCAGAGGTGATATTGGTGAAACTCATCGGTGAGTACCTTTCCTTAGGGCGTTTCTTAGGGCAGCGCCGCAACAATGCAGACGCTACCGGAGGCAACACCGCGAAAAGAACCTACGGAGATCATCGGAAGTCTCTTCGCAGTAGTGGTTGTGATACCTCTAAACTACCCAAGAGCTAATCAATGTTCAAGAACCATCAGGGAACGCCCCCATAGTGGACACGTTCCCGGTTGTCAGGAAGAAATCAGGGGCATCATAGCGGCATGGGACCGCCGAGTCTCCAACCGAACTGAAACCTGCCCGAAAGCCAGCGTGAAAGCCAGCCCGAAAAGCAGAAATGCTGCCGCACCCACAAAGAGTGCAGCAGCATTTCCAAAGCTAATTATGCAGGCTACGCCATAGTTGCGTAGAGACCGCGCTCGGCATCCTTACGAGCCAGCTCGTAAGCGTGACCGTACGCGTAGAAAATCTTTGCGTCATCCAGCTCAGCGAAGCGCGCCAAGTAGCGGTAAACAGCTCCTCGTTCTGCGCTGGTCATGTCGGAAAGCAACACGGGGTCCGGGTGCATGACGCCGTAATTGTGTACAGAAGCAGACCCGCCGCATGCAGGTTCGTATGCGGGGGCGATCATAGTCTGAGTCACCAGTATTCATCTTTCGTTGGTGCGCACGGTTGTGAAGCGTGCGCGAAGTTGAGTGATAGATACTGCCAATACCACCTCGACAAGCGCCGAAATAGTATCCGCAGTGCTGAATATATTACCGTGGATACGGAGACTACGCCAATTAGAATCAGCCAAACCCCAGCAAATCTTAGGTGCACACGAATGCATAAAAATTCTGGGGTGCCCTTCCAACGGCACCACCTAAGCGCCCTAAACTACAGCGCTCTGCCCTGCTTTACTCTCCTGCTTTTTCTCCCCTGCGGGGTTATGTTCCTCTGCATCCTCAGCGTCTTCATCCTCACCGTCAAGACCCAGAAGAGCCGTCACCATCGGCAAAGGATTGAACTCGCTCAGCTGACCCGTGCGGTCCACCTTGCGCATCATGAACGCACGCTGCAAACGCCGCTGAGTCCACGGCGAAAGCACCATCATCAGCAGCGCCTCCACCACAAAAATGCCGACCAGAATCCACAGCAGCAGATCCGAAGAACCCGCCTGCTCACGCAGCTGCTGAGCATCCGCCACCAGACGGTCAAAACCCTCCGAATGTAGGTGCGACGTATCAAGTCCCGTCAACGCGGACAGGCTCACCGGCGACGCCACATTCAGTAGCACCGACAGCATCAGCAGAAGCACCGCATACAGCCCGTAATGCATGGTGCGCATCCACTTCTTCACGCGCGCAAAACCGCGGTTCAGTTCCGCACCAATATCGGTGAAAGCCGCCGCTTTCTGCGCCTGCTCACCCGCCGGCATCATGTGCGGCACCAGACGGTGCGCAAGCATCAACGGCACCGGCGAGCACGCATCAAAATACTGCATGTGACTATTCACCGACGGGCCCGGCAGGGTCACAAAGCTGACGTCTACATCGGCGGGCTGAGTAATATTCGACCTACCAATACTGTCACCACGAGCGGAAATCTCGCACCGGTCAGCCACATCAAGATCCTGCAGCATCGGCGCGTAGGCGCGCACATACAGGTGGCAGGCGCTACGCACCGACATCATGAGCACCAGAATCAGCGCGCCCCAAAACGCCACGGAGGCGGCGGTCAGCTCAGGGACCGCGCCCTCAACACGCAACTGAGCCAGCAGCAGCATGAACACCGCGTACAGCATGAAAACGCCGTGCACGAAGAGCAACGGAATCAGCCATTTCACGTAGGCGCGTGTGCCGTACGGGTTGACCAGGCGCGCATCCGCCAGACGCACATCAGCCGGACTCTTTGCGGAGGGAGTTTCGGAGGCGCTGTCCCGGGCACTCTTGCGGCCAATACGCGCCCTACCCTTGAAGGTACCCGGCACGCTCACAACCAGCGGCACCACACTCAACGCCAGGGGTACCAGCATCGCATAGTGCAGTAGCGAACGGTACGGGCCAAACAGCAGGGACGCCTCCACCAGCCAGGAGAACGCCGCGACCGCGCTCACCCACAGCAGCATGGCGCGGTTACGGTAACCGCCCGCAGCATCCAGGTGCCCCGGAATGTCGTTGCGGTCACTAGCGATAATGCTAATCGGGACCACGCCACTACCCAGGCCGTAGAAGAAACGAATCGGCTTCTTACCCGCCGCCGCACGACGACGCAGAAGCTCATAGCTCAAATAGCCGCCCTGCGAATGGGCAATAATACCCACCGCGTCGCTACGGGAACTCAAATCGTCCAGCTGACGATCCAGACGCGCATAAATACGCTCCAAATCGCGCGAGTCCGGGCTGGTCGCCGTCTGAATCAGCTGAGTCGAAATAGCCTTCATCAGCTCCCACAGTTCGCGGGCACGACGAGCCAAAACCCAGCCCACAATACCCAGGCCGAGCGCCGCCGCCAGACCCGTAAATGCACCCTGTGGAGTGCCCAGGGACGCCACAAAAGCATCGCGGAACGTCATGAGCGCCATAGCCGCCAGCACCAGCCACAGCGCTACGTTCACAAACCGCGCCGTAGAACGCAACAGGTGCCCGGCACGCTCACGCCAGGTCGCGCCGGGGCGCTCATAGTAGAAGCAGAACATCAAAAACAGCGGCAAAACCGACGCCAACCAGGGCAAATGCTCCTTCAACGGGCGGTAATGTCTGGGCCGCCAGAAGCCCTCCTGAAAAAGGAGGCTGCGGCGAGTGACCGTGCGAACCGGGCGCGGCTTCGGCTGAGGCAGGTGCGGAAGCTCAAGGTTCGGCAGCTCGATATTCGGGAAATCGATGTTCGGGAGCTCTACCTTGGGAAGCTCAATTTTCGGCAGCTCAATCTTAGGGAGCTCCACTTTAGGCAGTTCCACCTTGGGTAACTCCACTTTGGGCAGCTCTACCTTGGGCAGCTCTACCTTCGGAAGTTCAACTTTCGGCAGACTGATTCTTGTAGATTCTTTGGGCTCGGAGGCTTCGGCGAGTTCTTCCTGCGCGGAGTTCTCCTCAATCTGCGGGCTTTCCTCAACCGGGTCGGCTGGGTACTCCGTGCGCTCAATCGTCAACGAATACGTCAACTCGCTGTGGTGGCTCAGCGGGTTCATCTCAGCGGCAGGCGGGAGGGTATCACCGTCAGGAATCACCTCAACACGAACCCGCGCAGAAGCCTCCGCGGCGGAGTTCTCTTCGGAGAGCGCGACAGAATCTGTGTTCAGCGCCAGCAGAGTCTGCACACTATGCGCCACAGGCTTGCCAAAATACGCGAGCGTCTCGCCGTGATTCTGGTAGCCGATACCGTGAACCAGCAGACCGCCGCATCGTGATGCTGGCCCTTACGGTGCAGGGCGCTCTTCGGATGCGCAGAAGCATACTCAGCCAGCCGCCGTTGCTCACCATCAGGCAGCGCACTACCCTTCAGCAGATGAGGCACCTTCGACATGCCTCTCACCTCCTCGCCTCTGCGCACAGCGCGCCCGCAAACCCGCGTGCTCAACGCCCAACCCGGGGCAAAAACCGCCCCTCACTAGAACACTACAGCACGACTAGAAAATCACAGCACATCCAGGCCGTCACAGCGAATCTGAACCGGGCGCTCCCCCACGTTCTTCTTCAACGCCGCAATCGTTGCACGCGTAGCACGCAACTCACGGGTCACCTGCTGAGCAATGCCGTACGAGAAGAACATCAGGGTACGCCAATCGCCCTGAACCGGCGCCTCCTCAGAATCCTCTTCAAGAGACTCCGACCAGGCAAAATACCCCTGATCCAGAGGAACCGGCCCCACAATACGCAGCTGCTCACGCACCCGCTCCGGCAGCGCAGAAGAACCCAAGAACTCCTCCATGAAGGCGCGAACATCCGCCTCCGCACCGGTCACCGCAGCCGTACGAACCGCCGGAGGCAGACCCGTCTGAGCGCGCTCCTCCAGCTCCTGGCGAGCAAACCACGCAGGATCCCAACGCACCAGTGCCTGCTCCACCGGCGACGGCGAAGCAGTCGTCACCACCGTACCCTCAAGAGCCGCAGGACGGACCAACGCCGCCGCGTTCAACCAGCGACGCAACGCCGCCTCCGGAGCACGCAACGAATCAAAACGAAGCATCTTATCGGCATCCAGAAGAAGCGCCGCTGCATAGCCGCCAAAAGCCACCGGCTCAGCACCCGGAGTCGCCACCACCAACGCAGGCTCAGGACCAACCGACGCCCGCACATGGTCACCCGCCGAAGAAATCACCGGAACATTCGGGAACGCACGACCCAACTCCTCAGCAGTACGAGTCGCACCCGCCGCCGAATAACGCCAATGCGTAAAACCGCACTCAGAACAACGCCACTGCTGCGCCAAATGGCCGCACCACGAACACGACGGAACCGACGAACCCGAAGCCACCGACAAAGGTCCGCTACACTCGCCACAACGCGCCGGCATGCGGCAACGCTCACACGAAAACGACGGAATATAACCGCTACGCGCCACCTGCACCAACACGGGACCACGCGCCAACGCCCGACGAGCATGCTCAAACGCCAGGTGAGGAATACGCGCCATCGCCGCCAACGGGTCACGCGCCAACTCAAACTCCGAACCCGTCGAAAAAATACGCGGCGAATAATCACGCACCAACGCACGCGGCGCACGCACATGAGATGCCCAACGGGTACGCACCAGACGCGCCGCCTCACTACTCATACTGAACCCGGCAAACAGCGCCGCAGTATTCTCAGCAGAAGCACGCAGAAGCAACACATCGCGGGCATGACAATACGGGGCGCGCTGCTCCACCAGCGAAGAATCGCCGTCATCCCAGCACACCACCAGGCCCAGGTTCGCCACCGGCGCGTAGGCCGCCGCGCGGGTACCAATCACCACCGGCACCTGCCCCAAACGCACCTTCACAAACCCGTGATAGCGAGTATGCGGAGTCGAATCAGAACTCAAACGCACAAACGAGTCAGCGGGCAGACGCTCGGCGAGCGCCGCCTCCAGAAGATCCAGGTTCTTAACGGTCGGAACCACCGCAATAGCACCGCGACCACTCGCGGCAGCCGTAGCGAGAGCAGTCGCCAAAACATCCGCCCACGTGTGCTCCAGGTGGCCGGGAAGAACCGTCATCACGGCGCGAGTTGCGGCACCGGCGGCGACATCCTCAATGAACTCCGCACCGTTCTCGTAATCGGAGAAGACGGAGGCGGCATCCGGCGCATCCGGGTTCAGCGCCGGCGGATCCAGCACGAAGGGCGCGGGCGCGCCGGGAGTGGCAAGCCAGGCGTACGGGTCGGTTTCGCTAGAGGCCGCGGAGGTGGCAGCCGGCTCAGAATCCGCGGGCTCAGAGGCTTCATGCTCGGGAGCTACGTTCTCAGGTTCTACATTCTCCGGAGCAGACTCACCCGCATGCGAAGAAACACCCAAATAATCCGACTCATAACCCGGCAGAAGGGGCGCGTACTTCTTATCCAGCGCGGCAATGCGCGGCGGCACCGCCAGGCGCAGCACGTTCGCCACCGTGGAGGCGTAACGGTCAGCAAGCGCCTCGGCAAGCGCAAAAATTTCGGGCGCAACAGAAGGCACACGCGACAGCACCGACTTGAGCGGCAGCAGCGAAGTGCGCGTCCAATCAGTCGTGGCGGCGCGCTCCTCAATGTAACCGGTCAGCTCGTGGCCGTTGAACAGCACGCGCACGCGGGCGCCGGGCACCGCATCCTCACTCAGCTCGGCGGGCACGCGGTAATCAAACGTGCGGTCCACCTGCGGCAGAGTACTATCCACACGCACACGCGCCACAGGGTTCGGCACGCCGCTCGCCTCCAACTCGGCGGCAACGTTCACCGGCTCCGGGGCAGCCGGAATCAGGGCATCACGAAGAGCAGGAAATCCCTGCAACAGGTCAAGCTGTTGCAGGGATTCCTGCTGAGCACCCAACGGTGCCGAAGAGTTCGATTCAGAACTGCTCTGAGTCACCCGAATCAGCGTGCTCCTCTACCCTGACAGATATTAGGAGGAGGACACTGCCGAACGCAGTGCATCCACGCGGTTCAGGCGCTCCCAGGTGAATTCCGGCTCGGTACGACCGAAGTGGCCGTGAGCTGCGGTCTTCTTGTAAATCGGGCGGCGCAGATCCAGTTCGTTAATGATTGCCAGCGGGCGCAGGTCGAAGACCTCATGCACAGCCTTCTCAATCTTGATCGGGTCAACCTTCTCGGTGCCGAAGGTTTCAACGTACAGACCGACCGGCGCTGCCTGGCCGATAGCGTACGCAACCTGAACCTCGGCGCGGTCGGCAAGACCGGCACCCACAATGTTCTTCGCAACCCAACGCATTGCGTACGCTGCGGAACGGTCCACCTTCGACGGGTCCTTACCGGAGAACGCGCCACCACCGTGACGAGCCGAACCGCCGTAGGTGTCCACAATAATCTTGCGGCCGGTCAGGCCCGCGTCACCCACGGGGCCACCCTGAACGAAGCGGCCAGCGGGGTTCACAATGAACTTAGCGTTGGAAGAATCCAGCTCGACGCTGCCCAGAACCGGCGCGATAACGTGCTTCTCAATGTCTGCACGCAGGTCAGCCAGGTCGTAGCTTGCGGTGTGCTGGCTCGAGACAACGACGGTGTCCACGGAGACAGGCACGTTGTTCGAATCGTAGCCGAGGGTCACCTGAGTCTTGCCGTCGGGGCGCAGCTCGGTCAGCAGGCCGTCCTTACGGACCTTGGTCAGACGCTCAGAGAGGCGGTGCGCCAGCCAAATCGGGGCGGGCATCAGCACGTTCGTCTCGTTCGAAGCGTAACCGAACATGATGCCCTGGTCGCCCGCACCCTGGCGGTCGTACTCGTCAGCAGCAATACCCTGACGAACCTCGAGGGACTCGTACACGCCGGCGTTAATGTCCGGGGACTGCTCGCCAATGGAGACAGACACGCCGCAGAACTCGCCGTCGAAGCCGCGGGTAGAGGAATCGTAGCCGATACCCAGAATGGTCTCGCGCACGATGGAGGGGATTTCGACGTAGCTGGAGGTGGTTACCTCACCAGCAACATGCACCTGCCCGGTGGTTACCATGGTCTCCACAGCAACGTTCGCTGCGGGATCCTGGGCGATGATGCCGTCAAGGATGGCGTCAGAAATCTGGTCACAAATCTTATCGGGGTGGCCTTCAGTCACCGACTCGCTGGTGAATAGGCGCAGATGGTTATTACTCACGGTTTCCACTCTACTGGTTGAGGGCGCGCGAAGATAGCGCGCTCGTAATGATGACGGTTTCCTTCAATTATGACACGTTTGTTAAGCGCCATTACGAGGCGGGGTGCTACGTTCACACCCCGGGCAGGCTTTCACTCAGCGCCAGCAGGCACTTAGGCAAGCGCCGCCAGAGGATTAGGCCAGCGCCAGCCAGAGGATTAGGTCAGCGCCGCCAGAATCTTCTGAGCCAACGCCGGACCAATACCCGGCACCGCCGTCAGCTCCTCGGCGCTCGCCTGCTTAATCTGAGCCACCGACCCGAAGTGCTTAATCAGCGCGGAACGCTTCACCTCGCCCAGACCGGGCACCTCATCCAGGGCGGAGGCAACCATCGCCTTACCACGCTTGGAACGGTGAAAAGTAATGGCGAAACGGTGCGCCTCATCGCGGATGCGCTGCACCAGGTACAGTGCCTGCGAGGTGCGCGGCAGCACGACCGGGTAGTCGTCGTCCGGTAGCCACAGTTCCTCCAGGCGCTTAGCGATGCCGGCAACGTACACGTCCGTAATGCCCAGGTCGCTCAGCGCGGCGGATGCGGCAGCCACCTGCGGCGGACCGCCGTCCACGAGCACCAGGTTCGGCGGGTAGGCAAACTTCGCAGGCTCGGGCGTGGAGGCGTCAATCTCGCCGGAGTGCACGGGCGCGGCTTCGCGTTCCGCCTGCTGCGCCAGGTGCCTCTTGAAGCGGCGCGTAATGACGTCGTACATACTGGCGGTATCGTCACGCGCCGCGTCGCCGGTAATGCTGTAGGTGCGGTAGGCGTTCTTCGCGGGCATGCCGTCCTCAAAGACGACCATGGACGCGACCACGTTCGTGCCCTGCACATGCGAAATGTCGTAGCACTCGATGCGCAGCAGCGGGTCGGGTAGTTCCAGCGCCTCCTGCAGCTCCACGAGGGATGCGCTACGGGTGGTCAAATCGCCGGCACGGCGGCTCTTGTGCAGGGTCAGCGACTGGCGCGCATTCTCGGCAACCGTCTTCATGAGCTCTGCCTTGTCGCCGCGCTGCGGGACGCTAATCTCCACGGGGCCGCCGCGCACCTCCGCCAGCCAGGACGCCAGCTGCTCCTTATTCTCGGGCTCCACCGGCACGAGCACGGAACGCGGAATATCGTAGCTATTCAGGCTCTTCTCGGCATCCTTCTGGGAGGCGAGGCTCGCCGCAATATCGCTGTACACCTGCGCGATGAGCTGCTCAATGAGCTGCGCGTCGGTGCTGTCGTTGACCTTCTCTACGATCCAGCCGCGCTGGCCGCGGATCCTGCCGCCGCGCACGAAGAACACCTGAACGGACGCCTCCAGGTCGTCCTCAGCGTAGGCGAACAGGTCGGCATCCACGGTCGCGCCGAGCACCACGGCGTTACGCTCAAACGCCTTAGTCAGGGCGGCAATATCGTCGCGAAGAATCGCGGCGCGCTCAAAGTCCATATCAGCGGCGGCGGCTTTCATTTCCGCGGTCAACTGGGCGATATGCTTCTCAGCGCCACCACCCATAAACCGGGTCAGCCCGCGCGCCAACTCGCGATGCTCCTCGGCGCTAATCTTGCCCACGCACGGCGCCGCACACTTATCGATATAACCAAGCAGACAGGGCCGGCCGCTATTCTTCGCGCGGTTAAACACGCCATTCGTGCAGGTACGCACCGGGAACACGCGCAGCAGCGCATCCAGGGTTTCACGAATCGCCCACGCCTGCGAATACGGGCCAAAATAGCGCACGCCCTTACGGCGCTCGCCGCGGGTGACCATCGCGCGCGGGTACACGTCATTGACGGTAATCGCCAGGTACGGGTACGACTTATCGTCGCGGAACGCAATGTTGAAGCGCGGCGAAAACTCCTTAATCCAGGTGTATTCGAGCTGCAGCGACTCCATTTCGCTCGCCACCACGGTCCACTCCACGCTCGCCGCCGTATGCACCATTGCGTAGGTCTTCGGGCTCAGCGTCTGCGGGGACGCAAAATAGCTGTTGAGGCGGTTGCGCAGGTTCTTCGCCTTGCCCACGTAGATGACGCGGCCGTCTGCATCGCGGAAACGGTAAACGCCCGGGTCGGTGGGGATTTCGCCGGGGGCGGGGCGGTAGCTGGAAGGCTCTGCCATGGGTACTTTCTCCTCGCTCTACTGGGCTTTCTACTGGGCTACCGGGGACATCCCAGGCTCACGCATACGACAAACCGCGCATCCTGCACCCATCTCCCCCAAAGCGCGGGGGTCGGTGCGTGAATGCGCGGTTTAAGTCTACGCGGTATAGGCGGCGAGTGCCCTAGCCTGCGTCACGTGCGGCTGAGGGCGAAACGTTGTATTCGTGCTTTCGCGCCTGACCGGACAGCTGAGCAATCTCGTCCATGATCTTGTCGGTGGTGACGCGGCGCTGCTTGCCGGTCATCTTCTCACCGGTCTTCTCAAAGTAAAGCGGCTTGCCCACACGAATCGTGAAGCGGCGCGGGTAAATCATGTTCGAACCGGGCTTCTGCAGGCGGTCGGTACCGATCAGGCCGACCGGAACCACGGGCGCGCCGGTCATGTGCGCCAGCCACGCCACACCAATCTTGCCGCGGTACAGGTAGCCGTCGCGGGAGCGGGTGCCCTCGGGGTAAATGCCGAAGACCTTATCCTCCTGCAGCTTCTCCAGGGCAATATCGAGTGCCTTGAGCGATTCGGAACGGTCGGAGCGGTTCACGGGAATGATGTCCACGGCTTCGAAGAATGCCTTCATCATCTTGCCGCGCGGGCCGGGGGTGTTCACGTACTCAGCCTTCGCGAGGAACGCCACGCGGCGCGGCATCATGGCAGAAATAATGATGGAGTCCAAGAAGGACAGGTGGTTGGAGGCGACAATCACCGGGCCGGTAGCGGGGAAGTTTTCGAGTCCGGTCACGCGGGCACGGAAGACGGTGCGCAGGATTCCGGTGACTGCTTTCTGGGTGGATTTGTAGAGAAGCACGTGAACTCTCCTGAGGTGCCGATAGATTGCGGGCTGTGGCGGCGGTCCGCCGTGGATGCGGGGTGAGTGGCCCCTTCTGAATATACGCCGCCAAAGAGCACAAAATCTGTACTGCAATAACCTGTGCCGCAAAAAATTTGTACTGTGTTTAGTAGCGTCGGGTTTTATTATTCCACACCCGAGTGTAGGCACGTGAGGGGTGCCGCGCTCCCCTTCCACATGCTGGGATGCGCCTCCCGCCCAAGTTCCTGCGAGAGCCCCGGCAGGAGCTCAAGTAAGAGCCGAGTAGAACCTCCGATAGAGGGAACCTGCACGACTTCCGCCCCGGCGCCTCCTCCCCCGTTACAGGCGGGGAAGTGGCACGGAAGCTAAGGGTTCAACCTCAATGTAATATTTCAGGTTTTCCGCCTTATGATTGCCGACTTCCCCGCCAAATAGCCGTGTCACATTATGACGCTACGTCAGCAAAGTTTCGTAAATGCGCATTTAATATGCAAAAATGAGAGCAGGGTGGGCTGTCGCACCTCCCTCAAGGACGATTCACCCTGAACATAGTGAGCCGCCCCTCCAGCGGATGTGCGTCGGGACCACTCCACCTACAAATTCCACGCACACTGGAGACATACACTATGGCTACAAAACCCGTCTCGCGTGCGCAGGCAGCAAAGATTGCCCGCCGCTCAGACACGGTCGGTGCCTATGCCGGAAAAGGCTGGGTACAGGCTGTTGCGTTTGTGATGCTCCTGGGCTTCACCATCATGGCAGTCCTTGCAATGCGCACCTACGCACTCTCCATGCCGCTCCCCGATAAAATCGTCGGCAACGACGGCAAAACTATCGCAACCCAAGAACAGATTCTGCACGGTCAGGAACTGTTCCAAGGACGCGGCCTGCAGCAGTACGGATCCGTCCTCGGCCACGGTGCCTACCTCGGCCCCGACTACACTGCAGAATACCTGCGCCTGACCACCGATGCTGCCGTCAAGGAGTACCGTGAACAGGGCAAGCAGGACCCCCGCGAACTCGTCAAGAACGAGTGGCGCAAGGAGAACAAGTACGACGAGCAGACTAAGACCATCACCTGGTCCGCTGGTGAGACCAAGGGCTACCAGCTCATGCTCAAGCACTACCGCGAAACCCTCATGAAGGGTGACACCTCGCAGGGCCTGTTCCCCAACGCCATTAAGAACGACGAAGAACTGCACGACATCGTCGCATTCTTCGGCTGGACCGCATGGGCATCGGCGGCAGACCGCCCCGACCAGCCCTACTCCTACACCAACAACTGGCCCTCCGAACCCAACGTGGACAACAAGCCCACCGCGGATTTGATGGTCTGGTCGGCACTCTCCCTGATTGCCCTCATCGGTGGTACCGGTCTGATGTTCGCTATCTACGGCCGCTGGTCCCGCGCTATCGGCTGGCACGCGGAAGAGGCACCCGTCCTCGACTTCCGTCAGCCTGACGAAGTTCGCCTGACCCCCTCGCAGAAGGCAGCCTGCCTGCTCTTCGCAACGATCCTGGTGCTGTTCCTGCTGCAGGCTCTGGTGGGTGCGCTCACCGAGCACTACCGTGAAGAACTCACCGGATTCTTCGGTATCGACATGGGCCAGTTGCTGCCCTACACGGTATCCCGAACCTGGCACCTTCAGCTCTCCCTCTTCTGGACCGCAGGCGCGTTCCTGGCGGGCGGTATCTTCATCGCCCCGCTGATTACCCGCCGCGAACCCAAGAAGCAGGGTCTGCTCACCTATGTTCTCATCGGCGCCGTGGTCTTCGTGGTCCTCGGCTCGCTGCTGAACGAATGGTTCTCTCAGAAGGGCCTCATCCCCAAGGAATTCACCGGCTTCTTCTCGCAGCAGTGGGAGTTCCTGGACCTGCCGCGATTCTTCCAGATCCTGCTCACCGCGGGTATGTTCATCTGGATTGTCATCGTCTGGCGTACCCTCTCCGCTCGCCTGAAGGGCTCGAAGAAGACCTCCCTGCCGTGGCTGTTCCTCTTCTCCGGCCTCGCCATCCCCATGTTCTACGCGGTCGGCCTGCTCGCAGGTCAGCGTACTCACGTGACCGTCGCCGAATTCTGGCGATTCTGGGTGGTTCACCTCTGGGTGGAGGACTTCCTCGAACTGTTCACCACCGTCATGGTGGCGTACATCTTCGTGCTGCTCGGTGTGGTCCGCGAGCGCATCGCAATCTCCATCATCATGATGGACGCCGTGCTCTACTCCGTCGGTGGTGTGATCGGTACTCTGCACCACACCTACTTCGTCGGTACCCCCTCCGAGCAGATGGCATTCGGTGCGTTCTTCTCGGCTGCTGAGGTTATCCCGCTGACCTTCCTGACCGTTGAGGCGTGGGGCTTCATGCAGCTGGGTGCTCGCCAGTACTCCAACCGCACCAAGCCTTTCCCGCACCGTTGGGCTGTTATGTTCCTGATTGCTGTGGGCTTCTGGAACTTCCTCGGCGCAGGTGTGTTCGGCTTCCTGATTAACCTGCCGATCGTGTCCTACTTCGAGATTGGTACCGCGCTGACCGCAAACCACGCACACGCATCCATGATGGGTGTGTACGGTATGCTCGCAATCGCGTTCGCGGTGTTTGGTCTGCGCTACCTGATCCCTGAGGACAAGTGGCCTGAGAAGGGTCTGAAGTTCTCCTTCTGGACCCTGAACATTGGTCTGCTGTGGATGTCCTTCATCTCGCTGCTGCCGCTGGGTATTGCTCAGCTGTACAAGTCCGTGGGTGAAGGCTACTACGAGGCTCGTTCCTTCGCGTTCATTCACGACGGTGCTTCCGCCGTGATGGGTTGGATGCGTATGCCCGGTGACGTCATCTTCCTGGTCGGCATTATCCCGCTGATTAAGCTGGCGCTGCTGGGTATCAAGGAGATCTTCTCCAAGAACGCTAAGGAAACCGTCCTGGAGCTGCCCGAACCGCCGCTGTACGAGGTGGTTGAGGACGCTCGCATCGCAGAGTTCGCCGGCGCTAAGGCTGCCGAGGAGCTGCCCGAGCAGACCAGCCCCTACCGTAGCGATCGTCGAGGCTAACCATGCCTGAGCAGATTGCTGGAGTTTCTTTCCTCGTGTGGCTGGCCTGCGTGTACGCGCTCGGTCTGGTCGCCGTGGGTTGGGGCTTCGATATTCTCGCCAAGCGCACCAGCCAGCGCATGGTGGCGGCGCGAACCTTCGGGTTCACCTACCACCAAGAGAGCGACGCGTGGCTCTGCCCCGAAGACCAGTGGCTGTGGGCGACCGCATTCGACTCTGATAACCGAGTGATGCGTTACCGCGCCAAGCCCAGCGTGTGCAACACCTGCCCGATTAAGGACAGCTGCACCGTCTCGGCGAACGGCCGCGAGCTCACCCGTGAAGTGGATGAATGGCCCTACTCCGAGTCGGGTCGTTTCCACCGCGGGCTGGCGGTTGCTGTCTCGCTGCTGGGTGTGGTCATCCTGATTGGTGCTGCCATCGTCTGGCACTCCCCGCTGGAGCTTCTGGTGGAGGGTGCCGCCGCGGTGGTCTGCCTGTCGCTGACCTACCCGCTGGCTGTGAAGCTCATGCGTTCCCCCGCGAACTTCGAGAACGATCCGAAGCATATTCACGCATCCACCGCTGACGAATCGGTGAACGTGAAGATGGACCGTTTCGCGGCGAAGTGGGGTGGCGTATCGAATGAGCGTAAGCGCCGTACCGAGCAGACCCGCAAGCAGATGATTGCGGAGGCAACCCTGCCGGTTCGTACCTCTGCCCTCGACCCGGACCGCCCCGCATGGAGCGGCACCGGCACCTCGGTTAAGCGACTGCACAAGACCACGAACGAGGTCCTGCAGGAGCAGAACCTGGCTGAGGTTGAGGCTGCTGAAAAGCTGGCAGAGCAGATGGCGAAGAAGTAGCGCTGCACAAGTTTTTCCGTTCCGGCGGCTGACCGGCTGGCTGGTCCCGTCTGTTAGCTTCGGCGGCTACCCCGTGTGGAATTCTCTTTTGTTCCTCTTTTGAGTTTTCCATGCGGGGTGCCGCTAAAGCACCGACCGCCGCGATGTACGCCGGGACGGAAAATTCCCCTCCCTAAACTCCCCCACACGCAGCCCGGTTACCGGGCACCCCCTACTACCTGCACCGTACGAGGCGCGGGCAGGTGGGCACACATACCGTCCTCTCCCAATATTTGTGAAGGAAAACCATGGATCCCGTCACTTTGGCAACTATCCTCATCCCAGTTGCCGTCATTGTTCTTTTTATTCTGATTCGTATGTTCCGCGTCATCCCCGAATACGAGCGTGGCATCTCTTTCCGCTTCGGCCACCTGCGTTCGGAGCTGAAGCCCGGCCTGAACGTCGTCTTCCCCCTCGTTGACTCCCTGCAGCGCGTTGATATGCGTGTTATCACCCTGACCATTCCCCCGCAGGAAGTCATCACCAAGGACAACGTTCCCGCCCGCGTGAACGCCGTGGTCCTCTTCCGCGTGACCAACGCCAAGAACGCGGTGCTTGAGGTTGAGAACTACCCGATTGCCACCAGCCAGATCGCGCAGACCACCCTGCGTTCCCTGCTCGGCCGCGTTGACTTGGACACCCTGCTCGCACACCGCGAGGACCTGAACGAGGACCTGCGTTCCATCATCGGTTCGCGCACCGAGCCGTGGGGTATTCAGGTGGAGCTCGTCGAAATTAAGGACGTTGAGATTCCCGAGGCGATGCAGCGCGCCATGGCTCGCGAGGCTGAGGCTGAGCGTGAGCGCCGCGCAAAGATCATTTCGGCACGCGGTGAGCTGGAGGCCTCCAGCGAGCTGAAGGAAGCATCCGACATTCTGAGCCAGTCCCCCGCTTCCCTGCAGCTGCGTTACCTGCAGACCCTGCTGGAGCTGGGTGCCGACCAGAACTCGACCGTGGTCTTCCCGCTGCCCATGGACGTGATTGGTCCGCTCGTGGGTGCACTCAAGGGCGAGAGCAAGTAGACTGTAGACCTTGCATCTTCTGAGGCACCTACGTGCCTGTCACAAAAACCTCGAGTACCATAGGTGCTCGAGGTTTTTGCACGCCCAGATCTTTTTTCACCACCAAGGACCACGATGACTGCCCGCTTTGCACTTTTTCTTTCCAGGATTCCAACTCCGCGCCGCTACGGGCGGATTATGGCGCTTCTCTTAGCATCCCTGGGTGGAGCGGTAGATGTTTTCTCTCATATTCATTACAAAGCTTTGGTTGCCACGCAGACCGGTAATTTTATCCTTCTCATTGCTGATATGAGTCACAGTTCGCAGCACGCTATTCACCTGCGTTGGCTCTCAGTGATTTTCTTTAGCCTGGGGTACCTGGGCGGTCATCTTCTGCACGATCTTTTGGGGCAGAGGGCACACCTGAAACACTGGCGTATTTTTACTCTGGTGCCCTTCCTCCTCGTCTGTTTTGTGACTCCTCTGATTCACCGGGTGAGCGAGCACGGGGTTCAGGTGGGGGCGTTAGCGTTCACTATTGGCCTGCTCATTCATGCACTTGCAGACACCCGTATTGGTGAGAACCCCTTTTCCCTGTTTATGACCAGCGGAAATTGGCGCAAAATGTTAAGCGCCTGGTACACGGCCGGCGCCCTCTATACCCGTGCTATAGCTAATGCTTGCAGCACCCGGAGGGAGCGTGCTGCTGGGAAGCGTGTTGAGGGTCGTCACCCGTCAGCGGATACCTCCCCCGCCCTGTCTGAGGACGAAGGACGCCGCACCCGCAGACGTGCTCTGATGACGGCTTTAGATTACTCCCTGGTGGTCGGGGGATTTGTCGCCGGTGTGATTGCGATGGCTCTCCTAGATCAGCTGGTAGGTAGTATCTCTCTGTGGTTTGTCGGGTGTTTGGCAGCTGGAGCGTTCTGGGTGGGGTTCCGGGCCGAGAAAAATGAAGATGCGGAGAACGAAGCGGCGGCTGATTCGTAACGGTGAGACATATAGAAATATCCCGTGCAGATGAGAGTATCTGCACGGGATATTTCTATGCCGAACATTCTTCGCGAAAGCTAGAAGGAAGGCGTTTGGCCCGCCGCGGGGGTTGGATGAGGTGGTTGCGACGGGCCAAACTGGTCGGTTACACGCCGTAGAGGTGCGGGCGCGGCAGGTACATCAGCCAGTTGGGTGAGGGCCGGAATCCTACCGCTAACGGTTTTCACCGACGCCTTAAGCATAACCGGCACAACCCCCGAACCAGCGGTAGCTTGAGTGAAGCATCAATCACCTATCTCACGCCATGCCGGGACGGTATTCAGCCTAAAAACCGGCACCTAAAGCACCTGCGAGCTGGCTGCGGTGCACCCCCTCACGCAATGCCCGCCAGCTAGCGCAGAGCTAGTCATCTAGCGCAGCGCCCGTCAGCTAGCGCAGAGCTAGTCTTCTAACGCAATGCTCGGTGCGCCTGGTCAAAGAACTCATGCTCGTACACGCACGCCGACAGGTACGCCCGCGCCGCACGCACACGCTGAGCCGGTGAAGCCGCCTCAAACGCACGCTCCACCTCCGCGAGGCTACGCGCCACCTCCGCGGCGAACTCTTCGCCACCATACATGCTCAGCCACTCCGCGTACGGGTGGTCCGCATGATTCTGTGAGGAGAGCACAGCGCCCACCTCTTCGTACAGCCAGTAGCAGGGCAGGATCGCCGCGGCACCGACCACGTAATCATCACCGGCAGCGGTGGCACGCAGGAAATTCGTGTACCCCATCGTAATCGGTGAGGGCCCACCCAGACGCGCACGGTTCGCCAGCCAGCCCTCGTGCAGCTGCGATTCGGCGGCAATCGCCTCGTGCGCGCCGGCGGCCCAGTGCACCTGCGCCTCAGCGATGTCAGCACGCGCCGAGAGGGTCGCGAGCGCACGCGAATAATCACGCAGGTAGAGGGCGTCCTGGTCCAGGTAGAAGGCGAACAGGTCCTCGTCGAGGGTGCCGTCACCGAGGGCACGCACGAAGGGCAGGTCCAGGATCTGGTGCCAGGTTTCGCCACCGGCTGCCCAGAGGGCGGCGGTCCAGGGACCGGCGGGCTTTACGACAGCTTCACCGGCGGGCACGGGGCTGACCGGCAGCAGACGCTCCGGGCTGGTGCCGTCCAGAGTATTGCCCTCAGAGTCGGTGGTGGCGAGCAGGTGATGCCACGGGTACGCGGAGGCGGCAGCCTCCAGGCGGCGGGCACGGGCGGCGTGGTCCACCGGACCGTGGCCCTCACCGGAGCCGACCTGCAGCCCGGCACCTGCGGCAATGGATTCGTGGAGCCAGCGGGTGCTCCACTGCAGGGCGCGGTGGGTGTCTTCGCTGGTCAGAACGCTCTGCTCTGCGGTGTGTTCTGCGGCTTCAGTGTGCTGGAGCAGTTCCACGCCCAGGCGGGTTGCCAGCGAAGAGGACAGGGAGCATCCGGTGCCGTGCGTATTACGGCTGTCCAGGCGCGGGGTGTGTACGTGCGCGCAGGTGCCGTCCGGGAAGACCGCGGTGTTACCGGCGTCCTGACCGCACAGGTGGCCGCCCTTCACAATCACGGTGGTTCCGGTCGCCGCCGCAAGGTTCGCCGCCTGCTCGTGCGCCTCATCGAAAGTCTGGGCGGGCTCCTTCTCACAGAGCACGGCGAGCTCCGGAATGTTCGGGGTGATCACATTCACGAGCGGCACGAGGTCGCGAAGCGCCTGCTCCGCTTCCGCCTGTAGCAGGCGGTCACCGCTGGAGGCAATCATGACCGGGTCGAGCACAACCACGGGCACGGGGTGCTCGCTCAGCCAGGTGCGGACGGTACGGATCGTGTCCGCGTCGCCGAGCATGCCGATTTTCACGGCATCCACCGTGACGTCATCAAAAACGGCGGCAAGCTGAGCGGTCAAAAACTCCAGGGGCGGGGTGAATACTTCACGAACCCCACAGGTGTTCTGAGCGACCAGCGAGGTGGTCACGCACATGCCGTAACCGCCGGATGCGGTAATGGATTTGAGGTCCGCCTGAATGCCCGCACCGCCGGAGGGGTCGGTTCCCGCAATCGAGAGGACCCTCGGCACGCGAGCTGTCTGAGATGCCCGGGGGTTTCCGGAGGCGCTCGCGCCGGGTACAGGGTTGGTGGGGGTGGTGGGTGCGCACGAGGGCGCGGTAGGCTGCTCTGCCATTATCGATAATCCCTTCGCTAGTTCGAACTAGAGCAGGTTCAATGGGTGATTCTCTCAGCCTTGAGTTTTCTTACGCCGTTTCGTGCGCCCCCTGTGCCGTATGCCCTTCGTTGGGCGGGTGTTGGGCGGGTCAGCGGGTCGCGGGCGTCTCAAGGCACCCCATATCGCTCTGCCAGGTTATCACAACGATTCTCAGTAGCTGAAAGTTTTGCGGGTGACAAGTGAATCTCTCCGAAATTTTCGTTTGAGCATTGCGGTACTGCACCACCATTCCGGCTCAGGTTTTCCAGCGCAGGCTTCAGCACCCCCCCCCAGAACTCGCCCGTTAAAAGGCAATGCCCGGCACCGCTTTAGACGGTACCGGGCACTATCAGCCGGACATATCGCCGGGCATATCCACCGGGCTAGGCCAGAGCTTAGGTGAGGGCGAAAATCTCTGCCGGTGAACCCTCCGCAATGATCCTGCCCTCGTGCAGCAGGACCGCACGGTCAGCCAGCGAGGCGATACGCGCATCGTGCGAAATAATCAGCACCGCACGGTTCGCCAGCACGGCGCTCAGGGACTCGGTTGCGTCCGCGAGCTCCAGCTGAGTGGTGGACTCGTCCAGAATCACGGCGTGCGGGTCAGCAAGCACAATACGTGCCAGCGCCAGCTGCTGAATCTGGTCGCGAGTCAGCGGCGAATCCGCGCCGCTCACGACAGTATCCATGCCCTGCGGCAGGTCGCGCCACCAGCGGGCACCGATAGCGTCCAGCGCCTCGCCCATCTGCTCGACGGTTGCATCCGGCACGACCACCGTGAAGTTATCGGCGAGGGTGCCGAAGAAGACATGTGCCTCCTGGGTGCAGACCAGCAGTCGGGGGCGGCCATCGGCGGCGGCATCGGTCGGGAAGTCGCCGTGACCAACCGGGCGACCCATCACGGTGATGGTGCCCTCCAGGGCGGTCAGCGAACCACCAATCAGACGCGCCAGGGTGGTCTTACCCGAACCGGAACGACCCACCAGGGCGAGCGCCTCACCGCGGCGAATCTTCAGGTTGATGCCTTCAAGCACCAGGGCGTCCGGGGAGTAGCCGTAGGAGACGTCGGTGCAGTCAATGGCGTACTCCGGGTTCTTCACGGCTTCATCCAACACCTTGGAGAAGGCCTCGGCCCGGTGCTGTGCGCGCTCCTCACGCTGCTTCTTCGCCAGGGAGACCACACCAAACACGCGGCCCATGTTCACGAGCATGATGCGCAGGCTGCTGACGTGGTGGTTCAGCATGTCGGCGAGGGTTCGCAGGCTGAAAACCATGACCGAGGCGGTCGCTACGGCGCCCCAGCTTGCCCAGCCGAGAGCCACGCAGGCGGCACCCCAGAGCATGCACAGAACCGTGGGGATCCAGGCGTTGATAGCGTCCACGGTGAAGTACAGCTGGCGGATGCGCACCATGCCCAGCTGCGCGGCGAACTGGCGCTTGTTCTCGCCGGCGAAGGCGTCTTCACGGGCGGTATGAATGCCCAGCTCACGGATTGTGGAGGTGCCGCGAATGTTCTCGGTCAGCACGCTGTTGAGGTCGCTCACGCGCTCCTGAGCGGTCTGGTTGCGTGCCGCCATGAGCGGTAGCATCTTCGACATGATGAGGGCAAGACCGGCAATCATGGGCAGCATAATCAGACCCATTGCGGGGCTCACAAACGCCAGGGAGAGCGTAGAGATAATGAAGTACAGCAGCACGTAAATCGCGCCGAGCAGGTCCTCACTGACGGATTTTGCTGCCGAGGAGAGGTCGTCGGTCACGCGGGTGAGCAGGTCGCCGCTGCCGGCTTCTTCCACGGTGCGTGCGTCCAGGTCGAGGGTGCCGTCGAGGGTGTCCTGGTTGGCGTCACGGGTGACGAGCGCACCCAGTCGCGCCGCACTGTACGAGGAGACCATGAGGGTTATCGCCTGCACGATGAATGCCGCCAGGATAATCAGAATCGGCTGCCACGGGTAGCTGGAGAACTTGCCCGCCACCACGTCGTCCACGGTGGCACCAATCTGCAGGGGCACCACCGCACCCATGAGGGTGCTGACCATGTAGATGACGAAGGTGTAGAGGGCTCGCCCCTTATGCGCCGCGAGGTAGTTCCACATGCGGCGTGCCACGTAGGCGGGGGTTTCGATGGGGAGCTGCTTTGCCATGCTAGTTCACCTCCTGATTCTGAGTGGTTGCGGGGGTTTCTGCCTGAGCGACGGGGTAGCCGTCGCGTTCCATGCGGCGGGTCGTCTCCGCGGTCGTGGAGACAACGTAGACCTGCTTCATATCCTGTAGCAGGCCGGGGTAGCCGACGGGCAGGCGGTCGCTACCGACCTGGGTTTCCATCGCATCGTAGATGTAGCGCTGGCTGGGTTCGTCCACGGAGTTCAGCGGCTCGGTCAGGATGAGCACCTGCGCATCCTGTGCGAGCGCGCGGGCAAGTGCCAGACGCTGACGCTGACCGCCGGAGAGGTTCGCGCCTTCGCTGGTGATGCGGGCGGCGAAGTAGTCTTCGGGGTTGCGTCCGCCCAGTCGGTAGGCGATTTCGCGGGAGTCGGTAATCTTCAGCAGCTCCTCATCCTTTGCCTGTGCCAGCTCCTCGTCGGGGTTCGGCACGGTGCCCAGGCGCAGGTGCTCCTGCAGGGTTCCCGCGAAAATCATGGGGTTCGGTTCGCTCAGCAGCACGCGGCGGCCGGTTGCGTCCTTGAGGTCCTCTCCCCCGCGTCGCAGGGTGCGGGCAAGCGCCTCGGCGTAGTCCTGCGCGGTGAGGTTGTAGTCGCGCGGGTTGACGTACACGATGCGCGGGTTGCTTGCACCGGCGGGGGCGACGGGTACGGGCACCTCGAGGGTGCTCGCCTCGACTGCCTGTTCGGCGCGTGCCAGCTGCGCCATTTCTTCGTCGGTGCGCGGGCTCTTCAGCACGCCCTGGCGTACGCCCGCGTGACCTTCGAGGCGGGCGACCTTGGCGAGCGCAATCTTGGCGTATCGCCATGCGGTGAGGAAGTTCTGGGTAATCCAGATGGGGCCGCCCATCATCGCGATAATGGAGGCGACGGTCACCAGGGACGCGGCGGGTGTGTCGGATACCCAGCGGCCGTTTTCGACGTGGCCGGTGAGGGCAAAGCCGATGCCGAGCAGGGTCACGGCACCGCCGAGCAGCGCGCGGATGAGGAACATCCAGCGGTGCGTCTTTTCGTAGCGCATGTAGCTGTCGAAAACTTCGTCGGTGCCGCGGTGGTAGCGTTCACGCATCTGCTCTTCGGCGCCGAGGCCGGCGATGGTGCGCAGACCGGTGGCGATGTCGGAGGCGCGTGAGGAGGCTTCGCCGTCCTTTTCGCGGTATTCGCCGATCTTGGATTCGAGGAAGGTCGAGTACCAGGCGATAACGCTAACCACGATAATCGTGCCGATGAGGGTGACAATCGCGGTGGCGGGGTTGATCAGCCAGAGCTGCACGGCACCGAGGGTCGCGATGATCATGGCGTTGACGAATAGCGGCAGTGAGAAGTAGACATCCGTAATGCGGCGTACGTCTTTGTTCATGACGGTGACCGCTTCGCCGGAGTCTACGCCAGCGCGGGTGCGCCCCATGAGCCGGTTGATGTAGATACGCCAGTCGCGGCTAAGTTCCGCGCTGAGGGTCATGGAGGTGCCCCAGCCGAAGAACTCATTAATCACGATGAAGGTGATGGCTGCGACGACCACCCAGAACATGGGCCAGGCGTCGGGGGCTTTGCCGGCGATGTGCTGGTTGATGAATTGACCCACCATGACGGGGATAAGAATCGCACCGGTACCCGCGGTGGTTTCACCCGCGACGGGGATTGCCCAGCGGTGCCAGGGGTATTTGTATCCGGGTGCGGTGACGCGCAGGGCGAGGCGCTTTTTGAGGGCTTCCTCTTCTGCCTTGCGCTGTTCGCTACCGGTTACTTCCTGTGCAGCTTTTTTCTGCGCAGTTTTCTTCTGAGCGGCTTTTTCCTGCGTGGTTTTGTTATGCATGGATTCTTCATGCGTAGCTTCTTCACGCGCGGCGTTTTCTTGTGCCTTGTCAGCGTTGTATTCAGTCATTCAACGTCTCTCCTTTCTCTTACCCTATTCCTTTATCAATGTGGCACGCAACACTATTTACGCAATAGATGGGCGTGTCGTCATTTATGCAACGTATTTTGGGGCGTGTATCGACCGCACAGTATGGTCCGGCATCAATCGGCGGACTTGAACCTAGGCGGTAATTTATGCGGCATGGAACCCTGCGGTGTGAGGCTCTGCAGTGTGGAGCCCTGTGCCTTTGACCTTCTGAGCGCCAGGTTGTGCATCACTGCATCTAAAACGCTTTATTCCACCCTACCTGAACTTTAGGTTTTCCCGCATTAGAGCACGCGACTTTGCACCTATGCCGAGTTGTTCCCTCGTAACGATAACGCCCCCGCGTCCGCCCTATTCCCGATAGACTGGAATCCTCATGAGTATTTTGAATTTTCTTTCTCCCTCGCTGGGCGAGAACCCCGGCGATTACAATCGACGCGATTTCAAGGTCAACCCCCTCACCGCCGAAGAAATCTATGAGGCGTTCACCGAGTGGATTTCAACCCGCGGCATGACCCTGTACCCCGCCCAGGACGAGGCTGTTCTGAGCATTGCCGCCGGACATAACGTGGTGCTGGCAACCCCGACCGGTTCGGGTAAGTCCACTGTGGCTGTTGCCGCGCATTTTACGGGCCTGGCGACCGGTCAGCGTTCCTACTACACCGCCCCCATTAAGGCGCTGGTGTCTGAGAAGTTCTTCGACCTGATTAATATTTTTGGTGCCGAGAACGTGGGCATGATTACCGGCGACTCCGCCATTAATACGGAGGCGCCCATTATCTGCTGCACCGCGGAAATTCTCGCCAATATTGCCCTGCGCGAGGGTAAGGATGCGGACCTGTGCCAGGTCATCATGGACGAGTTCCACTTCTACTCTGACCCGCAGCGCGGCTGGGCGTGGCAGCTTCCCCTGCTGGAGCTTCCGCAGGCGCAGTTCCTGCTGATGAGCGCAACCCTGGGCGATACGACTCGCTTCCAGGAGGAGATGACGGCGCTGACCGGTCGTGAAAGTGACCTGGTGGCGCATTCTGAGCGTCCCATTCCGCTGCATTTCTACTACTCCACCACCCCGGTTCAGGAGACGGTGCAGGAGCTCGTGCAGACCAAGCAGACTCCGGTCTACATTGTGCACTTCTCGCAGAAGGCGGCGCTGGAGCAGGCGAACGCGCTGCTGTCGGTGGCTATTGCTTCGAAGGAAGATAAGGAACGCATCTCCGAGCTGATTGCTAAGTTCCGTTTCGGTCCGGGCTTCGGTAAGGCGCTGAATAAGCTGGTGCGTGCCGGTATCGGTATTCACCACGCGGGCATGCTGCCCAAGTACCGCCGCCTCGTGGAGCAGCTGGCTCAGGAGGGTCTGCTCAAGGTGATTTGCGGTACCGACACCCTGGGCGTGGGTATTAACGTGCCGATTCGTACCGTGCTGATTACGGCGCTGTCGAAGTTTGACGGTGCCCGTAGCCGTCGTCTGCGTGCCCGCGAGTTCCACCAGATTGCTGGACGCGCGGGCCGCGCCGGTTTTGATACCGCCGGCACCGTGGTGGTTCAGGCTCCCGAGCACGATATTGAGAACGCGCGCCTGCTGGCGAAGGCGCAGGCGAAGTTCGGTGACGACACCAAGCGCATTAACCAGTCGCTGTCCTCCAAGCGTAAGAAGGCGCCGGAAGGCTTCGTTGGCTGGTCCGAGAAGACCTTCGACCAGCTGGTAGAAGCCGCCCCGGAGCCGCTGACTTCCTCCTTCGACATCACCCACTCGATGCTGCTGAACCTGATGCACCGCCCGGAGAACCCGGTCATTGCCGCGTACCGCATCATTCAGGAGAACCACGAGAGCCCTGCGCGCCGCCGCGAGCTGCTGCGCAAGGCAATTGGCATCTACAAGGAGCTGCTGACCGGCGGCGTGATTGAGCGAACCAACACCCCGGACGAGCACGGCTCCTACCTGCGTCTGACCGAAGACCTGCAGGATAACTTTGCCCTGAACCAGCCGCTGTCCGCTTTTGCGGTCGCCGCGCTGGAACTGCTCGACCCCGAATCCCCCAGCTACGCGCTGGACGCGCTCTCCCTCATTGAGGCGACCCTGGATTCGCCGAACCAGGTGCTGTACGCGCAGGAACGCAAGGCGAAGAACGAGCTGTCGGCGCAGCTCAAGGCGGACGGTGTGGACTACACCGAACGCATGAACGAGCTGGACAAGGTCACCTACCCGCAGCCTCTGGCGGAACTCATTGATCAGGCGTACACGACCTACAAGCAGTCCGCACCGTGGGTTGCACGTTTTGAGCCGCGCCCCAAGTCGATCGTGCGTGACATGTACGAACGCGCGATGGGCTTCAACGACTTCGTGCAGTACTACTCGCTGGAACGCGCCGAGGGCGTACTTCTGCGCTACCTCTCTGACGCGTACAAGGCGCTGCGCCACACCATCCCCGATTCTGCCGTGACCGACGAGCTCGACGACATCATCGAGTGGCTCGGCGAGCTGGTACGCCAGACCGACTCCTCCCTGGTGGACGAGTGGGAGAAGCTGGCTGCCGGCGAAGACACCGCGACCGTTGCAGCCGAGCACGCCTCCATCGAGGAGGAAGAGCCTCCCGCCGTGACGAAGAATCTGCGCGCCTTCCGCGTGATGGTGCGCAACGCCCTCTTCCGCCGTGTGGAGCTCTTCGCTGAGGAGCGTGACCGCGCCCTGGGTGCCCTGGACGAGTGGTGCGGCTGGGATGCCGACCGCTGGGCGGACGCCATGGACGACTACTTCGACACCTACGACGATATCTACACGGACGCCGACGCGCGCTCGCCTCGCCTGGTCAGCATGGACGAGGACACCGCCGCTCACCCGGGCGTATGGAAGGTTCAGCAGAGCTTCGCCGACCCCGAAGATAACTTTGACTTCGGTATTCGTGCCGAGGTTGATTTGGCGGCCTCCGATGAGGCGGGCTACCCGGTGCTGAAGATTCTGAGCGTGGGCGAGTTCTAAGGCTCCAATTGAGACTCCGATTGAGACTCCGCCCGAGGCTCTGCCACGATGTTGCCCGTAGTGGGCTAGAATACAGAGTATCTATCTATTTGAATGAAAGAAGGTTCACCGTTGACCGTTTCTTCGCTTCCCAAGGTTGAGTACCGCAAGGGTTCGGTCGTCAAGCACGACGGCTACGAGATTACCGACCACTGGTTCCAGGTTCCCCTGACCCACGGTCTGATTTTCTCCAAGGGCAAGGATGCCGCTCTCTCCTCCCGTTTCGCGGACCAGACCATCACCGTGTTCGCCCGCGAGGTCGTGAGTACCAACGAGACTCTGACCGTTTCGGCTGATAAGCGTCCTTACATTGTGTACCTGCAGGGCGGCCCCGGTTTCGGTTCGCCGAAGACCGGCTCTATTGGCGGCTGGATTGCTGAGCTGGCGAAGACTCACCGCGTGGTTCTTCTGGATCAGCGCGGTACCGGCATGTCTTCCCCGCTGTCTGCTCGCAACATCACCGCTGTGGGTGACGCGCAGGTTCAGGCTGAGTACACTGAGCTGTTCCGTGCGGACTCCATCATCGCTGACGCGGAGGCTGTCCGCGAGGTGCTGCTGGCTGACCGTGCCGACAAGCGCTGGTCCACCATTGGTCAGTCCTTCGGTGGCTTCCTGACCCTGTCCTACCTGTCGTTCGCACCTCAGTCGCTGCGTGACTGCCGCATCACCGCGGGCCTGGCACCGATTCGTACCTCCGTGGATAACGTCTACCAGCACACCTTCGACCGCATGAAGGAACGTGTTGAGGAGTACTACAGCTGGTTCCCCGAGGACGCTGAGCTCGCTACCCGCATTGCTGAGCACCTGCGCACCCACAAGGAGTACCTGCCCACCGGTGAGCGTCTGACCGACCACCGCTTCCAGATGGCCGGCCATTTCCTGGGTGGCCGCTGGCGCGAGCGCGGTCTGCACTACTTCCTGGAGACTGCTTTCGCTGAGGGTAACGACCACCTGTCCGATCAGTTCCTGACCGCTATGGGTGCTGAGGTGACCTTCCAGGCGAACCCGCTGTACGCCCTGATGCACGAGACCATTTACGCTGACGGCCCCTCCGACGGCGTTCTGCCCGGCATCCCCGGCTACACCATCTCCCCCTCGCCCGCTCCGACCAACTGGTCTGCTGCTCGCGTGGCGGCTTCCCGCCCCGAGTTCGCACCGGATGCGGATCGTCTGCTCTTCACCGGCGAGCACATCTTCCCCTGGTACTACGAGGAGGATCCTTCCCTGCGTCCGCTGGCTGAGGTTGCTAACCTGCTGGCTGAGAAGAAGGACTGGGGTCGCCTGTACGACCACGCACAGCTGCACAAGAACGAGGTTCCCGTGGTGGCTGCGGCGTACAACCCGGACGTGTACGTGGATTTTGAGCACTCCATGGAGACCGCTCGCTGGGTCGGTAACACCCACGTGTGGACTTCGAAGACCCACCACCATGACGGTTTCGGTTCTGACCCGCTGACCATTCTGGGTCACCTGAAGAACATGCTGGCTGAGGTTCACAACCAGTAATTCTTCGCCGGGTAGTCATTCTGCCCCGGGTATATCCCCGAATATATTTTGATACAGCGAAAGCCCCTCACCCCGGTTGATCCGGTGTGAGGGGCTTTCGTGTGAGCGCTTAGCCTGGCGAGGCCGCAGGCTCAGTAACTACTTGGAGGAAGAGTGCGCATCCTGTGCGGTGCGGGCACGCATCACGAGGGCGTGGTATTCGTCTTCCTTCTCAATCAGCTCTTCACGCAGCTTGGCGGGAATGGCGTTGAGCTTCTTGGTTTCCCGCTGCCAGCGAGCGGTGATGTCTGCACGCTCGGCGGCAGGTGCGTCCTCGGGCAGTGCCAGGTACTTCTCGGAGAGCGCCTGAACACGCTGGATGGTCTGCAGTGCGCGGCCCTTGGGGCTGAGCAGCGAAGCAAGCACGGTAATAATCAGAACACCCACAATGACCATCAGCGACATTTCGGTGGTAATCTCCACAACGTGCACGGGCTCGCCGTGGTTGATGAACGGCAGGTTGTTCTCGTGCATTGCGTGCAGGATGAGCTTCACACCAATGAACGCGAGGATGGTCGCCAGGCCGTAGGAGAGGTAGACGAGGCGGTCCAGCAGGCCGTCAATGAGGAAGTACAGCTGGCGCAGACCCATGAGGGAGAACGCGGTCGCCGTGAACACAATGTAGACGGACTGGGTGAGGCCGAAGATCGCGGGGATCGAGTCGAGCGCGAAGAGCAGGTCGGAACCCGCGATAGCGACCATGACGAGCATCATGGGGGTCATGACGCGCTTGCCGTTTTCGATGGTGAAGAGCTTGTCACCGTCAAAGTGGTCGCTGGTCTTCAGGTACTTCTTGGCGAGGCGGACCATGATGTTGTCCGCTTCGTCGTCGCCGTCGCCTTCGGTGATTTCGTCCTTGAGCAGGTTACCTGCGGTCATGAGCAGGACCAGGCCGAAGATGTAGAACACCCAGGCGAAGGAGTTGATGATTGCTGCGCCGGCGAAGATGAACGCACCGCGGGCGAAGATAGCGAAGACGATACCGAAGAGCAGGACCTTCTGCTGATTCTCACGGGCAACGCGGAAGGTGCCCATAATGATCATGAAGACGAAGAGGTTATCGACCGAGAGAGCTTCTTCGGTGATGTAGCCTGCGTAGAATTCGGTGGCGGCGGAGGGGCCGTTCGTCACGAAAATGTACAAACCAAACAGCAGCGCGATGCTGATGTAAATACTCGACCAGATGGCCGCTTCCTTGACGGAGGGTTCGTGCGCCTTACGGACGTGGAACACGAAGTCGAAGGCCAATAGACCCGCGATGATGAGAATAGTAACCAACCATTGCAACCCGGTAACTTCCATGGGGAGCCTTTCTTGTGGTGTGCGTACAGGACCACAAGTCTCTCCCGCCGATCTGAATGGAGGTCGGCTCGATTCACCGGTTAGGCGCCTTCGGCTAACGTGCTGACGATGAGTCGATTGGTGGGATACTCCCTTGCTCGGTGAACGATTATACAGCAGGTTGAGGTTTTCGCACAGGAGCCCCTCCGGAGGGTTTTCGGGAGCGAGGCACACCGAAACGCCGCATCCGGCAGGGTTATCCCATCGGATGCGGCGTTCTATGTGATGAATACACTCTGTGTAGCCCTCCCCGTGAACTATTACGGGGAGGGCTACTTTTCATTCAGTTAGGAGACCATGTTGAAGGTCGGCGGGGTGAACGCAATCGCATTGACCTGCTTGTTCGTATCAAGCGTGCCGTTCTCACGAATCGTCGGGACGGTAATAACCACCTCGAACTGGTACATGCCTTCCATGAGCGTATTGCCACGCAACGCAAAACGCGCGGAGATGCCAGTCGCCTTATCATTCACGCTCGACGCGAAGGGAATGACCTGGCCCTGAACGGTCTGAGTCTTGCCGTTGCGGGTCATGACGGTTGCCTTGCCGGTCGGGTCAGTCGTGAAAATCTGGCGGTCAATGATTTTACCCTCGGGCGAGAAGAGGTAAATGTCCATGGACGGGTGCAGGTGCGTGGTGCCGGTCGTCGCCTCCAGGGCGGATACGTTGTAGGTCATCACGAACTCACCGCAGTTCAGGTTGAGGTCGCCCTCGGGGCCGTGAGTCGCCTCGTACACTGACATGAGGCGGATCGTTGCGGGGTTCGGGGAGGTTGCATTCTCCATGGACCACCACGCCTGACCGGTCTCCGGCGCAGTCACGGGCTTGTTCTTGGTGCGCGACTGCAGGGCGCCACTGGCGGGATTGGTGATCATCCAGCCACCGACCTGGGTGAAGTCCGGGCCGTGTACCGTCTTGCAATCATCAGCCGAAGCAGCGAATGCGGGTACCGCCGTGGAGGCGGCAATAGCGGGCACAGCCCAAAGCGCGCCGCGGGTGAGGTTGCGGCGGGTAACGGAACGAGCTCCCGTGGTGTGTGCGTCTGAAGAGTTATGAGAAATAGTCACAGATTTTTCTTTATCGTTCGGAAGCATCAAGGTTTTATTTGACACGTAAAACACCTTGATAGTGTACAGCATGTATCTGCACTCAGTAGAACTTCATGAACAATGAGTTACCTCATGGCGAAAAACCCACGTCGGCCCCTAAACGCCGGGCTTAGAACACCGGGTTTAGGCGTGACCCGCCTCCTTCATCAGGCGCAGCTCCTTCTTCAAATCGGCAAGCTCATCACGCAGACGCGCCGCCAGCTCAAATTGCAGGTTCTCCGCCGCCACACGCATCTGCTCGTTCATCTGCTCAATCAAATCCAGCAGATCCTCAGCGGGTGCCGCAGCCAGGCCGTCGGCACGAACGCGCGCCTCCGCACGGGCGAGAAGCTCCTCCGACTCCGGGGTGCTCGTGGCAATCTTCGACGAGGTCGCAGAACCAGTCTTCGCACCCGCACTCACCGTGCGAGCGCCCTTCTTACCGCTCTTACGCAGCTGCAGAAGCTCGCGGGTGTCCTCTTCCTCCCGGGCGAGAACATCCGTAATATCGGCAATCTTCTTCCGCAGAGGCTGCGGGTCAATGCCGTGCTCACGGTTGTACGCCTGCTGAATCTCGCGGCGGCGGTTCGTCTCGTCAATCGCCACGCGCATAGAATCCGTAATCTTATCGGCATACATGTGCACCTGACCGGACACATTACGCGCCGCACGACCAATGGTCTGAATCAGCGAAGTGGTCGAACGCAGGAAGCCTTCCTTATCGGCATCCAGAATCGCAACCAGGGACACCTCGGGCAGGTCCAGGCCCTCACGCAGCAGGTTAATACCAACCAGCACATCAAAGGTACCCAGGCGCAGCTCACGCAGAAGCTCCACACGGCGCAACGTGTCAACGTCAGAGTGCAGATACTGCACCTTCACGCCATGCTGCAGCAGGTACTCGGTCAAATCCTCCGCCATGCGCTTGGTGAGGGTCGTGACCAGCACACGCTCATCACGCTCAACGCGCACGCGAATCTCCTCGAGCAAATCATCAATCTGCCCCTTGGTCGGCTTGACCACAATCTCCGGGTCAATCAGGCCGGTCGGGCGAATAATCTGCTCCACATAACCATCAGCCTGCGACAGCTCATACTTACCCGGGGTTGCCGAAAGGTAAATCGTCTGACCGATACGCTTCAGGAACTCCTCCCACTTCAGCGGGCGGTTATCCATCGCCGACGGCAGACGGAAACCGTGCTCCACCAGGGTGCGCTTACGGGACATATCACCCTCGTACATGGCACCAATCTGCGGGACCGTCACGTGCGACTCGTCAATAATCAGCAGGAAATCATCCGGGAAATAATCCAGCAGACAGTTCGGGGCGCTGCCGGGGGCACGACCATCAATATGACGCGAGTAGTTCTCAATGCCGTTGCAGAAGCCCATCTGCTCCATCATTTCCAGGTCGTAGGTGGTGCGCATACGCAGACGCTGCGCCTCCAGCAGCTTGCCCTGAGATTCGAGGGTCTGCAGGCGCTCGCGCAGCTCATCCTCAATGGAGGTAATGGCCTTCGCCATACGCTCGGCACCGGCGATGTAGTGGCTTGCGGGGAAGACATACATTTCTTCTTCCTCGCGAATCACCTCGCCGGTCAGCGGGTGCAGGGTGTAAATCGCCTCAATCTCATCGCCGAAGAACTCAATGCGGATCGCGTTCTCCTCGTACATGGGGATGATTTCGACGGTATCGCCGCGCACACGGAACGTGCCACGGTGAAAGTCCATATCGTTACGCGCGTACTGCATCGCCACGAACTGGCGCAACAGCTCGTCGCGGTCAACCTCCTCACCGCGACGCAAAGTCACCATCTGCGCAACGTACTCCTCGGGCGTGCCCAGACCGTAAATGCAGGACACGGTCGCAACCACCACCACGTCACGGCGAGTCAGCAGGGAGTTCGTCGCCGAGTGGCGCAGACGCTCCACCTCCTCATTGATGGAGGAGTCCTTCTCGATGAAGGTATCGGTCTGCGGCACGTACGCCTCGGGCTGGTAGTAGTCGTAGTACGAGACGAAGTACTCGACCGCGTTATTCGGCAGCAGCTCGCGCAGCTCATTCGCCAGCTGCGCCGCCAGCGTCTTGTTCTGCACGAGCACCAGGGTCGGACGCTGCACCGCCTCAATCAGCCAGGCGGCCGTCGCGGACTTACCGGTACCGGTGGCACCCATCAGCACAATGTCTTTCTCGCCGTTCTGCACGCGCTCGGTGAGCTCGGCAATAGCCTTGGGCTGGTCGCCGGCAGGCTGGAAGGGGCTGACTACCTCAAAGGGGGCAACAACACGGTTAATCTGGGGTGCATAACTCATGTATCCATCCTAGGGGAAAGCCGCCCGACGCGCCCCCGGATTGGTCACCCTTTTCTGCTGGCGCAATATAATCACGCGCAATAGTACAGACACGACAGGTAACAAGCCATCACCATGAAAGTGCCCAAGTTCATAAAAGAAAGGACGCAAAAGATAAGAGGTATTCGACTGGTTCATCTGCGCTACCGGGCAGGAGGCGAGCGGGAGCATTTTCCGCACGATGACGGTGCTCTTAGGAACAGCGCTCTTAGGGGTGGCCGCCCTCCCCCACAGCCGCCGCCACTCACGGGTGCCGCACCGCAGAAGATAAGCGGCAACACATAAAGACTTATGACGGGCGCTCCGCACCCGCACCCTTTGCCTCCTTGATGTGGCTCACATATGTTTAGAGCGCACACGCAGACAGAACGGGACCACAAGAGCGCACGGAAGGACTCCATGAGCACGACCACGGAGACAGCTTCACAGGCAACCCCGAACGAATCCACAGAAGCGAACCCGGAGGCGAACCCCACCGGCACACCGGCTGCCACCTTAGTTGCCAAAACCGAGCATCGCCGTACCCTCTTGGCGTCCTCACTCTTCGCGTCCTCGTACCCGCTGATTCTGCTCATCGCCCTCGCCATTCTGCTGGGCGTCACCTACCTCTCACTCATCACCGGCAGGTACCCGGTCGAACTGGACGAGCTCTTCCGCATCCTCGGCAAGAACTGGTTCGGCATGGATTTAAAGGTCTACAAGCCCGCCGAAAACATGCTGCTGACCGTGCGCATTCCGCGCCTGCTCGCCGCCGGGCTCATCGGTGCCGCCCTCGCCATTGCGGGCGCCACCTTCCAGGCAGTTTTCCGTAACCCGTTGGTTTCCCCCTACCTGCTGGGTGTTTCGCAGGGCGCGTCGGTGGGTGCCGCCTCCGCCATTCTGCTGGGTGTGGGCACGAGCCTCGCGATTCAGGGTTCCGCCCTCGCCGGTGGTCTCGCCGCCGTGCTGCTGACCGTGAGTATTCCTCACCTGTTGAAGAATCAGTCCACGCTCATGCTGGTGCTCTCGGGCGTGATTGTGGGTGGCTTCGGCACCGCCGCACTCGGTGCGTTGAAGTTCATTGCGAACCCCGAAACTCAGCTGGCGCAGATCGTGTTCTGGCAGATGGGCTCCCTGCAGGACGTACGCGCAGAAGCACTCACCCAGTTTGCGCTGGTGGCGGCGCCCTGCATCCTGCTGCTCTTGGCGATGCGTTGGCGCATCAATATCCTCTCGCTCGGTGACGATGAGGCGCGCACCCTCGGCATTAACCTGACTCGCACCCGCGGTATCACCATTCTGCTGGCAACCCTGGTGACCGCGACGAGCGTATGCATTGGCGGCCCGATTTCTTGGGTAGGTTTGGTCATTCCGCACCTGTGCCGCCTGCTGGTTGGTAGCGACACGACCAAGCTCATGCCGCTGTCCGTGCTGATGGGTGCTTCGTTCATGATGTTCGTCGATACCCTGGCGCGTAGCCTCACCAGCGCGGAGGTTCCTCTGAGCGTGCTGACCGGCTTCATTGGCACGCCCCTGTACGTGGCGCTACTGCTGTTTGGAAAGGTTCGGGTGAAGTAATGTCGTCTTCCACTCCCTATACTCAGCACCGCACGGATGCGAGCGCCGAGGTTCTGCTGCACCTGGACGATGCGGGCTTCCGTTACGGCCACCGGGGCGGGCACATCAAGCGCCGCCGAACGGATCACCGCGCTGGTCTGCACCGTTCCGGGCACCGCTTCAGCCGCTGGATTTTCCGCAACGTGAACCTGCAGGTGCGACGCGGTGAGGTCCTCGCCATTCTGGGTCGCAACGGTGTGGGTAAGTCCACCCTGTTGAACTGCCTGATTGGTTTAAATTCGCTCACCGAGGGCAGCATTCACCTGGGCGGTGAGCCGCTGGATTCTTTGACCGCGACTGAGCGTGCCCGCCGCATCGCCTACCTTCCGCAGATGGAGGGTCGCGGCATCTCCTACACCGTGACCGAGTACCTGCTGATGGGTCGCGCACCCTATATTGGGTTGTTCTCTTCACCCTCGCGCCGTGACCGTGAGCAGGTGCATACCGTGATGGAGGAGCTGGGGCTGCTCGACCTGGCGCACTCCCCGCTGGATGAGCTGTCCGGCGGTCAGCGTCAGCAGGTAGGTATTGCCCGAACCCTGGTGCAAGACGCCCCGCTCATCGTTCTGGACGAGCCGACGAGTGCACTGGACGTGGCGAATCAGGCGAAGGTGTTGCGCAAGATTCGGCAGCTGCGCGATGCCGGGTACGGGGTTATTTTTACGACCCACAATCCGGATCACGCGCTCCTGTTGGATGCGACCGTCGCCCTGCTTGGCGTACACGATATGCCCGATACCATGCCAAACGCAACGCCGCAGGTATCTGCACATGCGCCGGCTCAGCTGCTCACGGGCCGCGCCTCCAAGGTGCTCACCAGCGAGGTTCTCTCACGCACCTTCGCTACAGATTTGTCGGTGGTGTATTCACCACAGCTGGGTCGTTCCAGCGTGCACATGACGAGCCTCGATATGAGGCTCCACAGCTTTTAGTTTTCCGGTGGCGGTTTGAACCAGATACAGAAGATGCGGTAGAGGTGCCGCATCCGCTGTGGTGGCGCGCCCCTAGAGCGCCGCTTCCCCGAACCGCCTCCGGGTTATTCACCCACCCTGTCGACACAGAAAGACACATCATGAAGATTACGAAGTTCCACACCGGCATTGCCCTGACCACTTCCCTCCTGTTGGCTGCGCTGACCGGTTGCGGCGCAGCGAACACCGCCTCCTCCTCGGGTTCCGCATCGAGCTCAACCTCAGTCTCGACTTCGAGCAATTCCGCAAAGAAGCACACCAGCTTCTTCGTGAAGGATAACGGTGACGGCACCAAGGTCATTAAGGACATTGACGGCAAGGAGGTCACTGTCCCGACCAACCCCGAGCGCATCGCTGACCTGTGGCACGCAAACAACCAGGTGGTTCTGTTGCTCGGCGGCGCTGAGAAGCTGGTGTCCACCACGACTGCCGTGAAGTCTCTGGCGTGGTTTAAGCAGGTGTACCCCGGTATTGAGAAGGTTGACGCGCCGGTGAAGGGCACCGACGTGAACATGGAGCAGCTGCTTGCCGATAAGCCGGAGGTGCTACTCGCCTCCTCGAAGGATCAGATTTCGAAGGCTACTGAGGCGGGCATCCCGGCGGTGCACGTGGAATTCCAGAACTTCGCTGATTTGAAGCGCACCGTTGAGCTGACCGCCGAGGTCATCGGTACCGATGAGGCGATTGAGCGTGCCGAGAAGTACCTGGCATATCTGGAGAAGAACGAGAACCTCATCAAGGAGCGCCTGCAGGGCGTCACCGAGTCCCCGAAGGTGCTACACATTGCGGGCGGTTCTGACCTGACGAAGGTGGACGGCTCGAACTCCCTAATTGGTGAATGGATGAAGCTTTCGGGTGCGAAGAACTCCCTGGACGGCGTGGAGAACCTGAAGAACATTTCTCTGGAGCAGATCATTGCCTCGCAGCCGGAGTACATCATCATTGGCGGCGCGGATGCACAGAAGGGCGTTGACGCGATCAAGGCTGACGCCGCGTGGGCTGACGTTCCGGCGGTGAAGAACGGCAAGATTGTTAAGAACCCGGTCGGCACCTTCAACTGGGACCGCTACTCGGCTGAGGAGGCTCTGCAGATTCTGTGGGCGGCAAAGCTGTTCCACCCCGAGAAGTTCTCCGACGTTGACCTGGTGAAGGAAACCCGCGAGTTCTACTCGACCTTCTACGGCTACCAGCTGACCGAGGATGAGGCGCAGCGCATCATCAATGGTCAGGGCCCCGCAACTAACTAATCCGAAACGAGCTAATCCGGCAACTAGCTCGCCTGGCGGCAGCTCACCTGGCGACCGGCTAGTTCGTTGAACACGTACCGCCCGGAACCGTGCTCACAGCACGATTCCGGGCGGTATTTTATTGGTTTGTAGCCGTGGGGCGCCGCAGTGCTAGTTGACGGCAACGCTAGTTGACCGCAGTGTTAGCGCACCTCCACGGTGGCTCCGGCGAGGCTCATCAGCGCCCGGTTCGTCAGCGGAAGGTACCCGTTCAGGGCGCTCAAAATCAGCTGCATGGTGCGCTCTTCATCCTCCACGCTCAGCCCGCGCGGAATACCCACGCCGGGCACGCAGATACGCTGCTTGTACAGGTCAATCACGGCGCACACGGTGCGGTTCGGCACACCCAGCACGGGCAGCATGCCGCGGTGATTGATAGTGCGCAGGCCCTTACCGACCACGGCGGCGGTGCGGATATCCGGGCGAGCGCTGCCCTCAAACCGGGAGGCACCCGCACCATTCGCAAAAGCGGCAGGGTCGGGAATACTATTCGGCACCGCGCTCTTCTCGTTCAGCACAGACAACAGCGGCTCCCCCACAGCGGCGGTGACCGCCACGTAGCGTACCTGCCGGTCCATGGCGTTGAGGAAGTCCAGTTCCGCGTATTCCTCCACGCGGTAGTTCTCAACCAGACCGGCCTCACCCGACCCGGTTTCTTCCACGGTTCGGGTGATGACTTCTTCATCGTAGAAGCTTGCCACGCACACCTGCGGGGCGCCTCGCTCAATGCGGGCGCGGCACTGATAGTCGTCATCGAGCAGCCAGAGGGACAGCTCATAGCCGTCGGGTACATCGCGCACACCGGTCGCGAGCAGCACTTCGCTGCCATCCAGGGGGAACGGCTCCCAGCCTGCCGGTTCAAAAGCATTGAGGGCACCGTCCAGGGCGGGGTTGCAGGATCCGAGGCTCGGCGCCTGCTCAGCCGGGGTGAATGCCTCGGTGGCGGGCATGGCGATGGTGAGCCCGCGCATCCTGCCGGCGAGGCAGAGTTCAATCGCCATGAGCAGGTGGCCCGCACCTTCACGGCTCAGTGCTGGGCTCTGAACCATGTGCGCCACACCGGAGTTGTCCAGGCTGAGGTGTTCGCCAACTCCGCGGGCGGCGTTAGAGTAGCGGTTGTGCAGGCGCACCAGCTCGTCAATGGGCAGGGCACGACCCACGGCGCCGAACGCCTGGGCGATAGCGTGAACATGTTCGGGGAAGACGCGGCAGAGCCTGCCAAGCTGGCGAGCAAATTCTGCCGGACGCTGCGTGAGCACGCTCAGTAGGGTGCCGAGGTTCTGCTGGCGATAGGCGTTAAGCAGCTGGGCGACGGTGGCGGGTTCAAGCTGCTCGACGGTGCCCCTCGTGGGGAGGCGCGCTCCCTGGCGGTTGAGAGTTGCGGTGCCGCCGCGGCTGCCCGCGGACTGCTCTGATGAGTTTTTGCCTGCTTGTTCTCGGTAGGTTCCCGGCTGCGTCACGTTTTCACGACCTCAGATATTGGATAAGCCTTTTGGCACTCCTTCTACCCTAGCAACAAAAACAGTCAATTACTAGGGTTCAAGTAACTATTAACTAAGGTTGGACTATCTTTTAGGCTTTGAGAGCTTTACGCAGGCGCTTTAGCTAGGAAACCTAGGAGGAATTCTGGGAACGGAAATCAAAGACCGGGAATCTAGAGGCCGGTAACCTAGACCGGCAAATCCACCCACTGCGTGTCCCCCCAGGTCACGCTCGCCGCACCGGAACTCAAGCTCACCACCAGCTCCTCGGCACGCGCCAGCTCCTCCGGGCGGTCAAACACACCCAGGGAAATCGTGGCGCCCTCCGCACCATACTCGGTACCCAGAACGTTCAGACCGGCGGCACGAATCTCATTCTCCAGGCGGCCAGCATCCGCATGCGAACTGGGCACCTTACCCACGCGCAGACGCTCACGCGAATCGAATAGCGCGCCATCCAGGGTCTGCACCACCGAATCAGTGTAGGCACGCACCAGACCGCCCGCGCCGAGCTTAATGCCACCGAAATAGCGCACGACCACCGCAACCACATCCGACAGGTCGGTGGTGCCGTCCTCGCGGGTCTGACGCGCCAGCAGCGCCTGCATCATCGGCACACCGGCGGTACCGGCGGGCTCACCATCATCGGAGGAACGCTGAATATCGCGGTCAGCACCAATAATGAACGCTGAACACACGTGGCGGGCATCGTGGTAGGTCTTGCGCACTGACTCAATGTAGGCGCGCGCCTCCTCAACGGTGCTCACGCGTTTGATGTGACCAATAAATTCGCTACGCTTAATTTCGAGGAGGCTCTCATAGGGCTCATCGCCGCGCGGCACAAGGTATCGGTTGGCGCGAGTTTCTTCCTGCATGTGTCCTCCTCTAATCAGTACCTATCTATTGTGGCACAGCCCGTCAGGAGCACCGTCCATGTCCCAGCCTTCTTCCCCCGCTTCTACCACGCTGCGCCGTTACGCCCTCACCGGCGGTATCGGCAGTGGCAAGAGCACCATCGCCGCCCTCTTCGTGGAGCAGGGCGCATTCCTGGTGGATGCGGACGCCATCTCCCGATCCCTCATGGAGCCCGGCGAGGCGGTGCTCGCCCGCACGGTCGCGGAGTTCGGCGAGCATCTGCTCGATGAGGACGGCCGCCTCAACCGCCCCGCCCTGGCGCGTATCGTGTTCAATGATGAGCAGGCGCGCCTGCGTCTGAACGCGATTGTGCATCCCGCTATTCGTGAGCGTGCCGCGCAACTGGTGGAGCAGGCGCAGTCCGAACCCGGGTTCAGCGGCGTGGTGCTGGAGGATATTCCCCTGCTCGTGGAGACCGGCGACCCGTCCGCCTTTGAGGGCGTGGTCGTGGTGCGCACTCCCCTGGCAACTCGCCTGCAGCGCCTCGTATCGTCGCGCGGCATGAGTGAGGAGGATGCACGCGCCCGCATCGCCGCGCAGGCAACCGACGAGCAGCGTGAGGCGGTCGCAACCTGGATTATCGATAACGGCGGCTCGCTGGAGGAAACCGCCGAGCAGGTGCGCGCCGTCTGGGAGCAGATGACCGCCGCCTAAGACCCTTCCCAACAACACCGGGCACAGCAATACAGAGCACAGCAACACCGGGCACGCACCCCGACCCAAACCCCCAATAACGCAAAGAACCCCCTCACCTCCCAAACGGGAGATGAGGGGGTTCCCCTGCTCTAGGCACCCCACGCGGGGGCTACCTATCGGCTATTACGCCTGATGAGTGCTCATCTGAGCGGCAGATTAGTTGCCGGTCAGCTTCTTGCGGAGCTCAGCCAGTGCCTCATCCGATGCGAGGGTACCTGCGGAAGCGGGCTCCTCGGAGGAGTAAGAGGTCGGTGCGGGCTCAGCTGCTGCGGGAGCTGCTGCTGCAGCCTCTGCGTCAGCCTCGAGAGCCTTAGCAACCTGAACCTTGTGAGCCTCGAAGCGAGCCTGTGCCTCTGCGTACTGTGCTTCCCAAGCCTCGCGCTGTGCGTCGAAGCCTTCCAGCCACTCGTTAGCCTCGGGGTCGAAGCCCTCGGGGTACTTGTAGTTGCCAGCCTCGTCATACTCTGCAGCCATGCCGTACAGAGCGGGGTCAAACTCGGTAGCGTTGGGGTCAACGCCCTCGTTTGCCTGCTTGAGGGACAGGGAGATGCGGCGGCGGTCCATGTCGATGTCGATGATCTTAACGAAGACCTCTTCACCAACGGAGACGACCTGCTCAGCCAGGTCAACGTGGCGGGTTGCCAGCTCGGAGATGTGGACGAGGCCCTCGATGCCGTCCTCAACGCGCACGAATGCACCGAAGGGAACGAGCTTGGTGACCTTGCCGGGAACAATCTGACCCAGAGCGTGGGTGCGAGCAAATGCCTGCCACGGATCTTCCTGGGTTGCCTTGAGGGACAGGGACACGCGCTCGCGGTCCAGGTCCACCTCGAGAACCTCGACGGTAACGGGCTGGCCAACCTCGACAACCTCGGACGGGTGGTCGATGTGCTTCCAGGACAGCTCGGAAACGTGAACCAGACCGTCCACGCCACCCAGGTCCACGAATGCACCGAAGTTGACGATGGAGGAGACAACGCCCTCGCGGACCTGACCCTTCTCCAGCTCGTTGAGGAAGGAGGAGCGAACAGCGGACTGAGTCTCTTCCAGGTATGCACGGCGGGACAGAACAACGTTGTTGCGGTTCTTGTCCAGCTCGATGATCTTAGCTTCGATCTGCTGACCGATGTAAGGTGCGAGGTCGCGGACGCGGCGCATCTCAACGAGGGATGCGGGCAGGAAGCCACGCAGACCGATGTCGAGGATAAGGCCACCCTTGACAACCTCGATAACGGTACCGGTAACGACGCCGTCGTTTTCCTTGACCTTCTCGATGTCGCCCCATGCACGCTCGTACTGTGCGCGCTTCTTGGAGAGGATCAGGCGACCTTCCTTGTCCTCCTTGGTGAGGACGAGTGCCTCAACCTCGGAGCCGAGCTCGACAACCTCAGAGGGGTCGATGTCGTGCTTGATGGACAGCTCGCGGGAGGGGATGACGCCTTCGGTCTTGTAACCGATGTCGAGCAGAACCTCATCGTGGTCGATCTTAACGACCTGGCCGGAGACGAGATCGCCGTCGTTGAAGACCTTAATGGTCTGCTCGACAGCCTCGAGGAATGCCTGCTCGTCGCCGATGTCGTTGATTGCGACCTGAGGGATGTTGGTGCTCATGTAGTGAGGGCTCCAATTGGATTTCTAATAGGTCGACGCTACCGGTTCACCGCTCAACACCCCCGGGTGGAGGCGCCGACCGGCTCACTTTTTCACCCCGGCGCGCACGGCATAGGGCCGATAACGCCTTTGAACGGGGTGAGGAAACGTCGAGCTGACGGATACTTACAATGTGTACCACCCACCGGAAGCAGATGCTCTCAGCAGGGTGCACGAGCAGTCCGTGCCCGTTTTCTCCCCGTTTTCTTAAGGAGAAAAAGAGCATAGAAAACCCGTACGTTGGTACACGCGATTAATAGTGTACGGGAATCCCGGGCGTGTCGTCAATGGTTACGCGCCCGGGATTCCCGTACTTATTTGCGGTTTTAGTAACGCTGGGATGCGAGGGGCTGTGCTCGTCCTCGTTCCTACAGGGGCACCCGCCCTCGCTTCGCTTCGGGCACCCTGATGTCACTACGGACGACACCGCCCCTCCTCATGCTCGCACCAGGCTGGAACGAGGGGTAGCTATACCCTCCGGAAGCGACATCAGGGTACCCTCTCGGGTGCTCTCCGCGGCGAAGCAAGGAGAGGGCGGAGCGCCCGAGAGGGTGGGTTCCCCTGCAGGAGCGGAGGAAGGGTATAGCGTACCCACCCACCCCTGCCTGTAGGAACGAGGACGATAACTGCCTTTCCGTGCGGAAATCAATACAAGGTAGTGAGCCTAGTGGCCCGCCTCCTGCCAGGACTTACCCCAGCCGACCTGCACATCCAGAGGAACACGCAGGGAGGCGGCACCGCTCATCTCCTCGACGAGCACGCGTTCGGCGGCTTCACGCTCACCGGTGGCGACTTCGAGGATGATTTCGTCGTGCACCTGCAGCAGCATGCGGGTCTTCAGGCCCTCTTCGCGCAGGCGGCGGTGAATGTTGATCATGGCGATCTTGATGATGTCCGCGGCGGTGCCCTGAATCGGGGCGTTGAGGGCGGCGCGTTCGGCGGCTTCTCGGCGTACACGGTTGGGCGAGTCCAGGTCGGGCAGCACGCGGCGGCGGCCGAAAATGGTTTCGGTGTAGCCGTCCTGGTGTGCCTGCTTGAGCACGCCGCGCAGGAAGCGTCCCACGCGTCCGAAGCGCTTGAAGTAGTTGGTGCGCAGTTCGCCCGCTTCGTCGGAGCTGATGTTCAGCTGCTTGGCGAGGCCGAAGCGGGACAGACCGTATGCCAGACCGTAGGACATGGCCTTGACCTTGGAGCGCTGCTCGGGGGTGACGTCCTCGGGGGCGACACCGAAGACCTCGGAGCCGACGTAACGGTGCAGGTCCTCCCCCGCCTCGTAGGCGGCGATGAGCTTCTCGTCGGCGGCCAGGTGCACCATGATGCGCATTTCGATCTGCGAGTAGTCGGCGGTGAGCAGACCCTCGTACTCCACGCCGTCGATGGGCTCGGGAGCCACGATGAAGGCACCGCGGATGCGGCGGCCCTCCTCGGTGCGAATCGGGATGTTCTGCAGGTTCGGCGCGGTCGAGGAGAGTCGACCGGTGGATGCGGCGCCCTGCTGGAAGGTGGTGTGCACGCGTCCGTCCTCGGTGGCGGCCTTCTGCAGGCCCTCGACGGTCTGGGCGAGCTTGATGTTGTCGCGGTAGGCGATGAGCGCCCCCAGGAACGCTGCGCCGTCGGATTCGGGCGAGATCTTGGAGAGCAGCTCGGTGACGGATTCGGCGTCGGTCGAGTAGCCGGACTTAATCTTGCGGGTGTGCGGCAGGCCGAGGGTCTCGAAGAGCACGGTCTGCAGCTGCTTGACGGAGGCGAGGTTGAGGGGTTCTTCGCCGTCCTCGGTGGCGACCTCCCCGCCGATGATGGCTCGGGCGGATTCCTGCGCCTGGTTGGCGCGTGCCGAGAAGGTGTCGTGCAGCTCGGTCAGGAGCGCATCGGAGACGGCGATGCCGGCCTGCTCCATGTCTGCGAGCACGTACAGTAGCGGCAGCTCGATTTCTTCGTAGACCTTCAGCTGGCCGTGCTCTTCCATTTCGTAGTGCAACAGGCGCGCAAGCTCGTGGATGATGCGGCTAATCTGCGTGAAGTAGCGCAGGTTCTCGACCGGTTCGGTTTCGCCGGGCAGGCTGAACAGGGAGGGTTCTTCGCGCGTCTCGGGCTGGAAGACCAGCTGCGCGTAGGGTTCCTTGGGAATCCACAGGTAGCGTTCGGCGAGATCTTCCATGCGTTCGGAAAAGAGCTTGCGGGTTGCGGTGGGGATGAAGCCGCACATGTACGAGGACAGCGCGGGGTCCTCGACGGCGCCGGCGAGTTCGTAGCCGTAGGCGCGCAGGAGTTTGCGCTGAACCTTGAGGTCCATGACGATTTTGCGGGCTGCTTCGTCGGAGAGCCAGGCGGCGAGGGCGGCGTCGAGTTCCGGGTCGATGGTGCGGGTGTCGATCCAGAGGCTGGTGTTCTTGCTGGTGAGGAGCACGCCGAGCAGTTCGGGGTTTTCTTCGGCGGCGCGGATCTTGGTTTTGGTGACCTTGACGGCGGGTGCGTCGCCGATGGCGGGGCGCGCTACGGGCAGGTTGGTGACCGGGTAGAGGGTCACAGCGCCTTCGAGGCGTTCGGGTACGGCGATGGGCGCGCCCTGTTCGTCGGTGCCGTAGTTTTCTTCGGCTGCGGCGGCACAGAAGGCGCGGAATGCTGCTGCGTCTGCGTTTTTGGTGGGTGCGCTGGTGGCAATGGGTGCGTAGACGGGGCCGGTGGGCGCCTTCTTGATGGCACCCTCCTCCCCTGCTTCTGCGGCGGAGCTTGCAGAGCCTGCGGATCCAGCGGCGCGCACGATGGGGCCGAGGGTGTCGGCGGCACGCTTGCGGATGGTGCGGAACTCCACCTCGTCGAAGAAGGTGTTGAGTGCATCCAGGTCGGGGGTGAATTCGGTGTCTTCGAGGGTGACGTTCAGGTCGAGGTCGTTGACGAGCTGGTTGAGGCGACGGTTGCGTACGACGTTGTCGATGTTTTCGCGTAGTGCTTCGCCCTTCTTGCCGCCGATCTTGTCGCTGTTTTCGATGACGGCGTCGAGGGAGCCGTATTCGCCGAGCCATTTGGCGGCGAATCCGGGGCCCACGCCGGGCACGCCGGGCAGGTTGTCCGCCTGCTCACCAGTGAGGGCGGCAAGGTCGGGGTACATGTGCGGGGGTACCTTGGTTTTCTTTTCGACGGCGGCGGGGTCCATGCGCTGAATACCCTTGGAGGGGCCGGTGGTGACCGGGTAGAGCAGGGTGACGTCGTCGGTGACGAGCTGGAAGATGTCGCGGTCGCCGGAGAGGATGAGGACCTTGTAGCCGGCTTCGGTGCCGCGGCGGGTGAGGGTTGCGACAATGTCGTCGGCTTCGTAGTTTTCGTAGGTGAGCGCGGGGATGTTCAGCGCGCCGAGCATCTTCTTGATGAGGTCGATCTGGCCGTTGAAGGCTTCGGGGATGGCGTTGCGGCCGCCCTTGTATTCGCCGTATTCGGCGGTGCGGAAGGTGCCGCCGGGTAGGTCGAAGGCTACGGCGATGTGGCTGGGCTGGTTGTCTTTGATGATGCTCAGCAGGGTGGAGAGGAAGGCGTGGACGGCTTCGGTGTGCTGGCCGTCGCTGCGCACGAAGATGTGCTGTCCGGTCTTTTCGGCCATGGTGTAGATGCCGAAGAAGGAGCGTAGGGCGAGGGAGTGTCCGTCAATGAGCAGGAGGGTTTTGTTCTCTGTAGTCACTCCTCTAGTGTATCGAGTCTGAGTTTTCTTGGTGGTTGGCTTCGTGGCTGCTGGGTTCGGGGGGCTAGTTTCGGTGGTTACGGGTTAGAGCCCTGTGGGGAGGCACCCGCGCTGTGTTGGGTGTCGGTGCTGTGTTGGGTGTCGGTGCTGTGCCATATAGCGGAATAACGGGGTGTGTGGAAAGAGTTTTACCTCATATATAGGTGCCGGTGGGGTGCGTTTGGTGAGTTTTCCCCTCAAAAATTGTGCCCCAAGCCACTATGTGAGGTGGATAATAATACGGTTTCCAGATAATATATAACCTTATTATCGCCTCCAGCGTAGGAACCCCCACACCCCGTGTATTCATAGGCAGAACTCTACCCAGAATTCACCGGCAGGATTCACTGGACTGTGAGGGCACCTCCCGCGCTTAACACACAACGAACCCTCATTTAGGAAACTATGAAGGCACTCAAAAAACTTCCCCTTCTCGCGTGGATTATCATCGCGATTGCATCGGGTGTGCTCATCGGCATGCTGACCCCCGGAATGATTAGCGGCATCAATGACGCAACCGGCGCAGCCATCCCCACCGACCTCATTGTGCAGCTCTTCGTCTCCTTCTCCACCGTATTCAGCGCCTTCCTGAGCTTCGCGATTCCGCTGATTATTATCGGCTTCATCGTGCCCGGCATTGGTTCCCTCGCGCAGGGTGCGGGCAAGATGCTCGGCATCACCGTGGGTCTGGCGTACATCTCCAGCATCCTTGCTGGCTTCCTGGCACTGACCTGCGCACTGCTGCTCTACCCCATCATCCTGAAGGGTCAGCAGCTCGCTTCCTTCGATAACCCCGAGAACGCACTGTCCAAGGGTTACATCTCCTTCGAGCTGACCCCGATTATGGGCGTGCTGAGCGCACTGATTCTCTCCTTCATCCTGGGCCTGGGTATTACCGCACTGAAGACCCGTGCGATGCTGAACCTCTTCGAGGACTTCCAGGTCATCGTTGAGAAGATGCTCGGCTACGTGATTATCCCCCTGCTGCCGGTGCACATTGTGGGCGTGTTCGCAAACATGACCCTCGCCGGTCAGGTGGCGAAGATTCTCTCCGTCTTCGGTCTTGTGTTCGTCATGGTGATTATTCTGCACTGGGTCACCCTGGCGCTGCAGTACTCGGTGGCTGGCGCGATTTCTCGCCGCAACCCCATCCAGATGCTCAAGACCATGCTCCCGGCATACTTCACCGCAATCGGTACCCAGTCTTCGGCTGCGACCATCCCGGTGACCGTGCGTTCGGCGAAGAAGGCTGGCATCTCCCCCCGCGTGGTGGACTTCGCGATTCCGCTGTGCGCGACCATTCACCTCTCCGGCTCCATGATTACCATTACCTCCTGCTCGGTGGCAGTGCTGTTCATGACCGGCCAGCACCCCGACTTCGGTAGCCTGATCCCCATGATTCTGGTGCTCGGCGTGATGATGGTTGCCGCTCCCGGCGTTCCCGGCGGTGGCGTGATGACCGCAATCGGTCTGCTGCAGTCCATGCTTGGTTTCGATGCCTCCATGATTGCCCTGATGATTGCCCTGTACCTGGCTCAGGACTCCTTCGGCACCGCAACCAACGTGACCGGTGACGCGACCATCGCAGCCCTGACCGAGCGTATCTCCAAGGCAATCGGAGCGAACCCCGATAAGGAAATCCGCGACGAGGACATCGAAAAGGCAGAAGCTATTTCCGCCTAATCCTCTCCGCTTCCATAGCGTTTTTCAGCCCCGCCTCCCCTGTAGGAGGCGGGGCTGACCCGCACCCGGAAGCACCCGCGAAAAGCTATCCCACCCAAAGCAACAAAAACCAAGGAGTACACTGGAAGTCATGACTGAAAACAACACACAGCACACACCCGTCCGCGCGGCAGCGCCCACCACCCTCACCGCAGAAGAAATCAAGGCGCAGCTGACCGAAAGCGGAATCCCCGAGCACCTGCACCCCTACTTCCCCCGCGGTCTGGGCGAGCTCATCCCCGCCATGGGCATTAAGTTCCAGGAACTCACCGCAGAACGCACCGTCGCAACCATGCCCGTCGCCGGTAACACCCAGCCCATCGGCCTGCTGCACGGCGGCGCCAACGTGGTCCTCGCCGAGACCCTCGGCTCCCTCTCCGCAGGTGTGCACGGCGGCGAAAACCTCGTAGCAGTCGGCGTGGACATCAACGCAACCCACGTGCGCCCGGCAGTCTCCGGCGTGGTCACCGCAACCTGCACCGCCGTCAAGCTCGGACGCACCCTGTGCATCCACTCCATCGACATTGTGGATGAGCGCGGCCGCACCACCTGCACGGCGCGCATCACCAATATGCTGATTCCCCGCCCCACTGCCTAACGTCCTACAACTTCAGCAAGTAGCCTAAAATCGTAGAAGCACGGGGTACACGGCACCCCGCCAACACCCCACCAGAAGGTACGACCAGAAGGAGCACCATGGCCCGCGAGCGCACCCCCTATTTCAAGCGTTACCCGAAGATTGTGCGCGCCAAGCGCATTGTCCTGCCCATCGCAATCGGCGTGATGCTGGTGTGCCTGGTCACCGCCATCAACAACCCCGGCAGCTTCTGGTGGCTGGGCGTGATGCTCGGTACCGGCGGCATGCTCTGGGCTGGCTCCCCCACGGACCGCCCCATTAGCGGCCCCAACAATGACGAAGACGATTTGAACCGCTACCTGCGTTAAGTTCCGTGTAGCGTTGGGTTCCCGCCCGCGCTAAGCGCCGGTTTACAACGCACACACGCGAACCGTTAAACACGAACGCCCCGTCCCTCAGCTTCATTGTGAGGGGTGGGGCGTTTGTGTGTCATGAATAAGGCGCTGGTTCATCAATGCACCAGCCGTGTGTGCTCATCGGCGATTCCTAGTCTTCGCCGTAGCGTGCATTCGTACCTGTACTGTCACGTACTTTGCACGTCTTGTGCTTAGGAGAGCTGCTTGATGATGGTGTCAGAAACTTCGCGCATGGACAGGCGGCGGTCCATGGAGGTCTTCTGAATCCAGCGGAATGCTTCCGGCTCGGTCAGGTTCATCTTGGTGATGAGCAGCGACTTTGCGCGGTCAACCAGCTTACGGGTCTCGAACTGGTCGCGGATGGTACCAACTTCCTTCTCGAGGGCGCGAATCTGCTCGTAGCGGCTGATTGCCACCTCGATTGCGGGAACCAGGTCGTTCGGGGAGAACGGCTTGACGACGTACGCCATAGCGCCCGCCTCAACGGCACGGTCAACGAGTTCCTTCTGGCTGAATGCGGTCAGCAGAACGACGGGAGCAATCTGTTCCTTCGCAATTTCTTCAGCTGCGGTGATGCCGTCCATAATCGGCATCTTCACATCCATGAGGACGAGGTCGGGGCGGTGCTTCTGTGCTAGCTCGACGGCGGTCTTGCCGTTATCGGTTTCTGCTACGACGTCGAAACCCTGGTCCTTCAGAATTTCAACGATATCGAGGCGAATCAATGCCTCGTCTTCTGCTACGACGACGGTGCGGGCCGGGGCCTGATTCTCCGCCTGATCCTGAGTGGTCAGCTCTGACATAACTCTTCTCCTTTATCAAATTTCAATCATTTAAAGTCTACAGGACGGATTAAACGTTCATCTACTTTCTCGCCTTGTCTCAGGCGTGTTATATGCGTCCCATGTGCATGTTGAAAAAGTTTTCTGACGCCATTTTGTGACCCTCCATCAGATTTTGCATATTAATGCACATTTTTGTTCTATACTGCTCATGACTGTGAAAACAAAACCGCACAATGCAGAGGTCACGCGGCGAAATTCACACCTAAAACATGGACCCGAAAATGACTCTGACATGCACTAACACCCCCTCGGGTTAGACACAAAAGTAATAAACAAAATATTTATATCGAAACCCCATCACGCGCCGCAGAAGGCCGATACACTGAAATAGGTATTCTCCTCGACTTCTCCGGCACTCACATTTGACCACCCATACTCGATACCCGGAGGGGATTCATGTCAATCACCCGTCAAGCACGCACCCTGTACTCAGACTTCGTCGAGTACAAGGAACTCGATCGCGCCCCGCTGACTTCCATTCACCCCGGAATTCTCATCGCCTTCGACTCCACCGCGCTTGCAAGCCTCTACAACTACCCAACCCACATCAGCGACGAAATCCTCCGCGTCTACTCGCAGCTGCGCGGACACGCTTTCCTCCCCCACCAGGCACTCAAAGAATTCTGGGCAGCACTCGACGGCGCCTCCCCCGTACCCGCCGCCGCAGACCGCGTCCGCTCAGCGCTCGCATCCTTCAAAGAAACCCTGCCCGAAGAACGCAACTCCCCCTGGAGCGCACTGCGTTCAGTCACGCACCAGCTGGACCACTCCATCGCGCAGATCATGAAGATCCTTGAACCCACCACCGACACCGGATCCATCAACATGGCACGCCACGAAGACGACACGATCCTGCCGCGACTGAACCGCATCTTCACCGGCCACGTGGGTGCGGCACCCAGCCCCGAACGCCACGAACAGCAGTGCCGCGAAGCCCTCGCACAGGGCCACCCGTTGCTCGCTAACGCCAGCTTTGACGCCGACTTCGCGCTCTGGAACCAGTGCGTTACCGAAGCAACCACCCGTGTGAAGGGCACCGACTGCGTCTTCGTCACCGGCGGTGTGCGCGACACCTGGCTACGCAACGGTCAGCAGGTACGCGCCGCATCGGGCGGCGAACCCGTACGTCAGCTCGCGAACCGTCAGCTACTGCGTGAATACGCTAAGGCAACCGGAGGCGGCGTATTCCGCATCTACACGGTTGAGGAGATCCTGCGCCTCGCCTCCAACCAGTACGGCGTGACCGTCAGCGACTCAACCTACAACGCGATTCGCGCGGAACAGCCTGTAGCTGTGTAAATTCGCCGTGCACAGTCACCGTTGAGAATAATCCCACCACACCACACTAACCACCACCATTAACCGCGAGAAGCCACATGTGTTTCGAACACATGTGGCTTCTTAGCGTCTGCGGGCAAGGTGTCTACAGAATCAAAGTAGGGCGCGAAAACCTACTTGCCGCGGTTGGTGCGGTACAGCTCCGCGGCGCGCTCCTCCGAGGACTCGTCATCACCGAGCATCAGGTAGCACAGGTACAGGGTGAAGGCGGCGCGGCGGTCGTCAGCGAGCGCGCTGGTTCCTTCGCCGGGCTGGGTGCTGAAAGCGATAACGTCGTGTGCCTGGGACAGGGCGGCAATCAGGTGCGCGGCGGTTTCATAGCCGTCCTGGTCACCAGGCAGGGTGACGTAGTGCGGCTCCGGGTTCTCGGTAGCGCCGGCGCCCTCATGAGCGGCACGGAAATTAGCCTTGAGGACGTCCTCAACACGGCGAATCTGCTCAGTGTCAGGTTGGGTACGCTCATCTGCGGTGAACGCAACGTGGATGCCGTTCAGGGTCTCGTAGGGGTGCTCGCCCGCGTAGTATCCGGCGGCGAGAGCGTAGCCGGTCAGCAGGCGTGCCTCGTCGGCGGTGAAGGTGCCGCGCGCCTCACGCAGGGCGGGCAGCAGAAGTTCGGCCAGGAGCGAGCGCAGGGACTCGGGGGTGTTCGCGATAGCTTCCTGCAGGTATTCGTCTGCCTGCGCGGTGGGCTCGGCGTTGAGCAGGGTCAGGAAAGCCTCATCGGTGCCATCCCAGTAGCGGGCAATCAGCACAAGGGTTGCAACGAGCGCGAGCAGTTCGCGGTAGTCGCCGGAACGGTCAGCGGCGAAAGTGTTAGCAACAACGCGGGCGAGCATACGGGCGGCAATGTTCTCGAGGATGTACTCGTCGTAGGCGTTATCGCCGGGCCAGTTTGCGGGGTCGGGCAGGTAGGTTTCGTCCAGGTATCGCAGCACGGGTTCGAGGGGCGCGGGAGCATCCGCCGCGAGTTCGGGGCAGCACTGCTCAACCCAGCTGTTCACGGTAGCCTCGTCAGCGATACCGGTAGCCTCAGCGAGCTGGACGCGCGAGAGGCTGTACGGTGCAACGAGTGCGGCGAGGTCGTCGCCCGCGCCGTTGGAACGGTAGGTGGGCTGGTAGTTGGGGTCGGGAAGAGTTCCGGGGAGGTGGGTGGCTGCCATGGTAGCTCCTTCGCTGAGGTTCGGGGTGAATTGGGCTGTATGGTGTGCGATGCTCGGGACCGCCTGAGGGGTCGGCACTTTTTCTCGCTACGCATCTTCTAGTTTCAGAATATCCCAGAGCCCCGCATCGTGTGCTGCCCGTCGTCATTACCCGCCCACTAACCGCGAAAAGCCACATGTGTTTCGAGAAGCCACGTCTTTGGTGGCTTTTCGAAACACATGTGGCTTCTCGGCGATTAATTAGAAGTTCAGATCTCCTAGGTGGCCGGCAACCTCATCCACAACATCCGTAAACACAGCACCGGCGCGCTCAATCACCGGGCGGAAACGCAACAGCTTACCGCGAATCTGCACCTTCAGCTTAGCCTTGCCGGTGTTATCCGCAGCGTCCAGAGCCGCAGCATCCGCAACGGAGTCCTTCAGCTGGCGAGCCAACATCACAAGCTCATCCTCCGTCAGAACCTGAGTCAGAATGTCGATTGCGCACAGCTCGTCGTAGACTCGGACCTCGCGAGCAGACAGGCCCAGGCGGCGGCCACGTTCGGCGTCATTCTCAGCCTCGGTAGCCAGCGAGCGAACAGCGAGCAGCAGCTCTTCAAGCTCCTTGCTGCTCTTATTCTCAAAGGCGTTGTAGCGCTTGAGCAGCTCTTCCAGACGCTTCATGAAGTAGACGACTCGTGCCTGCTGGCCTTCCAGGGAGTTCTGGATCTGCATGGTCACCAGATCGGCGGCATTCTGAGCTACCAGAGCGGCCGCATCCGTGCCGGACAGCTGCTCGATTGCCGAATCGGTCAGCTGACGCAGGTCGATAACGCTCTCACCGTTGGCATTCACCGTGATGATGTTGGTGCCACCGGTCTCCACGGCCTCGTTGAACAGGCGTTCCATCTGCTGCTTGATTTCTTCAGCGCTGATGGTCTGTTCAAAAGCACGGTCGGTCAGGCGGCGGTTCTTCACGCCCTTGTGTACTTCACGCAGGAATTCGAGCCGCGCAATCATGGCCGGGGTGAGGACCTTAGATACTTCCTCCTTGTCCTTGAGGGGAATGAGCTGGCGGTACAGGTCGATGATGTGGCTCAGGAGCTTAGTGACCTGCGGTGCATCACCGTGAGGTGCGCGTTCCGCGTCCTGCTCGTAACCCAGGATCTTGCTCTGTACCAGGGTCAGCATGCGTTCGTATTCCCGCGGGTCTACGCCATTTCCGCGGCTTTCAGCCATGGCGTACCAGTCGATGCCCAGGTATTCGGTGAGCTGCGCGTAGGAGGTTTTGAAGTCTTCCAGCAGCTTCTCGCCGCGGGTTACGGGGTTGAAGTTGACCTCTTCACCACCGGTGGCGTACTGCTTCAGGGCCTTGCGCAGGTTGGTGTGCAAGGGCAGGAAGCCAACAATCAGACCGGACTGCTTTTCCTTGTAGGTGCGGTTGATGCGGGCGATGGTCTGCATCAGGTTGTGTTCCTTCTGCAGACGGTCCATGTACATGGTGTGCAGTACGGGGGCGTCAAAGCCGGTGAGCAGACGATCGGCCACCACAATGATTTCCAACTGGTTTTCGGGATCCTTGATGCGACGCTCAACCGCACGGGAATCGGCCTTGTTGCGGCGGAAGGGTGCGAGCTCCTCCGTGTCGCTCGTGGTACCGGAAATCAGCACCTGCACGCGGCCACCGTTGATGTCTTCGGGGCCTTCGGGGGCCCAGTCGGGACGCTTCTCGATGATTTTGTGGAAGAGTCGCACGGCGTGCTCACGACCGGAGGTAACCACCATGGCCTTGCCGATGCCGCCGCTCATTTCTTCACGCATGAGCTCGCGGCGTTCTTCCCAGTGCTCGACAATGTTCTTCGCGACCTCGTCCAGACGCTCGTCAGAGGCCAGCAGCTTCATAATCTGGGTCTGCTCAAGCTTGGTCTTATTGGCCATTTCGAGTTCCAGCGCATCAGTCAGCTCCTCAATGGACTGGCCGATTTCTTCGCTGCCTTCAGTGGTTGCCATCTTAATGTGGCGCGGCTGGTAGAGCAGCGGGACAGTTGCGCCTTCTTCAATGGCGCGGTCGAAGCCGTAGGTGTGAATGTAGTCGCCGAAGACTGCGGTGGTGTTACCGGTCTTGTTGTCGATGGGGGTGCCGGTGAACGCGATGTACTTGGCGTTGGGCAGGGCGGTGTTGAGGTTGTGTGCGTATCCTTCCAGGGTGTCGTAGTGGGAGCGGTGTGCCTCGTCCACCATGACGATGATGTTCGAGCGGTCGGAGAGCTGCGGGAACTTCTCGTCGGGGTCTTCCATGCCGAACTTCTGCAAGGTTGTGAAGAAGATACCTCCGGACTGGATGTCGTTCAGGCGGTTCTTTAGTTCACGGCGCGAATCGAACTGGACGGGTTCCTCGGGGAGCATGTCCTTGGCGTTCAGGAAGGTCGTGTAGAGCTGGCTGTCCAGGTCGGTGCGGTCGGTGACCACGACGATGGTGGGGTTGTGCAGCGCCTTTTCACGCATGGCGGCGCGGGCGAAGAACAGCATGGAGTAGGACTTGCCGGAGCCCTGGGTGTGCCAGACGACGCCTACCTGTCCCCTGCCGGTGTGGGTCTTCACGGCGCGGTCGAGTGCCTCGCGGACGGCGTAGTACTGGTGTGCCTTGGCGAGGATCTTGACGTAGGACTTGCTGCCTTCTTCGCTGCCGGTGCCTACGAAGAGGGTGAAGTGGCGCATCATGTCGAGCAGAATTTCGGGGGTTCCGAAGGCCTGGATGATGCGGTTGAGCGGGGTGCTGTGCTGGCCGTTATCGTCGTGGTAGGTACCGTTGGGGGTTTCTGCACCTTCGGCGTTGTAGTTCCACTGGGCGGTGTGCGAGAGCGGGGTGCCGATGGTGCCGTAGCGTGCGTGGTCGGCCTGCCCCATGATGGTGACGATGTTGTAGATGAATGCCTGCGGGATTTCACGCTGGTAGGTGTTCATCTGGTTGTAGGCTTCGGTGAGCTTCTTGTCCTGATCTTTGAGCTCGATGATGCCTACGGGCAGGCCGTTGCAGTAGAGCACCACGTCCAGGCGGTAGGTGCGTCCGCTGGAGAAGACGGTGACCTGCTGCGCCGCCAGGTAGGTGTTCTGGGCGGGGTCTGCGGATATGACCTGCAGGTTGCGGGTGCGCAGGGTGCCGTCGGGTGCCTTCATTTCCACGGGGATGCCGGCGCTCATGTAGCCGAGAGCTTCTTTGTTCTCAGCCATAATGTTGGCGCTGCGGCGGCGAGTCAGGGTGGTGTAGGCCTTCTGCACGTGGTCTTCGGTGGCGTCCGGGTTGAGGCGGCGCAGGGCTTCCTTGACCTCGCCGGGGATGATGAGGGATTCACGGGATTCACGGCCGTGACGGAACGCCTTGTAGTTGGGCAGAATCGAGTCCGGAACGCGGGTTGCCCGTACGCGCTCTTCGTAGGTGGTGTCTGCCTGAATACCGGATCCGTTGGTTAGCTCCCAGCCCTTATCTGCGAGTTCAGAGAGGACGCTCAGTTCCCAGTTCTTTTCAGCCACGGTGGCTCCTTTCGTTGCTGGTGTCTTGCACCTTGCATGTTGTGTGAATACTTTGCCTGTGTGCCGGTTGCTCATTTTCTGTGGTGAGCTGTGCGGCGTTGTATATCTCTAGAATGCCTGATGACGAGGGGGAATGTCGTTATTGTGTTTTACCCCGGGGTAAGCGAACGCGCTGAGGTGCTGGGTTGATTACCCCGGGGCGCACTGTTGAGGGGAGTATCCGGGCAGTTAGTGGGGCTGTTCCTCGTCGGATTCTCCTGGAGTGGATTCTTCTGAAGTGGCCATTTCAGCCGCCAGAGCTTTCAGGGCTTGTCGGATTCGCGCAGCTTCTTCTGCCTCAAGGCGTTTCCGCTCAGCATCGGCCTCCCAGGTGGAGCGAAGGTCTAGGCGATTAGCCATGAGGTCCCGTTCGTAACGTCCACGGACGGCACGCACATGCTGCAAGGCTTCAGCCAGGGCGGCTTCCACCTCGTCGAAGGCGTTGAGTTCCTGAGTGAGGTAGCGTGCAACGGGGTGGGTGACGTATGCATCCGCGTTTTCGGGTGCGTCACCTGCGGCCTCGGAGTTTTCGGCTTCAGCATCATCAGGCTTTTCGCTGAACCATTCGAGGTCATTGTTGTTCCACGCCAGACCGTCAATATGGGGCAGCGGTTGCTTCTCCCAGCCCTTGATGTCTGTGCTGGTCTTGCGCTTTTCGGGGGCAAGGTGGGTGCTAATCCTGAGGGCGGTGCCTTCGGCTAGGCCGTTGAGGAGCGCTCGCAGAAGGTTCGTGAGCAGCTGGGCGCGCTGAACGTATTCGCTGGTGGCGTGCAGGCTGGAGCGGCTGGGGGTGTAGTGGCGGAATCGGAGTACGGTCATGCCCGGGCCGATGGCCTCTCCCCCGTGTTCGCTCAGGTAGACGGCGGGACCGCCGTAGGCCTGGTCGTAGGCGGGGTAGATGACAATGTCGTTGGCCTGGGTGAGCTGGGTGCCTTCGGTCAGGTCGAGGGCACGCAGGTAGTGGCTCTCAGCGGGCAGCACACCGTAGCGTGCGTAGTGGCCAAGGGCGTGCGCATCGAGAACACGGATGCGTTTCTTGTTGTTTTCGACGTCGCCGTAGCGTGTGCCGGTGATCTGGCGGCCGGTGATTTTGGTGAGTACTTTCTCGGTTTTGATGAGCTGGTTGATGGTGATGTCGTATTCTTCGCCGTGCGGAATGGACCGTTCGTCTTCGGGGGTGCGAAGGTGCGGCACGCTTACAGGCAGGCCGGTGGGGAGAATTTCGAGGAGGGCGGGTAGGTCTCGGGTGAGGCTGGTGAGTAGGCTGAGGCTTTCTTCGGGGGTGTTGTTGGAGACCGGGTTGATGTGCAGCTCGTCGAAGGAGGCGTTTTTGAGCGCGTCGGAGGCTACGATGACGCCGCGGGTGATGTCTTCGGTACCGATTTCTCCGCGTTCGAGGTAGCCGCGGGCGGTGTTTGCGACGAGTTCGGCGACGGAAGTCAGCACCGGCATGCTGGAGCGTTCGGCGAGGGTGTAGAGTTTCTCGTCGTCGAGGGAGCCGAGGTAGACGGATCCCTGGGGTTTGGTTCCGGTCGCGAAGATGCTGAAGAGGCCCAGGCCGAGGCGGGTTTTGGTGTTGACTTTGAGGTGTTCGGGGCCGAGGTCGATGACGGCGCGTAGGCGCATGCCGTGGTTGCCGGGCTGCACGGTGATGGCGGTGAGGAAGTCGTCGACGAGCTTGTCTTGGCGGGTTTCTTCGCCGCGGTGTGCGGCTTTGAGGTGGCGGCCGAAGCCTGCGAGCACGTCTAGGGGTGCCAGCACGGCGAGGCGTTCGCCGGCGCGCACCGGGTAGGTAATGGCTCCGTCCGTGCCGATGTTTTCGTCGACTGTGTAGGCGAGGTCCTCGAGGGCGACCCAGGCGTCTTCCTGCTGCGCGGCGAGGTCGTCGGGGCTGCCTGCGGGGGTGTCGAGCGGCAGGATGATGAGGTGGTTGGCGGGTGCCTCGGGCAGGGTTGCTGCGGGTTCGGGTGCTACCGATTCGGAAGCTCCGGCGGTGCGAGACTGCTGTGTAGCCCAGCGTTCGGCATGGTAGAGGTCGGCGGCCTGCCGTTCGGCGGAGTCCTCGTTGGTTAGGAGCAGGTAGCAGAGGTAGAGGGTGAACGCGGCGCGGCGTTCATCCGCCAGTGCACCGGAGCCGTTACCGCCGGTGGCGCTGAAGGCGATGGCCTGGTGGGCTTGGGGCTGGTAGGCGACGAGGTGCGAGGCCGTTTCGTAGCTGGCGTAGCTTCCGTGCAGGATGAGGTTGCGCTGTTCGGCGTGGTTGCCGGTGAGGCCGCTACCTGTGTGGGTGGCGTAGGAGCCGGCGTTGAGGAAGTCTGCGACGTAGCGGATGAGCTCGGCGTCGGGCAGGGCGTTGGTGCGGTCTGCGGCGGCGAGTGAGGTGTGGATGCTGTTGAGGGTTTCGTGGGGGTGGGCCCCTGCGTAGTATCCGGCGGCGAGGGCGTAGCTGGTGAGCAGCTGCGCTTCGTCTGCGGTGAAGGTGCCGCGGGCGGTGCGGAGTGCGGGTACGAGCAGTTCGTTGAGGATGGGGTGCAGGGCTTCGGATGCAGATTCGATGGACTGCTGTAGTTCTTCTTCAGCGTCTGCGTTGGGCTCGGGGTTGAGCAGGGTGAGGAAGGTTTCTTCGGACCCGCCCCAGGTGCCTGCGAGGAGCACGAGGGTTGCGATGAGTGCGAGGAGTTCGCGGTAGTTGCTGCTGTGCGGGTGATCGGTGCTGAAAGTGGCGGCTACGACGCGGGCGAGCATGCGCGCGGTGATATTTTCGAGGATGTACCGGTCGTAGGGGTAGCTGCCGGGCCACTTTTTGGGGTCGGGCAGGTGCGTCTCGTGCAGGTAGCGCAGGATGGGTGCGAGGGGCACGGGGGCGCCCTGCGGGAGGTTGGGGCAGCACTGTTTGACCCAGGTGTTGACGGTGGGTTTGGTGACGATGCCGACGGCTTCGGTGAGCTGGATGCGTGAGAGGCTGTAGGGTGCGACAAGTTCAGCTAGGGCGCTGTAGGTGGAGTTGTTGGGCCGGTAAGTTCGGTGGTTGGTGGTTGCCATGGTAGCTCCTTTGCTGAGGCGGTCGTGAAGTAGGTGATTGCGTGGTAGCGGGATGGCACGCCCTGCCCGGTCGGTGTGAACCAACCGGGCAGGGCGGATGCGGCGCTCCCCTAGCGTCTAGTCAATGAGGCGCTTAATGAGAGCGTCACGGGTTTCAGCAAGCTGAAGGTTCTCTTGTTCAAGAGAGAAAATCTCTTGTTCAACACTTGTTAGAAAATCTTCTACGCCGTTAGAAATAGCAGTCTCACTGAACGGTATATCCAGCTCGGAGAGACCCTTTTTATTAATGGCACTAAAAATTGTTCCTTCACCCTCGAATTTCTCCCAGAGATTAGGATTAGTTTTCAGAGTGTAGAAAAGAGTATTTTCCTGGCCACACGATGAGCGAATAGCTGCCAGACCTCGCCCAACACAACATGCTTCAACCGAACGATTAAGAGCACCAATCGGAGCACGAACACTGAACAGAATATCCAGCGGTTCTGCCATTCGAGTTGCAGCAGTTGTATATGTGCGCGGTGTGGGGTACCTGAATCCAAAATCTTTTTTACCTTGGAAAAAGAGAACTCCAGAACCCTCAGTGTTTAGAGTCTCTCCCTTCGGAGATTGACCCATAACTATATGAGCAATGTCATTAAGTTTCTGAGTTTTTTGAACTGACTTTAGATACTTACGGGTTGCTGCCTCCCCCAAGGAATCTAGTGTCTGGATGAGGCGGGTGTTTGCTTCAATTTTGTCGTCGAGCGAGCCCAAAATCCCGGCAATCCGTTCCTGCTCTTCTAGAGGGGGAAGAACAATATCAACTGACTCAAATGTCTTTCTATTAACCGTAGAGAAAATAGAACCATGAGAATTCTGTCGAAGTTCTCCAATGACAGTTAACAACAGGTAATACAGATAATTCTGGGAAAGCCCGTCGAAGTTCGAACGAATACCAAAACATGACTGGTTGAAAGCCATGGGTGCGGTAAGTTGAGCAAGCTCACCAACAGTACCTCGAGCCGAAAGAATAAGGTCTCCCGGATTCAGTAATTTGGTTGAGCTATTTTCAAGACCCAGTTGCGTGATGCTCTTAGAAGCATGGCTAACATACCTTGAATCTCCAGAAAAATCGACAACAGAAAGCCAGGGAATTGAACCATTCCAGTACTCTTCAACAGTCGTCTTAGGGGTGCCACCGCCAATTAGCTCAATAACGTCTGATAGACGATGCTCAGTCCACCCCGCCTCACGCTGAGCGTCCGACAGTACAGCCACTACAGCTCACCATCCTCAAGGTCCAGCGAGGCCAGCTGCTCACGCACGACCGCGCCCAAACGCTCCGACTCAGCGAACTGCTCCAGCAGCTGCTCACGCAGACCGGCAATACGCGCATCCAGCTCCTGGGCGCTCTCACCCTCAGACACAGCGCTACCCACGTAACGGCCCGGAGTCAGCACAAAGTCCTGCTCCCGCACATCCTCAAGCGACGCCGAGAAGCAGAAACCAGCCTCATCCTCATACACGCCAGCAGTCGGCTCCTCGCCAGCCTTCACCAGCGAACCGTCCGCGTGATACATCGACGGCATACCGCGCCACGCACACCACGTATTCGCAATCTTCGCGATATCCTCCTCAGAGAACACACGCTCAGTACGAGACACCATGTGGCCCATCGAACGGGCATCCATAAACAAAACCTGACCCGAACGGTCCACAGAACCATTCACACCGGCAGACTTATCCTTCGACAACAACCACACACACGCCGGGGAGCTCGTCGTCGTAAACATATTCGGCGGCAACACCAACACAGCAGCCACAGCATCGCCCTCAACCATGGCACGACGAATACCGCCCTGACCACCAGTATCAGCAGTCAACGAGCCATTCGCCATCACCACAGCAGCTGAACCCTTCACATCCAGCTTCGACCACACGTGCTGCAACCACGCAAAATTAGCGTTATTCTTCGGCGGCACACCAAACACCCAGCGCAGGTCATCCTCAACCCGATGCCATTCCTTGATATTGAACGGCGGGTTCGTCAGCACGTAATCAAAACGCTCACCCGGGTGCGAATCCTCAGCGAACGTATCACGCCAGCGGTCACCCACCGAACCATCAATACCGTGAATCGCCAAGTTCAGGCGCGCCAAACGCCAGGTCGCCTGGTTACGCTCCTGACCATACGCCAGCACACGCTGCTCACCCTCACGGCGGCCATCAAACGCGCCACCGGCACGGTGCACAAAATTATTCGACTGCACAAACATGCCGCCCGAACCACAGCACGGATCATACACGCGGCCACTCATCGGCTGAATCATGCCCACCAGGGTGTTCACCACGGTCGTCGGGGTGTAGAACTCGCCGCCCTTCTGACCCTGCGCACGAGCAAACTTACCCAAGAAGTACTCGTACACGAAGCCCAGAACATCCTTCGACGAGGAATGCTCACCATCACGCACCGCCGCAAAGTTTGCGTTCGACAGCAGGTCAATCACCTGCGCCAGGGTGCGCTGCTCCACCTTCTCACTCGCATACATGGGCTCCAGAGCACCACTCAGCGGCGGGTTCTGAGCCATAATCTCATCCATAGCAGAGTCAACCAGCTCACCCACACGGTCACCCTTCGCCTGCTTTACCAGGTCAGACCAGCGGGCACCGACCGGCACGTAGAACGCATGGCGGGCGTGGTAGTACGAAGGGACCTCCAGCTCCTCAGCCAGAGCCTCACCCTCAAGGCCGTACTCCTCAGCCAGCATGTGCTGAACATCTTCACGTGCCTTATCGAAGGTGTCGCCAATGTACTTCAAGAAGATCAGGCCCAGCATGAAGTCACGGTAACCGCCGGACTCCATGGAACCGCGCAGAATGTCCGCGGACTTCCACAGCATCTCCGCCAACTCAGCCGGAGTGGTAGGGGCACCCGACCCCTGAGATACAGGCTCTTTTGCCATTATTGCGCCTTTCAACGTCACCGGGGGTGGACCCCAGATGTCCTCAATGTAAGTGTCTAACTATCTATTATCCCTGCTGGCCGGAGGTGAGGTGGCCGGGGTGGTCATCTCCCCCTCCTCCCCTCTCTTTCCGCCGAGAAGCCACATGTGTTTCGAAAAGCAACATGTTTGGTGGCTTTTCGAAACACATGTGGCTTCTGGAGACTGCTATAAAGCGCCCTCCCGCAGGAATTCAAAGAATATACTCCCTTTCCCCCGCACCCAGTCCGATAATTTTTCGCTTACCCCGGGGTAAATCAAAAAATCTCAGCTACCCTAAACCCTCCCCCTATTGTGGAGGTACAAGGTCACTGCACGACACCGCACCACCTGCCCCGGTGCAGGCCCAAACGGGCCGGGGCAGCCCCTCCAGATAGGAGAAAAACTCATGGACTTTATCAGCAAGGTTATATTGATTTGTTTCCCTCTGCTCACCGTTATCTTTGCGCTCCCCGCTGCTATCATGCAATTCGCCACTAATATCTTGAACTTCCGCGCAGCACGCTTAAAGTACAATGACGCCAAGAGGGCAGCCGCCACCCCCGGAGCGGGAAATACCACTCAGAAGCTCAGCGTCGGCACCATCAACGGCAATGGCAACCACGTGCACAACACCCACCAGCATGTAGGCAACGGCTCCGCAGCCATTAGCGGCGACGGTAACCGCACCGCCATCGACAACAGCCAGCACACGCACAACCACGCCTCCTCCAAGGGAACGCAGGCAAGTAATGACGATGCCTTCGACAGCATCGCACTTGCTGTTGTTGGCAGTCTCCTTATCGCGGGTGCGTTCCTCATCAGCTGGCCCACTATCAGCTGGATCCTCGCAGCCTGCTGGGTTACCTGTCTCGTACTCATCGGTTGGCAGGTAAAGCTTCTCAGCCCTAAGAGCATCAACTCACCTGAATCTGCCATTCTGAATGTGCTCTACCCTGCATCCCTGCTGGCGATTGTTGGCGGCACCTGGCTCGCTCTCCTCGGGGCAGGTAAGTACAACATGGCGACCATCTACACCACCGTCAGCGGACACTACGAGTCTCACCCTCAGGGCAGTATGGTTGCGCGTTTCATTCAGGCAGTTACTGCGTCATACGGTACTGCAGGGTTCACCCTGATTATGCTCAACCTGCTTGCTGCCCTCTTCATGCTGGGGACTTTGATTCAGTGCTTCAAATACTCGATTAACGTAGTAATTGCAGTCCGCCGTGGCACCGTCACCAACCTCTCCATTCAGGAGGCAAGCATGAGCTTCTTCCTGGCTATTGTGAGCCTGGTAGTATGCCAGCCTGCACTTGCCGAGCTGATTGTTTCGCAGTTCAACAGGTAGCATCCGGTAGGTAAAGTACCGGGCCGTATTCGCTCAACTTATCCACACCCCTCTCGTCGAGAAGCCACATGTGTTTCGAAAAGCCACGTTTTTGGTGGCTTTTCGAAACACATGTGGCTTTTCGGCGTAATAACTAAACGTAACACTTGAACATAAATACTCTCATTTGATGCAATTAAAGCATGTTTACCAGAGAAGAACTATCAATGATGATACGCACCCGCACCGAACTCATCACCTCAGCCACCCACACGCGAATCACCCTGAGCCACGCCCTCAACCGCGGCGAACTCACCCGCATCTCAAAAGGGCACCTTCTCCCCACCCAAACCTGGAACAACCTACACCCCAACGACCAGCACTACGTGTGCATCCTCGCCCACCTCAACGAATACCCCGCCAACATCCTTGCCGCTCAAAGCGCAGCCATCGCCTGGGGCATCTCCTCCCTCAGCCCACCACGTCACGTTCAAGTACGAGGGACCGGAGGCGGCCGCCGAGAAAACATCCAGCGCATCCAAGACACCCTCACCGCGGACAGCCCCATCGTGTACACGCCCGAAGGGATCCCCACCGTCACACCACTAACAGCTATCATCACCTGCGTGAAAACGCTTCCCTTTCGCGCCGGGCTCGTTCTGGCCGAAAGCGCCCTTCAACGCTTCGCTCAGGAACCGGAGATGCTCACCTACGAGAAGCTCAAGAAGGAGCTCTCATCTGCATCTGGCCGCGGGTGCCGAACCGCCCGCCTCGTCGGACATGAGCTCAGCCCACACTCAGAATCCGTTGCTGAAACCTGCATGCGGTTACTTCTCGATGACCAGGGAATCCGATACAAGCAGCAAGAAACCATCATCTGCGAAGGTCATGCCTATCGAGTGGACTTTCTGCTACACACCACTAGCCTCCACGGCAGGCCCGTCATTCTGGAGGTAGACGGCAACGTCAAATACATCGCCAAAGAGGACCTGGTTCGGGAGAAGACCCGACAGGATCGGCTACTCCACGCGGGGTATGCTGTCATCCGTGTTTCTGCTAAGGATGCTATCTACCGTCCGAGGCGGGCCCTGCAGGTGCTGCGTACTGCTGGAGGGCCCCAAACTTAACCGCGAGAAGCCACATGTGTTTCGAAAAGCCACGTCTTTGGTGGCTTCTCGAAACACATGTGGCTTCTCGGCGGAGTATGAGGATGTTAGTCCAGCAGCGCGTCCACGAACGCTTCCGGGTCGAACGGCGCCAGGTCGTCCGGGCCTTCACCCAGGCCGATGAGCTTGACGGGAACACCCAGCTCCTCCTGAATGGCCACGACAATACCGCCCTTCGCGGTGCCGTCCAGCTTAGTCAGCACGATACCGGTCACGTCCACGATCTCGCCAAAGACCTTCGCCTGAACCATACCGTTCTGGCCGGTGGTCGCGTCAATCACGAGCAGAACCTCGGTGACCGGCGCTTCCTTCTCAATCACACGCTTGATCTTACCGAGCTGGTCCATCAGGCCAGCCTTGTTCTGCAGGCGGCCCGCGGTATCCACCAGCACGGTGTCGACGCCTTCCTCCTTACCGGTCTTAACCGCATCAAAGGCGACCGAAGCGGGGTCGGCGCCTTCCTTCTCGGAACGCACGGTCTTCACGCCCACGCGGTCACCCCAGGTGGTCAGCTGCTCGGACGCGGCCGCACGGAACGTATCAGCGGCGCCCAGGAGCAGGGTCTGACCGTCAGCGACCATCACGCGGGCAATCTTACCAACCGTGGTGGTCTTACCGACGCCGTTCACGCCAACGACCAGCACCACGCCGGGGTTGCCGTCGCTGCCGGCGGTCTTCAGTTCGCGGTCCATGTCGGGGCGAACGATCTTCACGAGCTCTTCGCGGAGCATCTTCTTCACGGCGGCGGGGTTGCTCGTACCCTCAACGCGCACGCGCTGCTGCAGCGCCTCCACCAGGCGGGTGGTCGGTTCAGAACCGAGGTCGGCGAGCAGCAGAGTTTCCTCAACTTCGTCCCAGACGTCCTGGTCGATGCGGTCGCGGGAGAGCAGAGCCAGCAGGCCCTTGCCGAGCATGTTGTTGGAGCGTGCCAGGCGGGCGCGCAGGCGCACCAGGCGACCCGCGGACGGGTCAGGCATATCAAGTTCAATAGCGCGAGGTGCCGAGCTTTCGGGTTCTTCCGCCGAACCGCCGGAGGCCTTAGCCGCCTCCTGACGCAAAGACTGCAGGTCCGCGGTCTTCTTGGGTCGGCGCAGAACGGCGAAAAGTATACCGGCGATAACCAGTACACCCAGCACGATTGCGCAAATCATCATCATCGTTTCATTCACACTACTAGCTTACCGGTTTGGGCGGTTTGACTGGTCGAGGTGACGCGCATGCCCGGCTGTCGGCGGAGTAGACTGGACACTGTTAAGTTTTTTAGCCGAACACATGATGGGCAGTTGCGGGTGGGGCCCGCGGCTGCCGTACGGCACCGCACTATTTCGAGGATGAGTATGAGGAACCCTGCCAAAACACCGCCTGTTTTTGACCCGCGCACGATTGACCCGAACCGTGTGCCGACCGGCTTGAAGGTTCTGATTGCTGCGTCGTTCATGATTGCGGTGGGTTTTGGTTTGGTGGCGCCGGTGCTGCCGAACTATGCGCAGAACTTTAATGCCACGGTCACCATGGCGACGATGGTGGTTTCTGCATTGGCGATTACGCGTCTGATTTTCGCACCGTCGGCGGGTCGGCTGATTACCCGCTGGGGTGAGCGTCCGGTGTACACGATTGGCATGCTGATCGTGTCGGTGACGTCGTTCATGATTGCGTTCGCTTGGGATTATTGGGTGCTGCTGGGTTCGCGTGCGGTGGCGGGTATCGGCTCGGTCATGTTCACGGTCTCTGCGATGGGTCTGCTGGTGCGTCTGTCCCCGGCGCATATGCGCGGCCGTATTTCGGGCTATTATGCGACGGCGTTCCTGCTGGGTAACCTGCTGGGCCCGGTGATTGCGAGCGCCCTGGCGCCGTTTGGTATGCGTGCGCCGTTCATTGTGTATGGTTTTTCGCTGCTGGCGGCGGGTCTGATTGTGTGGTTCTTGATGCCTTCGCAGGCGGCTCTGGAGGCGGAGCGTGACGCGATTATGGAGGCGGCGCTGCTGGCTGAGGGTAAGGGCACCGGGGTGCTGCCGTCGGCGGCGGGCTCCCCCGCTGGCGCCCAGGCTGGCGCATCCGGTAAGGGCGCTAAGCCTGCTGCATCCGGCGGCGCTGCTGGTAAGAGCGATCTGCCTGCGATGACGGTTCGTGACGCGTTGAAGTTCTCGAATTACCGTTCTGCGTTGGTTTCGAATTGGGCGATTGGCTGGTCGGTGTTTGGTGTGCAGTCGTCGATTATTCCGTTGGCGGCGGCGTATTTGGCGACGGGCGGTGACATGTCGGATTCGGTGGCGGCTACTCTGTTGGCGTCGTTGGCGATGGCGACGAACTCGTTTGGTAATGCGTTGACGCAGACGTTCTCGGGTCGTTTTTCAGATCGTTTTGGCCGCCGCGTCATGGCGTTTTCGGGTCTGCTGTTGGCGGGTTCTGCGGTGACGTTTATGGGTTTCGCGCCGGTGGCGTGGGTGTTTGTGTCGTTGACGGCGTGTCTGGGTATTGGTGCGGCGTTTATGGGTCCGTCGATTCAGGCTGCGGTGTCTGATGTGATTGGTACTCGCCGCAGTGGTGGTCAGGTGTTGGCGGTGTATCAGATGTGTAGCGATTTCGGTATGATTTTGGGTCCGCTGGTGGCTGGTTTGATTGCGGATGCGTGGGGCTTTGTTCCGGCGTTCATTATCAGTGGTTTGTTGCTGGTGGCGGCGGCGTTTACGTGGGCGCCGTTCCGTAAGGCGCGCTGGCCGAAGGATATTGCGGACGCGGACTATACGGGCCGCTAAGCACTCTATAACAAGTGAAAAGCCGGTGTCTGCTGTGAAGCAGGCACCGGCTTTATGTGTACGAAAGGCGAGCTGGCAGAGCAAGCCAACAACCTGGAACCCCAGACTCAGGCAAGCTAACCAGAGAAGGTAACCACGTACCAACCCCTACCTCAACCAACCCGAGGGGTAGGCGACCTAGAGGGCGTACCGGACACGCGAAGCGGGGGCTCCGTCCTCAAGGCGCCCCAGCGCCGCAGAGGGGGCACTCCCCCGCAAGCGGCGTCCGGTTATGCCTTCTCAAACAACTAACCCACGGAAGCCTCACTCCCCCGCGAGTGTGAACCGGTACAACCTCTCCAAACAACTAACCCACAGGCTAGCGGGTCACAGGCACCTTGGAGAATTCGCGCACGGTACCTTCGGGGTCGCCGGAGCGAACCAGCGCTTCACCGATGAGGATTGCATCCGCACCGGTACCGGCGTAGGCTCGCACATCCTCGATACCTGCAACACCGGACTCGGCAACCTTAATCACCGAGTCGGGCAGGTGCGCGGCGAGGGATGCGTAGTGCTCGTTATTGACCTCAAGGGTCTTGAGGTTGCGCACGTTGATGCCCACAATCTTGGCGCCGATGCGCTGGGCGACCTCAATCTCTTCGGGGGTGTGGGTCTCGACCAGGGCGTTCATGCCGAGCGACTCGGTGAGTTCCAGGAACTCGCGCAGGGTCTTCTCGTCGAGGGCCGCGACGATGAGCAGCACCAGGTCGGCGCCGTGCGCGCGGGCCTCCCAAATCTGGTACTCGTCGACGGTGAAGTCCTTACGCAGCACGGGGATGTTCACGGCGGCGCGCACAGCGTCCAGGTCGGCGAGGGAGCCGTTGAAGCGGCGCTGTTCGGTGAGTACGGAGATCGCTGCGGCGCCACCTGCCTCGTAGCGGGCGGCGAGCGCGGCGGGGTCGGGGATTTCGCCGAGGGCGCCCTTGGAGGGTGAGGAGCGCTTCACCTCGGAGATAATACGTGCGGTCGAGCCGTTGCCGCCGCCGGGTACCTCACCGCGCAGGGAGGCGAGCGCGTCACGGGCGGGTGCGGCGGCGAGGGCTCGCTTCTTCATCTCCTCGAGGGGAACCTGCTGTACGCGGGCGGCGAGGTCTTCGCGGACGCCAACGATGATGTCGTCGAGAACGGTGCTCATGGTGTCTCCTTGGGTTACTGGGCGGCGTTGACGGCCGCGTCCGCGTCGAGGGGTGCCAGGCCGGAGGCGGTCAGCACGGCGCGCAGCGGGGCAGCGGACTTGTTGACGGTTTCGAGGGCTTCGGAATCGGGGTTGGAGTCCATCACGAGGCCCGCACCGGCCTGAACGTAGGCGGTGCCTTCCTTGAGTACGGCGGTGCGGATGGCGATGGCCATGTCCATGTTGCCGGCGAAGTCGAAGTAGCCGCATACGCCGCCGTAGACGCCGCGGCGGGTGGGTTCGTATTCGTCGATGAGTTGCATCGCGCGAGGCTTGGGCGCGCCGGAGAGAGTACCGGCGGGGAACGCGACGCGCAGCACGTCGTAGGCGCTGAACTGCGGGTCGAGTTCGGCGCTGACGGCGGAGGAAATGTGCATGATGTGGCTGAATCGCTCAATAATCATGAACTGGTCGACGGATACGGTTCCGGGCTTGGCGATGCGCGAGAGGTCGTTGCGTGCCAGGTCGACGAGCATGAGGTGTTCGGAGCGTTCCTTCTGGTCGGCGAGCAGTTCCTCGGCGAGTGCGAGGTCTTCTTCGCGGGTTGCGCCGCGCGGGCGGGAACCGGCGATGGGGTGGGTGCTGGCGATGCCGTCCTTGAGGGTGACGAGCGCCTCCGGGGAGGAGCCGACGATGTGGAAGGGGGTGCCGTTGCTGTCTTCAAAGTTGAAGAGGTACATGTAGGGCGAGGGGTTGGACTGGCGCAGTACACGGTACACGTCGAGTGCCTTGGCGTTGGTTTCGGCTTCGAATCGGCGTGAGAGCACGATCTGGAAGACGTCGCCGTCGATGATGTTCTTCTTGGAGCGGTCGATGGCGTCCTTGAAGCCCTGTTCGCTCCAGGTGAGGGTGACGTCTTCGCGGACCTTACGGTCAACGTCTGCCACGCCGGAGAGAGTGGAGGTGGTTGCGGTGGCGCCGCGCTGTAGGCGGCGGAGCATGCTGTGCAGGCGCGCGACGGCATCCTCGTAGGCGCCGTCAACGTTTTCGCTGGTGCCGTTGAAGTTGATGGCGTTGGCGACGAGCAGGACGGTGCCGTCCTTGTTGTCGTGAATTGCCATGTCGGAGACCATGTTGAGCGCGAATTCGGGCAGGTTCACGTCATCGGCGGGCGGGAACGGCAGGTGCTCCCAGTGGCGCACGACGTCCCAGCCGAGGTAGCCAACCAGGCCGGAGGTGAGCGGCGGCAGGGTCGGGTCGGGTTCGGTGTAGAGCATCTGCAGGGTCTTTGCGATGGCTTCTACGGGGTCGCCGTCGACGGGTGCGCCGGCGGGGGTGCGGCCCTGCCAGTGGACTGCGCCGTCAACGGTGGTGAGGGTGGAGCGGGAGGACGCGCCAATGAAGGAGTAGCGGTCCCAGGCTGCGGATTCGCCTTCTGCGGAGATTTTGGCGGATTCGAGCAGGAAGGTGCCGTGGGGTGCGTCGACGGGTTCGCCCTGGTCGTTTTGGAGTACGAGGGATCGGTAGATGCCGATGGGGGTGAGTGAGTCGGCGAGGATTTTGATGTGTACGGGAATGACGCGGGTGCCGGCTGCGCGGGCGCGGAATTCTTCGAGGGTGGGGGTGATGGTGCCCAAATCCTGCATTGCTGTACTCCTTGGTGTTGGGTTGGGAGCGCGTCTGTGCGCTGTGTCCCTTAGCTGCCGCGCGGGGTTTTTACCGGTACATGGGGTTTTACCGGTACATGGGGTACCGGGACATATGTTCCGGTGTGTATCTCTCTGGCGCATACTTGCCAGATCCATAGACGCCCGATAATGCCTGATAAATCCCGGTAAGCCCGGTGCGCGGGTTGTTTCAGTTTAACCGGTACTACGGCCCAGTTCCACGGTGAAGATTCAATAGTTCTCTTCGTGAAACTGAGCCGCGTACCGTTCAGCCGTGTTAGTTGCTGAACTGCTTGAGGGTTGCTGCGGTCTGCAGTGCCGCTGCGGTCGCCTCGTAGCCCTTGTCTTCGTTGGAACCTTCTAGGCCTGCACGGTCGAGTGCCTGCTGCTCGTTGTCGCAGGTGAGCACGCCGAAGCCGATGGGGCGGCCGGTCAGCACGGACACGTCGGTCAGGCCGTTGGTTGCGCCCTGGCAGACGTAGTCGAAGTGGGGGGTGCCGCCGCGGATGACCACGCCGAGCGCGACGATTGCGTCGAACTTCTCAGCGAGGCGGGTTGCTGCGACGGGCAGTTCGAAGGTGCCGGGAACGCGCACGAGGGTCGGCTCGATGCCTGCGTCGCGTGCTGCACGCTGCGCACCGTCGATGAGGCCGTCCATGACCTGGGTGTGCCAGCTTGCCGCTACGATTGCGAGCTTGAAGCCCTTGTAGTCTTCGGGGTTGAGGGTGGTGTCTGCTGCGCCTACGCCGCTCATTGTGTTCTCCTTGTGGGTTTTTGGTTTTTGAAAAATTAGGGGTTTGCAGGGGTGCCGCTACGCGCTTTTGAGCACGTGGCGCATGCGCTCACGCTTGGTCTGCAGGTAGTGTGCGTTCTCGACTCGGGCGGGAATTTCGTCCGGGATGAGTTCGGTGACCTGCAGGCCGAGGCTTTCGAGCGCCTCCTGCTTGGCGGGGTTGTTGGTCACGAGCCTCAGCTCGTTCACGCTCAGTTCCTGCAGGATCAGTGCCGCCTGCGAGTAGTCGCGCATGTCGCCGTCCAGGCCGAGCGCCAGGTTCGCGTCGAGCGTGTCGAGTCCGGCATCCTGCAGCGCGTAGGCGCGGAGCTTGTTGACCAGGCCGATGCCACGTCCTTCGTGGTTGCGCACGTAGATGAGGTACCCGCCGGTGCGGCCAATGATGCGCAGGCCGTTCTCCAACTGGGGGCCGCAATCGCATCGGAATGAACCGAAAATATCGCCGGTGGCGCATTCGGAGTGGATGCGCACCGCGGGCGCTCCCCCGTCCTCGGCGGGTACGGGGGTGCCGTCACGGTCGAGGGCACGGGCACTGAGGTGCTCGGCGCCGTCTGCAAATCGCCAGGCGCGCAAACCGAACACACCCTGCGGGGTGGGTACGGCGACCTCTTCGGTGCTTTCTACCAGCAGCGGGCTGGGGTTGGGCACCATGTCGAGGGGGCTGACTCGGTAGCCTTCAGCGAGCTGGGAGGCGATGCGCAGGGATTCGGCGCTGAGCTCTTCAGCCTGCGCCTCAACCGGCTCGACCAGGGTGCCCGGCTCTGCCAAGGTGACAGCCGCGGGGGTGCTCAGCTCTGCGGGAGTGCCTGGCGTTGCTTGGGTGTTAGGGGTTTCGCTCATGCGTTCTCCTACGCCTTAGCTACGTACTTGATGAGGTCTTCGATAGAGATCATGGGCAGGTTGTGCTCGGTGGCGAAGGCGCGCAGTGCGTCGAAACGCATCATGGAGCCGTCGTCGTGCACGACCTCGGCGATAACGCCCACACCGGACAGGCCCGCCGCGAGGGAGAGTTCCACTGCGGCTTCGGTGTGGCCGGGGCGCTCCGCCACGCCGCCGTCCACGGCGCGCAGCGGGAAGATGTGGCCGGGGCGGGTGATGTCCGCCGGACTGGAGGAGGCATCGGCAAGAATCTGCACGGTGCGTGCGCGGTCCGCCGCAGAGATGCCGGTGCTCACGCCGGAGGCCGCATCGCAGGAGACGGTGTAGGCGGTGCCTTTGGGGTCCTCGTTGTTGGTGACCATGGGCGGCAGCTTCATCTCGTCGGCACGCTTGTTGCTCATGGGGGCGCACACCACGCCGGAGGTGTAGCGAATCATGAAGCCCATCAGCTCGGGGGTTGCGTGCTCGGCGGCGAAGATGATGTCGCCCTCGTTCTCGCGGTCCTCGTCGTCCACCACGACCACGGCGCGACCGGCGGCGATAGCGTCCACCGCGGTCTGCACGCTGTCGAGAACGCTTGCGGCGTCGGCGCGGCGGGGTGCAACCTGCTCACCGGAGTGCGCAGAGTCAGCCTGGGGCACGCCTGCGAACGCGGTCAGGCGCTGCACGTACTTAGCGAGCGCATCGGTCTCAAGGTTCACGCTGTCGCCGACCTTGAGCGCGCCGAGGTTGGTTGCCTTCAGGGTTTCGGGAATCAGACCGACCTCGAACCATGCGGGGGTAACACCGGGCTCAGAAACGGCGGTGACGGTCAGGGACACGCCAGAAACAGCGATGGAGCCCTTCTCCGCGAGCAGGGGTGCCAGCTCGGCGGGCAGGTTGAAACGCAGGGTGCTCCACGCCTCGTGCGCGGTGACGGATGCGAGGGTGCCCACCGCATCCACGTGGCCCTGCACGACGTGACCGTCGAGGCGGCCACCGGCGGGCAGGCAGCGCTCCAGGTTGACGGTGTCGCCGGGGTTCAGGTTGCCGAGGTTGGTGCGGCGCAGAGTCTCACCCATAGCGTAGGCGCGGAACTGGCCGGGCTGCAGCTGGTCGAGGTCGATAGCGGTGAGGCATACACCGTTGACGGCGAGGGATCCGCCGTGTTCGAGGTCGGCGACGATGTCTCCGGCGTTGAGGGTCAGGTAGGCTGCGTCGCTACCTTCGATGGGGGTGATGGATTCTACGGTGCCGAGGGCGCCAATAATTCCGGTAAACATGTGTGCTTTCCTTTTCTCGCCGTGTCCGCCGGGGCGTCGTCGTTGAGGGCGACGGGCGGCGATGGTTTGTTCGTCGGTATAACTATACGTATTTTTCGAATATTCCCCGTGACGGGGAGCTTTTGTGCCAGCATACGAACCAGCCGGCACAAACTAGCCGGGCGCAGGCGGGGGGTCCTTGAGGTACTACTCCCCCGCCCGCGCTCAGCCGAAGGGAGACTAGCCCAAGCGGAGGCTAGTCCAGCCGCGACTAGTCCAGCCGCTGCTAATCTAATCTCGGTTCGGGCGCGTGGCAGGCGTCCAGCTTCGGCAGGGTACGCCGCTCACCCGGTTCCTGCGCCGTTCCGCGAGGTGCCGGCACCAGGTGCGTTGCGGTGTCATTACCGAGCACGCGCACCGCCGGGAACATGCCCAGATCGTCCAGTTGCAGGCGCGGTGCCTGCGCGAGGGTGTCCACGAGCAGACGGTACACGGCACTCTTGCCCTGCCCCATGATCATGGGGGCGCGGTACCAGACCATCTCGTCGATGAAGTCTTCACCGGCGAAGAGGCCGACCATGCCGGGGCCGCCCTCAATCATGAGGTGCCGCACCCCGCGGGCGTACAGCTCATCGAGCAGTTCGCGCGGGTCGTGGGTGAAGACCTGTAGGAAGTTCTGCGGGTCCGCCTCCACGCCTTCGGGCGGGTTGAGGCCGCGCACGCGGTAGTTCTCGGTAATCTCGGTTTTGCCCATGACCACGCGCAGCGGCTGCTTCTCGAAGCGTTCACCGTTGGCGTCGCGCGCGTCCAGGGTCGGGTCGTCCATGAGGGTGGTGCGGGTGCCAATCATGACGGCGTCGGCGCGGTGACGAATCAGGTGCCCGTCAACGCGCGCGGCGGGGCCGGTAATCCACTTGCTCGTGCCATCAGCAGCCGCAATGAACCCGTCCAGGGTGGAGGCGCTCTTTGCGGTAATGAAGGGGCGGCGTTCGGCGGCGGCAATGAACCAGCGTTCGTTCAGCAGGTAGGATGCGTTCGCGAACTCCTCCATGGCGTGCACGGTGACGCCCTGCGAGCGCAGGTAAGCGGCGCCTCCGGCGGCGTTTTCGGTGTCGTCGCTGTAGGCGTAGTAGAGTTCGCTGATGCCCGCCTCAGCGACGGCGTGGGAGCAGGGGCCGGTGCGTCCGGTGTGGTTGCAGGGCTCAAGGCTCACGTACATGCGGGCGCCGGTGAGGTCGGTTCCCGCGGCTCGGGCGGCGGCGAGCGCGTCGGCTTCGGCATGCGGGGTGCCTGCGCCTCGGTGGTAGCCCACATGTAGCAGGTGCCCGTGCGCGTCAGTGATGACGGCGCCGACGAGGGGGTTCGCACCGCGGATACCCTGGCGTGCCGCCTGCAGTGCCAGGGTCATGGCCTCTGCGTGGCTGAGCTCTTGCTCGGGGCCGGGCAGCTGGAGGGTGCGTGCGGCGGGCAGCCCCGCGAGGTGACCGTACTCCGCGGCGGAGTAGTCCACATCGTTGCGCGGCGAAGATACGCTCGGGGCGATGGTTACGGGCAGGTGCGCGCTCACCAGCACCTGCAGCGAGGGGTTCTGCGACATTTATGCACGGCCCTTCTTCACATCGGTTACCTCAACGGTCACGTCGGGGAACTGGGTCTGCACCCGAGTCTTCTGCGCCTCCAGGTTGCGGGTGCGCCACCAGACGAAGAAACCAACCAGGGTGAAGCATCCGTAGAACACGTACATGAAGGAGGTCGCGTAGTAGCCTGCGCTCCACAGCAGCGGCACGCCGACCAGGTCGACGGCAACCCAAATGAGCCAGAATTCAACCCAGCCGCGCGCCATGCCGTAGGTGGCGAGCAGCGAGCCGGTGAAGATCCAGGCGTCGGACCAGACCGGTTCGTAGGAGCCGAGGGCGCGGAAGATGGGGGTGAGCAGCAGGGTGCCCGCGACCATGGCGACAACCAGGCCTGCGCGTTCGGTGTTGGTAGCCCACTTGGGGATTACCGCGGCACCTTCGGAGGCGTCACCACCGGCTGCGCGGGTGGCACGCCAACGATGCCAGCCCCAGATGGACACTGCAATAAACATGATCTGGCGGCCTGCCTGGCCGAGCATGGTGACGGGGTGCGGGCTGCCGACGAGGGCGCCCAGGAAGACGGTGAGGAGCAGCAGGTTGCCGAGAATGCCGACAGGCCACGCCCATACTTTGCGTCGCATTCCGCCGAGCGCCGATGCCAGGCCGAATGCGTTTCCGAGAACTTCGCGCACGAGGAGGGACTGGTCCCCCACGTGAATTTGTGCGTCGAAGAGCCACCGCAAGATGTCCATTGTTTCTTTCCTCTCTGAGTTGGACCGTGTTTCGGATGCGCTGGGTGCGCATCTGCGGCGGCTCCGGGGAGAGGAACAGAAAGGGCGGCTACCGCGGGCCTCTTAGGGAGTGCCCGGTATCCGTGGTGAGGCGGGAGCGCGAATCAGCCAACCGTGGCTGAAAACCGTAGCTGAGATCAGCCGGCTGCGGTCGAGGGGAATAACGTACCGGCACCTACGAAAGGTGCCTCTCCCCTGTCTTACAGAAAGCCGTCTCGCAAAAAACCGCTGCGCTCTCGAGCAACAGTTTTCTCAAGTAACTGCTTTGGTGCACCCTGCATGCTATCCCGGTTTTCGGGAGGTGCGGCGGAGTGCGCTCCTGCCTTTTTCTGCTCGTGCTACCTTCCATCCAGACTGTACTGTCGGCACCGGATTTTCACCGGTTCGGCCTCTCTTGCGGGCGGGCTTCTCTAGCGGAGTCTTGGCGTCCTGTGCGGATGCGAAGATTCGTACGATTTCTGCCTGCCTGCGAGAGCGGTTCGCGGGCTGTGACCGCCGGTTCGGAATTTCACCGACCCCGGAGCACGATGTCGATACTGATTATGCCACAGCGCACGCCGGGGGTTTAATTTGTTTTCTCTGGGATAACTTCCGTGACAAGATGACGTTTTATGACTGTACTCTCGGCGCATCTTCAAGCCCCTCTCAACAAGTCCCCACAGCAGCCACTCGCGGGACCGTTTTGGAACCCGATTCTTCAATTTTCGGGAATGATTTATCACGGTTTCATAACGGTGGAGAGCGCCAAACAGACCAAAGAGTTATGAGGGTCTCCAGGGGGTTACTCAGAGCATATTGAACACTCTTCAATACCTTTATGACAAGGAATTATAACAATAAGGTTAAATTATTGGTTTAAGGTTTACTCTAGGGGTAATTTAAGGTTATTCTTATCTACAGGAGCTCCCATCACCGATAAAACCGGTTCCGTTGAGAGCGACATGATTCGGACCAACCGAGCACTCACATCAAACCCTTAAGCTTCTGCCATTTGAAGCTGGAAGACTACTCCGTGGACTGCATTCTTTGGATAGTTTTCGACGCAGCATCTGCGCGCACTAAACTGCGCGGTTTATGCGGCACACGATGCTGAGGTGCTTCACCATCGGGAGGCAACCACACCGAATTGTTTTTCTCAACGGAACCGGCGTGGGAGCTCTTCCGAATAAACTTCCGGAAGAACGCGTAGCGTGCGCCTTTGTAAACCTTTACGAGGGGGCGTTGTGCGTGTCGAACGGTCATAGACTCCCATTCTTCTGTCGTCGCCTACCGTGGTGCGCGATGGGGGTTACGGGAACCTTGCGGGATGGTTGATCCCGCGCGCTCTGCATTGTCTTGTGGAGTGTGGTGTGTTTGGGTGGCGTATTCGCAGTGCCGGAGCGAATACGCCACCCGTTTTTAACATCTAAAACAGGGGCACCCCAGACTGAGGCAAGCTAGCCTGAGAAGGAAACCCCGCACCAAGCCACCCATATTCCCTACCCCAAGGGATTGGCGCGTTACCTCTGAATCCCAACCACAGACCAACCCCTATATAAACCCCACCGAGGGGTAGGCGACCTAGAGGGCGTACCGGACACGCGAAGCGGGGGCTCCGTCCTCAAGGCGCCCCAGCGCCGCAGAGGGGGCACTCCCCCGCGAGCGGCGTCCGGTATGCACTTTCCAAACAACTAACCCACGGAAGCCGCACTCCCCCGCGAGCGGTGTCCGGTATGCCACTCTCTCGCAAACGCATTCAGAAAACGTAACGCTCCCCCAGCTACACACGGTAGTTGAGGGAGCGTTATATCTATATAAGGCTAGAAGCCCTGAGGGATTAGCCCTCTACGGAACGGAATGCTACAACCGCGTTGTGACCGCCGAAACCGAAGGAGTTCGACAGTGCCACGATCTCGCCGGCGGGCAGCTCGCGTGCCTCGGTCACCACATCCAGGTCAATCTGGGGGTCCTTGTTGTCCAGGTTGATGGTGCAGGGTGCGGTGCGGTGGTGCAGTGCCAGTACGGTGAGTACGGCTTCGAGTGCGCCCGCGCCGCCGAGCAGGTGGCCGGTCATGGACTTGGTTGCGGAGACGGCAATGTTCTTGGTGTGCTCGCCGAAGGTTTCGTGCATTGCGGTTGCTTCGGGCAGGTCACCGGCGGGGGTGCTGGTGGCGTGCGCGTTGATGTGCACGACGGTCTTCGGGTCGATGTTGCCGTCTTCGAGGGCTTCGCGCAGTGCGCGGGTTGCGCCGAGTGCTGCGGGGTCCGGTGCGGTGATGTGGTAGGAGTCGGCGGATACGCCGGTGCCTGCCAGTTCCGCGTAGACGCGTGCGCCGCGTGCCTTGGCGTGCTCTTCGGATTCGAGGATGAGCGCTGCTGCGCCTTCACCCATGACGAAGCCGTCGCGGTCGACGTCGTAGGGGCGGGATGCTTTTTCGGGTTCGTCGTTGCGGGAGGAGAGTGCCTGCATCTTGGCGAATGCTGCCATGGGAAGCGGGTGGATTGCCGCTTCGGCGCCGCCGACGATGACGACGTCTGCCTTGCCGCTGCGGATCATTTCAGCACCGAGCTGCATGGCTTCGGTGGAGGATGCGCATGCGGAGACGACGGTCTGTGCTGCGGCGCGTGCCTTGAGGTTCATGGAGACGGCTGCTGCGTTGCCGTTGGGCATGAGCATGGGAACGGTCATGGGGAGGACGCGGCGGGGGCCCTTTTCGCGGAGGGTGTCCCATGCGTCGAGGAGGGTCCACACGCCACCGATGCCGGTGCCGAAGGCTACGCCGGTGCGTTCGGGGTCGACTTCTTCTGCGGAGTCGGCGTCGGGGCCGGAGAACCCTGCGTCTTCCCATGCTTCGCGTGCGGCGATGAGGGCGAGCTGGCCCGAGGGGTCCAGGCGCTTTGCTTCTACCTTGGTGAGGCGTCCGGAGTCGAGGGCGGGCACAGCGAGCTGGCCTGCAATGTATACGGGCAGGTCGTATTCCTTGACCCAGGGGTAATCAAGGGTGGATACACCAGATACGCCCTTGGTTGCGTTTGCCCAGGTGGTGGGGACGTCGCCGCCAATGGGGGTGGTCGCGCCGAGGCCGGTCACCAGCACTTTTCGAGACATTGTGGCACTTTCTCTTCGGTGGTCGATTTGGTGGTTTATCCGGTGGTGTGTGGATAAAAACCTGTAGGGCCCGGGGGTATGCGGTGTGTATTCCGCGCGGGGTCCACGCTACGGGGTCCGCGCTGTGCTCCCGGGGGTATGTTGGGTTGATACTGAGTGAATAGCGATGCGGCGCGGGCCGGTGAGAGCCCGCGCCGCCTCGTTATTGGTTATAGCTTAGGCAGCGTTCGCGATGAACTCGACTGCGTCGCCAACGGTCTTGAGGTTCTTGACCTCTTCGTCCGGGATGGTCACCTCGAACTTCTCCTCAGCGTTCACGACGATGGTCATCATCGAGATGGAGTCGATGTCCAGGTCCTCGGTGAAGGACTTGTCCAGCTGAACGTCCTCAACCTCAACGCCGGTCTCTTCGTTAACGATTTCTGCCAGACCTGCGAGGATCTCTTCCTTGTTAGCCATTCAGGGGCTCCTTTGTTGTTCGATGGTCATCGCACCCGCCGGGTGGGGGTACGCGTGCATTACCGAGTTTATCGTGTCTGCGTGGTGTACGCATGCGGCAACTCGGAGTTTAGGGGATGCTTTCCCGCTTTATTTTCTTTCTCGTGTACCGGCACTGTGCCGGTCGTGAGGGGCGGTGAGCATCGGGCTCCAGGGTTTTCCTTAGGGAAGGACGACTACCTGAGCTGCGAATGCCAGGCCGGCACCGAAACCAATCTGCAGGGCGAACTTGCCGGAGAGTTCCGGGTTCTCCTTGAGCAGGCGGTGTGCGGCGAGGGGAACCGATGCGGCGGAGGTGTTACCGGCATCAACGATGTCGCGTGCCACTGCCACCGTGTCGGGAAGTTTGAGGGTCTTGACCATCTGGTCAATGATGCGGGCGTTTGCCTGGTGCGGGATGAGTGCGCCGAGCTCGTCGGGGGTGATGCCGGCAGTTTCGAGTGCCTGCTTGGCGACCTTTGCCATTTCCCATACTGCCCAGCGGAAGACGGAGGGGCCGTCCTGGCGCAGGGTGGGCCAAATCTTTTCGCCTTCCTGCACGGGGTTTGCTACGAAGTCGCGGTTGCGGATATCCAACAGGGAGTGAGTCATACCCACAGTACCCCAACGGGAGCCGTCCGAACCCCATACGGTCGGGGCAATGCCGGGTTCGTCGGAGACGCCTACGACTGCTGCGCCTGCGCCGTCGCCGAGCAGGAAGGAGATGGTGCGTTCGGTGTTGTCGATGAAGTCGGAGAGCTTCTCAACGCCGATGACCAGCACGTGCTTTGCGGTACCCGCGCGGACGAGGGCGTCTGCCTGGGCGATACCGTAGCAGAAACCTGCACACGCTGCGGAGATGTCGTATGCGGGGCACTTGGAGCCGATTGCGTCGGCGACCAGGGTTGCCAGGGAGGGGGTTGCGTAGGGGTGCGAAATGGTCGAAATGATGACCGCCTCAATGTCCTCACCGGCTACACCGGATGCTTCGAGAGCATCCTTGGCGGCACCGATGGCAAGGTCTGCTACCGACTGGTTTTCGCTGGCGCGGTGGCGGGTTGCGATACCGGTGCGCTGCTTGATCCACTCGTCGGAGGAGTCGATTGCCTCAACGATGTCGTCGTTGGGGACGATGACCTCGCCGCGGGCTGCGCCGTAACCGAGGATGCGGGAGTAGCGGTTGATTTCGTACTGCTTGAGGGTAGTCACGTATTCAATCCTTAGTGCTGATGCTCGCAAGACACTGTGTGCCTCGCAGGTCTAAAGTGCATGTCTAGTGTGAAGGGTTCCCAGTGCGGGGAGGGCGGGGTGCTCTCCCCCGGTGTTTAGCCCTTCAGCGAGGCGAGGTCCTCGGGAGTGTTGATGGAGGTGCCGGGCACGCCGCGCATCGCGCGCTTTGCCAGGCCGACCAGAGTGCCTGCGGGGGCGACCTCGATAATGCCGGCGACCTCACGCTCGAGCAGGGTTGCCATGCACAGATCCCAGCGGACGGGGCTGGTGACCTGGGAGACGAGGGTCTTGACGAACTCTTCACCGGATGCCACGGCGGAACCGTCGCGGTTGGTCAGCAGTGCGGAGGTCGGGTCGGAGACCTGCAGGGACGCGGCGAACTCTTCCAGTGCGGGCACGGCGGGTGCCATTGCCTCGGTGTGGAATGCGCCAGCAACCTTCAGGGGGATGACGCGAGCGCGTGCGGGCGGGTTCGCGGCGAATGCCTCAATGGCGGGGATGGGGCCTGCGGCTACGATCTGGCCGCCGCCGTTGGAGTTTGCTGCGACGAGGCCTGCTGCGTCGATGGCTTCGCGGACGTTTTCTTCAACGCCGCCGAGTACTGCAGCCATGCCGGTCGGGGAGGCGGCTGCCGCCTCCGCCATGCCGTTGGCGCGCACGCGTACGAAACGCATTGCGTCTTCGTCGCTGAGCACACCGGCGAGAGCTGCTGCGGTGATTTCGCCGACGGAGTGGCCCGCGAAGATGAGCTCTTCACCGTCGAGTTCGCGCAGGGCGAGGCGGCCGGTGACGATGCCTGCAGCCACGATGAGGGGCTGGGCGATTGCGGTGTCCTTGATGGTTTCTTCTTCGGCTTCGGTGCCGTAGTGAATCAGGTCGATGCCTGCCGCTTCGGAGAGTCGTTCCAGGTGCTCACGCACACCTTCAATCTCGAGCCAGGGGCTCAGGAAGCCCTTCTTCTGGGAGCCCTGTCCGGGGCAAACGAGTGCGCGCATGCGGTGCGACCTTTCTGGTTTTTAGTACTCGTACGCGGTGCCGTTATAGAGACGGAGACCACGGTTAGTCTGTTACCTATGCTACCTTGTTCAGCCGCCCTGTATAAACATCACTGTGCAGAAACTTTGGGCTGCACTGGGAACCTAGACAGAGAGGTTGAACAGTGTATAGCTTAGATTGAACTCACCCATTCGTACAACCCGGACGGGCAAGGTTCAAATAGAGAGACATTAGCGGCGGCGTTCAGAGTACCCTTCAAAGCGCTACCCAGAGCTCTATTTACGGCACAGTCCAGCAAAGCGCAGGCCGGAGCGCTCCCCCGCACCTGCGCATGACCCTTAGACACACGAATGTCCTACGCTCGCGGATGCGCCCGCGCGTACGTCTCCGCCAGACGCTTCATCGACACGTGCGTGTAAATCTGCGTGGTCGCCAACGACGAATGCCCCAGAAGCTCCTGCACCGAACGAATATCGGCACCACCATCCACCAGGTGAGTCGCCGCCGAATGACGCAAAACGTGTGCACCCGACGCCTGAGTATTCTCCACCGTGCGCAGCAGGCGGGTCAGGTCCTCACGAATCTGACGGGCATTCGCACGCCCACCCCGAGGACCAATAAACAGCGCCGTCACGCCCTGGGCCCCCTCCTGGATCCACTGCGGACGACCATAGGACACCCAACGATTCAGCGCCTTAAGCGCCGGGGTACCCAGCGGCACCACGCGCTCCTTATTGCCCTTACCCAGCACGCGCACCGTCTTATTCGCCCGGTCCACGCTCTGCAAATCCAGGCCGGTCAGCTCAGAAATACGCATGCCCGAGGCGTACAGCACCTCAACCACAGCTTCCAGGCGCAGCAGGCGCGCATCCCGAGGATCCTGCGCCCGACGCTCCTGCAGGGTAGTCAGCAGCTGGTTCATCTGCTCACGGCTCAGCACCGGCGGCAGGTGATTCTCCCGCTTGGGGGTGCGCATACCGCGGGTCGGGTTGGCGTGTACCAGCTCCTCTTCCTGAGCCCAGGTGAAGAACGTGCGCAGGGTCGAACCGCGGCGCGCCACCGTAGAACGAGCCGCCTGCCGCAGATGTAGCGAACCCAACCACTCACGAATCAGGGACGCATCAATGCTGTCCAGATGCCGCACACCGCGGCGCGCCATATAGCCGAAGAAGCCCTCCAAATCGGAGATATACGAGCGGATTGTCTCTTCGGAACGGTGCTTCTCGTAGCGCAGAAAACGCTCAAAACGGTCCAGGACGGGGCGGAACACCTCGCCGGAAACCCCTAGCGCCGATTCAGGCAGTGCAGAATCAGGTAGAGCAGAGCTCTCTACTTGCTCCGGCGCAAGCGTGCGAGTATAGGTCACCGGCAGGGTCGTGGAGGGAGCATCATCCCGGTACTCTTCCCGGCTTTCGCTCCGGTTCTCTGCCTGGTTTTCAGCCTGGTTTTCGTGCTGGCGGGCGGGGGTCATGCGTCCCTCCTTTCGGGTTTCTGGTTCCTGGCTCTGCTCTGGCGGCGTTGATGCTTCTCGACGTTGTATTTCTGCCCCCGGCGTATCTGCTGATAGCGTGGCGGCGGGGTAAGCTCCGCGCCAGTATGCGCAAGCCTACCCCCAATTGTAGAGAGGTTCCGAGCTCTCCACGTGCCGCCCCGTCATCAGGAAGAACCCTACGCAGCGACAGTCGGGCGGACCTTCCGCCAGCTCGTTCCGCTACTCTCCGCCAGACCGCAACGACCCAGGTGGAACAGGTCAGCCATCACGTCGCGAGCGCTCAACCCGAGGGCTGCGGCAATCTCGTCCACGCCGCGGTAGGAGCGCGGGCTCAAATCATCCCAGACCCTACCCTGTCGTTCGGTCAGCTCATCCAGCGCGCTGGAGGAGGCAGCCTGATCCCATTCGCTCTCGTGCTCGGTGCCCAGCTCGAAACCCGCGGCGGCATCGTACTCGAGGATGTCCGCAGCCTCGGTGAGTGTTTGCGCTAGTCCATCGCGCAACAGGCGGTTCGTGCCCACCGAGTTCGGCGAATTAATCTGCCCCGGAACCGCCCAGAGGGTACGCCCAATCTCCATCGCGTGACGAGCCGTGTTCAGGGCACCGGAACGCCAGCGCGCCTCCACCACAATGGTGTGCCGCGCCAACGCCGCAATCAGGCGGTTACGCTCCAGAAAACGCCAACGCGTGGGGGTGTTACCCACGCTCACCTCGCTCATAATGAGCCCGCGATCGACAATCATGTTCAGAGCATCCGAGTTCTGCGCCGGGTACAGCCGGTCCAGCCCACCCGCCATGAAAGCGATGGTCGGCAAGTCGCTACCCTGCTGGGTCAGCGCCGCCCGATGCGCCGCAATATCAATGCCCATCGCACCGCCAGAAATCACCGTGTACCCGCGGCGCGCCAGCTCCGCGGCGAGGTGGGTCGTCGCCTCCGTACCGTAGATGCTCGGGTCGCGCGAACCGACCAGCGCCACGCTCGGGGCAGAGGCCAAATCCAGCAGGTGCCGCGAATCGCCTCGGCACCACAGCCCGTACGGTCGAGCAGGCCCCAAATCGTTCAGCTGCGGCGGCCACAGCGGATCGGCGGGAGTGACCAGCCACGCCCCGCAGGTTGCCGCCATATGCGCCTCCGCGTTCAGGGTGCGTTCCATACGGCGGTTCCAGCGCAGGCGGCGAGTCGCGAGCGCCTTGCCGAACTTATCGCGGCTCATCTGATGTTCGCCCGGCGTGTAGTAGCCATTCGCGCTACAGAACAGGGCGGACTCCCCTTCCGCGGGTGCACCCACCGAGTGCAGAAATTCACCGAGTTGTTTGTCGGGTTCGCCGTGCTCCCAGGTGTACTTATCCGGGATGTGCCCGGTCAGCAGGTAGTGCAAGGTCAGCGGCGCACCCAGGCTGGCGAGGGATTCAACCACGAGCTCATCGGCGGGCTCCGCGTAGCGCATCAGCTGGGCGGTGCAGCAGCGGATGTACTCGCGGCACGCCGCCTCAACCTGCTCCGCGCTGAGGGCGGGGTTGAACAGGGGTGCTGGATTGAGCAGGGGTGCTGGGTCAGAACCGCTGGAGGCGGTGCCCATCACAGGTTCGGGGCGCTCACCCTGTAGCGCCTCACCCTGTAGCCGCTCCCTCTGCTGTTCCTGCTGATTCATCTCATTCAGGTGCATCTCTTCCAGGTACACCGGGTTCAGGCAGGATGCGAGGAACCCCGGCAACCGCGCCGCGTTATACGGGCTCGGCGAAGGCTCCTGCCCCAGCGACAGGATATGCGCCACTCTCTCACGCGCCAGGGCGTGCGCATCCAGGGTGCGACCGGGCAGGCGAATCTGCAGTTCCTCCTGCACAAAATCCTCCGCCGCGCTCTCTTCAGGCGCGCTCTCCCCCGTTACTTTCTCTTCTGGCACACACTCGTCCGGCGCTGTTTCTCTCAGCCCATTTTCTTTCAATTCGGCCTCTTCAGCTCGTTTTCTGAGCTTCTTCTCACTCATGACGTTCTTCTCCTCTCGTGAGTGATTCGTTCTATAAACCGGCACGCTATGTCAGCGGTCCCTATTTCAATTGCCCCTGCTGCCGCAGAAAAAGCGCCACATCCAGGTGCTCCCGGCTCGGGTAGGCGGCACCCTCCAAATCGGCGAGGGTCCAGGCGATACGCAACACTCGGTCGTAGCCGCGCGCCGTCAGCGTTCCGCGGTCCACGGCGGCGTTCAGCTCGCCGGTGAGCTTCGCGTCCAGACGCAGCGGGCCGCGCAGAATCTTGCCGTTCATCTCCGCATTCGTCTTCAACCCGTACGGTTCCAGGCGCTCCCGCTGAGCCTGCCGTGCCGCCATGACGCGCTCGCGAATCTGCGCCGAACTCTCATTCACCTGACCGCCCGCAAGCTCCGTGGACGACACCTTCGGAACCGTCACATTCACATCAATGCGGTCCACCAGCGGGCCGGACAGACGCCCAAAATAGGCGCGACGCTCACGCGGAGCGCACGTGCACTCCGTACCGGTGCCCACGTTCATGCCGCAGGGGCACGGGTTCGCCGCCAGGATCAGCTGAAACCGCGCCGGATAGGTCGCCGACGCGCTTGAACGATCCAAGGTCACGGTCCCCGACTCCAGGGGCTGACGGAGCGAATCGAGCACCGTGCGTTTGAACTCCGGCGCCTCGTCGAGAAAGAGCACGCCGCGGTGCGCTTTAGACACACAGCCCGGGCGGGGAATGCCGCTACCGCCACCAAGAATCGCCGGCGCGGAGGCGCTATGATGCGGCGCCTCAAAGGGCGGCTGACGCACCAGCTCGCTCAGGTGCTCCCCCGCCGAGCAGAGGGAACGAATAGCGGTCACTTCCATCGCGGCATCATTATCGAGGGTCGGCAGGATGCTCGGCAGGCGCTCCGCCAGCATGGTTTTACCCGAGCCGGGCGGGCCTGTCAGCAGCATATGGTGGCCGCCGGCAGCTGCAATTTCCAGGGCGAAACGGCCCTGTGACTGACCGGCAACATCGCTCATATCGGAGGGAATTTCAGTCGGTTTCGCTACCGGTGCGCTCGCCTCCGTCTGCGGGGCGGGCGGGTAGGTCAGCTTCTGACTCTCCGCGCCGAGCGCGGCAAAAACCTCAGCCAGGCAGCGGAAACCGCTCACCTGCGCGCCGGGAATGAGCGCCGCCTCCTCAGCGTTTTCGGCGGGCACAATCACGCGGTGGTGTCCGGCGTCCACGGCGGCTTTAACTGCCGGCAGGATGCCCGGCACGGGGCGTAGCGTTCCGTCCAGGCCCAGCTCACCCAGGAAGACGCTATCGCCGCTGGGGTGCAGTTTCTTCTCCGCCTGCAGCGCCGCAACCACAATGGCTAGATCGAACGCCGAGCCGCGCTTGGGCAGGGTCGCCGGGGTCAGGTTCACCGTAAGCCGGTGCTGAGTGAGGGTGATGCCGGTGTTTTTCGCTGCGGAGCGCACACGCTCTTTCGACTCGTTGAGGGCGGTGTCAGGCAGACCCAGCAGCACGAAGCCGGGCAGGCCCTGTGAGATGTCAGCCTCAACGTCAACAATGTGCCCGCGCAAGCCCACGAGCGCCACGGAATAGGTGCGTGCGAATCCCATTACGCCACCGCTTTCAGATGCTCGAAGGTAAAGGTTTCGCAAGTTCCGGTCACCGCAATTGCGTCGATGCGAAAGCGCGGAAAATCCAGGTTCTCGCGCAGCCTGCACCAGAGAATCGCCAGCGAGCGCGTGCGGCGCGCCTTATCACGGTCAATGGACGCGAACGGGTGCCCAAAGTCTTCGCTGCTGCGGGTCTTGACCTCAACGAAAACCAGTTCGTCCTCGGGGTCAATGGCGATCAGGTCGAGCTCCCCGCGAATCTGTTCGTGTTCCAGTCCAGCGGGCGGTCGCCAATTCCTCTCCAGAATCCGGTAGCCGTTCGTCTCCAGGATGCGGGCGGTCAGCTCCTCGCCCCACCTACCGACGCTGTGGGCGCGAGGCGAGGTTCTGCGGAGCAGGGGTCTGTTGGGTGCGCTTCGGGTTGCGGCGCGGGCTGTTATTCGGGCTGTTGTCATGGGTCTCTCCCCCGGTAGATAGCGGTAGTGCTTCTACTGTGCCCGCCGCGCGCGTGCCCGAACGCGGTTAACGAAAAACTGTGGATAACCTCGGTTCCCAGAAGGAATTAGAGGTTATCCACAGTCGGTTATTTGAAATTTTGGGGCATATTTTTCAAAAACACCGCTCGAGTGCCGATTCGCCGCGTCATATTCGTGCTGGTTTATCACGCGGTTTCATCACCCAGCGCTGCCGCCCGGTAGCTCAGCAGCCGCCTGCTTCCCCCGGCAATGCGGTGAATCAGGCGTGAGCTAGGTGTTAAAGTCCGGCATTTCCGGCACGGTGAACTCCTGGTTGGGCAGGCGCTCCTCCACGTTCACGTCACGTACCGAGTAGGCGTGCACCTTCTTCACAAAGCGGTTGGAGCGGAATACATCCCACACCCACACGTCGCTCATGCTCACCTCAAAGTAGAGGGTGCCGTCCTGCACGTGCGGGGTGACGTCCACCTGGTTTGCCAGGTAGAAGCGTCGGTCGGTTTCTACCGCGTAGCTAAAGAGCGACATGACGTCTTTGTATTCGCGGTAGAGCGCCATTTGGGCGTCGGTCTCGTAGTTTTCGAGGTCTTCTGCGCTCACTGCTCTTCCTTTCCTGGTTAGTACTGATTCAGCGGTGGCACGTTAGGTTTTCGCCAGCTTCCGAGGCGCGGTTTTCAGGAGTGCCACGCGCCCTAGCCGCGCTGTGCCGCGGCGGCCTCAATCTGCTCGGCGGTCGCCGGAAGCGACCATGACAGTCGATGCTGCGGGCTGGGGCCCTGCACGCTAATCGCCTCGCGGTGAGCGGCGGATCCGTAGCCCTTGTTCTTTGCCCAGCCGTACCCCGGATAGCGGGTATCCAGCTGGACCATCAGCTCATCACGTTCTACCTTCGCTACCACCGATGCGGCGGCAATGGAGGCGCACTTGTAGTCGCCCTTAATGACCATGGTCACCGGCATCTGCGCGGGCTCATCTGCACCGCCTGCGCCTTCCCAAGCCTGGGCGAGCAGTGCGTTGTAGTGTGCCTGCGCCGGGTCCGGTGCCAGCGCACTGAACAGGTCTTCCTGCGGAGGGGTGAACCAGTCGTGCTTACCGTCCAACAGGGCGGCGTCGGCACGGTATCCGCGGCGCGCCAGCTCTGCGAGCGCACGCTGGGCGGCAAGCCTCAGCGAGAGGGTCATGCCGAGCCGGTCAATATCTGCCGGTTCCACGTGCCCGACCGCCACGGCGCACCACTGGCGGATTTCGGGAACCATGGATTCGCGGCGTGCCGGTGAGAGCGCCTTGGAGTCGATCAGCCCGCCCACCTCGAGGGTGGCGTCCGGGGTGAGGATTGCGACGCCCACGGTGACCGGGCCCGCCATGGAGCCGCGGCCTACCTCGTCGATTCCGGCAACCGTGCGGGCACCGGAGGCGAAGAGCTGCTGCTCGTACTCGAGGTCGGCGGCGGGCGGGGTTGTTTTCGCGGGCTTAGCTTGAGCGGGTTTCGTTGCGCTCTTCTGAGCGCTCACCATCATTGCCACGCTCGCTTATTCGCTCGGGGTGGAGGTCGGTGCGGGAATCGAGGAGAACACCGAGCTCTGATCCTGCAGCAGACCGAAGTGGTTCAGCGGCCACGCCACCACGAACACGTTACCCTGCACGTCGTCCTTGGAGATGAACGCGGTGCCGTCGCTAATGTGGTAGCGGGAGTCGGCGGAGTTGCTGCGGTGGTCACCCATCACGAAGTACTTGCCGGCGGGCACGGTCACCTTGAAGGGCATCTCCGAGGGCGGGTTGCCGGGGTACAGGTACGGTTCGGTAATCTCTACGCCGTTGACCTTGATTTTGCCGTTGCCGTCGCTTTCGACCACGTCACCGGGAGTACCGATAACGCGCTTGACCAGGAAGTTCGAGGAAGTATCCGGCAGAATACCCGCGAAGGACAGGGCGTCCTTGAGCGGGCTGCTGGTCTTCTGGGTGGAAGGAATCCAGCCCTGAGAGTCCTTGAAGACGATGACGTCGCCGCGCTTAGGCTCGCTAAAGTAAGAGCCCGCCACGTTAATGAACACACGGTCGTTGACCTGCAGGGTCTGCTCCATGGAGCCGGAAGGAATGTAGAAGCCGCGCAGCAGGAAAGTCTTGACCAGGAATGCGATGACCAGCGCGTAGAGGATGACGGTACCGCCCTCGCGTGCCTGCACCCAGAGCCATTCGCCGAGGCGGCCTTCTTCCTGTGCCTGGGAGTAGGTCAGCTCTGCCTGTTCGGCGCGCTTTGCCTTGCGGCGTTCCTTGGGGGTCATTTCGGAGAAGTCCTTGGTGGTTTCCACGTCTACGGCAGTCTCTTCTTCGGTGGTTTCTTCGCGCTCGGCATTCTTCGCTACGGCGCTCTGCTCGGCATCCGCCTTCTCAGCTGCTGCCTTTTCGGCGGCGAGGCGCGCGAAGTATTCTTCCATTTCGCGGCGCTCGCGGCGGCTTTGAGGCTGGTATCCCTCAGGGAAGGGGCTGGTGTTCGCAGTGTTCTTGTCGTCTGCCATGCTGGAGTGAGCCTTTCGTTTGAGAGATACCTAGCTCGGGTGAAACGGTACCTAGCTATTGTATCGAGAGTGTTTACGCTCTTGGGCTTTTATTTTCTGAGAGCGGCAAGGTTCTCAGAAAGCGGGGTTTCAGAAAGCGGGGTTTCAGAAAGCGGGGTCTCAGAATATGCAAAAACCGCTCCTCTCCCGCGGAATGCGGTTGGGGAGCGGTTTGCAACAGAATTCTGTATCTATAAAGATTAGAACTCGCGCTTCTCGCGGATACGAGCAGCCTTACCGTGGCGGTCGCGCATGTAGTACAGCTTTGCACGACGGACGTCACCGCGGGTCACAACCTCGATCTTCTCGATGGAGGGAGAGTGAACCGGGAAGGTACGCTCAACACCAACACCGAAGGAAACCTTGCGGACGGTGAAGGTCTCGCGAACGCCTGCACCCTGGCGGCCAACGACGAAGCCCTTGAAGACCTGGATACGGTGGTTCTTACCTTCAACGATCTTAACGTGAACGTTCAGGGTGTCACCGGGGCCGAATGCGGGGATGTCGTCACGGAGGGACTTCTTGTCGAGGAAGTCAAGAGTCTGCATAGTTGTAGATCTCCAGAGTCATCTGCCGCAGGTCAAATAGACTCAGATTGCTCTGCCCCACTGCGGGACAGAAAACTTCATGCTTCGGACAGGATTGGTGCCCGAAGGTTGACATCGTTGGTCGCTCTTCCCCCTGCGGCAGGGGCGTGCCCGATGTCAACACAATGCTCCATTATCCCAATGCACCCGCGTTTATGCAAGCATCCGGGGAGCACTTTTAGAAGGGGGGTTCGTCACTCTGCGCTCCCCCGCCCTGGGATGCGCTATTCTGCACTCCCCCGTTCTGTGCAGGAGCACCCGGAGCGGCCACACCCGACGCCTCCGCGTTCTGCTGGGGTGCGTGCGGCGGGGCATAGTGCTGCGTGTACTGAGACATGCCCGGTTGTGGCGCCTCCTGCAACGGCGCACCCGGCATACCCAGCTGAGGTGCGCCCTGCTGAGGCGCGCCCTGCAGGGCCCCCTCATTGACCGTGCGCTTCTCCACGGTGCGGGCGAAGGTGCTCGTACCGTAGTTCAGGTCGTGACCGATGCCGAGGGCATCCACCTCTACGGTAGTGCCCTGCGTGCCGTCTTCGCGGTTCCAGCGGCTAATGCGCTGGCGGCCACTCACGACCAGCGGCTGCCCCTTCTCAATGGAGGTGGCAATGTTCTGGGCGAGGCGGCGGTAGGCTTTCACGGTGTACCAGTTGGTGGTGCCTTCTTTCCAGGTGCCGGTGGCGTCCTGCCAGCGCGGGGTGCTGGCGAGGCGAAAGTTCACGACGGGCACCCCGTTGGGCAGGGTGCTCAGTGCCGGGTCGGAGGCGGTGAATCCGCGGATCAGGATGGTGTCGCTCATGGTTTCTCCTTAGAAGCTAGTGGGTGGGTTCCTTCACCTTGCCAGCGCTGACCCGCTCCTGCACCCGGTGGTTACCGGTTCTGTGGATAACCTCGCGTTTTGCGGTTTTGGGCACCGCCTGTGGATAGAGTTTTTGAACTTTTCACCCCGTTTTTTCAAAAATCACCCGAGGGCAACACACTCCCTGCAGAAATATGACGGCTACGCCCCATCCGACGTCGTGATAGGTATCTCAGCGTCGGGGCGGCTATTTTTGCCCTCAAGTTAACTATTTCAGCCCCTCGCGCTCTATCCTTGATGATGCGGTGCACTCAGCCGCATCCCGTCTACCCGCCTTGGAGAACCCGTGAGCAAAAAGCCCGCGAACAACAACCTGCCCTCCCTGCAGGAACTTCAGCAGCTGCAGCGCAACCTACCCAAGCTGCCCGATTCGATGGACCCGCAGAAGAAGCGCCTCATTTACGGTCTGCTCGCCCTGTTCACCGTGATCGTGCTGATTATTGGTCTGGTCTATGTGAGTAAGAACGGTGTGGACGGGCTGCTCGGTTCGGATAAGACGACCTCCGCCACCGAGGATGAAGAGACCAACGTTCAGACCGAAACCCTCGCCGAGGTCAAGAACCCGTACAAGGCGGTTGATCCCGCGACCGCGCTCGCACCGGATCTGGCGACCGCGAAGAGCGAGCTGGCGTCCCTGCAAGTGAAGGAACGCGCGTCGAAGGTTGGCTACTCTCGTGATCAGTTCGGTCCCGCCTGGGATGACGTTGACGGCAACAAGTGCAACACCCGCGACGACATTCTGCGCCGCGATCTGACCAATGTTCGTTTCAAGGTGAGGACCCACGCTTGCACCGTCATCACCGGCACTCTAGCTGACCCGTACACCGGCAAGACCATCGAGTTCAAGCGCGGTAAGAAGACCTCCTCGGCTGTGCAGATTGACCACGTGGTGGCTCTTTCGAACGCATGGCAGACCGGCGCGCAGGATCTGACCGCAGAGCAACGCCGCCAGCTGGCGAACGACCCGGAGAACCTGCTCGCTGCAGACGGCCCGGCGAACCAGCAGAAGTCCGATGCGGACGCCGCCGACTGGCTGCCGAGCAACACCGCCTACCGCTGCACCTACGTGGCACGCCAGGTGCACGTGAAGGCGAAGTACAAACTGTGGGTGACCGCGGACGAGAAGAAGGTTATGGAGCGCGTCCTCAACTCTTGCAAGGACACGAACCCCACTAAGAAGTAGCCCCGACCAAGAAGTAGCTTCCCGGCACGCACGCAAAAAGCATAAAGAAAACCGCCCCGCACCCTGAGTTTAGGGTGCGGGGCGGTTTTTGCATGTGGCGCCCCAGGAGGGAATCGAACCCCCGACCAAGAGATTAGAAGGCTCCTGCTCTATCCTCTGAGCTACTGAGGCCTTCCTCTAGGGTACATGAGAATTTATGCTTCTCATGCACAGCGCATCTCACGCGGGGCTGTTCCACTGAGCTAAGCCAGGCTGGCGAACTAGGAGTTCGCGCTAGGAACCTACCTTGGCGGCTTCCCGTTCTGCCTTCTTCACCTCGCGGCGGCGTGCACGGCGGCTTGATGCGCCGGGGAACAGCTGCCACCACAGGCGGATGGTGGTGCGGCGAATCTGCGTGGGGTGCAGGCTCACGTACACCAGGCGGCGGGTTGCCGGGTCGAGGGCGACCAGGTAGATGATGTAGCCCAGGCAGATGACGGTCGCGATGAGTCGGCCCATGTCCTGGTTGAAATCGCGCAGGTAGGGCGACACGTTCAGCTGGTCGCTCACACCGTACGCCATGAAGAACAGCGTGGTGATGAAGTACCACATGAGCTGGAAGTGCGAGCGCAGACCGGTTGCGGCGAGCATCGGGATTGCCCAGAGCAGGTACCAGGGCTGAATCATGGGGCTGCACAGGAGCATGAACAGGATCGCGAGGCCGGCGTGGCGCACGATGTTGCGGTCGCGTCCGACGAATGCCATTGCCACGGCGCCAAGCATGCCGATGCCCTTGCCGACGGTTTCGATGAGCTTGCGGATGACCTCGAATGCGTCGCCTTGAACGAATAGGGAGGCGGCGCCGATGAGCAGACCGAAGGGGGTGTACCAGATGTACTGGCCGCCGGTGGTGGACAGTGCCTTAATCCAGCCGAATTCCAGTCCGGTCGCCCAGCCCATGAGCGCCATTTCGGCGAGCAGTAGCACGCCGGAGAGTGCCCAGAAGATGAACTTGCGCGGCCAGGAGGCGTTCTTACCCGCCCAGAGCAGACCCACGAAGGGCAGCACCACGAGGGCGAGCGGCTTGACGGCAACGCCGAGGGCTACGAAGGTCACACCGAGCGGGCCACCCCACCAGGTGTCGCGGTAGCGCTTAGCGTAGTAGAGGCCACCGAGCATGAACATGGTCATGAGCGAGTCGTTGTGGCCGCTGGCGATGAACGATGCGATGAACAGAGGGTTCGGGCCGATCTGCCAGAGAGCGCGGACCTGGTTGAAGCCGTGTGCCTTGGCAAGTTTTGCTACGTAGAAGAGGATGCCGATGACCGCGAGCACGGAGAGCAGGCGGAAGTAGAAGAGGGAGAGGTCGATGTTCTCCCCCGCCAGGCGCACAATCCACTCTTCGAGCTTGAGGGAGACCGGTCCGTACGGGGGCGGGGATTCCGCCCACATGGGGTCCGCACCGTTCTGCATGAAGTTCGAGATTTCGGAAACGCCATGCTTGTACGGGTTGAGGCCGTGCGCCATGACCATGCCCTGACCGTAGTAGGAGAACATGTCGCGGCTGTAGATGGTGAACGCGAAGATCTGCGGCAGGGACCAACTGGCGGTGACGGCAATCATCCATCGCATGGCGTTGGGTTCGTTCCAGTCGCCCATTTTCTGGTAGATTCGCAGCCATTCGCGGCACATGATCATAGCGCCGAGGGCGAGCATGATAATGCCGGTGATGACCCATGCGGCTTCGAATCGGATGGCTCGAATAATGTCGTAGCGCCAGAAGCTGGAGCTGTCGGCGAGCCAGCCGACGGCGTAGGAGCCGAGGGTGACCATGATGGAGCCGATGGTGCCGATAATCACCGTGCGCAGACGGTGGTTATTGACGTAGTCCAAGAGTTTGGGTGAGAGAGGTGCGTCGTGTGCGCCGGGGGTGGTGAGCCGGTGTGCTAGCTCCTTTGGTGCGCGCATAACTCCCTTTCTGTCTGCATCGTCGTTCCGGTTTTTATCATACCGGAGCCCTTGGATGCACTTGCGAGAATCACTGTTGCGAAGGCACTTGTGGACGTTCCTCAAGGGCACGCAGAGGGGTGCAGTTCTCCCCCATTGCCGCCGTTTGCGCATCCGCCTGTGCCGTCTTGCACCATCTTGTGCCCCTTTGTGACGTGCTGCCCGCCGGGCCGGCGGCATTTGGGGGTAGAGTGGGAGGGTGAGTATTTCTAGTGAACGTATTGTATGGATTGACTGCGAGATGACCGGCCTGGACGTGGAGAATGACGCTCTCGTCGAGGTGGGCGTTCTAGTCACGGATGCCGATTTGAACATTCTGGGTTCTGGCGTTGAGTTCGTCATTAAGCCCGGTGACGAGTCTCCTGCCGGTGCGCTGGAGAACATGAATGACTTTGTGCGTTCGATGCATGAGGCGTCGGGTCTGCTGCCCGATATTGAGCACGGTGTGTCGATGGATTACGCGCAGGAGCAGGTGCTTCGTTACATCAAGAAGTATGTTCCGGTGGCGGGCAAGGCGCAGCTGGGCGGCAACTCGGTGGGCATGGATAAGCGTTTCTTGGAGCGTTACATGCCCGAGGTCATGGCGCACCTTCACTACCGTGTGATTGACGTGTCCACCATTAAGGAGCTAGCGTCGCGCTGGTACCCGGCGGCTCGTCACAGCGCCCCGGCGAAGACCGGTAACCACCGCGCGCTGGGCGATATCAAGGACTCGATTGATGAGTTGAAGTATTACCGCCGCGCTATTTTTGTGCCGCAGGGCCCGGATGCGATTGCTTCGGCGCAGATTGCGCGTGAGGTGGAGGCTGAGCGTGCCGCACGCGAGGCGGCTGAGCGCGAGGCTGAGGCATCCGCTTCTGAGGCGGCAGAGGCGTCCGAGGCGTAAGCACGACATGTAACGAGCATCACGGCTTTTCAACTTGGCAGGTTTCTGAATCTCCTGTACAGTAGTATCCGTTGCATATCGCAAGGGAAACCAAGCGAAGCACATGGTGGTCGTAGCTCAGTTGGCAGAGCGCCTGGTTGTGGTCCAGGAGGTCGCGGGTTCAACCCCCGTCGATCACCCCGATGGAAAGGGTCGTTATGGTTATCCGTAACGACCCTTTCGCTTACCCTCAATCCGGTTCACCCGCGCACGGTGTACCCGGCAAGTTCCCACTCAACAGTTCCCGTTCAACACAAGCAAAGGATAATTCCGTGGCTATTCGCCCCATCGTTATTCACGGCAACCCCGTTCTGCACCGCCCCGCGGCACCCGTCACCGAGTTTAATGATGAGCTCAAGGAGCTCGTGGCTGACATGTACGAGACCATGGACGCATCCAACGGTGTGGGCCTGGCGGCACCGCAGATTGGTGTGGGCCTGCGCATCTTCACCTACAAGATGGAGAATGAGGACGGCGTTCCCCCACGCGGCTGCATCATCAACCCGGTACTGACCCTGGGCAAGATTTCTACCGCTGACCCGGACCCCTACGAGGAGGAAGAGGGCTGCCTGTCCTTCCCCGGTTACGGCTTCCCCCTCAAGCGCGCCGAGTGGGTGACCGTGAACGGTCTTGACGAGCACGGCAACCCCGTCCACTTTGAGGCGACCGGCTGGTTTGCACGCTGTATGCAGCACGAAACCGACCACCTGGACGGCAAGCTGTACGTGAACCGTCTGAACAAGAAGTGGACCAGCAAGATGAAGAAGGTCGTGAAGAAGGAAGGCTGGACCGTCGACGGTAACTCGTGGATGCCCGGCGTGGATCCGGATCCGTTCGGTCACTAATCACGAGCACTTCTGAAGGTCAGAGACCTTTCGAGAAGTTTAAAACGAAGACCGCGAATGCACTCTCAAGCGCATTCGCGGTCTTCGTTTTCCATCAGCCGATGATGTTTTTCATCAGTCAACGGTAGCGTGAAACGGGTCATCCTATGAGCCGGGTTCTGTCTAAAACGCCGCCCGAAGGGGCGTTTCGAGGCAATCATCTATCTAGAACGTACGTTGCCGCACGTCTCAAGCAGCCTACCCGAATACGCACCCCACCTCCGTGAAGGAAGCTGACGGGGATCGGGCGCACTACCCTACCATGGCGTATTCTGTTTGACCTTGCTCCGAATGGGGTTTACCTAGCCGAGCGCGTCACCGCGCCCGCTGGTGGTCTCTTACACCACCCTTTCACCCTTACCGCGGCGAACCGCGGCGGTTTACTTTCTGTGGCACTGGCCTGCGGGTTACCCCGAGTGGATGTTATCCACCATCCTGTGCTGTGGAGCCCGGACTTTCCTCGAAGCACGTATGCCTCGCGATTGCCCAGACGGCCCGTTTCACCCAACCCATTATACGCACACCCTTGGAGGTGGCTATGTTCCGGGTTCGTTTTGCGGGTACACGGACGTACTGGGGCACGCCGGCGCCTCGCAACTACACAGCGCCTCGTAGCTACACTGCGTCTCGCGGGTACACTGGAGAGATGCTGATTCTTCTTCCCCCGTCCGAAGGTAAAACTCCCGCCCCCGCAGGCAACGCGCCCGTATGCTTTGCTGACCTCTCGTTCCCCGAACTGACCGCCGAGCGTGAGAGCGTCCTGGAGGAGCTGACCGTAGTCAGTTCGGGCCCCGATGCTCTCACGGAGCTCAAGGTGGGTGCTTCCCTCGCAGCAGAGGTGGAACGCAATACGCGCCTGCTGACCGAACCGGCACAGCCCGCGATCCGCACCTACACGGGTGTGCTCTTTGAGGCGCTAGATTATGCGAGCTTCTCCCCCGCCGAACGCGATGCCGCGCACTGGTCGTTGCTGATTTCTTCGGCGCTGTGGGGTATTCTGCGCCCCGAGGACGCAATTCCCGCCTACCGCCTGTCGATGGGCGTGAAGCTGGGTTCGGTGGGTGCGCTTGCATCCTTCTGGAAGGGTGCGTTGGGTACCGCCCTGGAGTCGACCGCGAGGGACCAGCTGATTCTGGATTGCCGCTCTGCAGCGTACGCGAAGTCGTGGGTGACTCCCCCGTCGCAGACTCTGGCGGTTCGTGTGGAGCGTGTGGCGGCTGATGGGTCGCGTAAGGTCGTTTCGCATATGGCGAAGCATTACCGTGGCTTGTTTGCGCGTTACCTGATTCAGTCGGGTTTGGCGGCTCGTCCTATTGATGGTTCTACGGCTGGTATTGCCGAATTTTTGGAGGCGGTCAGCGAGGACTGGTCGGTGGAGTGCACCCTACCGACGGCGCGTAAGGCAGGCGTTTTGACGTTGCTGGTACATGAGCAGTAGGTCGCCCAACTATTTGTTTTCGCCTATTTTTTGCATCATATTGAAAATTTTTTAACTATTTTTCTAGGGGCTTAAGTCTGTATTTCCCCCTGTAAAACCACATTTCCCCACATTAAGCAGGTAGGTTTTTGCGGGGCAGAAGGCGGGTAGTGTCTATCTATCCGCCTTCTTTTTGTGCACAGAAGTGCTTATAGTATTAAACGTCTCGCCATTGGTGGCGGGTACATCACTCACTAGCATTCACATTCTCAACTCAGCACACATGGAAACACGTCACGCCGCGTACGCATAGCAAACGACTAGAGGCTTAACCAATGGTTATTGGTTTGCTAGCGTAGAAGTAACCACTCAGAAACACATCGATGGGACAATGATATGTCTACTTTTTCCTCTCGTCGCGCCCTTTTTAAGGGTGCGGCAGCGCTAACAGTCGCTGGCGCTTTGGGTGCACACCATGCCGGCGAGCAGAGCGTCCAGGCTGCCACCTTGGACGTTAAGACCACCCCGCTGACGTTCAAGATTACCGAGGCATCGTTTGATATTAGCGGCTTCAACCTCAGCTATGAGATTACCGGCTTGCAGGCCGTGATTGATAGCGGCCTGTACACCCCGTACATTGAGGTCGGCTACTACACCAAGGAGAAGGGCTTCACCCAGTTCTATTTCTTCTCTCTTGAGCCGAAGAAGCGCATCGAGAATGATGTCTACATTAGGCATCACGTCATTGATTCTGAGATCACCGGTGGCCCGAATGGAAACTACGGGGTTCGCTTGTCTCTTCGTCCGCGCCGTCAGCAGTACACCATTCTGCGCACTCTTGAAGTTCGCCCCAAGATTGACACGGAGTTCGCGTGGGCACCTTTCATTGTGGACATTGATATGGATGGCGAGTACGCCCCCGATATCTACAGGTCATGTAAGGCAAAGGTTCTGCTGCTCGATAAGGAACGTTGCTTCTACCCTAAGCGTGCGGTGACCCGCGGCGACCTGATGGATGCAATCTACCGAGGCGCCTGCTCGCCGAAGGTGAAGCTTCCTGCGCGTTCTCCTTTCCCGGATTTGTCCCCGAAGGATGAGCGTTACCCGGCGTATATTTGGGCGTATCAGAACGGTCTGACTTCCGGCTGGTCTGACGGTAAGATGCACCCGGAGGCGGTGGCTAGCCGCGCTACGATGGCTGCGTTCTTCTACCGTTACTTTATGCTTACCCCCGGTCGTCGTTCTTATTGGTTCCGTCCCACTACCCCGCAGGATATGAAGCCGGGTGCCCCGTTCTACACCGAGTCGGTGTGGCTGCACTCGTCGGTGAATATCGATACGAGATATCACTATAAGAGCAAGGATTTCCGTCCGACCAAGACTGCTACCCGCGAGGAGCTGGCTCGTGTCCTGTCAATGCTCGACATGCTTGACACCATCCCCAGTAGCCCCTATATCGATGATTAGGATTCGGCAGGTGCCGTGAACCAGGCGGTTGACCCTACACGTTTTAGCTTGGGTTAGTCTCTGAGAACAGTAGCTGAAGATAGTGGCTATAGAAGGGGCGGTGAGAGTTTTTCTCTCGCCGCCCCTTTTTGTGTGCCCGTTTTCTGGTACTGGCGCTGCTGGGTGCCGTTTTTAGCGCTGGTGATGCTTCCATTTTTGTCTCTCCATTGTGTGGTCTTTTTGGGGTTTGGGCTTTGTATAAAACATGGGCGTAATTTTCGAATTTTTTGTCTTATAACTCTTATTGGAATGTTTTTCTCGTGTTTTCATTGATTGTCTAAGACGCGGGTTGGTAGGCTGAAATTGCACTTCAGCTTACCGCTGCTACGGGCCTTCTACGATGTGGATTCGGTGCGGGTTCGGTGCGGTGGACTGTCACTCATTTATCCTCTCAACTTCTTTTCTCATTCGCCCTCTTTCATGCAGAAAATTCAGATTGGATAATGATGTCCTCCTTCTTTAAGCCTGCTCTTGGCACGCGCCGAACAGTTGCGGGTGCTTCCCTGGTTTTGGGTTTGACTCCGCTGCTGGCTTTGACGCCGGTGGCGGCCCAGCCGGCTCCCGCCTCCCCCTCCCAGCAGGCAGGCAGGCAGCAGGCAGCACTTCAAGCAGCACCCGTGCAAAACGCACCCGTACAGGGTGATAAGCAGGATGCTTCCCTGCCGACCCTGCGCGTGTCCAGCGGCTCCCTCGACATTCTTCACGGCGGTACCGTGCACGTGGAGGGTACCGGGTTGAGCCCCGAGTTCTTGGCGCATCATGAGCTACGTAGCCTCACGATTGCTCCGAAGGGCTCTTCGACCTACGCTAACCCCTACCAGAAGGTCGATCACCGCGGCCTTGTCTTTGATGCCCCGGCTCCGGCTGCTGACGGCAGTTTCAGCGCTGACCTGACGGTTCCGGCGAATAGCCTGCCGGCAAATCTGGAGTACGAGGTCATTCTGACCTACCGCCCCGTAGACGATGCGCACCCCTATGCGTGGAACACTGAGGATCGCGTCCGTACGGCGCTGCCGGTGGAGTTCAACCTCCCGAAGGCGGCGCTCCCCTCCATCACCTATGATGTTTCGGCTATTTCTGAGGAGCAGATTGCTTCCGGTCAGCCGATTGAGGTGACGCTGACGGGTACCGGTTTTCAGGATGTCAGCTCCGTGAAGTTCACCCTATCCGAGCATGATGAGCAGGGAAAGGTCACGAACGATAATGTGGCTTCGCTTGGTGAGCTGAAGGCACCGGATACGGAAGAGAATCAGCGCATTTTCAAGGGCCTGATTCCTAACGGCTATTTCCAGAAGAAGGTCACTATCCCTGCGGGAGTCTTGAAGTCCGGTAAGGGATATTCCCTGGGTGTTTCCGGTGTAGAAACCCACGGGTGGAATAAGCTGACGCGTAAGTTCCCCTTCGTTCCGGTGGGCAATAACCCTGCGCGCATGGCGTATCAGGATAATTCGTTCAGGAATACCCTGCCGAAGGTATCTGTTGCTGCGCAGGATTTTGATCCCGGTCAGGACCGCGTCTATAAGGTGACTATTTCTAATATTTCACCCGAGGTTGACCTGGGGTACTACATTGACTCTGTGTCGATTTATAACGCTACCTCTGGTGAGCAGGGATATTTTGCGAGGAATGATGTAGCGGGTCAATACTATAAGCGTGACGAGCTGGTAACCCGCAATGCTGACGGCACTCTGACCGTGGAGGTTGAGTATAAGGCTCATGGTGATTCCTACAATAGGCCTTCTTCTCGCGGTTCGATGGCTGAAGTGCGTGTGGTGTTCTCGGACTCTCAGTATTCGTACGGTAGCCATAAGTTCACGGTGAGCGCGCAGCTTCCGATGGCGCCTCTTGCCGCTGATGCTGTTGATTCGGAGAACCCGGGGAATGTTGAGTTGAAGGTGACTTCGGGAACCCTCAATATTTCTCAGGGCGGTACGGTGTCGGTGACGACTTCCCCGTTGAGCCCCGAGTTCCGTAAGAAGTACACTTTCTACGAGCTGGCTCTGGTGCAGCGCGGGTCGGTGTACGTGTATGCGGAGCACAATAGTTATGAGCCTCTCGACGAGTACGGCGGAATGCTCAAGGATTTGGTGCATCAGGTGCGGGAGAACCCGGACGGTAGCCTCACCTACACGTTTAAGGTTCCCCCGCAGTACGTTGAGGCTGCCGACGGTGAGCTCTTCGATGTGGTGATGACGTACTACCCGTCGGATGAAACTGAGCCGGAACCTTCGAGTAGGTCGAACCGTTTGTATGCCCGCGCCCATATTGATGTGGTTCAGGAAGCGCAGCCGACCCGTGGAACCTACACCTTCAGTCAGTCCGCTATCGATAACCCGTGGAAGGATACGACGCTGCGGGTTGAGGGACGCCATATCCTCTCCCAGGCTAGTGAAATGGTTGGTAATGATTGGCCGGTCATCGCTATCTATGAGGCTGACCCTGCAACGGGAAAGATGGTGGGTGAGCCTGTGTTCACTCAGCGGGATGACTACACGTACTACGGGGTTAACACCAGGTGGTTCCGCAATAACTATTTCAGTGCGGAGCTGAAGATTCCTGCGGGTACGTTGAAGCCGGGCAAGCTCTACTTTATTGGTATGTATGGGAACGGGGTGCCTTACCCCGGCATGGAAGATTCTCCGGGTTCTATGCTGAATGATGTTGCGGAGTTCCTTCCGGTGCATTCTCCCGAGCAGGACTCTGCGGGGCCCACGCTGCACCTTGGGTCGGTGGGCCTGAGCCCTTATGCGCAGACGAACTTGTTTACGGCGCGCGCTACCGGGCTTTCTGATCCGAGTGAAGGATCGTACCGCCTCTCGGTGCAGCATGTTGATGAGCAGGGGCGTTTGACCGGTCAGACGGTGTTCCAGCAGGCAATCCCGGCTGACCTCATCAAGGACGGCAGGGCGGAGCTGAATCTGACGATCGCTCAGCCGCTGAGCTATTCGGGCACTTATCGTCTGGTCTTGGAGAAGGTCACCCCCGGTAAGGATGGTGCCGGCGAGTCGGTGGAGCAGCTTGCTGTCGAGGATATTCCTCTGAAGCTGACGCGTGAGGATGAGTTGCAGGCGGCTGAGCAGTGGTTTGCTGATCGTGATATTTTGCCTAATCCTTCGCCGATGTCCTGGCATAGCGGTATGACGCGCCACGATGTGACGGTGTCGCTGTACCGTCTGGCGGGTTCCCCGAAGGTTGAG
>NZ_KV800108.1:588835-591572 GCF_001810135.1 Rothia sp. HMSC069D01
TACCGTCTGGCGGGTTCCCCGAAGGTTGAGCTGCCTGCTTTTAGCCCGTACGCGGATGTGGCAACAAGCGACCCGGACTACGCCGCGTACATTTGGGCTCGTCAGAAGGGCATTACCTTCGGCTGGGCGGATGGCAAGTTCCACCCGGAGGCGAAGCTTTCGACCCCGTCGACGGTGGCGTTTATGTACAGGTATCAGAAGGCGATGGGTAAGGTCACGCCGAAGGCGCCGACCTCTGCCTCGTTGCCGCGTAGCTCGTCTGTGCCGGGTAACCAGGACGCGCCTCGGAGTGCTGGCGGTTGGCAACATAAGGTTCGTCAGGGTAGCGCTTTCTGGCGTGAGGCTCAGTGGGCTGTTGATCACCACATGTGGGGTTACCGCGTTGATGGGGAATACGTCTATGAGGACTTTGATAGGTCTTTCGTTTCCTCTGGTGATTTGAAGTTGATGCTGTACCGCATGGAGCACGGCGGCAGCCACCTCAAGTAGCGCCCGGTCGTGGTGAGGGGTAACCGGTGGGCTGGGATGCTCGACATAGTTCGGCTTTTCAGCCCACCGGTGCCGCCCCTCCTATTCGTTTCTCCAGAACGCTTCTTCTCCCCTATTCTGGGGATTCTTTTCACGCTTTATCCGCTCAACTTCTTCACTTGCTTCGTCTACTCGCTCGCTTCACTCACCGTACAGTTTTTTGTAGATGGGATAATGATGTCTTCATTCTTCACACCACGAGGCGCCCGGTGCCGCTCAACTGCGCCGCGCCACCCGGCGAGCGCCCGCGCGCTCAGCCTGTCATTACTGCTGGGTTTGAGCCCGCTTGCCGGTATCACCCCGGCGGCACTCGCAACGCCGGCACAGGCTACACCTGAGCAGCAGGCGCAGCCGGCGCAGGCGACCCCCGCCTCCCCCGCTGCAACTCAAGAAGATGCTGACGAACCCACGTATTCGCTTCCGGAGGTAGATGAATCTCGCCATCCTGAAATGGAAGGGTTTACAGTCTCTCCCGAGACTCTCAACATTACTCGAGGAGGCACCGTCACGCTGACGACGCCTCCGCTCAGTGCTGAATTCCGTCAGAATTACGAATTCTACGAATTTTCTCTGGTTGATCGCGGTTCTTCGTACTTCAAAGCCGCGCATGCCCGCATTGACGGATATGCCTACTTTGGCTACCTCTTTGACCGTGAGCCCAACCCGAAGCAGATGGTAGAAAACCCAGACGGGAGCTACACCTTCTTCCTCAATATTGGGCCGTACATTATTGAGGCTAATGAAGGCACTCTTTTCGACGTCATTTTGACGTACCACAAGAAGGGCCACCGGGAGGATTTTTGGCCGTCCGAATTCCGTTTTGTGGCGCGTGCACCTATTAATGTTGTGCAGGACCCTAAGCCGACTGAGACGACGTACATTTTCAGTGTGCCCGCAATTGATGACCCGTGGAAGGATACGACTCTGACGATTGAGGGGTTCCATATCCTTACGAGCGGTAGTCGAGAGGGCAAGGATGGCCCCGCGCTTCTGGCTTTTTATGAAGTCGACCCGAAGACCGGAAAGATTGTAGGCGAACCAGAATTCACCACTCGGATTCCGTACCCGGCTTCCCGTAGTGGAGAGCGCGTTTATTTCCTGAATTGGCATTTTAAGACGTCTATTACGATTCCTGGGGGAACGCTTAAGCCGGGTAAGGTCTATAAGATTGGTTTCTACGGTAAAGACCGTCCGGAGGATGAGAATTACCCCGGTGAGTTGCTGAATGATGTTGCAGATTTCATCCCGGTACGTTCGCTTAATAAGGAATCGGCTAGCCCTGAGATGTTTCTGAAGGCTACGACGGTGAGCCCTTATGATGAGGAAAATATCCTTCAGGTACGCGCCGTCGGCTTGAAGAAGCAGCCTGGGGTCTCTTACCGTTTCTCGATGCAGCATGTTGACGCGCAGGGACTTCTGGCCAGTCAGAAAACGCTGGTGCAGGAGATTGCTGCTGAGAACATCCATGACGGCACGGTGGATGAGAAGCTGAACGTCCCCGGTGCGCCGCTGAATTATGACGGCTCGTACAGGCTCTTCTTGGAAAAGGTGACTGCCGGCAAGGACGGTACGGTTGAGTCGGTTGAGCAGCTTACTTCGAAGGATCTACAGCTGCAGTTTACGAAGAATAAGGAGGTCAACGCCGCCTGGGCATGGTTTAAGCGCCGTCAGGTTCTTCCTGAGTTTTCTTCTTTGAGTGAGGGACGCGATATGACGCGCCGCGATGTGACGGTGGCATTGTACCGCCTGGCGGGTTCCCCGAAGGTTGAGCTTCCGGCGACGAGCCCTTATGGAGATATCGCTCCGGATGATCCGGACTACGCCGCGTATATTTGGGCTCGTCAGAAGGGCATTACGTTCGGTTGGGCGGATGGGAATTTCCACCCGGAGATGAACATGCACAATTATTCGACGGCGGCGTTCCTGTATAGGTATCAGCGTTCGCGCGGTAAGGTGTCTCCCGGCTTGCCGACTGCCGCACCGCAGTCTCGTAACGGTAGCCTGCCGGGGTCGGATGAATCTGAGGTGAGCGCTAACCCATGGGTTCTGGATTTGGAGGAGGGTAGCGCTTTCTGGCGTGAATCTCGGTGGGCTGTTCAGCAACGCATTTGGGGCTACACCGGGGATTGGGAACACGAACGCTTTTTCATGGAGACAACGTCCGTCTATGACTTGGCGTTGATGCTGTACCGCATGGAGCACGGCGGCA
>NZ_KV800108.1:591672-595984 GCF_001810135.1 Rothia sp. HMSC069D01
CACGGCGGCAGCCACCTCAAGTAGCGCCCGGTTGTAGTGAGGAGTGACCGGTGGGCTGGAATGCTCGACGTAGTTCGACTTTTCAGCCCGCCGGTGCCACCCCGGTTTTTCTTCCCTGCCTTCTGCGAGTTCTTTTGCCCAGCACCAGGCTTTACGGGGCTTCTTCTCCCCTGTTTTTTGGGGGTCTTCTCAGGCTTTATCCGCTCAACTTCTTCACTTGCTTCATCTACTCGCCCGCTTCATTCACCGTACAGTTTTTTGTAGATGGGATAACGATGTCTTCATTCTTCACACCACGAGGTGCCTCGCACCATTCTGATACCCCGCGCCACCCGGCGAGCGCCCGCGCGCTCAGCCTGTCATTGCTGCTGGGTTTGAGCCCGCTTGCCGGTATTACTCCGGCGGCGCTCGCAACACCGGCCCAGGCAGCACCTGAGCAGCAGGCGCAACCGGCACAGGCTGCACCCGCCTCCCCTGCAGACGAGCAGAAGAAACCTGACAACCCGGTTGGCATGAAGCTCACCTCGGGTACCCTCAACATTTCTGAGGGCGGCACTGTCTCTGTGACCACCGCGCCGCTGAGTGCCGAGTTCCGCGCGAAGTACACGTTCTATGAGTTCGGCATTGTGGAGCGCGGTGAGAATTACCTTGAGCCATATTACGGCAATCCCCTTCCTGAGGCGCAGTACGGCAGCAAGGTTGCCGGCCTCCGTGCTGAGGGTAAGGCACACGATAATCCTGACGGGAGCGTCACGTTCACTCTTGATATTCCGAAGCAGTGGATGATGGTTCCTGAGGGTACCCTCTTCGATGTGGTGCTGACTTACTACCCGTCCGATAAGCCTGACCCACACGACTATCCGTATGAAGATTATCGTCTTACGGCGCGAATTCCTTTGCCCACGGTGCGCGACCCTGAGCCTGAGCAGCCGACGTACCGCTACAACATTTCGGCGATTGATAAGCCGTGGCAGGATACGACTCTGACGGTTGAGGGCTACCATATTCTTCCCCCGAATATCGTAGGTGGATACGACAGCCAGGCGTACGTCACTCTGTATGAGGCAGACCCGGCTACGGGAAAGATTATGGGACGCCCTGTTTTCTCCCATGTTGTTCCGTTGACGGGCAACTGCTTGCATCACTGTACGGGTTTTCGCAATAACTATTTCGGCACGAAGATGACGATTCCGGCGGGTACGTTGAAGCCGGGCAGGCTCTACATGATTGGTATCTACGGTTCTAATCTGCCTCACCCGGGTGAGGAGGAGTACAGCGGTAGCTTGCTGACCAGTGTTGCGCAGTTCCTTCCGGTGCGGTCGGGGCAGCCGAGCGATAACCAGCCGAATCCTGACCAGCCTGTAGCGCGTCCGGATTTGTACATTCCGTATAAGCGCATCAACCCGTATCAGGAGATGAATACTCTCACCGCACGTGTCTCGAATCTTTCGAAGCTTACCGATGGCCATTACCGTTTCTCGGTTCAAGCGACGGATGATTCTGGCAATCTGACCGGCCAGAAGGCGCTGGAGCAGGATATTGCGGCTGACCGCATCCAGAGCGGTTACACGGAGGCGACGCTCACTGTTCCCGGTGAGGCGCTGAATTATCAGGGCGGTTACAAGCTGGTGGTGGAGAAGGTTCTTCCCGGTCAGGGTGGTGCCGCGGATTCTGTACAGCAGGTTGTTTCTACTGACATTGATTTGGTGGTGAACGCGTTTGAGGAGCGGGAGGCTGCGAAGAGGTGGTACAAGGCTCAGCAGCTTCCCAAGTCAGAGCTCTATTATTCTGAGAATATGACGCGCCGTGATCTGACGGTGGCTCTCTATATGTTGGCGGGTTCGCCGAAGGTTGAGCTTCCGGAGACCAGCCCGTATCCGGATGTTCAGCCCAACGACCCGGACTACGCCGCATATATTTGGGCTCGCCAGAAGGGCATTACGTTCGGTTGGATTGATGGTAGTTTCCACCCGGATGCGAAGGTTTACGATTCTTCGGCGGTGGCGTTCCTGTATAGGTATCAGAGGGCGCAGGGTAAGGTTCCTGCGGCGAAACCTCGTCCTGTTTCTTCGGCGTCAAAGAAGAGTAGCCTGCCGGGTGATTCTCCGGTCCGGGTTTCGCGTTCGCATTGGTCCGATTATGAGCGTACGGATACTGCATTCTGGCGGGAGTCGCTGTGGGCTACTCAGCAGTTCATCTGGGGTTATACGGATTATGATCGCCGCTACGCTGAGGATTTTAGTTCGGATACTGTTTCCTCTTCGGAGTTCTCTGTCATGCTGTACCGTATGGCGCACGGCGGCAGCCGCCTCAAGTAGTCACCCTGAAGTAGTTATTTGAGAGTCGCCTCCCGCGGCCACGCAGCCTGATACTGTGTTGCTTTACAATCGGTGATGGCGGGCTGAAATTTTCGGGCTGATTCGCCCGACTTTTCAGCCCGCCAGCACTTTCGCTAAGACGCGCTGTGCGCCCCCCTTTCTACTCAACTTTTCGTTCATTTCTCCCCTTCCACTCAACGTTTTCCCTCACTCGCTTCAATCACCGTACAGAATGCCACTGTGCAGAAAACCACCCTGCAAAAACCACCGTGTAAAGCCGCGGTATAGAAAGCACAGTGCAGAACATTAGATGGGATAACCGTGTCTTCTTTCTTCCGACCAACCACAGTTCAGGGCGCTAAGACGCCTGCCCAGAAAATCCGCATTCAAAATGCCCAGAGTAAAAAGGCAATCAGCCTCTCCCTGTTGCTGGGCATGACCCCGGCGCTGGCGGTCACCCCTGCTGCGCATGCTGATGCGGCACAGACGAAACCCGCACAGGTGGAGCCTGCTCAAGCGGATCCGGCGAGCCCCGTCTCCCCTGCCGCATCGTTGCAGGCAACCCCCGTAGCTACCGTCCCCGGCGCCGCTGAGGCGGATGCCGCAACCGGTATTAGCGATGCCGACAAGATTGATTTGAAGGTCACCACCGGCACTCTAAATATTTCTCAGGGTGGCACGGTGTCCGTGACGACCTCCCCGTTGACCCCCGAGTTCCGTAAGAAGTACAAGCTCTTCCAGTTCGGCCTCGTAAACCGTGGTACCGGTTACGAGTGGTCCCGTACCGGCGAGGCAACCCAATATCCTCTGTACCGCGGCAAGGTTGATCATCTTCGAGATGACGGTATTGTCCGCGACAACCCGGACGGGAGCCTCACCTTCACCTTTGAGGTCAAGAAGCAGACCATCCCGGCCGCCCCTTCGCCTGCCCTTGACGTGGTGTTGACCTACTACCCGGCGGGCGAGCGCGAGCCGAACGCCGAGGAGTATGAGGACCCCCGTCTTACTGCCCGCACTCCGCTCAGCCTGACTCAGGACCCTGAGCCGGATCATACTACTTACGTGTACAGCATGCCGGCGGTCGATAACCCCTGGGTTGATACGCAGCTGAAGATTGAGGGCTACCATATTCTCTCTAAGCAGCTTGTTGAGCCGGGGAGTGCCCCGGCGTATCTGATGCTGTATGAGGTTGACCCTGCAACGGGAAAGATGGTGGGCAAGCCTGTTTTCACCCATAAAGTTCGTTATACGGATTGCGGTGAATACTATTGTTGGAGTTTTCTGAACAACTATTTCTCTGCGGATGTAACAATTCCTGCGGGTACTCTGCGACCGGGCAAGTCGTACATGATTGGTGTCTACAGCGGCCTCTTCCCGAATCCGGATGAGGAGAAGGTACCCGGTAGCCTTTTGACGGATATTGCCCCGTTTATTCCGGTGCGCTCGCCCAACTCGAACACCGAGGTGAAGGATGCCGCCCCGGTTCTGCGTGTTGAGCCGCAGCAGATGGACCAATATCGTTCTGATTCACCGCAAGTGAGCCCCTATTGGGAGAAGAACACGTTGCAGGTGCGTGCCGTGAACCTGCCGAACCTCGCTGAGGGCCATTACCGCTTCTCGCTGCAGGCTACGGATGCTTCTGGCAATCTGACCGGCCAGAAGGCGCTGGAGCAGGATATTGCGGCTGACCGCATCCAGAGCGGTTACACGGAGGCGACGCTCACTGTTCCCGGTGAGGCGCTGAATTATCAGGGCGGTTACAAGCTGGTGGTGGAGAAGGTTCTTCCCGGTCAGGGTGGTGCCGCGGATTCTGTGCAGCAGGTTGTTTCTACTGACCTTGGTTTGGTGGTGAATGCGTTTGAGGAGCGTGAGGCTGCGAAAAGGTGGTACAAGGCTCAGCAGCTTCCTAAGTCAGAGTCCTATTCTTCTGAGAATTTGACGCGCCGTGATCTGACGGTGGTGTTGTACCGCCTGGCGGGTTCCCCGAAGGTTGA
>NZ_KV800108.1:596084-611087 GCF_001810135.1 Rothia sp. HMSC069D01
TATCCGGATGTTCAGCCCAACGACCCGGACTATGCCGCGATTGTGTGGGCTCGTCAGCAGAGCATTACGTTCGGTTGGATTGATGGTAATTTCCACCCGGAGGCGAGTGTTTACAATTCTTCGGCGGTGGCGTTCCTGTATAGGTATCAGAGGGCGCAGGGTAAGGTTCCTGCGGCGAAACCTCGTCCTGTTTCTTCGGCGTCAAAGAAGAGTAGTCTGCCGGATGGTTCTTCTGAGCGCGGGTGGAATACTGTTCTTGGCTGGCATTACTCGTTCCGTAAGGAGTCCCAGTGGGCGATTGATCAGCACATTTGGGGTTATATCAGCGAACAGTCTATCTATGAGGCGTATGGGCAGTCGTTTATTGGGCACACGGAACTCGCTACGATGCTGTACCGCATGGAGCACGGCGGCAGCCGTCTCACATAGTGTCTCGCCGTGGCGTTAGCTATTTTGGTTGGCTTTCGTCAAATAGGCGACTTTATGGCTCTGTTTATGTGCCACTTTTATTGTGGGTGACTTTTATGTTGCCTTGCCCACCGCATTGTGAATATTCTCAACCTGCAGAGGTTGCATAGGTGCGAATTTTTCGAATGCGGTGGATTTTTATGCTTTACTTTTTTGTACAGTGACCAGCGTTTGTGCTTATCAGCACACTATTTAGGCATATTTTCCACATCATGCAGATACTTTTTAAGGCTATACTTCACCTTAAGACATGCAATAAAACACACAGACATTTTTCGCGCTGATGACCTTTCAGGTTCCGGCATGTCTTAACTATTTGCTACGGTGTTTATGCGCACCACACTCGATGCGTGACACCGATAAAAACTGATTGGATAACAATGTCCTCACTTCCCAACCACATGCGCTTTGCGCTACCCAAAAACATGGCCAAGAGCGGCTGCGCCATCACCCTGGCTGGCGCTATGCTTTTGCCTCTCTCCCCCGCGTTTGCCGCACCTGCTACTCCGGTAGCAGCCCAGGCTGTTGAGCAGGGCGAGGCTCAGGGTGCTCAGCGTCTGCAGGTTACCTCCGGCACTTTTGACATTCTCAAGGGCGGCAACGTGACGGTTAGCGGCTCCGGTTTCTCCAAGGACTTCGTTAAGGGCAAGTCGTTCCGCCTGTACGTTGTTCCGAAGGGTGAAAGCGTTGCTTTCCCGCCGCACCACCCGCGTGATTACCCCTTCTATGTTCAGGATGTTCCCGCCTCCGCCTTTGCGGCTGACGGCACCGTGAACCTGACCGCTTCTATCGGCGCTAACTATCTGGAGGCCAATGGCTCGTCCTTCGATGTTGTGCTCGGTTACCGCGATGATGCTGAAGACGGCTGGATTCCTGCGGATGAGGTTCGTACTGAACTGAAGGTTGCGGATGTTCCCACCGTTGATTCCCCGACCCTGTCGTACAGCGCTTCGTCGGTGAATGCTTCTGAGAACGCTAAGGTCACAGTGAACGGTGCTGGCTTCCAGAACATTTCGTACAACGGTAGCGAGTCGCTGATTGTTGCGGTTCGTGCGGTTGATCCGGCAACCGGTAAGGCTACCGGCCCCGCGGTGGCTCAGTCGGAGGCTAAGTTCACCTCCTACTCTGCTTTCTTTGGTCAGCACATGGGTTACACCAACGGCCGTTTCTCGACTGTTCTGGACATCCCGGCGGGCACCCTGAAGTCCGGTAGCTCCTATGTTGTGCAGACTTTTGAGTTCAACGTTCCGGAAGATAACGATGAGGCGAACAACCAGGCACTGAGCACTCAGGCGTTTGTTCCGGTGAACGGCGAGAACGCTAAGACTGCTTCGCCTTCGGTGTCCCTGAGCACTGACAAGGTTGATCTGAGCTCTTCGACCACTATCCGTGTAAAGGGTAAGGACTTCAAGGTTCCGGCTGGCGCTACCGTGAACGTTCTGTTCTCTGAGGCTGAGGCTGACGGCAACCCGACCGGTGAGGCTCTGGATAGCATCACTCTGAGCGCTGACCGCGTGGCAACCGGCGCGTTTGAGACGACCGTTAACGTTGACGGCACCAAGCTGGACGCTGATGGCCACTACGCTATTTTCGTGACCGTGAACTACGCCGATGGTGACAGCGAGCGCATCGCGGCTGATTACCTGACTTTGACCGGTGAGTCTGCGAACAAGAAGGCTCGTGAGCGTTTCGCTGATGTTCCGGCTGCTCACGCGAACCACAAGGCTGTTCTGTGGGCTGCTGATCAGAAGCTGATTGATTCTCGTGAGAAGGATTGGTTCGGCGTTAATGATGATGCGACCCGCGGTGAGCTGACTGTTGCACTGTACCGTATGGCTGGTTCCCCGAAGGTTACCCTGCCGGCTACTAGCCCGTACCCGGATGTGAAGACCGATGACCCGAACTACACTGCGTACATTTGGGCTCGTCAGAAGGGCATTACTTTCGGCTGGTCTGATGGTAAGTTCCACGCGAATGCGTCTGTTTCTAACGCTACTGTTGCGGCGTTCCTGTACCGTTTCGATGGTAAGAAGCCGGTTGTTGCGACTGAGGCGCCGTACACCGATGTAAAGGTCGGCTCTGCGTTCTACCGTGAGATTACTTGGGCTAAGCAGCAGAAGCTACAGGTTTTCCCGGGCTCTGAGTACCACCCGTCTGCGCTGGTGAGCCGTGGTGAGCTGGCTGGTTTCTTGATGAACTACAAGGTCCGCTAGGGCTTTATAAGGTTCGCTAAAGCTGGCCTCTAGGGTCTATGGATTATGCCGGGCTGGCAGCGATGAAACATTGGTTTCAACGCCGCTGGCCCGGCTTTTCTGTGCTCTTGCGGGGTGTTTATGAGGTGTCTGCAGGGTGTCTGTAGGGGTGTGAGTGGGGCTGTTGTCCGCTAATGTTCCGCGGTTTTCGGCGTATTTTTGGCGGTTACCACGCTAGTGTGGGCTGTACCGCATGTGGGGCGCGCCTCATGCGGCACCCGCTATTGGGCGGATTTTTGGGTGCTCTACTCCCCTCTTTTCAAGAATGTTCTGTGGAGTGTAAATTAATATTTTTCAAGCTGTGGTTTATGCTTAGGACTGTTGCGCCCCCTTAGTGCGCACCCTTATCCGGCTGGGTGCGTAGAAGAACTAGAGGGAGCCCTGCACACACCGATACATCAACCACATTGAGGATTTATGTCCCAGAATTTTAAGCAGTCGACTGATACTGCCCATAATTCTTCTGCACCTCTGCTGGCACCGGAGGGCACCCCCGAGGCTTCTTCTCAGGCTGAGTCGAAGAAGCGTAAGCGCCGCCGTATTGAGCTGGCTGTTGGCGCTGTGGCGTTGGCGGGTGTTTTGTATCTGCCGTTCTCACCTCTTTTCTCTTTTTATGATTCGTCGGAGGCGCGTCTTTCTTCGGCGGATACTGCTGCGCCGGTAGCTGCTTCGGTGCCTGCTACCTCCTCTCCTCTGGCGTCGAGTTCTTCGACTCAGGGCCCGAAGATTCTGCGTCCGTCCGTGACTGCGCCGGATGCGAACACTATTTTTGCTGATGCTCCCGAGGACTCTGCGTACTATGCGGGTATCCGTTGGGCTGTTCGTACTGAGACTATGCTTCCGGTTTCTGAGGACCATTTTGGTGCTGAGGATCCGGTGACTCGTGGCGAGCTGATCACCATGTTCTATAAGCTGGCGGGTTCGCCGGCAGTGACCCGTCCGGAGCATTCGCCGTATGCAGATGTTGATGAGTCTGACCCGAACTATGATGCGTACCTGTGGGCGCGTCAGGAGCGTATTACGTCCGGTTGGGTTGATGGTAAGTTCCATGCGGAGGCGCGTCTGTCGAATGCTTCTGCGGCGGCTTTGCTGTACCGTGCTGATGGTGCGCAGAAGATTCAGATGTCGGGTTCTTCGCCGTTTAGCGATGTTTCGTCTGTGACTCCGTTCTACCGTCAGATTGTGTGGGCGTCTCGTCGTGGTGTGTCTACGGTGTCTGAGGGTAATGCTTTTGAGCCGACGGCTCAAACGTCTCGTGGTCGTGTTGCGATGATGATGTACCTATACTTCCGCACTTCGTAGTTTTCGCACTTCATAGTTTTCACGCTTCCTCGTTTCACGCTTCGTTTTAGTGCTTGGTTAGTGTATTTGGCAGCCCCGTGTTCCCGAATGGTTTTTCTGTTCGGGAGCACGGGGTTCTGTTTTTCGAAGTTCAGCATGCTGGGTTCTTAGCGGCTGGTCAACCTGGGAAAACCCTCAGAACCTTCAAGTCTCTATTGAGTGTTTCCTGACATCTGTTCAGCCCTTTGATAGGGTGAAATTGTCCCCGAAATTGACGGGGATATTCGACCACTTCTCATTGGGTTGGCGCAGATTCGACGAAGATTTCTCACTCCCCTTTTAGAAACTGCATTGGCGCGATGGGTTCGACCAATAAGGAATGATTATGTCCGCTCTTCCGAATTTCAAGGCTTCGTCCTTCTTCCGTGCAGCACGGGGTTGCGGTGCATTGGCGCTGGCTGGCGCGATGGTTTTGCCGATGTCTCCTGCGCTTGCCCAGAATGTTGCCGCGGATGCTCCTGCGGCGGCTGTTGCTGGTTCCCTGCCGGATGATCGCGTCCGCGAGAATCCTGTTGCTACTTCTGATGAGTTCGCTCCTCATTGGAGCTACAACGCTTTGAAGGATACCGGTAACGATCAGGTTCTGAACTTCTCAGGTTGGGGTTTCAACGGCGATATTAACTCCCCGAAGGGTGTTCAGATTGTTGTGCGTGAGAAGGGCTCGAACACCCCCGTCCTGGCTATTAGCGACATCATCGAGTACAACGACCCCGAGTATGCGTTCCAGTACCAGCATGGGCTCCTCAACGGTAACGTTAAGATTCCCGCTAACACCCTGAATAAGGCAAAGCAGTACGTTGTCGAGGTATGGGGCAACAACGGCTACCAGGAGGGTAGCGAAGACCTGGTGACCCCCGTTGTTGGCAAGGCACCCGAGGGTCGCGGTACTCTGCTCGCTTCTCAGACGCTGAACTTCAATGGTTCTGACGGCACGACGGCTGCGGATGTTCCGGGCGCTAAGGCCACCCAGGAGGACGCTCCGACGTTCGAGGTTCTGTACGACGGCAAGGCTCAGTTGCTGTACACCTTTGAGGGCGGTACCGTCCACGTGAAGGGTTCGGGTTTCACTAAGGAGTGGCGTGAAAAGCACGGCAAGGTGGCGGTTTACCTGGCCGCTTCTCAGGGTGTTCCCGACGGTAGCCTACTGCCCGCTGATGATACGCCGCTGCGTTTTGAGGAGGGTAAGGACTTCACCATTGCTGAGGACGGCACCCTGGATGCTCAGCTGACGGTCAAGCCGGACGTGCTTCAGCGCTACTATGAGCCTCGCTACTACTTCCCCGGTATCCCGACTTACGATGTGCGTTACGAGGTTGACCTGGTTGCTGAGCAGCAGGGTCAGCCCCAGCTGACCATTGAGGATCTGTGGGCTGGCAAGAATGTGATTCGCCGTATTGCAGTGCAAACTCAGGCGTTCCGTCCCAGTCCGTTTGCCCCCAAGGTGGAATACAAGGCTCTTGGCGATACCACCACTGATCAGGACATTTACTTCTCGGGTACCGGTTTCTACGGTGAGATTCACTCCGTCAAGGGTGTTCAGTATGTAATCCGTGAGAAGGGTTCGAACACCCCTGTTCTGGCGACCAGCGACATCATTGAGTACAACCACCACGACCGTGCCTTTGAGTATGTGAACGGCGTAGTGAACGGCACCGTGAAGGTTCCGGCTAACACTTTGGATGCTTCGAAGAAGTACGTGGTGGAGGTCTGGGCTAATGACGGCTACAGCGAGAGCGGCGAGTTCCTTGCCCCCGTTGTGGGTAAGGCGCCCGAGGGTCGCGGTGAGCTGCTGGCTTCTCAGGACCTGAACTTCAAGGGCTCTGACGCTGTTGAGGATAAGAAGCCTAGCCTGACCGATGAGCAGCGCAAGGAACGCGCTACCCGCGGTGAGCTGGCGGTGGCTCTGTACCTTCAGGCTGGCGCGCCCGAGGTGAAGCTACCCGAGACGTCGCCCTGGCCGGATGTGAAGACTGACGACCCGAACTACGCGGCGTACATCTGGGTTCGTGAGAAGGGCATCAGCTACGGCTGGTCGGATGGCAAGTTCCACGCGGATGCCGGCATTTCGAACGCTACGGTTGCGGCGTTTACTTACCGTGCGTCTGGTTCTCCTGCGGTGAAGGGTGATTCCCCCTACGTGGATGTTAAGCCTGGTTCTGCGTTCTACCGTGAGATTGTGTGGGCTAGCCAGAATTTGCCTACTGTGTACGGTGGTCACTATTTCCTTCCTAAGCAGCTGCTGACTCGCGGCCACCTGGAAACTGTTCTGACTGCTTTCCAGTCTCGATAAGCTGGCCCGCTAAACTGGCTCTGCTTGTCGACACTAGTCGCACGAGTAACCCCGTGTTCCCGAATGGTTTTCTATTCGGGAGCACGGGGTTCTGTTTTCGGGGTTTAACGTGCTGAGTTTAGCTTGCTGGGTTCAGTTCTTAGTGGCTGGTCAACCTGTGAAAACCATCAGAACCTTCAAGCCTCTCTTGAGTGTTTCCTGACATCTGTTCAACGCTTTGATAGGGTGAAAATGTCCCCGAAACCGATGGGGATATTCGACCACTTTTCTCATTGGGTTGGCGCAGATTCAACGGAGATTTCTCACCCCAGAAACCCTATGAAACCGCATCATCCCGATGGGTACGACCCGTAAGGATGATGTATGTCCTCGCTTCCGAACTCTAAGTCTTCTTTCCTCCGTGCGGCGCAGGGTTGCGGCGCACTGGTGCTGGCTGGAGCTATGGTTCTGCCGATGACTCCGGCACTCGCCCAGGATGCGGCACCTGTTGCTAATGCACCGGTGGCAAATGCTGTGACCCCCAAGCCGGCTGCTCAGGATGCAGCGGCACAGCCGACGTACTCCACTGATTATGACGGTATTCTGTACACCGGCGAGGGTGGCACCGTGACCCTGAAGGGTGCCGGTTTCACCAAGCAGTGGCGTGAGCAGCACGGCACCGTTGTCTTCTACATTGCTGCTACGAAGGACCGCCCCGGTAACGCTGAGCCTTCCACGTCGATGCTCCGTTTTGAAGAGGGTAAGGATTTCACCATTGCCGATGATGGCACTTTTGAGGCAAAGCTGACCATCAAGGCTAATGCTCTGGAAAATTTCTACACTCCCATCGATTATTTCCCGGGTATCACCCTGGACGAGGTGCGTTACGAGACGGGTATTTTGACCGAGGCTAAGGGTCAGCCCCAGTCGAGCATTGAGGATATTTGGGCTCGCAAGAACGTTATCGCTCACCACCCGATGTACACCCGCGCTTACCATCCTGAAGTCATGGCACCTAAGTGGAAGTATGATGCCCTGAAGGATACCACGAAGGATCAGGAGCTGCTGATTCAGGGTGAGGGTTTCGTTGGTGAGGAGCTGCCCGGTCGTGAGGGTGCCATGTACGTGATTCGTGAGAAGGGCACCGGCACCCCCGTCCTGGCGATGAGCGATATGAAGTCCTACTATGAAGGCCCCGATGGCGTAACCCGCCTGGAGGGAGGCACTCTTTACCGCACCATCAAGCTCCCCGCAAACACCCTGGATTCGTCTAAGCAGTACGTCATTGAGGCGTGGAGCGACTACGACTACGACCTCACCAAGAAGGACAGGCCCCTCATCACCCCGATTGTGGGTTTGGCGCCGGAGCACCGCGGTGTTCTTATGGGCCGTCAGGATCTGAAGTTTGAGGGTGTTCAGGACTTCGCGGATGCTACCGTCCCTAAGGGAGAGTACAAGAGCCTGATTTCGAAGCTCACTTACCAGGAGCAGCAGCAGCGCGCTACTCGCGGCGAGTTGACGGCGGCGCTGTACGCTCAGGCTGGTAGCCCCAAGATGGACCTCCCTAAGACCTCCCCCTGGCCGGATGTGAAGACCACCGACCCGAACTATGCCGCCTACGTGTGGGCTCGCCAGAAGGGTATTACTTTCGGCTGGTCTGACGGTAAGTTCCACGCGGATGCCGGCATCTCGAATGCTACGGTTGCGGCATTCACCTACCGTGCGGCGGGTTCCCCTGCGGTATCGGGCGTGTCTTCCTTTACCGACGTGAAGCCGAATTCTGCGTTCTACCGTGAGATTCTGTGGTCCACTCAGCAGTATGTCATTAATCCGGATTTCGGCGCTTTTAATGCGACGGACCTGGTGAATCGTGGTCAGCTGGAGCAGATGCTGTTCAATTTCCAGAACCGCGCTCAGTAGAACGGTGCCGGGTAGAACCACGCTAAGTAAGGCAGCCTAGTTCTAAGCTGAATACCCCGTGTTCCCGAATGGTTTTTCTATTCGGGAACACGGGGTTCAGCTTTTACCGGCTGATCAACCTGTGAAATGTCTCAAAACCTTCAAGCCTCCCTTGAGTGTTCCCTGACATCATTTGGAGGGTTTGATAGGGTGAAAATGTCCCCGAAACCGACGGGGCTTCCAACCATTTTTCTCATAGGGCGCGCAGATTCAACGGCGAATTCCCTACCCGCCGTTGAGCCCGCAGAGCCCTGCGAGAAACAACTTTAAGGATGTGTTATGTCCTCGCTTCCGAACTCTAAGTCTTCTTTCCTCCGCGCTGCTCAGGGTTGCGGCGCATTGGCGTTGGCTGGTGCTATGGTTCTGCCGATGACCCCGGCACTGGCTCAGAATGCGGCTCCTGCCGCTGATGCCGCTGTTGCTGCCGCTACCCCTCAGGCAGCTAACCAGGTCGCTGCGGCTACCCCGACCCTTGAGGTTTCCATCCCTGACGGTTACAAGTACGACGGCGTGAACCCCTCCCTCGTCACGACTGAGGGCGGTACCATCCATGTGAAGGGTGCGGGTTACACCAAGGAGTGGCGTGCTCAGCACGGTACCGTGGCGCTGTACATTGCTCCCGCGAACTACGCGCCCTCCGGCTACGAGATTCCGACTTCGAAGATGCTGCGCTTCGTGGAGGGTCAGGACTTCACCATTACCGATGACGGCACTTTTGAGGCTGATCTGAAGGTTGAGGCGTACAAGCTTGCTGCCTACTACTTCATCGATGATGACAACTTCCACGACCCGACCGGCGGCACCAAGTACGATGTCCTCTACGAAATTCGCGTGGTTGCTGAACAGAAGGATCAGAAGCCGCTGACCGCTCAGGAGCTGTGGACCAGCAAGAACGTGGTGAGCACCCAGGTACTGAATACTATGGGTGAGAAGCCGGCGCCGTTCGCACCGCGCCTGGGTTACAACGCTGTGACTGACCCCATAAAATCACAGGATCTGAACGTTGGTGGCCAGGGGTTTAACGGCGATATTCACTCCGTTAGGGGCGTTCAGCTCGTGGTTCGTGAGAAGGGCTCGAACACCCCGGTTCTGGCAACCAGCGACATTATCGAGTTTGACCACCCCACCCAGTCTTCGGCGTACCGTGATGGCAACCTGAACGGTACCGTGAATCTTCCGGCAAACACTCTGAACGCTTCGAAGAAGTACGTGATTGAGGTCTGGGCTAACGACGGTTACGGCAATAACGGTAAGCTGATCGCACCGGTCGTGGGCAGGTCCACCAAGGGCCGCGGTACCCTACTCGCGTGGCAGGACCTGGACCTGAACGGCACGAACGGTTACAGGGAGGCGAACCTGCCCAACGCTCAGGACCCCAAGAAGGATGACAACCAGAAGCCCGATCCTTCCGATGAGAAGCTGGAGACCCTCGCTACCCGCGGTGAGCTCGCAGCTGCCCTGTACATTCAGGCGGGCACCCCCGAGGTGAAGCTGCCTGAAACTTCTCCCTGGCCGGATGTGAAGACCACCGACCCGAACTTCCCCGCGTACGTGTGGGCTCGTCAGAAGGGTATTACCTTCGGCTGGTCGGACGGCAAGTTCCATGCTGATGCAGGCATTTCGAACGCTACCGTTGCGGCGTTCACCTACCGTGCGGCTGGTTCGCCCGCGGTTAAGGGCGACTCCCCGTACAGTGATGTGGCTCCCGGTTCGGCGTTCTACCGTGAGATTCTGTGGGCTCAGCAGAACAAGGTGGTGCTGAACGCTAACGGCGCTTTCGATGCTCAGTACATGGTGACTCATGGTGAGTTGGAGACTCTGATTGAGGCGTTCCAGGCTCGCGCTAAGTAAGGTCGTTTAGCCCGCCCGCATCCCCCTCGGGTTTTACCTTGAGGGCGCGTGCGGTGCATCGGATAACTCTCTGGTTCCCCGTGCTCCCGAATGGTTTTCTGTTCGGGAGCACGGGGTTCAGCTTTTAACAGCTACCGCTGTATGAGATTTCTCGAAACCTTAAAGTATTCCTTGAGTGTTTCCTGACAATCGTTCAACGCTTTGATAGGGTGAGGATATCCCCGAAACCGAGGGGGATTTTCAACCACTTTTCTCATCGGGCGTGCGCAGATTCTGCGACCGATTCCCAACCTGCCGGTAAGCTCGCGCAGCCCCGGAGAAATGACCCTAAGGATGTCTTATGTCCTCACTTCCGAACTCTAAGTCTTCATTCCTCCGCGCGGCTCGGAATTGTAGCGCGCTCGCACTGGCGGGCGTGATGGTCCTGCCGCTGACCCCGGCGTCAGCCCAGGACGCAGCGCCCACCGCAAATGTGCCCGTTGCTAACGCGCCGGTTACCAATACCCCCACCCCTGCAACTCAGGACGTTGCGGATGAGCCGTCTTTCACCGTTGTCTATGAGGATTACTACTACCAGGACGGCCGTGACGTCTTCATGCAAGAGGGCGACGGCCTGTACACCGGTGAGGACAGCAAAATTACGGTTCTGGGCAGCGGATTCACCAAGGAGTGGCGCGAGCAGCACGGCAAGGTTGTCATCTACATCGCGCCCGAGGAGAACGTCCCCTATAACGCTCTGCAGATTACCGACACTCTTCTGCGGTTTGAAGAGGGCAAGGACTTCACCATTGACGATGACGGCACCTTTGTCGCCCCGCTGAAGGTTGAAGCTAATACTTTGCCGAGTTACTACACTCTCACGGAGTATTTCCCGGATATGACTCTGGACAAGGTGCGTTACGAGGTTGGCATCCTCGCCGAGCCCGAGGGCCAGCCGCAGTCAACCGTTCAGGATATCTGGGCTCGCAAGAACGTTGTGACGCATCACGGTCTGAGCACCAATGATTATCACTTCGACACCTTCGCACCTAAGTTGAAATACGACGCTTTGAAGGACACCACAAAGGATCAGGAGCTGCTGATTCAGGGTCAGGGCTTCGTAGGGACTGACATCCCCGGCGTTGAGGGCATGATGTACGTCATTCGCGAGAAGGGCACGGGTTCCCCCGTCCTGGTTATGAGCGAGATGAAGCGTTACGTCCACGGTGATGATGAATACGAGACGGGCCTGGAGGGAGGCTTCGCTTTCGTCAATCTCAAGATTCCCGCGAACACGCTGGATCCGTCCAAGCAGTACGTCATTGAGGCGTGGAGCGACTACGGTTACCCCAGCAAGACGGATAAGACTCTCATTACCCCGATGGTGGGTTTTGCCCCGGAGCACCGCGGCGTTCTTTTGGCGCACCAGGATTTGAAGTTTGAGGGTGTCCAGCGGTTCACGAATGCTTACGTACCCGTAGAGGAACGTATGTACTTTTCGACATCGCTGAACGACGAGGAACAGAAGCAGCCTGCCACCCGCGGTGAGCTGGTTTCCTCCCTTTATGAGATGAAGGGCAGCCCCAAGGTGGACCTTCCTGAAGTCTCCCCGTGGCCGGATGTGAAGACGGACGATCCGAACTACGCCGCCTACATTTGGGCTCGTGAAAAGGGTGTTACCTTCGGCGGACCTGACGGAAAGTTCCACGCGGAGGACGGTCTCACGAATGCAACCGTTGCCGCAATGATTTACCGTGCGTCTGGTTCACCGGAAGTATCGGGTGTTTCATCCTTCCCGGATGTTACGCCGGATTCCGCGTTCTACCGTGAGATTCTGTGGGCTACCCAGCAGAATGTTATTACTCCCGAGACTGGCATGTTTGAACCGAATCATGCTGTGACCCGCATTGAATTGGACTGGATGTTGTTCTATTACCGGCATCGCGTGATGAACCCTATCACTACTGGCCTGTATCGCATTGCTAACTAAGTAGGCCAGGCCGGTTCTAGCCCGGGCACCTCGTCACAACGGACGGGGTGCCCGGGCTCTTACGCACTGAGGGAATCCGCGCGGATTCTTCTAGAGTTCTCACCCCTAGAATTCTCGCCCTAGAGTTCCCACGCGGGGGCTGCGGCGGTGCTTGCCGAGTGCGCGTCATGACCGGTTGCCACGCCGGTGGAGACGGTGAAGTCCCACGGGTCGGTGTTGAGTGCAGACAGCTTCGTTTCGATGGTGAAGCCGCGCTCAGCGAGCAGGGCGCGCAGGCGGTTTGCCGCCGACTGCAGCCAGAGGGATTCGCTGGCGGCGTGGGAGCAATCAATCAGGGCGATGTTGCTACCGTCAACTCGTGCGGTTTCGCGGAATTCGCTAGCGGGGTGGTGGCGCAGGTCGGCGGTAATGTACACCTGCGCGTCGGTGGCGCGTACCGCGTCGAAGAGAGAGTCACCGGCACCACCGCAGAGGGCGACGCGGCGGATCGGCTGGTCGGCGCGTCCGGCGATGCGCAGGCCACCGGCGGTCGCGGGCAGTGCCGCAGCGAGGCGTTCTGCAAGCTCCTTGAGGGTGACTTCTTCGGGCAGGGTGCCGAGGCGACCGGTGCCTACCGCGTGTTCCTGCTCGTCGAGCACCTGGGTTTGCGCTTCGGTGAGCGGTTCGCGGTCAATCAGACCGATAGCGTCACAGAGTGCTTCGTTCACACCTTCGACGGCGGCATCGGCGTTGGTGTGCGCGCCGAGCAGGCCGCATCCGCCTTCGATGAGGGTGTGCAGAACGTTGCCCTTGTAGTCGCTGTCGGGGATGAACTTTGCGCCGCGGAGCAGCAGCGGGTGGTGGGTGATGAGTAGCTGCGCGCCTTCGGCTACGGCTTCTTCGGCGGTGGCGGTGAGGGCGTCTACTGCGAAGAGGACGGTGCTCACTTTGGCGGCGCCACGTCCGGCGACGAGGCCGGATGCGTCCCATCCGGCGGCGAGCTGCGGCGGGAAGAGCGTGTGGAAGGCGTCGACGACTTCTGCGAGGGTGGGGGTTTCTAGTTTTTCAGTCATACCTCTATTGTGGCAGGTGGCGCGGCGGCAGCTCAGGAATATTATGCGGCTCGGCGGTGTTCTTCAGGTAGTGTGGTTTTATAGTTCAAGGAGGAATCATGACTGATGTTGTTCTTGCCGGCGGCTGTTTCTGGTGCCTGGATGCGGTGTACCGCCAGTTCCGCGGGGTTGAGGCGAGCGTCTGCGGCTATACGGGCGGCGAGACTCCCGACCCTGATTATCGTTCGGTGTGTTCGGGTACGACCGGTCACCAGGAAGCGCTGAAGCTCAGCTTTGACCCGCAGGTGATTGACCTGGACACGGTGCTGGATATTTTCTTCACGAGCCACGATCCGACCAGCTGGGATCGTCAGGGTGCGGATACCGGTTCGCAGTACCGTTCGGTGCTTTTCTACGCGGATGAGCAGCAGCGTGAGGCATTTGAGCGTGCGGTGGCGCGTGCTCAGCAGCTGTACCCCTCCCCCATTGTTACGGAGATTAAGCCTCTGGGTGTGTTCTATGAGGCTGAGGATTATCACCAGAATTATTACGCGTTGAATCCGGCGCAGGGTTATTGTGCATTTGTGGTGAGCCCGAAGGTGGCTCACGCGCGCCGTAATTTTGCGCATCTGCTCCGTTAACTACTCTGCTAGCCGGTGGGCCCGGTTCAGCCGAGGCGTATTACGTTGTTCACCCCGTAGCTGTCTTTTGTTGTGTGGCAGCTATGGGGTGTCTTCATATGCGCCCGACTATTTGTTATTCGCCGGTGCTTTACGGTTGCTATAAGGTGCGCCCGGTATGATGGGGGTGTCGACTCACTCCCCACATCCGTTGACCTCACCGAAAGACTGCTGATGACTAGCCCCTCTTCTAAGCCCGTCGCCTTGAGCCGCCGCGCCGTGTTGGGTGCGGGCGGTGTTGGTCTTGCCGCTGTGTTGTCTGCGTGTGCGCGTACGGTGCATCCGCCGGTTGATGCTGCCACCTCTGAGTCAGCGAGCGCGAGCCCCTCTGCTTCGTCGACGTTGCCGTCTGCGAATAAGTCGTATAAGGGTAAGGTCACGTTCGATAACTTTGAGAAGAACGGCGAGTACGTTCCTGCCACGGCTGAGAAGAAGGCGCAGAACGTGCCCAAACCGCTCATGCCGGAGAAGGTGCAGGAGCTGAGCATTGACGGTATTTATGCGCTGATTGGCTATTGGATTTCTAGCTTTAATTATTTGGCGTTGACGGGTGATATTGAGCCGTTGAAGAAGACGGACCCGAGTAGCGAATACTATAAGGAGCTTGAGCCGATGGTTAAGCTCTATGAGACAGGGCGCGGCTGGATTTACGATACGAGTGAGCCGATGTCTGTGTACCTGATGACGGACACTCCCACGCAGGTTGAGGGCGACCGTATTCGTTATTTCTGGCGTGCTCGTTCTCTGGTTGACCAGAATGCGAAGAGGCATCTGACGGAGGGGGACAACCGCGATAAGTCGCTGGCTAGGGCAGAAGATTCTCAGGGGCAGGCGATGAGGATTGTTGTGGAGTATAAGGAGGGTGCTTGGTTTATGAGCACTCAGAAAGATAAGGATGCTGATAAGAGCACGGAGTCTGCGAGCCCCTCAGCGTCCTAGTGCACTAATTGCAGCTTTTTAGACCTTTCTTCGCAAAAGGATATAGGTAGTGGTATTTGATATCCATTCATGTGCTTAGGGTATAATGATGGTGTCAACTCACTCTATTTCCTTTGTTGACTTCTTTTGAAAGGCTGATTATGACGAGCCCTTCCCCCACCTCTGTTGGTATGTCCCGCCGCGTGGCACTGGGTGCAACCGGTGCCGGCGTACTGGCTGCATTGACTGCGTGCGCTAGCGATAT
>NZ_KV800108.1:611187-613275 GCF_001810135.1 Rothia sp. HMSC069D01
ACTGCGTGCGCTAGCGATATTCGCCCGCTGGCTGATGGCTCGGCATCTAACTCTACTTCCGGTTCTGCTAGTGCATCCGCGAGCGCTTCAGCTAGTGCCTCACCCAGTGCCTCGGCTAGCGCTTCGCCTTCTGCTTCTTCCGGCAAGCATTATAAGGGCCTCGTGAAGTTCGATAACTTCGAGAAGAACGGCGAGTACGTTCCGGCAACCGCCACTCATAAGGCGCAGAATGTGCCGAAGCCTCTCGTTCCGGCGAACATGAACGAGCAGAACGTTGACGGTATTTACGCGTTCGTTGGTTATTGGTTGGCGAGTTCCAACTATCTGCTGATGACCGGCGATACTGAGCCGCTGCAGAAGGTTGAATCTGCGGATTCACTGCAGAATTACCAGAATTTGACGGTTGCCTATGAAAATAATGCGGGCTGGCTCTACGGTGTGGATAGCCCTATGACTCTTGAGTTGCTTTCTGATTCACCACAGAAAATTTCCGGTAGCAGAACTCGTTATGACTGGTTGGCGTACATGAACTACAGCGCCGATATGAAGATTCACATTGAAGGCAGCCCTGATGAACCTTTCATGGAGGATAGTTCGCGGGAACTGACGAAGGTTAGTGTGGAGTACAAGGACGGTAAGTGGATTATGGTCAGCAGTGAGGATGGCTCTTCTGCGACTGACTCTGCCGGCGGGTCTTCTTCTGTCTAAGCACCTACCCTATAGGTAAGGTCTAACGGCTTAAGATAGACTTCTCCCCCGCCTGCGGTAATGCACCGTGGGCGGGGTTTCTTTATGCCGGAACTCGGTGATGCTTTGCTGCGGTATTTAGATTGCTTTGTCATCGGCGCTAAATGACGACCGCTGATGGGCATCTGTGTATTTGCCGGTATGATGGGGTTGTCAACTCACTCAATTTCCTTTGTTGACTTCCTATGAAAGGCTGATTATGACGAGCCCTTCCCCCATTTCTGCTGGTATGTCCCGCCGCGTGGCGCTGGGCGCGACCGGTGCCGGTGTGCTGGCTGCATTGACTGCGTGCGCTAGCGATATTCGCCCGACGGCTGAAGGTTCGGCGTCTAGCTCCGCTTCTGAAAGCGCCTCGGCCGCTGCTTCCGCATCTGCTTCTTCGGACAAGTCCTATAAGGGCTTTGTGAAGTTCGATAACTTCGAGAAGAACGGCGAATACGTTCCTGCCACTGCCGAGAAGAAGGCGCAGAATGTGCCCAAGCCCCTCGCCCCGGCGAACATGAACGAAGATAACGTTGATGGCATGTATGCGTTCATTGGCTACTGGCTGGCAAGCTTTAACTATGCGCTAATGACCGGTGATACTGAGCCGATGAAGAAGGCTGACCCTGCAGATGTGTATGTGAATGGTCTGCAGGAACTTACGATCATGTACGAGAACGATCTGGGCTGGATGTACGGTACGGATACCCCGGTTACTCTTGAGCTGACTAGTGGTTCACCGAAGAAGGCGTCCGGTAAGGGTAACCGTTACGACTGGCCGGCATACATGAACTACAGCGCCGATGCGAAGATTCACATTGAGGGCAAGTCTGACCAGCCCTTTAAGACCGCTTCTAGCCCGAATGGCAAGCTGGCGAAGGTTGCCGTGGAATACAAGGACGGTAAGTGGATTATGCTCACCGGCGATGAAGGCTCTTCTTCGTCGGCTTCCGCTTCTTCCTCTAGCTCTTCTTCTGTCTAGGCCCCACCATATCGGTTCCGGTCTAACGGTTTGAGGTAGGCTTCTCCCCCGCCTGCGGTAATGCACCGTGGGCGGGGTTTCTTTGTGCCGAAACTCTGCCAGAACTCTGCGGAAACCCAGGGAACACCCAGGGGGAAACTCAACAAATGTTCTGAGTCGGCGGAGGGGCCCTCGGGTACGCTTAACGTATATACATTGACGTACTACATGTGGTCTTTACCTGCAGGTTGTGAGCTTCGTGCTGACGACTTTGGGGGTGAAGGATCCAACGAAGGACTTCCGATGACTACTTTCTTCACTCGACGTACTGCCCTGGGTGTTGCCGTTGCTGGCGCGCTTTCTGCGTTGACTGCGTGCGCTAGCGATATTCGCCCGCT
>NZ_KV800108.1:613375-621988 GCF_001810135.1 Rothia sp. HMSC069D01
ACTGCGTGCGCTAGCGATATTCGCCCGCTGGCCGACAGTACCGGCTCGGCTTCTCCGTCGGAGGCGGCGACCGCCTCCGAAACTGCTTCCGCCGCAGCGTCTGCGAGCGCTTCTCCTTCGGCGTCTGAGAGTGCTTCTGCGAGTGCTTCTGCCGCTTCGGGTCTTCGCTCTTCGGGCAGGAAGTATAAGGGCATCATCACTTTCGAGAATTATGTGGAGAACGGCAAATATGTTGCGGCGACCGCTACGAATCCGGCTGAGAACGTGCCGAAGCCCGCGCCTCCTGAGAACTTCAAGGAGCACAGTGTTGATGGTGCGTACGCTTTCTTGAGTTTCTGGCTGGCGAGCTTGAACCATTTGATGATCACGGGTGACCCGGAGCCCATTGAGATGGTTTACTACAAGGGCTACGGCTGGGAGAAGTATCAGAGCACAATCAAGCTGTATGCCTCGGGTGCTGGTTGGGTGTACGGTACGGAAACTCCGTATATTGTTGAGCTACTGACTGATGCTCCTCGAGCGGTGCCCGGCAGCAATAACACTGCCTTCATTTGGGAGGGCCTCGCCCATATGGACCCCAAGATGATACGGCATTATAGGAATCAGCCTGAGAAGGCGACAAGCGCTGAAGAGTCGAAGAAGAAGGTGGCGAGGTTCCGTCTGGAGTACAAGGACGACAAGTGGGAGCTGTCTAGCGCCGCTTAGTTGCCGTCTGGCGGAGGGTTTCCTCTCGTGGTGATTTTTCATGTTATAAGACCCCGCACCTGGTAAAACGCTGGGTGTGGGGTCTTAATTTTCTGAACACTTGAGGTGGTCGCGGGGGCTAGGTGGTGGCTCTCGGGTAACCTTAAAAATATATACATTGACGTACTGATAGGTCTGTACGGGGTGCGCATGCCCGCCACGGTGTGTGGCGTGATTTGCTCTGTATTGGCTCCAACGAAGGGCTTCCGATGACTACCTTCTTCACTCGACGTACTCTCCTGGGCGTGGGTGCGACCGGTGTTCTTGCAGCGCTGACTGCGTGCGCTAGCGATATTCGCCCGCTGTCGCAGGGTTCCGGCGGTTCCTCTGGTTCGGCTTCTAATGCTGCTTCTGGCGCTACTTCTGGCGCGGCTTCCTCTTCTGTGAGCGCCTCGGCGTCACCTTCTCCTACCGATGATCACACGCCCGGCTCATACGTGGGCCCGATTAAGTTCAATAACTACGAGCGGAGCGGCACCTACATTCCGGCGAGTGCGGAGGCGCCGGCGCAGAACGTGCCGAAGCCTCTTATCCCGGAGAAGATGAAGGAGAACAGCCCCGAGGGTGCTTACGCTCTGATGGGTTATTGGCTTGCTTCCCAGAATTATCTGATTCTGACCGGCGATGTTGAGCCGCTGATGAAGGCGGATCCTGCGAAGGCTTTTTTGAGGAACTCTAGGACCATGATTAAGCTCTACGAGTCGGGTCTGGGTTGGATTTACGGTTCGGATCAGCCGTACAAGATTGAGATTGCGGAGAATGAGCTTCAGCCGGTTGCTAATAAGCCGGACCGTTACGAGTGGCTTGTGACCGTCGCGTATGACGCTGCCGCTAAGTACCACATTGAGGGTGAGCCTGATGCGACTATCGTTGAGGAGGAAAAGACGATTCCTCGCACGACGAAGTTCATCATGGAGTACAAGGAAGGCATGTGGCGCATGCTTTTGAACAACGATAGTTAGTTTCCCTCATCTTCTGATACGCACTACTTAAGGATTTTTCATGGCAGCTTTTCTTTCTCGACGTGCCGCACTAGCAGCTGCTACCGGTGCTGGCGCGGCTGCGGCGCTGACAGCTTGCGCTAGCGATATCCGTCCGCTGGCTGATAGCTCCGCCTCCGGTGAGGCTTCGGCCAGTGCCAGCGCTTCTGAGTCTGCGAGCCCTTCTGCTAGCGCCTCTTCGGGTGGTTCTTCTGAGAAGTCCTATCTGGGGCCGGTAAAGTTCGACAACTATGAGAAGAAGGGCGAGTATATCCCTGCGGATGAGACGCATAAGGCGCTGAACATGCCTAGGCCTCGACCGCCGGCAAATATGTACGAGAATACTGTTGATGGAGCTTACGCGGCCTATAGTTTTTATGAAGCAAGCCTCAACTACTTAGTACTTACCGGTGATGTTGAACCGTTGAAAGAAGCTGATCCTGTTGGCAAGGACGTCAAAGCTTTTCAAGGTTATGTAACTGTATACGAAACCAATGAGGGATGGTTTTACGGTTCGGAGAAACCGGTTCAAACTGAGATGCTAACCCCCCGGCCTGAAAAGGCATCGGGTAGCGACACCCTCTATATTTGGCCTATCAGATTTGTTAGGGATCCTAATGCGATGTCTCGCATTGAAGGGCGAGCAGATGAGCCTATGTTCCCTAGTAAGGCTTTGACTCCTGACCACGCCAAGCTGAAGTTGTCCTATAAGGACGGTAGATGGTTTTATGCCGCCACTAAGGGCGGCGAGCAGAGCACTCCAAGCCCAAGCGCTAAAGCATCGACTGAGGCTACCCCTAATAACGCCTAGAGCATCTTTGCAGAGTTCACCTTAGGGGTGAGGATCTACCTCACTTATAGGGTTAATAAGCTCCAGAGCTTCATCCCTTACCCTACTTATCATTTAAGGATTTTTCATGGCAACTTTTCTTTCTCGACGTGCCGCATTAGCTGCTGCTACCGGTGCCGGCGCGGTTGCAGCACTGACTGCTTGCGCTAGCGATATTCGCCCGCTGGCTGATAGCTCCGCCTCCGGTGAGGCTTCGGCCAGTGCCAGCACTTCTGAGTCTGCGAGCGCATCCGCCTCGGCATCTGCTTCAGCGACTGAGTCTGCTAAGAAGTCGTACAAGGGCACGGTGAAGCTCGACAAGTACGAGAAGAACGGCGAGTACGTTCCTGCCACGGCTGAGAAGAAGGCGCAGAACGTGCCGAAACCTATTGTTCCGGAGAAGATGAACGAGGCAACCATTGAGGGCATGTACGAGTTCCTCAGCTACTGGGTGGCAAGCTTCAACTACATGTTTATGACCGGTGATTACGAGCCGCTCAAGAAGGCTGACCCGTACTCCCGCTATGCGAACGAGGGCAGCAATGCTGTTATCATCTACTCTTCCGGCAGGGGCTGGGTATACGACACGGATACGCCGGTTACCGTTCAGCTTCTGACCGACGCCCCGAAGAAGGTCGCGGGCGGACCCAACCGCTACGATTGGCTCGGACGCATCATCTATGACCCCAACGCGAAGATCCACATTGAGGGTCAGGACCCCGCTCCCCTAGTCGATGGATCCACTAAGAGCGAGGCAACCAACTTCGCGGCGGACTACAAGGACGGTGCGTGGTACATGCTCAGTGATGAGGATGCTGATGCATCCTCTTCCGAGAAGAGCAGCGCTAGCGCCTAAAACCCGCCTCTAAGCGGCTGGTTCTAAAAGTGAGGGAAGCTCCCGTATGCAGTTGAGATTGCATGCGGGGGCTTCCTCTTTACCTACGTGCGGTGGCGATGTTCCCTTATGCGTTCATGAGCGGACTTTGAACATGCATCAGTTCCTTCGGGTACGCTTAAAAGTACACTGACAAACCGTTTAGGGGTTCTCATGCCTACTTTCGTTACTCGCCGCACCGCCCTGGGCGTTGCTACCGCTGCCGCGCTCGCTTCCCTGACTGCCTGCGCAAGTGATATTCGCCCGCTGGAGGACCCGAGCGTAGTTGACCCGATGCGCCCTTACAAGGGTGACTTGAAATTCAATAGCTACAAGTCCACCGGAACCTACCGCCCCGCAAGCACCACGAAGAAGGCGGAGAACCCGCCCATGCCCGTTCCTCCTGAGAACATAAAGTCGAAGACGATCTCGGGCATGTATGCGGCGCTGGGCTACTGGCTCGCAGCCCTGAACTATCTGACGGTTACCGGCGACGCTGCCCCGTTCAAGGACGTGGACCTAGACGGTATCTACGTACAGAAGATGAAGATATACGTAGACTTGTACGCGAAGGATGAGGGGTGGATGTACGGCACCGATACGCCGCTCTTGGCTGAGCTGATCGAAGAGACTCCACAGAAGGTTGACGATGAGCAGTACCGTTGGAAGGGTATTGGCCGTAACCATAAGGCCGCCGTTCTCCATTACGTACCGGAGGACAGGGATATTCACATTGCAGATACGAGCGGCAGCTCTGCTAATGATGAGGTCACTTTTGTGTTGAATTATCGGAACAATACGTGGATGGTCACCATTGAGACGAAAAGCTCTTCGACAGCTGCCCCCGACTCCTCGGGCGGAAGCAATTCTGGCCTCAATGTTTAGGATGCAGTGGCATAGACACCGACACCACGTACGCCTAACAAACAGCACTTTTCGTTAGCTAACGCAGTTTTTGTAGTATTTTCCCAGGTTTAATACCCAAGAAATCATAAACATATCCAAATACACTAAGGTACCCTGAAGTAGATGCACCGATAATCTATTGAAGGGTACCTTATGTCTACCTTCGTGACCCGACGCGCCGCCCTTGGCATCGCCACCACCACCGCGCTCGCCTCCTTGACCGCCTGCGCCAGCGATATTCGCCCGCTCAGCAACCAGAGCACGCCCGGGGAACAACGCTCCTACAAGGGCGAGCTGAAGTTCAACGGCTACGAATCACGCGGCACCTACGTTCCCGCAACCAGCTCGAAGAAGGCGGAGAATCCGCCCAAGCCTGTCCCTCCTGCAGAGATGAAAGCCAAAACGACGGAGGGCATGTACGCCGCCATAAACTACTGGTTGGCTTCTTTCAATTACCTTATGATTACCGGCGACATTGAGCCGTTTAAGGCTGTGGATATAAACCGAAACGATATCTACAAGGCCGAACCTTTCGTCGAATTTTATGAGAAGAACACTGGCTGGGTGTACGGTACTGATGCGCCATTCTCAGCAGAGCTGACCAAGAACGCTCCGCAGAAGGTTGACGAACAACAGTACCGCTGGCTGGGTGTTGGCCGGTATAACAAGGAAGCAAAGATTCACTACACAGATGGCAGGGAACTCACCATGGCTTCATTGAGTAGCGGCCCCGGTGATTATGAGTTCTTCTTTATCTTGGAGTATCAGGATGGCGCCTGGACGGTTCGGAATGAACCAGCCAAACTTACAACGAGCTCACCCAGCTCAAGCGCGAGCAGCTCCGGCACCTCCATTTAGAACCCCGGTCATATCGTAGTCGTGCGAAAATCTCTGTGCCCCGTGTTTTTCGTCATCTACCGCCGCTTTTACGGCGTTGAAGGCGCACACAACATTGGGCTGGCCGCTCCCCTGCGATATTCTGGAATTAGTTCAATACCGGCACATACTTTATTCACCTCAGAAAGAGCCCCATGTCTACCATGTATACCCGCCGCACCGCCCTGACCGCACTGGGCCTGGGCACCGCTGCACTTCTTGCCGCATGTTCCTCAAAGTCCTCCGAATCTTCAGCAACCGCGAGCGCATCCGCACCCGAGTCTTCGGCATCCGCGAGCGCTACCGCATCCGTCTCCCCCACCGCGGAGGCAACCACTACCGTTGAGCCTGGCCCCAGCATGAAGGGTGAGGTCGTTCTTGCCGACTACTCCTCCACCGGCACTTTTGAGCCCGGCACCAAGGAGCACAAGGCAGTGAACGTTGCGATCCCCGTGGAGCCGGCGAAGCTGCGTGAGAACAGTGTTGAGGGTCTGCACGCGTTCATTGCGTACTGGCAGGCTACCCTGAACTACCTGCTGCTGACCGGTGACGGTACCCGCTTCACGAACATTGACCACACCGGCGACTACTCGACCGTGGCTGAGTTTTTCCAGAGCATGTACGCTTCGGAGAGCGGCTGGGTTATTGGTTCGGAGCGTCCGATGGTTCTGTCGCTGACTGCTGACCGCCCGACCAAGGATACTCGCACCGGCTACTACACTTGGGCAACCGAGATGGTGATTGATGGTGCTGAGGGTGCTGGCGTGTACAGCAAGACTAATGATCGTGTGCAGCCGCTGACCGAGGTGTTCAAGTACCCGGGTAAGCCGGTGGCTGGTCAGGTTGTGGCGCACTACCAGGACGGCACTTGGCGTATGGTGCGTCGCGCTCCGGGTACTGCGTCTGCTTCGCCGGTTCCGTCGCTGAGCCCGAGCGTTTCGGCTGAGGGTACTGCGTCTGCAGAGGCGACTGCTGCAGGTTCGGCGGAGGCTACTACTGCTTCTGCTGAGGCGTCGGCACAGTAGATTCCGGATCCCCTATACCGCTGAGAAGCCACATGTGTTTCGAGAAGCCACCATTATGGTTGCTTTTCGAAACACATGTGGCTTTTCGCCTTTACTCTTTTACCGGATAAACAAAGAAGCTCCCCAGTCTTTCGACTGGAGAGCTTTTTCCTAGTGTGACCCCAACCGGTTTGTAACGGTGACGGAGGGGCATGATGCCGAGCGCGCGAGGGAATCCATCATGCCCCGCAGTGCCGCGACGTAAGGAGCGGCGCCGTGAGAGGCTCACGGCGGCACCATAGAATCTAAAACCAATTTCACCGAATAAACAAATAAACCCTCAGTCAGAAGACTGAGGGTTTATTTCCTAGTGGTGACCCCAACCGGATTTGAACCGGTGTTGCCGCCGTGAGAGGGCGGAGTACTAGGCCGCTATACGATGGGGCCGTGAGATTTACATCTCTTTTACCAGGTCTCCCTGGCAACACATATAACTATACAGAGCTTCCCAGGAACAACCAAATCGAAAAGCGGTGAATTGAATCACATATTTTACACTGAGTGCAAGACTCACCGCCTAGGCTCTTTTCCAGCTATACCAGGCGATCCCCTGGTAGCTTCAACCACCACGGCACCACGCCTCCACCCCATAAAACGCCACAGCATCATCAAGGCACAAAAATGCGCCCCGCACAGTGTACGGGGCGCATCCGCTCAAACTAGAGCAAGAAACTATGCCTTACGGCGGCGAAGCACCATCACAGCGGCACCAGCAATCAATGCAAACGCACCGACAGCAGCCAGGCTCAGAACATTCTGAGCACCGGTCTTAGCCAGCGAGCCCTTGCTCTGAGGCACAGACTTGGTAGCCGAAGCGCTCACCTGAGAATCCGAACCGGAGCCCTTAGACTGATCCTCAGACTTCACCGAAGAAGAGTTCTTCAGCGGCGCGGTCTTCGCGGTGGTTTCCAGCTGGTCGTTAGCTTCCTCAGCCTTCGACTGTTCGTCCTTAGACTGCTCAGCCGCAGGCTTCTCTGCTACTGCAGCAGGTGCGGAAGGCGATGCCGAGGCGTTGGCGGGGAATGCCGGCTCGTCAGCCTCATCGCGGTTATCTGCATTGCCGGCGTCCTTCGCATCGTTGACGATCAGCGAAACAGCCGAATCGTAATTGCGGTTGGTAGCCACGTCAGAACCAGCGGTGACGGTACCGAGCATGTAGCCCTGGCTGTACTGCATGGTATTCGCGGGAACACGCAGGGTCGCATCGAAGGAGTACTTGCCGGTGCGTGCGTTGTAAACAAACGCGCTCGCCGGAACAATGGTGGACACCTTCTGGATGCTTGCCAGTTCGCTATCGGTCAGCTTGTCGAATCCCATCGACCATTCGCCTTCCTTGACGAGGAACAGGCGAATACCTTCGGCCGGGGGCTTCTCAAAGTCGTAGCCGGACACGTGGAAGGTGTAGGGGCGGGTAATGTCGACGGTACCCTCAGCGAAGTTCAGGGTGGGGTCAATCAGCACTGCGGTAGCCTGCTTCGGGTAGCCCTGGAAGGGAACCTTAGCGGGGTTGATGGTCGCGGTGGAGGTGAACTCACCCTCAGAAACCTCAGCGTGGAACTTCACGATAGAGTTCGGAACCAGCTTCTGCTGCGAGGAAGGAATAGCCTTGCCGTTGCGGTCCACGGTCGCCTTGGAGGTGTAGGTGTCGGTCATGGAGCCGTCGCCAGTCTTCGAGTTCAGCACGTAGGGTACCGCCGCGGTGGTGTTAGCAATGTCCTGCTTGTCCACTGCGATGACGGAGCCATCCTCGGTGACGGTCAGGTCGTTAGCCTTACCGCCGTTCATCTCAACCTCACCAATCACGCGGTCAGCCTTGGCGTCGAAGATGGCGATCTTGCCGGTACCGAAATCGGTCACGTACACCAGGTCGCGGTCCTCGTCGTTCTCCATGGACAGCGCCTGGGTGCCGAACTTAACGAACTTCTTGAACGCACCGGTGGTCAAATCGTAGACGGAGATACCGGAGTTCACGCCGTCCACGCCCTGCGAGGAGACGTAAATTTCGTTCTCGGAGTGGTCAATAGTGACGTCAGAGGGACGAACCTCAACGGAGGAATTCTCGCCCCGGGTCTGAATAACCTGCTCAGTCTTGAAGGTCTTGGTGTTGATGACGAAGACCTTGCCGCCGGTACGCTCGGGCACGTACAGCTTGTCGCCGTCAACGGTCATGTTCATACCGACGTAGCGGGTGCCGCCGTTGGGGGCGCCTTCCAACTGCAGCTTGGTAACCTCGAAGGTCTTCATGTCGATCGCGGACACGTAGTAGCGGCCGGTCACGAACACCTTGCCGGAGTTGTGGTCCACCAGCACGGAGCGGGGGTGCTCAATCCAGTTCGGGTC